>CAKOXP010000008.1 GCA_934130175.1 uncultured Bacilli bacterium
TATAATATACCATTTTATTAACGATTTAGCAACTTTTTTCTTTATTTTGCGGGATTTTCCATTTAAAAAGAGATAACAACTCCTTACGGGATGTTATCTCTATATTTAACGTTTTTGCTTGATTTTTAACTACTTTAGAGAATTTATTTTTTCTATAGATAAGCCTGTTAGCTCACTTATTAAGTTTATATCCATATTTTTATTAAGCATTGCTTTAGCAATATTTTGTTTTTCAGCTAGGCTTCCTTGCTCTAACCCTTGTTCCAACCCTTGTTCCAACCCTTGTTCTAGACCTTGTTCTAAACCTTGAGCCATTCCTTGTTCTATTCCTTTTTCCAATCCTTCAGCTAATCCTTCGGCTAACCCTTTTTCAATTGCTTCTCTTCTTAAGGAATTTTCTATTTTTCGGTTATCCTCTTCTGCACTCATAAATTCTCTAAAATCTGGATCTTGATTTACTTCTTCTAATGTTTTCATATACTTATCAACACTCCTATCCTGAGATAGTTCTTCTAAAGTTTTTAATTCTTCTTGATTTAAATCTAACATTATTAAGTATTTATATTTCTCTATCTCATTTCTAGACTTAGAATACCATATATCTTTTATCTTATCCATATTTATATCATATATTATTAAATTTTTGATATACTCATTTCCTTCTTCATCTCTTACTTTATAAATCCTTACTAACTCTTCTATACTTAAAGAATAACTTAAGTTAATTTGAATTACTAAAGTATCTTCATTATATTCATCTCCTTTCTTTACTTCATGGGAATATGTATCAAAGATGAATGAGGCATTTCTCGGATGAAGATAATTCGGTTTTTCTGCGTTTACTTCTACTTGAATTTTTCCTATATTGGTTTGTAAAAATAAATCAAAATGTTTTCTTCTAACATGAATGTTATCAACATTTCTTTCTAGATTTAAAAACTTAATATCTTCTATCTTTACATCTAGAATTGATTCTAATAATTTAGTTAGAATATCTTTACTTTCCTCTTTCATGAACACCTCCTTAAAGGCTCGATCATTTCTACAGGTATAAAATTTACTGACTGTTTCAGACATTTTATCACATCCTTTCTCTTATCTAAAACAAAAAATAGAAGGAAAGCATTTTTCCTTCTATAATATTATTGTCTGTTAATTGGATTTTTCCTTAATTTTTTACTTATTTAGTTCATTGATTAAATCAGTAAATTCTTTTTGTATACTTTCTAGTCTTTCTTCACTACTAGCTTCAAATCTGGCAGTTAAGTTAGGACCAGTATTACTTGCTCTCACAAGAGCCCATCCATCATCAAATAAAACTTTGATTCCATCTATATCTAAGAATTTATATCCTTTTTCTTTAGCATATTCACCTACTTTAGAAACAATTTCAAACTTAACATCATCATTTGATGCAAATTTCAATTCCTCAGTTGAATAATATTCATTAATACCTGAAAGTAGTTCTTCAACATTTTTATCAGTATGAGATAAAATTTCTAACATTCTAAGTCCTGCATACAAACCACTATCAAAACCTAACCATCTATCTCTAAAGTAAACATGTCCTGATAGCTCTCCACCAAATGGCAAATCATTATCTCTTACAGCAGCTTTAGTATAAGAGTTTCCAGTACGATAAGTAATACACTTTCCACCTAGTTTTTCTACTTCATCACTAAATGATTTAGAGCACTTTACATCACATAAGAATTCCTTTTTAGAAACTTTATTAATAATATCTCTAACTACTATAATCATATACTTATCAGTTGGAATAAACTTAGCAGTATTTGAAACCATTCCCATTCTATCACCATCACCATCAAAAGAAAGTCCAATATCGGCGTTCTCTTCTAGTACCTTTTTCTTTAATTGTTCAAGATTTTCTTCAACACAAGGGTCTGGATGATGATTTGGAAAAGATCCATCACTTACATCATTTATACAAACAATATCTATAGGAAACATACTGTATAACTTTTTCATTATAATACTAGTAGTTCCATTTCCTGGATCCAAAACTACTTTAACACGTCTAGAACCAAAATGTAGGTTTTCTCTAAATAAAGTTAAATACTCATCAGTTATATCATAATCTTCGATGGTTCCCTCTCCACTAGAAAATTCTTTCTTTAAGATGTAAGCTAAAAAGTCTTGAATTTCTTGTCCTTTACAATTACCACTTTCATCAAAAGCAAACTTAAAGCCATTATCATCTTTAGGATTATGACTAGCCGTAACCATTACTCCACTATATACTTTAAGTTTTAAGCAAGCATAATAATACATTGGTGTTGTACATAAACCTAAACTAATAATATCAATACCAGTCTCAGTAATACCTTTCATTAAAGCAGTATATAAATCATTACTTGATAATCTATTATCGTGTCCAACTACACAAGTAGTCTTGCCAATACTTTTTATATAACTACCAAACCCAAGCCCAACAGTATAGGCTGTATCAACATCAAGTTCAGTAGGATAAATTCCTCTAATATCATACCCTCTAAATATATTTTTATTTATGTTTTCCTTTATCTTCATTTTATCATTCCTCTCTTAATTAATACGAAATATTTGTTTTTGCAACTTCTATAACTGGACGAACACCTCTTTTGCCATAAAATAGCTCACCAGTTTCATCAGAGTTCCCATCTCCTGTTGAATCAACGTAGAAAGCATAAATTCCACGAAATTCAGTAAAGAGTAACATAGCCATGTTTGTTTTATACATATCTAGTTTAGAAGAATGTGCATTTTCTAACCAATATCCATATGCATCATTTTTATTGTTTGAACTATATTGAGTACTTTCCATATAATAACTATATTGTTTTAAAATACCTTTTTGAAATGTACCATAATTTGAAATTGATTTTTTTAAATCTTCAATAGCTAATAATCTTGCAGCATACCCATTATAAGAAAAAGTTGTTGGTAACGTTCCAGATGATGCTATATTAGTACCAATTTCATTTGTTATCGTTCGAGATATATTTTTTAAATTCACATTCTTCCATTGCTCTACAGTTGGTAATTGTTTAATAGCCGTTACTGGTCCATTATTATTACTACTACTTTCATCATAAGCAATTCCTACTGTACTTGTAGGATTTGCACCATCTACGTTACTATAATAAATCAACATTGCAGTATCATCATCTAAATCTCCTAGATAGTAAAATCTCTCTGTTGCTTCATTATATACTCCATCTCCATTTACATCACAGTCAAATGCATCTCCATTTGTTAATGTTCCCTTTGTTCCAAGACTTCCATAGGTTATAGCATCACCAAGTGAATAACCATCTGCTAAACAATAACCAGAGGTATCAGTATTTTCACATTTTTCTGTATGAAGACTTGTCGCACGCTTACACAATACTGGTTTACAATAAGAACCTTTTGGACATTCTTTTTTAGCTTCTTCTATCTTCTTTGTTGCTTTAGTACTTATTTTATCTAAAGCATCTTGAACATTTGTTGCCCCTAAATTGTCCGTATCTACATAATTTATACTTGTTGCCTGTATAATTGTCGATGCATATACACTAGTTCCGAGTAGTAGTAAACTAACTACCCCCCCCCAGTACAAATTTGTAATTATTATTTTTCATTATCAACTTTATTATTTTCATCTTTTCACCTTCCATTATAATTAAAGTATACTTTATTTTTTAATTCATTTCAATTGATTTTCACTAAATTTACAACTTAACTTCACTCTATCTTCACAAAAAATGAATAGACTTATTATGTACAGAAAGGAGATATATAAAATGTACTTATTTAAAAATGCTTTTAAAAATATTACAAGAAGTAAGGGAAAAAATATTTTGATTGGAATTATTATTACTGTAGTAACAACATGTACTTGTATTTCACTAGCAATAAATAAAGCTGCTTCTAACTTAGTTAATAGTTATAAAACAAAGAATCCATTAGAAGTTAGTTTCAATCTAGATATGTCAAATTTAAGAAGCGCAACTGATAGTGAAAAAGAAAATTTTCAGTCACTAACGGTTGATAATATCAAATCCTATGGTGATAGTAATCTTGTAAAGGATTATTACTATACCTTAGAGACAAGCATAAATAGTAATGATGTTACAGCTATTGAAGGTAATAAAAAACCAAATGCAGATAATGACAATAACAATGAAATGAAAGATGATAATCATAAAAAATTTGATAACTCAAATATGGGTAATTTTAGATTAACAGCTTATTCTAACTTTGCTTACTTAGATGATTTTACAACTGGTAATAAAAAAATCATTGAAGGTAAAATGATTACTGGTGATAGTGATAGTAGTGAAATAGTTATTTCTAAAGACTTAAAAGATGAAAATAATTTAGAACTTAATCAAGAAATAACCTTTACAAATCCAAGTGATGATGAAAAAAGTTATACTTTTAAAATTGTAGGAATTTATGAAAATGAAGCTAGTTCTTCCACATCTAATTTCATGGATATGAATGTTTTAAATAGTGCTAACCAAATATATGCCAATCTAAATAGTGTTCAAAAAGTTTTAGATGATAATAGTAGTAATGATGAAAATAAGCTTGTAAGAAATAATGGTTTAACTGCTAAATTCTATCTAAATAAAAATAGCGATTTAAAAGAGTTTGAAAAAGAAGTTAGAAAAAAAGGATTAAGCAGTTATTATGAAGTTAGTACCAATGAAAATGAAATTTTAGAAACATTAAAACCTATTCAAAATATCTCAACATTCTCAATTAATTTCTTAATAGTTATCATAATTATTGGTATCGTAGTTTTAACTATTATTAATTTCTTAAATATTAGAGATAGAAAATATGAAATTGGTGTATTACGTGCTATTGGAATGAGTAAATTTAAAGTTACACTCCAATTAGTATTAGAAACTTTCTTTGTAGCTTTCGCATCACTAATTATTGGTACTGCAGTTGGAATAATTTCTAGTCAACCTGTTACTAACTACATGCTTAAAAATGAAATAAACTCTTATAAAGAGGAAGTTGAAAATACTACTAATAATTTTAAAGATAATAATTTCCAGAGACCTAGCGAAAGTATGAAAGATGATAATATAAAAAAAGGAAAACCTGGAGTTAATAGAAATATAGATTATGTAGATAGTTTGAAGGTTCATATTGATATCTTAACTATTATAGAATTATTTGGTGTATGTATCTTGTTAACTGCTACTAGTGTTATCACAGTATCCTTAATTATAAATAAATATAGTCCAAATAAAATACTACAAAATAGATTATAGGAGGTTACAATGAGTATATTAAAAATAGATAATTTAAGTTTTACATATGATAAAGAAAAATTTGTTTTAAAAGATATTAATATGGAATTTGATAAAGGAAAAGTATATGGTATCTTTGGAAGAAGTGGAGCTGGTAAGAGTACTCTACTTTCCCTAATGGCTGGTTTAGAAACTTCTAAGTACGGGCATATTTATTATAAAGATAGTGATTTATTTAAGATGAATCTTGATAAATATAGATGTAATGAAATTGGAATTATTTTTCAAAGTTATAATCTTCTTCCCCAATTTAGCGCTATTGAAAATGTTATTTTATCAATGGATATTAGTAATATCAAAGGAAAAGATCGATATAAAAAAGCTCAAGAATTATTATTAAAAGTTGGTCTATCAGAAGATTTAATTAATCGTCCTGTTTTACAATTATCTGGTGGTGAACAACAACGTGTTGCGATTGCTAGAGCACTATCCTATGAATCAGAAATAATTCTTGCTGATGAACCAACTGGTAATTTGGATCCTGAAATGGAAGAAGAAATCATTGATTTATTGGTTGAAATTGCTCATAAAGAAAATAAATGTGTAATTATAATTTCTCATTCAAAAGCTGTCAAAGAACATGTTGATGTTGCTTTTCAACTAGTCAGTGGCAAATTAAAAGTATGATTAAATATTTCTTAATCATACTTTTTATTATGTTTTCTCTCTTTTCTTGTTTCTTTCATTAATTCTCTTATTTCATTAACTTTATTCTTTAATTCAATAACTCTTTCCTTGTCATGTCCTTCGATTTTAGGGAAAGCATTAAGTAATCTCTTAAGTAAGAATGATTGTTTTCTTAAGGTTTCATTACGAAGTTTAATTACTTCTTCTGAGACATCTTTTTTAGCAAAATTTCTAGATGAAACTTTTAATTGAACTAAAACTACTATTGATGTAATAAAATCAGTTAGAAAAATTGTCATTAAGACTATTGTTACAATTATTAATGTTTTTTCACTCATCATATCAAAAAATGGTAAAATTATAGGATTTAGGAAATAGAATATTGCTACTCCACCAAGGCCGAATAATACTGAATTTAAAAGACAAATTCTTCCATCAACATTAAATTTTTGTTTAGAGTAATCCCACCAACGCACTTTAAAAATCTTTTCCATAATAAGACTTGTAAAATACTCCATAACAGAACATATAAAACAACTCATTATAAATAGCGCTACTAAGTCATCTTTATATTTATACAAGAATATATACATTAAAACAACACTTGTCCCATATATAGGAAGATATGGCCCTATTAAAAACCCTCTATTCAAGACTAACTTTTTAGAGTGATAGGAACAAAAGCAAACCTCTACCAAATATCCAATTACCGAATACACTAAAAACATTAAAAATAAATAGCATACATTATATAACATTAATCTCACCTACTCTTATCTAAGTAACTATTAAGAAATATATCATTTTTAAGATAATTTGTCAAAAAAAGCACTGCATAAATCAGTGCCTTTAATTATAAAAATAAGATTACAACAAGTCCTAAAACTAAACAGTAAATTGAAAAATAAATAAGTTTTCCTTCTTTAACAATTTTAGCAAACCATTTAGTAAAGATATATGTAAATATTCCTGCTAAAATAGCTGCAATTATATATAAGATATAAGTGCTACTAGAAATTGATAATTCAAGTAAATCTTTAATACCTAGAATTGATGTTGCAATTGATATTGGAATATATAAGATAAATGAGAAATTAAAAGCTACATCTCTTTTTAAATTTCTAAACATTCCACCTACAATAGTTGCCCCACTTCTACTAATTCCAGGAATAATACTTATCATTTGACAAAGTCCGATGATTATAGAATCTTTAAAGCTGATATCATTGCGATTCTTTTTCCCTTTAAAATCTTTAATTAAGAATAAGAATACGGCAGTTAGAAGAAGCATTATTCCTACAAACTTAACATTTTCTTCTAGTGCATCTAAAAGTCCTAACTTTGTTGCGATAAGTCCTGCTACTCCTGCTGGAATTGTTGCGATTATTATTTTTAAACAATACTTAAAATCTAAACCTACTTCTTTATCTTTTCTACTTTCTTTATTAAAAATAAAACTAAAGAATGATTTTATAAGATTAACTATATCAGACCAAAATATAATTATGATTGCAATTAAACTTCCAAAATTAGTAATAGTTGCTAAAGTTCCAAAGTCTATATCGATACCACTATTTATTTTAGAAAGAATAGTTTGAAGTATTAAGACATGTCCACTACTAGATACAGGAATTGGTTCTGTAATTCCTTGCATAATACCTAGTAAAATATATTCAATCAACTCTTTCATTTTACTTTTCTCCTAATTTATAGCTTATTGTATAACCAAATACTAAGAAAATAATTCCTATTAAGATTTGGATTATATCAAAACTAACTTTAATATTAAGCATTGTAGATATAGGAATAGCAATAATTGACGCTATAATAAATCCTAATACTCCAAAATAAGTTTTTGTCTCATATTTGTTAAATAAGAATTCAATTAATTTAGATATTAAAACAATTCCTAATAATACACCTACACCAAATACTCCTAAGATAAGGATGTTACTACCTATATTTTTTAAAGATGTAAATTCTTTGATAACAGCAATTACTGGATAATAATATCCAAGTAACATTAATACAAGTGAACCACTTACTCCTGGTATAACCATAGTAGCTGCTGCAATAACACCTACTAAAAATAATAATAAATAATTAACAAACCCCATATTACTTAAACTAACCTTTAAGCCTTCACCAAAGATAAGACTAGAACAAGCCATAAAGATTACTAAAGCAAATGTTAAAAGAAAGATTAAATAACTAGATGCTTGCTTTACTTCTTTTTTACCTTTTACCTTACTATAAAGCATTGGAATTCCACCAATTACTAATCCCACAAAGAATAAACTAGTAGGAATTGGATAATGTTTGTATGAGTAGTCAATTACTCTACTAAGTGATGCTATTGCAAGTAAAATACCAATGGCAATAGGAGCTAAAAAACAAATGTTTTTCTTAAAGTTAGAAAAGAAATGACTTATTGCTCCTATAAAATCTTCATAAATTCCTAATATTAAGGCAAGTGTCCCACCTGAAACTCCTGGAATAATATTAGCAATACCCATAATGAACCCCTTAACAACTAATACTAAATTATCTTTCATAAATTCTCCTTTAATTAGTTTTCAAATAATTCCATAACTAGTGGAATAACATTTTTCTTACGAGATACACATTTATCTACAAAGAATCCTTCAGCTACATCTAGATTAGCATACATGATTTCTACTTTATCTTGAGCTTTTGTATTATATAAAACATAAGAACCATTCTTAATTATATCTGTTACATATAAAGCTAAGAAACTATAGTTATTAGCCTCAGCAATAGAATCTAATACTTTAACGTATTCATCCATTTCTTTTTCAATTTCATCAAAATTCATAGTAAAGAATTGTCCAACTCCAAATGTATCTTCTCCTACAGTATATAATTTAAAATCATTATATAGTACATCTTCTTTACTCATACCATCAAGTGCAGTACCAGCTTTTAACATTTCCATACCATATTCTTCATAGTTAACTCCTGCTATACGTGCTAAATCTTTAACTGCTTCCTTATCACGTTCAGTAGTTGTTGGACTCTTTAAGATTAAAGTATCTGATAAAACTCCTGAAAGTAGAGCTCCTGCTATATTCTTAGGAATTTTTATTTCACGTTCCATAAACATAGTATAAACAATTGTACAAGTAGAACCAACTGCCATATTTCTAAAGTTAACTGGAGCTGATGTTGTAATACTACCTAAATTATGGTGATCAATAATTTCTTTAATAACTGCTTCATCAATACCATCAGCAGTTTGTTTCTTTTCATTGTGATCAACTAAAATAACTTGTTTTGGATTTTTTTCAGATAAATCTGTAATTCTAAATAAACCTAAACATTTATTATTTTTATCTACTACTGGATAGTTAGTATGTTTTAACTTATTATTAATATCCATAACTTCATCAACATAATCTGTATCTAAGAATTTAGTAGGATTATAACTACTTACCATAGTTTTAATATAGTTAGCTAAAGATATTAATCTTGCCACATGATATGTATCTAAATCAGTTCCAACAACATTAACTTTATTAGTTTTAGCTTTTTCTAATAAATCTTCATTAATTGCACCTCCACCAGTAACAACTAATAATTTAATTTTACTTGAAATAGCATATTCAATAATATCTTGTCTATTACCTACTATTAAAATTTCATTTTCACTTAATTTGATATTTTTCAAGAAAGTTGCACTATCAAATGCTGCAGCTAAAATATTACCCTTTATTTCTTCATCAAATTTTAATATTTCGACTCCACCTAAAACATCTAAAACATTTTGATAAGATGTTTCCAACTTTTCTGTATCATCATTTAACATATTACGAGATAGATCTTTCATTGTAATAAGTCCTGAGAAAATATCATCTTCTTTTACAATAGGTAATCCAGTTAAATTTTCATTTAACATATATTGATAACCTTCATAAATAGAATCATTTTCCTTCATAAAGAAACCTTTATGATAGTTAACATCCTTTAATTGTAATTTAACATCATTTAGGTATGCTGGTTCTTCTAGATTGAAGTAATCAATTGCATACTTTGTTTCTTTATTAATATTACCTAATACTCTAGGTTCTGTATTATTACCACATTCATTTTCTAAATATGATAGCCCAATAGCTGACATAACTGAATCTGAATCTGGTTTCTTATGACCAAAGATCATTGTTTTCATATAATCATTCCTTCCTTCTACGTAAATGATTATATCATATATATTTTAGAAAAAAAATGATTTTAATTGATAACTAATAAAATTATTTACAGAATAAGGCGTTTTTGTTATAATAGCAGGCAAAACCTCAGGTATAGGTGGTGAGAAAATTGAAGAAGAAAAAGTTTATGAAAACTAACTTTATTTTAGGAATTATTCTTTTTTCAACAGGAATCATTCTAGAGTTTGGTAATGGACTTTCTAGTATATTTGATGGAAGTTTAACGGGACTTAATTTAAGTATGAATGAAGTTGATACTGTATATAGTGATACTATAGATCCATTATCAAATGATGCTACCTACATTCAAGATACTACCTGGAAATTTCCCGCTACTACAAATTACTATATTTCATCAAGTTATTCTTCATATCATCCAGCAATAGATATTGTACCTACTGATGGAAACTATGAAATATATGCTGCATCAAGTGGTTATATTGTTACTTCTAGTTATAAATGGGATGGTGGAAATTATTTAGTGTTAAAACAAGACAATGGTTATTACAGTTTGTATTGTCATTTATCTGATAAAAAAGTAAATGAAGGAGATAGAGTCAATAAAGGTCAAGTTATTGGTACTATGGGTAGAACTGGTCTTGCAACTGGTGTTCATCTTCACTACTCTATCTGGTCTGGATATCCCTATCAACACTCTTCATCTATCAATCCTTTAAATTTTTATTAAAAAGAAAAAACCTAGTTAATAGGTTTTAATTCTTTATCTAAAATAGAATATAAATATAATTCTATTTTTTTATTGGTTCTTTTACTAATAGCTTCCTTATAACCTTCTAATTGTTTAGTATATGCATCATCTAAAACATTCTTTAATTTATAATCAATTATTATAATAGTATCAGTATTTTCAATCATCAAATCAATAATTCCTGTCTTAAATTCATTATCTTTCTGATAAATAAATTCGTATTCTTTATACATTTTAGAATTCAAATTATCTTTAATGATTTTTTGATTAAGGAAAGCTTCTACTAATTCTTTTTCTTTATTTGAAATAACATCATAATCTGGATTATTAAAATCAATAAGTTCAAATATTTCATGAATTTTTGTACCTAACTTCATCTTGGAAATATCTTCAAGACTATTTAGACTAACAACATTTTTAGAAAAGTGTTCTTCTTTTAAGACTTCTTTAGAAAAAGATTTTTCTAAAACTTTTAAATTATCTTCTACTAATAAACTATTATTATCAGAACCACTTTTATTAATAAGGTAATCTTTAGTACAATCTACTTCTATTTCCTTAATATATTCTTCAATATAATTATAAGTAAAATACATCATATCTTTAAATGAAGTCATCATATTCTTTTGATAATTGCTTGGATTTTCTATTAGTTTTTCACTATCAAACTCAGGCATAACTATTATCATTTTTTCTTTTGCTCTAGTAAGTGCAACATACAATAATCTAATTTTTTCTGATAATTCTTCTTCTTTTGTATCAAGTTTTAACAAAGTTTTATAAATAGTATCTTTCTGATAATTATTAAAATAAGGAATAATTAAACCATACTTGTTACTATAGAGTATTGAATCATTTAATTCCCTAAAACTAAATTTCTTAGTAAACCCAGCAAAGTAACAAACAGGATACTCTAAACCTTTTGATTTATGAATAGTCATAATTTTTACGGAGTTTGATTCTGAAGTATTAAGGGAAAATGTTTTTTTGGTATCGTTTTCAAAAATATTTTCTAAGTAATCAACAAAATCAGATATAGTCATCCCATTAGATTCAAAATCATTAAGTAAATTGTAAAAATATTCTAATCTTACTCTTCCTACTTTGACATCAGTAAGTTTAAGTAAATTTTCTTCATAATTAAATATTTCAAGTAATTTTAAGAAAAATACTTTAGGTGAAGTCTCATAATAATAATTATATAATTCTTCACATTTCTTATAAATAATTGTATCTTTATAATTACCAGTTTTTATTGTATGGAATAACTCTTCATCAGAAAGTTCAAATAAGAAACTTCTACCGAGGGATAAATAAGCATATTTAAAACTATTATCGAAAGATTCTTTATCAATAGCTTCTTCTAATTTTAAAATATTTTTAATAATTAAGATATCACTACTGCTTTTAATTTCTTCATCTTTATACAAGGTAAGAGGAATTCCTAAGTATTCAAATACTTTCTTATATAAATCAAAATCTCTAGTTCGATCAAGTAAAATTACAAAGTCACTATACTCTGCTTTTCTTAGGATTAAAGTATCTTTATCAAATATCAAATAATTATTTTCTATTTTTTCTTTGATATCTTTTCCTATCGCAAAGATTTCTTTTTCTGTATCACTAAACTTGGTATCTTCTTTTTTATAAGTCAAGATTTCAAAATCATAATTTTGATTAGTTTTACCCTCTTCAATATAAGTGTTATTACCAAATACCATTTGATGTGACTTTCTATAAGCAGCTCCCCCTAAATCATCAAACATTAAGTTATTGAATACTAGATTAATATTATCTAAAACTTCTTTTCTCGATCTAAAGTTTTTAAGTAAATCTATTTTTATACCACTATCTGTATTTGCATATAAATCATATTTATTTTTAAAGATATTAGGATTTGCATTTCTAAATCTATAGATAGATTGTTTAATATCTCCAACCATATAAACATTATTTTTACTTATTAAAGAAACAAAATATTCTTGGATATCGTTAGTATCTTGGTACTCATCGACCATTATTTCATTAAATTTATTTGTCAACTCATCTCTAACACTAGAATTTTCTTCTACTATTTTTATAGCAAACCTACTAATATCATTGAAGGAATACATGTTGTTTTCCTGTTTTATTTTTGAAAAGCTATCATCAAATAAATTAAGTATTTCAATAATTAGTCTCATATTAGATTTAGTTGATAATATTTCTTCTCTTATTTGTTCTGTATTTTCGTAAACACATAAACTTTTAATATTAGTAACAATACTTGATATTTCTTTTTTTATATTTTTAGCCTCAGTATCAGCATCTTTATCTATATTTGGTAATCTAAATTCAATGGATTTAACTACCTCATTATAGTTTCTTGCTTTAAGTAAAGGATTAATTACTTGATCAAGTTTTTCCATATACTTCAAATCTAAATATAAGGATAAGCTTTTTATATCTTCTTCAATGTAAGATTTGTATTTTTCGATTACATCAAAATAAGAAGAAATGGCTTTATCAATAAATTCATCATTGTAATATGTATCAAGGTAAGTGTTAAGATATTTTTTCTTATCTATCTTCATATCTAACTTATCACTAATCTTAATGAGTAATGCTTTTAATTGTTCATCATCCTTATAGCAAAAATCTTTAATAAAGTGTTTAAATTCCAAACTTCCATTAGAGTAATACTCATCAAAGATTTCATCCATCAATTTTTTCTTATAGATATTAATTAAAGCATCATCACTAATTCCAACATTTCTATCTAGACCAAGTAAATAATGATATTTTTTAACAATACTTAGAGAAAAGCTATCAAATGTTGTTATATATGCTGAATCTATTAAATCAAGTTCTGATATCATATTTTCTTTTTTTAATTTTTTTCTAATACGATCTTTCATTTCTTTAGCAGCAGCATTAGTAAATGTCATAATTAATAATTCGTCAATATGAACTCCACTTTTAATTTTTCTCAATACTCTTTCGGTAAGAACGGCTGTCTTACCACTACCTGCTCCTGCTGAAACGATAATATTATTATGGTCTAAGTTTATCGCATCAGTTTGTTCTTTTGTCCAAGCCATATCTTTTCACCCTCTTATCAAAAGTTAATCTTACATATATTTAATATATCATAAAACAAATACTTTAAACAAACATTTAAGAAGATTATGTCTCTGATATCTATAAATAGTTACTACTATAAATAATATAAAAATATATAGTAACACCGCAAATACCGGTAGTAAAAATTTTTTAATATTTTGATTTGCGATTTTCATTTTATATTCATCTAAAGAATATTTCTTCTTCCATCTGTTTAATTTTCCTTTTGCGCATTTTATATACAATTGATTAGCAAACATTACCCAAAATGTTTTTTCAATAATAATTGATAAAAAGAACAAGAAATCGGAAAAGTTAAAAAATCCCAAATTAATAAAACTACCAATATAAGTATTAAAATAAACAAATAATAAACTCAGTAATTCAAGGAAAAATCCAACAAAGAAACAATTTCTATAACAAAAATATAGTCCTCCAAGTAAAAATACTTTTAAATTATTAGTATTATGTATTATATCATCATACTCATACCCTAACATAATTTCTAAATCACTATTTTCACTCTTTGTTTTTTTGATATAGTTTCCATTTTTCATATACCCACAAACCATACAATAATCTTTAAAATTAGATTTTCCACATTTAGGACAATTCATAAAAACACCAATCTTTCAATTCTTATTATCAAGCTAATTATAGCATAGTATTGTAAGATTTTTTCTAGTTTTTTCTTGTTTAATTTATCGAACATGTGTTATATTTAACTTGGAACATTTAGTTGTTGAGTGTCTACCTCTAATCTTTATAGAGAGGAGGTTATTGATATATGGGAAAGAAAGATTTTTTAATTACTATCTTACTCACTATTATCATATTATTAATAGCTCTACTCTTCATAACATTGAAGTAGTATCACCTATAAATAAAAACGGCACTCATCTCTTTCAAAGATAAGTGCCTCTCAAACAAATTTGGGTAGACATTCTACTTGTCAAACTGAATGTTCCCCTTTTTTATTTTATGCAAGAATACTTGCTACATACATAATAACATATTCTTTTTATTTTTTCTAGTTTTTTCTTGTTTAATTTATCGAACATGTGTTATATTTGACTTGGAACATTTAGTTGTTGAGTGTCTACCTCTAATCTTTATAGAGAGGAGGTCTTTGATATATGGGAAAGAAAGATTTTTTAATCTTTATCTTACTTATTATTATCATTTTACTTATAAGCCTACTCTTCATTATCTTGAAGTAGTAAATCCTATAAATAAAAATGACACTCATCCGCAAAGATAAGTGTCTATCAAACCAATTTAGGTAGACATTCAACTAAGCAAAAAAACTGAATGTTCCCTTTTTTTATTTTATGCAAGAATACTTGCTACATACATGATAACATACTCTTTCTATTTTTTCTAGTTTTTTTCTTGTTTATTTTATCGAACATGTGTTATATTTGACTTGGAACATTTAGTTGTTGAGTGTCTACCTCTAATCTAGAAAGAGAGGAGGTCTTTGATATATGGGAAAGAAAGATTTTTTAATCTTTATCTTACTTATTATTATCATTTTACTTATAAGCCTACTCTTCATTATCTTGAAGTAGTAAATCCTATAAATAAAAATGACACTCATCCGCAAAGATAAGTGTCAAATCCTAACATTTAGGTAGACATTCAACTTTGCAAAACTGAATGCTTTCCTTTTTTTATTTTATGCAAGAATACTTGCTACATACATAGTATCATAATATTAATTTTTTTTCAATATATGCTTTCTTAAGATTAATCATCCAAGAAAGATAAATCGTTCTGTTTTTCTAAAGTAATAGTATCCTTATTAGTCATAAAGCAAAGATCTTTATACTTACAATAACAACAAGATAAATTAGAGTTATCCATCACTTTGGGATCAATTCTAAAATCTGCATCCAAGATATAATCAACTGCTTCATTAATTTTCTTATCCGTATAAGTTAAGATGTTATCAAATTCTTCATCATTAAGAACCTTTGCATAAGCAGAAAATGATGAATCCTTATTTAATTTCATACTTTTGATAAGTTCACTCTTCTCATAAGTTTTATCAAAATCACTTAATACTTCTAAATCTGCTGTCGAATATCCTTGTAATTTTAAATTTTCAAGTCTCATTTCTTCTAAAGTTTTTGAAGAAGAAAAGCTATTATTTGAATTTAAAACTTTTTGTAAATATATACCAGCAATTCTTGGATTTGTAAATAATCCTGATTTATTAACTAAATATAAATATATAGGTAACTGCATACTTAAACCGTATTTTAAGTTATTAATATTTGTCGTAATACTTCCTGTTTTATAATCAATTATACTAACTAGATTATTGTGATACATTATTTTATCTATTTTACCAGTTAAGATTGTATCTATTTGTTTATCTAATTTAACATTAACTTCTTTTTCATATAATTTATCTTTAAAATTTGTTAGTAAATCTTGATCCTTAATTATTCTAATATCTTCTTTTAAATCTTCTTTTAAATTGTCTAAGAAAAATCTTTCTTTTAAACTCAAGGTTTGTTTTTCTAAATAAGAATCCCATTCCCTATCTAAATTAAATAATGGATTATCCATAACTGAAAATATATAATGAAATAAATTACCAATAACAGTTGAAAAATTCGATTTATATGGATCTATTTTCAAAATATACTTTATATAATATTGAAACTTACATAGATAAAAACTATTTAGTGAAGTATAACTTACTTTTAGATATGAATTTAAGTATTCATAGAGTTCTTCTTTCTTAACATTCTTATATTTGTTGTCATATGTATTATATGGAATCACATAATGACTATATAATTTCTTTAGATAATCATCTATTTCATTATATTTATAATAATTATCTAATTTTTCACCAAGTAATAACTTATTATATAAATTACTATTAGTAGTATTCATTTTATAATCTATAACTTCTAGATTTAATTCATCTATTAAACTTGATTTTAGATATTCATTAAAACTACTTTTATCTTTGTATGATAAAATGCAATTTTTTGTATTTGAAATTATACTAATAACACGTTCTTTTTCTTTCTTATTTTTTATATATGAAGGCATTAATCCAACAGTTAGTTTTAACTTATCGGACAAATAGTCCTCATCCTTATATATCTTAGGCAATACATCTTGATTTAAACTTACAATAAATAAATAGTTATCATCATCTACTATAGGAATATCAGAGACTACATTAATAGCATTATCATATCTAGTAGAGCTTAGTTTAGTACTTTTTAAAGTATCAACTAAAAATTCTTGATAATTAGGACTATCTTCAATATCTTTTAAAGAATTTATCACATCAACCAACTTTTTAACTATAGGATTAATAAATCCTGGTAATTCCTTTGTTTCTAAATATTTCTTAACAATACTAGTACCATATAAATTTTGATTTAAATTAATATTAAGTGGAATATTATAATAAGAAAATAATTTATACATTAGAAAACTATATTCACTATCTACATTAGAAATAATTATCTTATTTAGTGGTACACCTTTATCTATTAAAGATAGGATATTTTCTATCACGAATATAATTTCCTCTTCTAAGCTACTACAATGATATACAGGAATATTTATATTCTTTGGTTTCAAGTTAACAATTTTATTATTTTTGAAAATTTCTTCTTCATAAGGTTCAAGCAAAAAATAATTATATATTAAAATATTCTTATTTTTTATATAGTTTTTGAATAAGAAGTTAAATTCCAAATAGTTATTTTCTATTAAATCTTTCTTTATATTTTGAAGACTAATTAGCTTGGAATCATTATAATTCTTTTCTACATCTATAAAATATAAATTGTTTATGATTGTCTTTGCTGTTGAAATATTATAATGATATTTAGAAATTAAATAATCAAGTGTTTTATTCTCATATGAAAAAAAGTAAGATTTTCTAAACTCCTCTAAAGAGATAAATTTTATTGGTACTAGGCTATCTGAATACTTTTTTAAAATATATTTTTTTGTTTTGTTAGGAGTAATTAATATTGTATCTTCATTCATGTTAAGTTCTAAATCCATAAGTTTCACCTTTAAATATTATAGCATATAAATTATTATTTTAGAAAAGAAAAAAACATCCAAAGATGTTGTCAAATAGCATATGATATTGTTCCTATTACTTTGGCACTTGTTATCTTGGTACCAGTTAGCTCTCTTAACATAACATCACCATTTGGTTTAATTGTCAAGAATGCGGTATTACTAACACTACTTTCTTGCCAAACAATTCCATCAACCTGTTGTCTTGGTCTGTAATCAGTTGGTATATTAAATACAACATTTGTAGTTGGTGATTTTACGTAAACCCCAATATTTATAATGACTGTACTAGATGTTTTTGCATAATAATTATTATGCAGAGAATCATTTATTAAAGTATAACCACTATTAAAATTTGAAACTATAGTCTTTTTTGTTTCTAACTTGTCTTCAATACTTGAAAGCCTAGAATTTACTTTACCACAAGTTCCATCAATAGCTGCTTGAACGTTAGCAGCACCTAAGGATGAATTATCTGAATAACCAACTTTACTGGCACTAATTGCATAAGTTGTTGCAGCATACGTACAGCCTATAGAAATAATACCAGTTATTAGTGTAGTAATTATAATTATCATAATTGTTTTCTTCATCTTAGACACCACCTATTATACTATTCTAAGATTATTATACCCACCCCGAAACAAAAAAATCAAGCAATTTCTTGCTTGATTCTTAACTTATTATTCTGCTACTTTTGTTTCTACTACAGTTTGTTTTTTGTAACTACCACAATGTTTACAAACTCTGTGTGGTTTAATCATTTCTCCACATGTAGGGCATTTAGTCATACCTGGAGCTACCATAGCTTTGTGTGCTTGTCTAGTTCTTTTTCTAGTTTTAGAAACTTTACGAAATGGAACTGCAAACATTTGAATATCTAATCTCATCATCTTTATCACTCCTTTTTATCAAAGTTTTCTAACAATTCACTAAATGGATTATGTTCAAGTGAATTTTCTTCTTCACTAACTAATTTCCATCCATCCCCATGAAATTCACTGAGATTCGTAACCTTAGTAAATTTTAAGGGAACCTCTAGTACAATATTTTCCCACAAAAACTCGAATAAATCAAGTGTATTTTGATTGTTTTTCAAGTTTTCATCTAAAATATCATTATATTCTATACTAAATGGGTATAAAACCTCTTCAAGCGAAATATCATCTGCTAAAACCATATTACCACTTATAACTACATCTGCATATAAATTATCTTCAGAATCATAATAAAGTTTTCCTTCAACTTTAATATTATCTAGTTTTTTAACACTACTGTTTTCAAAATATGTCTTTGGAATATTTACGACTTCATTCAGCTTATATGAGTCATTAAAATTTAAATCTATCTGCATTTGCATCACCATCTAAATTATACTATGAAATATCAAAAAAGTAAATTAATGAAGTTTAAAAATATAGCAAAAATACTTTTATTTAAAGAAAAAATATGTTAAAATTATACCTATCAAAAAGAGGTGGCGTAATATGGCTGTTGGAGTGATTGCTGAATATAATCCCTTTCATAATGGACATATGTATCATTTAAAAAAAATCAAAGAAATGTTTCCTAACGAAGAAATTGTTGCGGTAATTTCTTCTTCTTTCACACAAAGAGGAGAACCTTCTATCATTAATAAATGGGATAAAACTGATATTTGCTTAAAAGCTGGTATTGACCTAGTAATAGAACTACCCTATGTATTTTCTACTGAAAGTGCTGACTATTTCAGTTATGGTGCTTTAACTATTTTAGAAAAACTAGGTGTTGATAAATTTGTTTTTGGAAGTGAAACTAATGATATTGATATCTTTGAAAAAATTGTTGATATAGAACTTAATAATGAAGATTTTGATAAGCTTGTAAAGATATATTTAAAATTTGGTAACAATTATCCTACTGCTCTATCTTTAGCACTGAAAGATTTAGATGGAGAAGTTTTAACTTTACCGAATGATTTACTTGGAATTAGTTATGTAAAGATAATTAAAGAGAATAATTACAAGATAAAGCCCTTCTGTATTAAAAGAACAAGTGATTATAATAGTCTTAGTATTGATAATAATATTAGTAGTGCTACTGCTATTAGAAAGGCCTTAGAAGAAAAGAAAGATGTTAGTTCTTTGGTTCCAGACTTTGTTTTAGAAAAATTTAGTGAACTTCATTTTAAAGAAGATTATTTTAAATTTTTAAAATATAAGATCATGTTAGATGATAATCTGGAAAGATATCAAACTGTCGATGAAGGATTAGGTTTTAAGTTAAAAAAAGAGATAATTTCTTCTACTAGTTACGATGAATTAATTGAAAAAATAAAATCAAAAAGATATACTCAAAATAGAATCAATAGAATGCTTAATCATATTCTATGTAATTTTACTAAAGAAAAAAAATCTAAGTGTCAAGATTTAGAATATATTAGAGTACTTGGATTTAATGATAAAGGACAAATGTTTATTAATAAAAACAAAAAGAAATGTGACCTTCCTATTATTTCTAACTTTTCTAAAAATAAATCAATAATGATGGAACAAGAATTTATCGCAACCTTAGTCTACGCATCTATTTTAGATGAAAAAAGAAAAAAAGAACTAATAGAAAAAGAATATAAATACCACCCAAAATATAAGGAGAAGATGAATAATGAATAAAATAAAAACACACGGACAATTAATAGTTATATCAGGACCTAGCGGTTGTGGGAAAGATACAGTTGTTAAGGAAGTGCTAAAAACAAATCCAAATGCTTGGTTATCTGTTTCTTGTACAAGTAGAAAACCTCGTCCTGGAGAAGTTAACGGAAAAGATTATTTCTTTTTATCAAGAGATGAATTTGAAAAAAAGATTGCTGATGGAGACTTACTTGAATATGCTGAATACGCCGAAAACTATTATGGAACACCTAAAGATATTATCGTTGAAAAAATTAATCAGGGTATTGACGTCATTTTAGTTATTGAAATTCAAGGTGCTTTAAAGATAAAAGAAATTTTAAAAGAAACTATTTTCGTGTTTATCCTTCCACCTACTATTAAAGAATTAAGAAGACGACTAGAAGGAAGAAAAACAGAGACAAAAGAAGTAATGATGAAACGATTTAAAACAGCTTATAGAGAAATAAATGAAGTTAATAAATACAACTATGTTGTTATTAATGATATTGTTGAAGAAGCTGCTAAGAAAGTTAATGCTATAATTGCTTCTGAAAAATGTCGTGTTGATCGTATTGAAGAAACATTTTTATCTTCCCTTGAGGAAGAAATTCACGAGCTACTAATTAGTGAAAATGAGACAATAGATATAAAATAATGCAAGTATAAAAGCCAAGGAAATCAAATCTTGACTTTTTTTGATGCTTCTTTAGCCAAAATAAAGAGATTGAAAAATTCAATCTCTTTATAATTACTTTTATTAGTCGATAACTTCTATTTTCATTAAGTTAGTTGTTCTATTTTCATCTGTATTAGGGAAACCACCAGTAATAATTAATTTGTCCCCTTCTTCAAGATCCATAAACTCTTTAGCTCTTTCAACACTTAAATTTAATACTTCATCTGTTGAATTGCAAATTTTAAGATCTGCTGGATATACTCCCCAATTAAGAGCTAATCTACGTCCTGTCTTTTCATCTGGACATAAAGCTAAGATTGGAGCTTTTGGTTTTAAATTACTAATGATAGCAGCAGTTTTTCCACTAATTGTTGCAGCACAGATTAACTTAGCACCTAAACGATTAGAACTTTCTACAACACCTTCAGCGATTGCTCCTGGAACAGTATTAACTTCTCTTCCAGTAATATAATCAAATTCTGCATACTTTTCAGCAACTTCACAAATATTTGCCATAGCTCTTACTGTTTCAACTGGATGTTTACCAACTGTAGTTTCACCACTTAACATAACTGCATCAGTTCCATCTAATACTGCATTAGCGATATCAGATGTTTCAGCTCTTTTTGGACGACTATTTTCCATCATTGTTTCAAGCATTTCAGTAGCAGTAATAACTACTTTACCCATTTCACGACAGATTCTAATCATTAATTTTTGAGCATGTGGAACTTCTTCACTTGGGATTTCTGTTCCTAAGTCTCCTCTACCAATCATAACACCATCAGATACTGTTAAGATATCTCTTAAATTATCGATACCAATTTGGTTTTCAATTTTACAAATAATTTTCATATCTTCACGATGATATTCTTTTAAGATTTCTTTTACTTCTAATACATTTTGCTTTGTAGAAACAAATGAAATAGCTAAGAATTCTCCACCATGTTCACAAGCATAAATAATATCTTGTCTATCAACATCACTAATATATGGAATATTTAATGCTTTACCAGGAACACTCATACTCTTACGATTACCTAATGTTCCACCATTAATTATTTTACATGTAACTCCATCTTCTTCAACTGATGTTACTTCAACTTTCATTTTAGCATTTTCAAGTAAAACAGTATCACCAACTTCTAAATCACTAAGTGCTTCTGGATGATTAACTGTAAATCTTTCTTGATTACCTAAAACATCTTCTTTTACAATACGAATTGTATTACCTGGAATTAATTCAATTGAATCATTTTCTAAAACACCACTACGGAATTCAGGTCCTTTAGTATCCCATAAAAGAGCTACTGATTTTCCAGTAAGTTTTCTTACCTTACGAACTGAGTCTACTACTTTAACTCTTTCTTCCATAGTTGCATGAGAAAAGTTAATTCTTGCAACATTCATTCCAGCTTCAACCATTTCTTTCATGACTTCAACGTCACTACTTGATGGTCCAATACTACAAACAATTTTTGTCTTTTTCATATTACTTCTCCTCCTAAACTCACTTACCAAATATACCACAAAACAATAAAAAAAACAACTATTTAGAGTTGTTTTTACTATATTTAACAGTGTTTTAGAAAGCTTTACTTTATTTTTGACACTTACTACAGAAATATGTTGAACGACCATTTATTTTTATGACATCTATCTTATTACCACAATTAGGACAGTTAGCATTTTTCTTTCCATGAACAGCAAGCTCATTTTGAAACAAGCCATGCACTCCTTCACTAGAAGTAAAGCTTTTTATAGTAGTACCACCTAATTTAATTGCTTTTTCTAAAATAATTTTTGTATTATCAATTATTTTTTGACATTCATCAACAGTAATAGTTTTTGATTTTCTTCTAGGATCAATCCTACTTGCAAACAAAATTTCATCATCATAAATATTTCCTATTCCTGTAATAATAGTCTGATCTAATAAACTTGTCTTAATTGGAATAGATTTTGTACTTAATTTATCACATAAATATGTAGCAGTTAGATTTTTATCATTATACTCATATCCCATATCTTTTAATGGAACTTGATTTAAATAATTATTTTTATCAAGTAAATACATTTTTCCAAATTTTCTAACATCGTGAAAACGCATTTCAATATCATCATCGAGTAAAAAGACTACATGTTCATGTTTGTTTAAAGTATCGCCCTTTTTCCTAAAGGTAAATTTTCCTTCCATACGTAGGTGAATTAATAAAACATAATCATCTAAAATAAAGACTAACCACTTACCTCTTGTTGTTATATCATGAATAGTTTGATTTTTGATTTTTTTAGTAAACTCTTTGGCACTAGGAGATGATATTATATTATCCCAATAAACAGAAACATCTTTTATTGTCATTTCTAAAACTTTTTGTTTTAGTGCTTTTACTACTGTGATTACTTCTGGTTTTTCTGGCATATTATACTACCTCCTTCTTATTTTGCTTCATACCAATTAGAACCTGTTTCAATATCAACAACTAATGGAACATCTAATTTATAGGTGTTTTCCATAATATCTTTAACAATTTTCCTAACTGTTTCAGCCTCATCGTTTAAAACATTAAACACAAGTTCATCGTGTACTTGAATTAACATTTTACTCTTTAAACCTTGTTTTTTAAACTCATCATAAATCTCTACCATAGCTTTCTTTAAAATATCCGCTGCGGTACCCTGGATTGGAGTATTTAATGCTATTCTCTCTCCGGCACTACGAACCATATAGTTTTTATTTTGTAATTCTTCAATTACTCTTTTACGATTCATAAGTGTTTTTACATATCCATTTTTATATGCATCTTGTTTTTCTTTATCCATATATTCCTTAATACCTGGATAAGTCTCTAGGTAATTATCAATAAATTCTTTAGCCGTTTTTATATCAATTCCTAAATCTTCACTTAATCCAAAGCTACTTATTCCATATAAAATTCCAAAGTTAACTGCTTTTGCTGTTCTTCGCATATCTTTAGTAACATCCTCGATTGGAACATGGAAGATATCTGATGCAGTTTTAGCATGAATATCTTGATTGTTTTTGAAAGCTTCGATTAAGTTTGAAGCATCTGATAGTGACGAAAAAATTCTAAGTTCTACTTGAGAATAATCACTAGATAAAATAATAGAATCATCATCAGGAATAAAAGCTTTTCTAATCAATCTAGAATATTCTGCTCGTGCTGGGATATTTTGTAAATTAGGATTGATACTAGAAAGTCTTCCTGTTCTAGTTAAAGTTTGTGTAAATATTGTATGAATTCTTCCATCTTCTCTTATTTCATTTTTAAGTCCTACTGCATAGTTTGTATATAATTTTATTAGTGTTCTATATTCCAATATCTTGTTTACAATAGGATGAGCATCTTTAATTTTTTCTAAAATTTCTTTATTAGTTAGATATTGATATCTTTTATTAGCAGAATTATTTCTTTTAGGATATTTTATGCCTAACTTTTCAAACAAAACTTCTCCTAATTGTTTTGGAGACATGATATTAAATTCATATCCTGCATCTAAATAAATTGCCTGTTCCATATCATTTATATGTTTTTCTAAGTCTTTAGCAACTTCATCTAAATATTCTGAATCAACCTTTATACCGGTTAATTCCATATCTGCTAGTACTCTAGCTAAAGGCATTTCTATATCTTCAAATAGACTTTTTTCTTCTTCTTTTTCTAACTCTTCTTCTAATTTATCGTGTGTTTCGTAAATGAATTTAGCTTTTTCTATACATAAAGTTTTTATTTTTTCTTCTTCTACTTCTTTTCTTCTTTTATCAGTTCCATAAGACTCTTCATATGACTCAATATCATAGTCTAACTCTTTTGCTAAATAACTGATATCATCTTTAACATTATAATTTAAAAGATAAGCTGCTATCATTGTATCAAAAATAGTATTTTTTTCTTTAATCCCTACGTTATTAAATAAAACTATATTTTTCTTTAAATCATAGGTGTACTTGTTATAAATTGATGAAAATATTTCTTTGTATTTTTCTAAAGATTCCTTATTTATGAAATATCCATAATCTCCATCATAAATTCCTATTCCAATGATATTTGCCTTACTATATATTGTGCCATCCATTTCAATATAATAAGAAAAATCACGGTCTTTTGAAAAGTCATTTATATCTTTTATTTCTAATGTTTTTACCTTTTTTTCTTCTTTTTCTTCATTTTTTAAATCTAGAGTTGGTAATTTTCTAAGTAATGAGTTAAATTCAAATTCTTGTAACAAACTAATATATTCTTCTAAATTTAGACCATTATATTTTAAATCTTCCAAAGAAAAGTCAAGTGGTACTTCTCTATAAATTGTAGCCATTTCATAACTCATATAAGCTTTATCTTTATCATTTATAAGTTTTTCTTTTGTCTTACCAGTAACGCTATCTATATTTTCATATAAGTTATCTAAACTCTTATATTTGGTAAGTAGATTAATAGCTGTTTTTTCACCTATTCCTTTTACACCAGGAATATTATCACTAGCATCTCCCATTAATGCTTTTAAATCTATCATTTTGATAGGTTCTACCCCATAGGTATTCATAAATTCTTGTGTATCCATTCTAACAAAGCCACTAGTCTTTAAAAGTTTTACATCCACTTCATCACTTATTAATTGAAGCAAGTCTTTATCACTACTTATAATAGTTGCGATAAACTGATCTTCTTCATCAACAATTCTTGAAACAGTACCAATAATATCATCTGCTTCATAATTATCTATTTCAAAGTGTTTAATTCCCATTGCATCCAAAATTTCTTTAGCTTTAGGAAATTGCTCTTTTAACTCTTCTGGAGTTGCATTACGTCCTCCCTTATAAAAGTCATATTTATTATGTCTAAAGGATTTTCCTTTATCGAATGCTACTAAAATATAATTAGGTTCTTCTTCTTTAATGATTTTATTCATCATATTAATAAAACCATATAAAGCATTAGTAGGAAATCCTTTAGAATTTCTCATAATAACACCTTGATAAGCAGTTGCAAAATAACTTCTAAATAATAAATTATTACCATCCACCAAGATTAATTTTTTCATATTACATCACCTAAAGTACATTATATCATACTTTTTGTGAAACTTATCTTGCTAATTTAATAGTAAGTGCTTGATTTGTATTTGTACTTGCATGATCTAGTTCAGTAACTCTATTAGATATTAATAAAGTTGATGCTATAGCCATCAAATATATAAATGTTACAAACATACCTTTCTTTACTATTTCCATCATTTTAATCCTCTCCTTTCTCTTGACAATTTAAGTATACATCATACACTTGTTCGTGTCAATGATATTTTAAAACATTTGTTTGACAATTTACACTATTAATGTTAAACTAAAGTTACAAGGAGGGATTGTATGGAAAAGTTAACTGAAAAACAAGAATATATTTTACAGATTCTGAAACAATTAAAAGCTAAAAATGGTTATGCCCCTACTGTTAGAGAAATTGGTGCTGCTGCTAATTTACATTCACCAGCAACTATTCATTTTCATCTAAAAAAACTTGAAGAAAAAGGATTCATCAAAAAAGATACAAGTAAAAATAGAACTATTGAGATATTAGTTCCAAATGAATTTGAAGAAACTAATGAAAATATTGTTGAGGTTCCATTACTTGGAAAAGTTACAGCTGGTACTCCAATAGAAGCCATAGAAACACCTGATGAATATTTTTCATTACCGGCTAATTTGGTTACTAATAAAAAGGAAGTTTTCACCTTAAAAGTAAGTGGAGAATCCATGATTAATGTTGGAATCTATGATGGAGATATCTTAATTGTAGAAAGACAAAATACTGCTAAAAATGGTGACACAGTAGTTGCTATGAATAAGGATAATGAAGCAACAGTTAAAACATTCTATAAAGAAAATGGACATTTTAGATTACAGCCTGAAAATGATACAATGGATCCTATCATTCTTGATCAAGTTACGATATTAGGTAAAGCTGTTGGATTATACAGAAAATTTTAATAAAAAAATAAAAAATGCTGATATTAAGTCAGCGTTTTTTTATGGCATTGTGTATGAAAATCCAAATACGTATGTTGAACCTGCATATATATGAGTAGTGTAAGTTTTTCCTCTTTCGTTATTATGATTTGAAGCATATATTCTTCCAAACTTATAACTACCATATCTATTTGAATAATCTGTAGCACTATACAATTTTAAATCATCTTGACCATTGGCATTCGACCAAGTTGGAAAACTTGTTATATCAGATCTTCCAAATACAGCAACCTCTACATCGCCAGGACCAAATTCATAATATCTGTAAACGACTCCTGATATTGGAAATTCATCAATTTTATCCTTATAACTAACTAGATTACCACCTTGATTATTTAATATTGGATAACCAGTACGCGTAGCTTTGATTGTATTGTTAATCAAATAAGTATAACTATTATTTCTATTTAAAACAGCATAAAAACCAGAATTAGAAGTTATTTGTATAGTCATATTCTCGATATTAGCTTTTGCTGAATCATCTGTTCCTAAAGTACTATTATTAACAAAACCATATCCCGTTGATTCTATGGTTCCACCTTCTGTTTTTATTCTTCCACCTTCATCATTATATAGTGCAGTCCCGTCTGTTCCTTCTTTTGTCAATTTTATGTTAGCTTTTTTGATATTTAAAGACCCCTTATTTCTGATTGTCCATCCTATAGTGTTAGAAAAATTACCATTTTCAATGGTACATCTTCCATCACTATCATTAAATAATGAATTACTACTACTACCAGAGTAAGTATATGTACCATCTGTTATAGTAAGCTCACCATTATTATAAATTGTAGGTTCAGAACCATTGCAATCAATACTGCCGTTGCTTATCTTGACTTTTGAACCAGATGCAATCGAAATACATCCATTAATTTTCTTACCACTAAGATTAATTTCTGCTATATTCTTACCAATATTTATTGTATTAGTTTCTGTTATATCACTTTGTACAATGATTTTAGAACCTTCAGGAGCATCTGCTACAGCATCACCTATTGATTCATAGTGTCTTTTTGTTGAATAAGGAGTTTGAACTGTAACAGGAGTTGTTATATTTTTTTCTAGTTCATCAACTACAGTTTGTGTAAATTCTTTACTATTTTTACGATTAAAAGCCATTATACTTATAATCATTCCCATAACCAAAACGATTACTATAAGTAATCCATAAAGCATTGTAGAAACCGCAAATCCCTTATTATTCATTTTTTTCATTATTGTCACAATCCTTATTATTAATATAATAATATCATATTTTTTTTAGTATTACTACATATTTATCCCCATATTTTTTATCCTTTATCATAGAATATTCAGAAGAATAAATAATTTTTTCTAAACTATCGCTTTCACAAATTATTAAACCATTCTTATTTAATAAATCATTGTCACTAATTAATTTTATAGCCTCTTCAATGTAATTGGTTTTATATGGTGGATCTAAAAAAATAATATCAAATTTAGTATCTATTTCTTTTAATACTTTTTTAAAATCGCCATAAATGACAACACATTTATCTGAAATACCAAGCCTATTCAGATTGTATTTAATTATTTTGATTGCTTTTTTATTAAAATCTGCTAAATATGATTTGTTTGCCCCTTGACTAATTGCTTCTATCCCTAAATTACCGCTTCCTGAAAATAGGTCTAAGCAAGTACTATTATGAATATTATTTTGAATCATCGCAAACAAAGATTCTTTTACCCTATCCATTGTTGGTCTAGTACCTTCTAAGTTAAAGCCTTCCAAGACTCTTCCTTTTAAACTTCCACTAATTATTTTCATCTATTACAGCCCCTAACATTATCGATACTTCTTAATTTTTCATTAATATGCATAATTAGAAAATTAACTTCATTTTCAAGCAATTTATATTTTTTTATTTCTTTGTGATTATAAATATCTAATCTTAAATTATTATCAGGTATTTGATTATATTTTTTTATTTTTTCTAATAACTCATCATTTTTTTCTATATCAGAAAAAGCTTCATCTAATTTATTAAATAATTCAAGTGAATCAAGATCATTTTTAACTCTTTCTAATTTTTCATAAATCTCTGTCATTTATATCACCAATTATATTCTATCATATAAAAGAAAAAAATAGAAATAATACAATTTCTATTTTAAAACATCCATAAAACTGTGAATTAAATTCATACTTTGATTTAGTTTTTCTAGTTTATCTTCAGTTGTTAATTTATATTTAGCTTTCATTGCTTTTTCTAAATCTTTTATTGAATTTGGATCTCTATTTAAGTATTTATACCAATAAGATTCTTCTCTTAAAAATCTATATATATTAGGATTAGATCTGACTATTATCTGAGTTTTTATATCCATTAATCATCAAAATATTTATACATTGGTCTTGGCTCATATGTTGGAACTTTTGTTTTTGAACCTATTCCAATATCTTGAAGTAATCCTATTGTTTTCTGTAAATTATTTACGCCCTTTTGTACTGAGTCCAAATCAACTTTCTTAATCATATTTATAAGTTCTGAAAATGAAGATTCTCTAGTATCTAGACTGCTTGTAGTAGTCTCTTTTTTTGATATATACTTATCCCAAACACTACTATTTTCTCCATATAGTTCATATAGTTCATATAGTTTTTGCCAACTAGTTTTATTATCCATAACACTATTACCTAATTCGGGATAATTTCTAACAAAATTTTTAAATGTTTCCTTTGACATATTAATTCACCTATTAAAATATATGACAAATAAAATAAGATATGTAAAAAGAGGAAATTATTATTCCTCTTCATTGTTATTTAATTGCACTAATACTTCTCGTGGTTTTGAACCATTAGAAGGGCCTATTATTCCTCGCTCTTCTAACAAGTCTATAATTCTTGCAGCACGATTATATCCTAATTTAAATTTTCTTTGTAAAAGTGAAGCACTTGCTTTTTGCGTACTTATGACAAATTCAACGATATCATTGTATAATGGGTCATCATACTCTTCTTGTTGATTCATATCTTCTATTTGAGATGCACTTTTATCACTACTTGAAACATCTAAATTCATCATGGCTTCATCATATTGAGCTTTCTGTTGAGAAATTGTGTAGTCAATTATTCTTTTTATTTCATCATCTGTAATAAATGAACCTTGAATACGAAGTGGAGAATTCATTCCGATTGGTAAGAACAACATATCTCCTTTTCCTAAAAGGTTTTCTGCTCCTGTTTGATCAAGAATTGTTCTAGAATCGATTCCAGATCCAACAGAAAATGCTATACGTGATGGGATATTAGCTTTAATTAATCCTGTGATTACTTCAGTTGATGGACGTTGTGTTGCGACTATTAAATGCATTCCAGCAGCACGTGCTTTTTGAGTAATTCTTAAAATTGAATCCTCTACTTCCTTTGCAGCAACCATCATTAAATCAGCCAACTCATCGATAATAATAACTATGTATGGCATTTTTTCCTTTTTAGCATCAATATCTGTAATTTTAGAATTTTCTTTTTCGATATAAGCATTATATCCTTCAATGTTTTTTGTTTTAGATTCACTAAACACTTGATATCTTCTTTCCATCTCAGCAACCATTTTAGCAAGAGCAATTGATGCCTGTTTAGGATCTGTAACAACAGGTCTCAATAGATGAGGTACGCCATTATAAACTGAAAGTTCAACAACCTTAGGATCTACCATAACAAGTTTTACTTCATCTGGTTTTGCTCTCATTAAAATTGAACAAATAATTCCATTAACACAAACAGATTTACCTGAACCTGTAGTTCCTGCTATAAGTAAATGCGGCATTTTATTGATTTCACAAACACCAATATCACCCATAATACTCTTACCAAGAGGTACCATCAACTTTTTATCCATTGCACTTTGCATCTGTTTACTACTGATAATCTCATAAAAACTAACTGGGGATGGGGTATCGTTAGCAAACTCAATTCCAACAGTATTTTTACCTGGAATTGGAGCTTCAATTCTAACATCTTTTTTAGCTAGAGCTAAAGAAATTTCTCTATTAATACTTGTAATTTTATTAACTCTTGTACCGCTAGCAATTTCAAGTTCATACTGAACAACTGTTGGTCCAATATGGACTTCAACTACCTTACCACTAATTTTAAAATCTTTTAATACTTGTTCTAGAGTTGCAATATTTTTCTCTATTACACTATTATCTGTAGCCTTACTTTTCTTCTTAGGCTTATCAAGCAAATCAATACTAGGCAATTTGTAATCTCTATTGGTTGATGTCTTAGTCTCTGTTTTGACCTCGTTTGTAGTTCCTTCAGAAACTTTTGCTTGTTCTACTTTAGTTATCTCGTCAATACTAGATATCTTTATATGTTTTCCTTCATCTTTTAATTCAGTAGTAATCTCTTCTGTACCGTCCTTGATGATAACACCCTTTGATTTATCTTTAACTTTTTCTTTCTTCCCTCTTGGGGTTCTATTTTTATATTTTTCTTTTAAAGTATCAAATAAAGAGAAACCAACAAATAATAAGAAACCTAGTCCAATTAATGTCCATGATACTATTTGCATTCCTGTATATGAGAATAAAGCATCAAAAAGGATTGCAAAAACCCCACCAATAATTCCTCCTCCTACTGCTGTAAGATCAGTAAGTGTTCCTGTATTCATAACACTATTAAAGCCACCAACCAACTGATTAATAGTTTCTTTAAAAATACTCATCATATTACTTTCTTTTTCTATAAAACCCTGATGCATTAAAATTAACAGTCCTAATGTAAATACATATATTCCAATAAGTTTAGTTGTAAAAAAGTCAGGCCACTCTCTCTTAACTACTAAATACGCACCTATTATTAAAATAGAAACTAAAAAAAGCATATAAATTGAACCAAATAGGAAAATTGAAAATGATGTAAAAAATCTACCTACTACACCATATTTTCCGAGTCCTAATATAGCAATTAATACAAGTAAAATCCCATATAACTCAGCCGCATGCTCGAAACTTTTTTTAGATTCTTTTCTTTTCTTTTTCTTTGCCATTATATCTTACTCCTATCTATAAAAATTATAACACTAAAAGATAATATTTCAAAGAAAAAAGTCTCCTACTTAAAGACCAATTACCTTGCATACAATCTAATAATTTCAAAATGATTTTGATTTACATTTGATGATTTTGACGTTGTTCCTACCACAATGCTTTTTTTTGTTATTGAAATAGCACCATCCCAGTAATAACCATAGTTACTACTATAGGAATAAAGTTTACTACTAAACTTTCCAGTTGATGTAGGTGGAATTTGATAACTGTTAGCAGAATAGGCCCAAAAGTTAGAAACATAGATTATTGGAACAATTTCTGTATATTCTGACAAATCAATATTATAAGTAAGTGAGTAGCCGTTGCTGGTATCTTTAGTTGGTGTTGGTAGAGTTATTTCAATCAAATTCTTGTTAAGCTTATTTGCTAAAACAGTACTTACCTTACTACAAGTTCCATCGATTGCTGCTTGAACGTTATCTGCTCCTAAACTGGAATTGTCTGTATAACCAATATTTGAAGCATTAATTGCATATGTTGTTGCAGCATATGATCCACTTATTGAAATTACACAGGTAATTGTCGCTATTATAAGTGTTATTCTTAAACTCTTTTTCATCTTAGATATCACCTACCATACTATATCTAAGATTATTATACCCCCCCCCGAGGCAAAAAAAATCAAGCAAAATTTTTGCTTGACTTAGATTAATAATTTCTATCCTTTAAAAATGGAGGAAGATCAAATTCTGAATCAGAATCATTAGATGAATCCTCATCAATAGGAGTTAATATTTCACTAGTTGGTTGTGATTGATATATCATTTCTGGTTCAACTCTTTGGGTTCTTCTTGTTTGTTGAACATTGCTGTAAACAGGTTGACTACTTTCTATTTCTCTATTTTTCTTATCGAAACCTGTAGCAATTACAGTAACTATTACTTCGTCAGATAAGTTTTCATTAATAACTGAACCAAAGATTGTATTAATATCAGTATTAGCTGCTGCACGTACAACTTCTGCTGCTTGTTCTGCTTCAAATAATGTTAAGTTAACTCCACCTGTAATATTGATAATAGCATCAGTTGCTCCTTCAATAGATGTTTCAAGAAGTGGTGAAGATACAGCCTGTTTAGCAGCTTCAATTGCTCTATCTTCTCCCATACCAATACCAATACCGATAATAGCATGACCACTTTTCTCCATTACAGCTTTAACATCTGCAAAGTCTAGGTTAACAAGTCCAACTACAGCAATCAAATCAGAAATTGATTGAACACCACGACGTAATACGTTATCAACTTCTTTAAATGCTTCTAACATTGGAGTTGTTTTATCAATAATTTCTCTTAATCTATCATTTGGAATAACAATTAAAGTATCTACATGTTTCTTTAATTCTTCTAATCCTTCTAAAGCATTTTGCATTCTCTTCTTACCTTCGAATGAGAAAGGTTTTGTAACAATTGCTACTGTAAGTGCACCTAAAGCTTGAGCAATTTCAGCAACTACTGGAGCTGCACCAGTTCCAGTTCCTCCACCCATTCCACAAGTAACAAATACCATATCTGCTCCTGCTAAAGCATCTTCTATTTCTTTCTTAGATTCAACTGCAGCTTCTTTACCAATCTCTGGTCTTGCTCCTGCTCCTAATCCATCTGTAAGAGATGCTCCTATTTGAATTTTAACATCTGCTTTAGAACTATTTAATACTTGTAAATCTGTGTTAGCTGCAATAAACTCTACTCCCTTAACACCAGATTCAACCATTCTATTGATAGCGTTACCGCCACCTCCACCAAGACCTATTACTTTAATCTTGGCTAATTGATCCATTTCTAATCCGCCTATCATACCTGTTCCTCCTTAATTTTCAAAAAAACGACCGAATACCTTATTTATAATATTATTGTCATTACTTCCTTTTGTTTCTCTAATTGTTATTAAACTTTCTATATCAGACTCACTCAACATATTAGTTTGTTTTCCACGTAAATTAAGTTTACTATCAAAATACTTAATAATTCCAAAAACACTACTATATTTATTATGTCTAATTCCCATGGTAGTTATATTGCATACTCTTGCTTTTATACCAAGCTCATCTTCTAATAAATATTGGAATCCTGCAAGTTCTGATACACCACCTGTTACAATTATATAACGTATTTCTCGTTTTGTTAAGTTTTTTAACTCATTTTTTATCAAATTTAATATTTCTATAAGTCTTGCTTCTACTACCTTTGACAATTCTAATTGATTAATTTCTCTTACATTATCGTTATCAATTAGAGCTTTATAGGTCTCATTAACATCTGCATACCTTGCAGAAGATACGACAAAATTTTCTTTTAAAAATCTAGAGTCTTCCTTACTTGTTTTATAAATATAAGATATATCATTATCTATATTTCTACTTCCAACACTGATAACTTTATTTTTAATCATAATTCCTTTATTAAAAACAGAAATAGTAGTCTTATCTTCACCAATATTAATAATTGCTCCTACTTGCTTATCAAGATTATTATTCTTAATTGCAAAATAGTCCCCAGTAGTAGAATAACAAACATCAATTGCATCAACACCACTTAACTTTAATACTTCAAGTATTTTGTATACTAAATCTTTAGGAGAAGTTGTCATCAAAACTCTTGTTTCAATAGATTTTCCAGCCATTCCTTTGGGATCTTTTATGTTATCTTCTTCATCTACTTTAAAGCTAATTGGTACTGCAGTAATAAGTTCCTCATCGTCATAGACATGACCTATTAACGCATCTTTTAAAACATTTGAAACATCTTCACCTGTTATTTCTTGATAGTCAATGACGTCACAACTTCCTACAACAATATCCATTCTACAATCAATTGCAGGAATACATACTATCGCTTTAGTAATCTTTATTTGAAGCAGTTCATTGATTTTTTTAACAGATTTTTTAACTGATGTTATAGCCTGCTTTGTATCTACTATAATTCCCTTTTTTATTCCTTGTGATTTTTCACACACTTGGGCAATAACATGAAAATCATTATCTACTTTTTGACAAACTAGTATTTTAATAGTATCAGTACCAAGTTCAATACTAGTATAATAGTCATTCATATTATCACTCCAATCTTAACAATATTATTATACTATAAATTGATTTCTAGAACAAGATTAATTTAAACTAAAAAGAAGATACTAAAAACAATATCTTCCTATTCCTTTATTTGGAAATGATTACCACTATCTAAGTATAATACCCCTTTTCTTCCATCTAGTTGAGTTAATACTTTATTGTAGTAATTTAGCATTCTAAATTTAGTCAAAGTTAAATAAACACTATTATCATCGTCCATATATAATAAAAATCTATCTTTATCAAATTCATTAGGTGTGTAGGTTATTTCTGATACCTTTCCTAAAATATCTTTGTCTATTTTCTTTAATCCTTTTATTAACATATCATACTTAGTATCTGGTACATAATTCATAAGTCTTGGGATTCTAAATAAAGTTACTTCTTCATCTTCCTTTATACTTTTTTTATTTTCAAAGACAATGGTATGATCAACTTCATAGCTAAATAAGGGAGTATTTTCTTCTATATCTATTTCTAAGACATTATAGAATTTCTTTTTTATTATTGCCTTTTTTATGTATGGGCTTTTTTCTAATTTTTCTTCAATCAAACTACTTCTAGTTAGAAAAAATGATGGATAATCTTTAATATTTGCAAGTTCTATAATATAATCATCATTTAAATAATTAGTATTTTTAATAATAATATTTTTTATTTTTGTATGTAGTAACAAATATATTAATAAAGCAAAAAAAGCTAGTATCAAAAGACCTAGAAATAATCTAAATACTCTTAATTTTTTCTTCTTTACTAGTTTCTTTGCCATATAGCTTACTCCCAATTTACAAATTCTTGTTCTACTCTTAAATCAACATTATATTCTTCTTTTACTTTTTCTCTTGCAAGAGTAATTAAATCTCTTACATCAGATGCTTTTGCATTACCCGTATTAATAACAAAGTTAGCATGCTTATCACTTATCATAGCTCCACCTAATTTATATCCTTTTAGACCACACTTTTCGATTAGTTCTCCAGCAAACATACCGGTTGGATTTCTAAAAACACTTCCGGCACTTGGATAGTTAAGTGGCTGAGACTCTACTCTTCTTTTCAAACGACTTTTCATTACTTCTTCTATTGCATCTTTCTTACCTTTTTCTAGACGAATAACTGCTTCTAAGCAAATATAATCTGGATGTTTTTGAAGGAAAGATGTACGATAGTGAAAATTCATTTCTTTATTTTCAAGTTCTACTATTTTAAAATCTTTTGTTAAAACTTTTACTGATTGAACAACATATCCCATGTCGCTTTTATAAGCACCAGCATTCATGAATATTGCTCCTCCAACAGTTCCAGGAATACCAGCAGCAAACTCTAATCCCGTTAATGAATTTTTTAAAGCAACACGAGAAAGCTTCATTAAAGAATAACCTGCCCCTACTTTAATTTTATTATTAATTATTTCAATATTATCAAATTCAGTTAGTTTAATTAAAATTCCATCAAATAAATCATCACTAAAAATCAAATTTGAACCATTTCCTAACATCTTATACTTTATATTTTTTGATCTAATAAATTTCATTAACTTAACTAACTTTTCAGTATTTTTAGGATAGATAACGCATCTAGCTTTACCACCTATTTTATAAGTAGTAAATTTTTTTAAGGAAGCATCTGTTTCAATTTTTCCTATATTAAGTTGTTTTAAATCTGTTAACCATTCACTCATCTTCTAATCATCCTTAACAATTTTCTTAATTTCTTGATAAATTCTAGTAGCTGAATCTCTAACCCCTAACTTCAAAGAACTTTCTTTCATTTTATTATATAAAACTTTATTTTCTAAAATAGCATCAATTCTAGGAATAATACTTGTATAGGAGAAATTATCTTCTTCTATTAACTCTACCGCTCCTAATTCTTCTAGTTCTTTGGCATTTTTATACTGGTGATTATTAGTTACATAAGGAGAAGGAACAAGTATTGAAGGTAGTCCTATCGCAGTTATTTCTGCAATAGTTGATGCCCCTGCTCTTGAGACTAATAAGTCAGTTGATTTTAAAAGTCCTATAAGATTATCTAAGAAAGGAAGTAATGCTACATTCTTAGGAATAGAAATATTCTTGTAGGAATCATAGTATTTTTTACCTGTAATAATAATAACTTGGTAATTTTTGTTATTAAAAGCGGGAATCAATTGCTTTAATTTTTCTGTCATGGTAGTAGAACCAAGAGAACCCATAACTATAACTACTAATTTTTTATCTTTATTTAACCCAAATTTTTCTTTTTCTATTCTTTTTGTAGAAATAATTTCTTCACTTCTAGGATTACCAGTATAAACAACCTTGTCTTTTGGAAAATCCTTTACGGTATTAGGTAGAGAAACACAAATTCTATCCGCATATCTTGATAACAATTTGTTAGAAACTCCTGGCACTGAATTCTGTTCATGAATTAGAGTTTTATATTTTAGTTTATGAGCCGCAATCAAAACTGGTGCTGTAATATATCCACCAGCTCCAATAACTATATGAGGATCAAATTCTTTGATTGCTCTTTTTGCTTCTTTAATTGCTTTTTTATATTTTATAAAAACTCCTATATTTTTAAATATATTCTTTCTATCTAATCCTTCCATTTCAATTCCAACAAATTTTATGCCTAATTTTGGAATTAGTTCTGCTTCCATTCTATTTGTTGTTCCTATATATAAAAACTGGCTAAGCGGTTCTTTTTCTTTAATTTTATTAAGTATCGCTAAAGCAGGATAAATATGCCCTCCTGTACCTCCAGCACAGATAACTACTTTCATTCTATCACGTCCTATAACATTATATCATAATTTTATGTTGTTTTTAGAAAAAAAAGAAGATAATACATAGTTTTAATCTTCTAATTGTTGATCTTCTTGAATTGCTTCTACTTTAATAACTCCATGAAAGTGTTGATTCATTATTTCATTAGTAGCACTATCTTTTATCCAAAGTTTTAATGAATATGAATTCTTCTCTTCTGAACTAATACTACCAATATCTAATATTCCTGATGTATCTGATAAGTTTCCTTTTATAGAAGGTTCATTGTTTTTCTGAAATGAATATCTTATATTTGACCAATCTAATTGTTTTGATGAACAACCATCTTTAGTATATGTTTCAGTATCATTAACTAACATTAAACGATAATTAGCACCAACTGTACCAGAATTTCTTAAAGTAAATGTGTATGGCTCATATGTCAATCCTTTATTATCAGAAACTGGAATTGCAGTTGTCAAATCAATGGCATTTTTTTCTGAATTATCAAGTGTCAAAATCAAAGTAGCAGTATCAATTGAATTTACCTTTTTACCTTCATAAATCCTAACCCAGACTGCATAGCTTACTGCAAATACACAGATAATAATACTTAAAATTAATACACATAAACCCAATCTATTTACTTTTTTACTTGGATTTTTTATTTGTTTTTGCTTCATAAAAACACATCCTATTCTAATTAGAATTATAGCTGATTTATTTTACTTTGTAAATAACAAAAAATAGATTAAATAACTACTTTACAAAGAAAATGGTACTTTAATTGTACCCTTTTACTTATCTCTTAATTTAGCATTATGAGTATTTTCTACTTTTTCTATGATATTATTAAATACAGTCATTACTTCTTCATCTGTTAAAGTTCTACTATTATCTTCAAACATACAAGAAAAAGCAATTGATTTTTCATCTTTGCCTACATTTTCTCCTGTGTAAACATCAAATACTTTAATATCTGAAAGAAGTCTTCCACCAGCTCGTCTGATTGTTGAAGTAACACTATCTGCCATGACATCTTTATCTAAAATGAAAGCCATATCTTTTTCGATACCTGGATATTTTGGAGCTTCCTTATATTTTAATGGTTTTATATTAGACATTAAAGCTTGCAAAGAAAGTTCAAATACATATACTTCATCTTTTAAAACTTTAGGATGAACACGACCAATAACACCAATTTCTTTTCTATCTAATAAGATTTTAGCACTAATTCCTGGATGTAGGTCATCTACTTTTTCTTTAACAAAACTATATCTATTTTTAAATCCCATATAATCAAGTAAATCTTCTACGATTCCTTTTACTACATAGAAATCCACTTTTTTAGAAAAGTCCCAACCATTAGAAATATAATTACCTGATAGTAATCCCGCGATTTTACTTTCTTCATTATATGATTTATCATATGTTTTAGCGACTTCGTAAAGTAAGATATCTTTAACCTTACGTTTTTTATTATAAGTATATACATTTAGAAGTGAAGGAATAATTGATGTTCTTACAACACTCTTATCTATACTCATTGGATTTGGTAAAATTACTTTTTCTTTATGTTCATAGTCAAATAATTTAGCCATATCAGGTGAAACCAAAGTATAAGTTTTAGCTTCATTTAAACCTAATCTTCTAAGTCTTTTAGATACTTGTTTACGATACTTAACATCTCCTATATAATCTCCTCTTCTAATAGGAACAACAGGAAGTGTTGAAACTAGGTTTTGATATCCATAAAGTCTTCCAATTTCTTCTGCTATATCATTAACATATGGATCAATATCTAATCTTCTTCTTGGAATTGTAACTTTAAATTTACCATCATTATATTCATAATCAAAGTCTAATCTTCCAAGCTCAACCTTCATATCTTCTTCATCTATTTTAATTCCAAGTAATTTATTGATATCTTCTGGACTAAATTCTACTGTTTTAATACTTTTATCAACTTTATCATATTTAACAACATCTGTAAGCACCTCAGCATCAGCATACTTTTCAAGTAAATGACAAGCTCGATTTAAAGCTTTATCAGTGTATTCAAAACTAAGTCCTTTACCATATCTAATTGAAGCTTCACTTCTAAGATCAAGCTTTGAAGCTGTGTATCTAATACTAACAGGATCAAAGATTGCTGCTTCGATTAAGATATCAGTTGTATTATCATCTACTTCTGTATTTTCTCCGCCCATTACTCCTGCGATACAAACTGGTTTTTCTCCATCTGTTATTACTATATCTGAAGGTGATAAAACTCTTTCTTTTCCATCTAAAGTAATTACTTTTTCTTCTTCTTTAGCATCTCTTACTAAAACTTTGTCTCCTAATTTTTTCTTATCAAAGAAATGAAGTGGTTGTCCATATTCCAACATTACATAATTAGAAATATCTACAACATTATTAATAGGTCTCATACCTGCTCTTACAAGTCTTTTTTTAATGAAATCTGGACTTTCTTTAACCTTAACGTTAGTTACCATTCTTGCTGTATAGTAAGGGCACTTTTCTGTTTCAACATCTAAACTAAAATGATTGTTGATAGAGTCATAACTTTCTTTAAAACTATCTTCTGGCAACTTAACTTTTCTGTTTAAAATAGCCCCTATTTCATAGGCAAAACCAATATGATAGTAACAATCATTATTTCTATGTTTATGAATATCTAATTCATATAATGTATCATCAAGTCCTAAATATTTTAAAGGATCTTCTCCTACTTTAGCACTACTATCTAATTCTTCAATTCCTTTGGCATAAGTTTCATCATTTTTTTCTTCTAAACCTAACTCATATAAAGCACAAATCATTCCATTTGACTCTACTCCACGAATTTTACCCTTTTTAATTTCAAAATCACCTGGTAAAACAGCTCCTGGAAGAGAAACGATTACTTTTAATCCTTCACGTACATTAGGTGCACCACAAACTATTTGAATAGCTTCACTCTTACCAATATCAACCATACATACATGTAAATGATCACTATCAGGATGCTCAACACAAGAGATTACTTCTCCAATAACTAAGTTATCAATATGATTAGTAATTACTTTTTCAACATTAATACCTGATTGTGTAATTTTTACAGCTAATTCTTTTAAATCTTGATCTGATATATCAATGTAATCACTTACCCACTCTAAACTAATCATTTAAATCTTTCTCCTTTCTATCAAATACTTTTTCTTCTCTTAAATCTGTATTATAGAAAACTCTACAGTCATTAATTCCATATTTTAACATTGCAAGTCGTTCTGATCCAAATCCGAAAGCAAAACCACTCCATTTTTCTGGATCATATCCACTAGATTTTAAAACATTTGGATGAACTACACCTGCTCCTGCTACGGTAATCCAACCTGTATTTTTACAAATATTGCATCCTGCTCCATGACAGTTAAAACAACTAATATCCGCTTCTACAGATGGTTCAGTAAATTGATAATAACTTGGATGAAGACGTGTTTCTGTTTCAGGTCCAAATAATTTTTTTACTAAAACATCAATTGTACCTTTCAAGTCTGATAAGGAAATATTTTTATCAACTAATAATCCTTCTATTTGCATAAATTGATGTGAATGAGTTGCATCATCATCATCTCTTCTATAAGTTTTTCCAGGACAAATTACACGAATTGGAACTTCTCCTTTTCCTTTTAACATTGTACGAACTTGAACTGGTGAGGTTTGACTTCTAAGTAAAACTTCTTCTCCTTCTATATAGAATGTATCTTGAGCATCTCTAGCTGGATGTCCCTTTGGAATATTTAACATTTCAAAGTTATATTTATCAAGTTCTATTTCAGGTCCATCCACTACATCATATCCCATAGACATAAAAACTTCTTCGACTTCTTCTACTAGTTTTTCTAAGATACTAGGAGCACCACTTGCTACTTTAGTAGCAGGAAGTGATATATCAATAGCTTCACTTGCTAATTTTTTATTAAGAATCTCTTCTTCATAAGCATTCTTTCTATTTTCATAAAATTCTGTAAAAATACCTCTAACTTCATTAACACTTCCTCCAAACTCTTTTTTCTCTTCATTTGGAATTTCCTTTATTAATTGATTGAGATTAGTTATAAGTCCTTTTTTACCTAAATACTTTACTTTTAACTCATTAAGTTCATCCATATTAGAAATAGTATCCATATCTTTTTCTAATAGTTTTTTAACTTCTTCTACTTGTTCATATTTCATATATATCCTCCTTACAAAAAAAATAACTATAATCTAAGGACGAATTATCGCGGTACCACCTTAGTTTATAGTTATTTATTACTTACTATACACTTATATTCTTTTAACGCAAGAATTACGCTTACTATTAATAAGGACTCCTAAGACGAATTCGTATAATTATATTATCTGTTTCCACCAACCACAGACTCTCTAAAAATAATCATTATATTACTACTTCTTAATCAACATCGATAGCTGTATTATATCACAAAAAGTACAAATTTACTAGTGTTTTTAGACTGTTAGTAATTCTTGTTCTTTTGCTTTTAAAATTTCTTCTATTTTCTTATTATATTGATTTACTAAATCTTGAATATCTTTTTCTACTTGTTTTTCTAAATCTTCTGGAAGTTCTTGTTTTTTAGCCTCATCTAAACCATCATGTCTTGCATTTCTAATTGATACTTTAGCATCTTCTGCCATAGCTTTTACTTGTTTTGTTAATTCTTTTCTTCTTTCCTCAGTTAGTGCTGGAATTACAATTCTAATTGATTCTCCATCATTGTTTGGAGTATAACCTAAATTTGATTCAAAGATTGCTTTTTCAATATCTTTTAAACATCCTTTATCAAATGGTTTTATTAATAATTGTGTAGCCTCAGGTACAGAAATTGTCGCTAACTGTTTAAGTGGAGTCATAGATCCATAATAAGATACAACAATACCATCTAAACTTGAAGGATTAGCTCTTCCTGCTCTTACTGTTCTAAGTCTTTGTTCATATGATTCTATTGTTTTATTCATCTTTTCTTTTGCTAAAGAAATAATTGTTTCATTCATTTTCATCTCTCCTTAAGTATTATTATAATATATTAAAATTATAAAATAAAGAAAAAGTAGAAATAATTTCTACTTAACTAATTCTATACTTTCTAAATAATAATTATTATTATCTTTGTCAAAATCAAAAGTATATTTATATTGATTTAATTTAGCATAATCTTTTTCAATATCAAATGTTTCATATGTATAATCAGTCAATTGGTCAACACCCTTAGCATTAGTAATATCATAAGCCTTGTATATATTTCCCTCTGCTGTTATCTCAATAGCAACATTAATATATAATTTATTATTATCTTTCTCAACTTTAACTATTTTTCTTTTCATTGACATAGCTGAAGTTCCACCACAACCAGTTTTTTCTTTATATTGATAATATCCATTTGCATATTCATAATATTTGCAAGTTCCATAATCAATAGTTTCTTCGTGTGCTTTAAATTTATCTTTTCCAAATAGTTCTGTTAAACTTTCATCTAACTGTTCTTTAGAAAAATAAAAGGGTGATCTTATATTAGCAACGCCTAATACTTGAATATAGTCAGCACTAAAGTTTGCAGGTGTTGTCTTATCTTTTGCATATAGAATTTCATAATTTGCAGCATCTTGAGATGAACTAACTGAATTATCATATCTTTCGATTAATTTCTTTGCAAAAATACTTGTAGGTTCTATTTCTTCTATTTCATTATTTTTATCATTTTTTATTTCTTTATTAGACTTCTTATTTGCCTCACTCTTATTAACTTCAGTACTATCAGTTTTATTAAAAATTTCAAAATAATAATAGCTACCACCAGCACCCAAAGCAAGACAAATGATAATTATTAAAAATGTAGTGAATGGATTTCTTTTCTTATATTTCTTGTTTTTTTTCTTCTTTTTTGATTCTAGGAATTCTTCTTCGTCATCATTTTCTTCTTCTTTTTTTGTTAAATCAGGTTTATCAGCTTCTAGAACACTTGGCATATCCTTTGGCGGATCAATTTTAACCTCTGGGAAAGAAACTGTTTCTTCTAAAGATTCGACCTGATCATTATTTTCTGGATTAAATATTGCTGACTTCTGGCCTACCTCAGCAACAAATGTGTTACTCATTTCATCATCTTTGTTCATATATAACAACTCCTTATCTTCTTAATATAACTACATTATATAATTAAAGAAGAAAAATAGCAAGAAAAAAAGAATTCTACTCACCTTTAGAATCCTCTTTATAACTCAATATTTCAGAATACTTTTCTCTAATACTCTTTAATCTTTTCTTAGTAAGATATTCACTAGATAATTCCTCTTCTTTTGAAAAACAATTACTATAGTTTATTATCTTACCATCTTTAACAGCAACTAAAAGGGGAATTTCAAAATCAAAATTAGAAATATCTTCTTTTAGTTCCATTTTTAGTCTTTTATATTTACCTTTTTCTTTATTCTTTAAAGTATCAAGGTTATAATAATTAATTTCTTTAATAGATAATTTTTTAGCTTCACTATTTATTAGTCCTACAGCTTCTACACTTCCTTCATCATCAGAATTAGCAAGTAAAATAAGTCCTGTTCCACTTTCTAAAATAGTAACTATATCTTTATAACTAGAATAAACAAATGGATTATTTTTACTAACATTATATTCTTTAGCAAACTTTTCACTATCTGTTAATTCTTCTACTTTTTTAACAGAACAACCTGTTGTAAATATAATAAGTATTAGAAAAACTACTACTAATTTTTTCATTAACTATCCTTTAATTTGGTTCATTACTTCTTCTGCAAAGTTTTCTTCTTTCTTTTCGATTCCTTCTCCTACTTCAAATCTAGTCATTGAAACAATCTTACCACCGTTATTTTTAACATAATCAAGAACTGTCATACCACTATCTTTAACAAATGGTTGTTCTTCTAAACAAATTTCTTTATAGAATTTATTTAATCTACCAGTAACCATTTTTTCAGCTATTTCAGCTGGTTTTCCTTCTTGCATAACTTGTTCTTTGATAACATGAGCTTCATGTTCAACCATTTCAGCTGGAACTTCTTCTCTTGTTATAGCAGTTGGATTCATAGCAGCAGCATGCATTGCTACATCTTTAGCAACTTCTTCAGTAGTGTTTTCTAAAACAACTAAACTACCAATTCTACCACCCATATGTTTATATGCTCCAAATACTTCATTATCGTTTTTAACTACTTTTTTAAAACGTCTAATGCTTATTTTTTCTCCGATTGTTGAAATAATGTTAATTAATTTATCATTAACAGTTGTTCCTTCATCATTATAGTTTAATAATGCATCAACATCATTGAAATCACTTTTTAAAATAAGATCGGCTACATAATCAACGAATTTAGTAAATTCTTCATTTTTTGCAACGAAATCAGTTTCAGAGTTAACTTCTAAGATAACAGCTTCATTTCCTGAAGTTATAATTTGGCATACACCTTCAGCAGCTACTCTTCCTTCTTTTTTAGCAGCTTTAGAGATACCCTTTTCACGTAACCAGTCGATTGCTTTATCCATATCTCCTTCGCATGCTTCTAAAGCTTTTTTACAATCAAGCATACCAGCTTGAGTTTTTTCTCTTAATTCTTTTACATCACTTGCTTTATACATTTTAAATCCTCCTTATATTTAGAAAAAGGACAATTATTAATTATCCTTATTTATTTAATGCTTCTACTAATTCACTTTTCTTCATAGTAGAATAACCTTTAATTCCAGCTTCTTTTGCTTTTGCTTTTAAGTCAGCTAAAGTAAGACTAGATAAGTCAGTAGTTTCTTCTTTTGAAATTTCTTTAACTTCTTCTACTTCCTTCTTTTCTTCTTTAACAACTTTTTTTTCTTCTTTTACTTCTTTTTTGAATTCTTTCTTATCTTCTTTGAAAGATTTTTTTGAATTCTTTTTGAAATCTTTTGTTTTTTCATCTTCTGTTACGTAATCAATTACTTCATTACCATTAACTTCAGCGATAGCGTTAGTAAGTGCTCCTATGATTAATTTAACAGCACGAACTGCATCATCGTTTCCTGGAATAACGTAATCAACAACATCTGGATCACAGTTAGTATCTACTATACCAAATACAGGGATTCCTAGAATATGAGCTTCTTTAATTGCGATTTCTTCTTTACGAGGATCAACAATAACCATTGCTTGTGGAGCTTTTTTCATCTCACGGATTCCTCTTAAGTTTTTATTTAATTTTTCATATTCTTTTTTGATATTAACTACTTCTTTTTTAGGTAATAAATCAAAAGTACCATCAGCTTCCATTTTTTCAATTTCATCTAATCTTTTAATTCTACTTCTTATTGTCTTGAAGTTAGTTAAAGTTCCACCTAACCATCTTTCATTCATGAAATACATGTTAGTTCTAACAGCAGCTTCTTCTACTGCTTCTTGAGCTTGTTTCTTAGTTCCAACAAATAAAACCTTTCCACCATCAGTAGCGATTTGTTTTAAAGCTTCATATGCTTCTTCTAATTTTTTAACTGTTTTAGCTAAATCGATAATATAAATATCATCACGTGTTGTATAGATGTATTCCTTCATTTTTGGATTCCATCTTCTTTTTTGGTGTCCGAAATGTACACCAGCTTCTAATAAATAATTCATTGATATTACTGTCATTTTTTAATTTCTCCTTTTCGTTTCATCTTCTATTAGTTTCTAATACCTACAACCCTTAAGGCACGAAGTAGATAAATTCGCTAATATGTTTATTATTTTAAAGCTTCTAATAATTCAGCTTTTTTCATTGTTGAAGCACCTTTAATATTTTGTTTTTTTGCTTCTTCTTTAAGTTCTGCAACTGTCATTTTTGAATAATCTGTTGCTTCTTTTTTAGTTTCTTTCTTTTCTTCTTTTTTTGCTTCTACTTTCTTAGTATCAGCTTTCTTAACTGTTTTTGTTCCTTCAATAGTAACTTCTTTTAAAATTTCAGTTTTGTTTGCTTTTGCTTTTCCAGCTTTTCCATCACGAGCAACTTTTACTAATTCAGTAAATGCTTCTGGATTGCTGATAGCGATTTCTGATAACATTTTACGGTTTACTTCAACACCAGCTTTAGTTAATCCTTCAATAAATCTTGAATAACTAATGTCATTTTGACGACATGCAGCATTGATTCTTGTAATCCATAACTTTCTGAAATCTCTCTTCTTTTGTTTTCTGTCTCTAAATGCATATTGACCTGAATGCATTAATTGTTCTTTAGCAGTTTTATATAATCTATGTTTACTACCAAAGTAACCTTTAGCTTGTTTTAATACTTTTTTATGACGAGCTTTTGTAACAGCTCCATTCTTTACTCTTGCCATTTTATTTCCTCCTTAATACTTCTAAATTAAATAATATTTTTTAATCTGTTGTAATCTGCTTTAGATAAAGTAGATCCCTTTCTACAACTTCTATTGAAGTTTGTTGATTTAGAACCAGTATTATGTCTACTTCCTGGTTTTCCAATTTTAACAACTTTGTTTTTATTTGTTCTAAAAACTTTTGCACTACCTTTATGTGTTTTAATTTTTGGCATAATTATTTCCTCCTACTATTTTTCTTTCTTTGGTAATAACATCATTGTCATAGTTCTACCGTCAAGCTTAGGCATTTCACCTACTTCAGCATAGTCCTCTACTTTTGAAGCAAAGCGTAATAAAACCTCTTTTCCTAATTCGGTATGAGCCATTTGTCTACCCTTAAATCTAATTGTTAATTTAACTTTGTCACCCTTTTGTAAATACTTAGTAGCATTTCTAAGTTTAGTTTCAAAGTCTCCAATATCAATTACAGGTGATAGGCGAAATTCCTTTAACTCAGACATATTAGCCTTTTGTTTTTTTAATGCTTCCTTAGCTTTCTTTTGTTTTTCATAACGGAACTTATTATAATCCATTACTTTACAAACAGGCGGATTAGCATTAGGACTAATAAGAACTAAATCCAAAGAAGCATAATTTGCTAAAGTCTTAGCATCTTCAATAGACTTTACTCCTACTTGTTCACCATTTGGCCCAATTACTAAAACTTCTCGAGCTTTAATCTGATCATTGATCAGCATGTTATCTTTATTGTTTGCGATAACTAACACCTCCATAAAATAAGAAAAGTGGATATAAATTTATACCCACTTAAAAACCTATAATTTTAATTATATTAATTGGCTTTTTACCTAGTACTATTCGCTACTCAGGTGGATATAAATCGCTTTCCTTTTTCTTGACTGATATAATTATATGCTTAAAGCTATTAAAAGTCAACACTTTTTTCATATTTTAGAGATTAAAATTTCCCTTTTTAAAAATTAATTTCTTGCCTTGATTCGTTTCAGCTTCTATTTGTAAGTCACTTGTTCCTATCATGAAGTCAACATGAGTAGCACATATATTTAAGCCTTTTTTAATTAATTCTTCTTCACTTAAGTTTTTGCTATTATATATACTTTTAACAAAACCTCTTCCAAGGGCTAGATGACATGAAGCATTTTCATCAAATAACGTTTGGTTAAAGACTAAACCAGTATTAGATATAGGTGAGGCGTATGCAACTAGTGCTACTTCTCCTAAATAATCTGCTTTCTCTTCAGAAGTGATTATTTTTTCTAAAGTCTTTTGTCCTTCTTTTGCATAGCAAGAAACAGCCTTACCATCTTTAAACTCTATATAAAAATCATTAATACAAACATCGTTATAATATAAAGGTTTACTGGCATAAACAATCCCATTTGTTTTTCTATAGTCAGGCGAAGTAAATATTTCATAGCTTGGCATATTTACGATTAAAGATCTTCCTAAATCATTTTGTTTATCTAAATTCATCCAAATATTTTTATCTGGTAACTCAATATATAAATCTGTACCAAGTGAATTTGTATAATGCATCTTTCTAATGTTAAGATTATTTAATTTTTCTTTATACTTGTTATTGGTTTCTATATATTCATCCCAAGCAGCAATAGGATCATCTCTATCAACCATACACATTTTCATAATCATATAAAATAATTTTTGATATGCTTCATCATCATCCTTGAAGACTGTCTTAGCCCATCTTTCATTAGGAAGTGCAACTATTGTCCAAGGGAAAGTATATTTACTGACATTTTTTCTATAATATGGTGTGGTTTTTCCTCTTTCACTTACCCATTTTGCTATTTTATCTTCACCAATATCATTCATTAAACCTGGAACTGTAGAAGTTAAGAATAACAAAGAACCTCCTTTTAAGGCATAAGTATTCAAATTTGTTCTATCGATAAGCGGATTCAATTTTATATCTTCAACTGAAGTATTCTTTAAATAATCATGAATTTCATCTAAATCATTAACATTTATACAAACATCAAATATTCCCATCTCATTTGCTTTTTCTTTAACTTTTAATGCAAAAGGAATATGTTCTTTAAAATCACAATTTATCATTAAAGATTTACTATCATCAAAGTTAAGACATTTTTTTAAAATTAATTCAATATATTTTTCTTCTAATTCTCTCATTTTTTCACCTCAATAATTACCATATATAATACCAAATTTAATTCTAATGAGCAAGAAAAAAATCCACATAAAATGGATTTTTGTTATAATTATTTTATTTTTTAACTTTGTAGAATGCGCCACAGAAGTTACGTCCAAATTTAGATTGATCATTTAAACCATATTTACTTGCTGCACTATTAGAATAATATTCAGGATTAGTAATAGTATCATTTTCATTATATACTACATTTTGAATATTTCTTTCTTTCATTTCTTCTTGAATAGCTTTTCTTAAATTAATATGGAAAATTCCATTTTTATCTTCGATTATGCCTTTATCCCATAATTTCTTATCTGTAGCCCAAGAAGGATATGTATCATAAGTCCAACTATCACCAGCACAAGCAGACACATAAGCAATAATATCTTCATCTTTACTGTTATATGCTTCTTTTAATGCATCAGCAACCATCATTGGCATTTTTTTATCAATTAAATCTGCAGAACAGTGAGCTACTGCTGTAACACCTTTGCTTCTATCTTCCATAACAACAACAGGACAATCTGCTACTGGATGTCCAACAACTACTCCTGGAACTTTATCAGTAATAATTAAAATATCTTCATCAATATCAGTCCATCCATTTGTATTAGCTTCAACATAGTCTCTAGTTATTTCAAAATAACTACCATCTTTAGTTTTTTGATCAGCCATGAACATCTTGTGCCAATTAAATCCATTATCTTTACCAAAGGCTAATCTATGAGAATTAAAAATAACTCTTTTATCATCCTTTGTTAGTTCATAATCATTTAAATCCTCAATATTTAAGCTATGAATGCTTGCCAACATCTTCTTGTCAAATTCAGTGATGTTGCTTAGTCTCATAGTTCCACCATTCATTGTTCCATAAATATTTTTAGAATCAACTAATTTTAAATTATATTTTACCATTTTATATTCCCCCTTAAAATGTATTCACATTATACTATAAATTCTTTAAAATGTCAAGATTTATTTGTGGGCATAAAAAAACTTCTTATTAATATATTAACATAAAAAAGTTTTATTATTTGACTAATCTTTTTGATTCTATTTCTCTAATATTGTTTTTACTATAACTAAATTTTTTAGCTTCATTTATAAAATAATTAATTATCTTTCTCGAATTTTCATCAAAATCATAACTAACTTCTGGATGCCATTGTATTCCCATATTAAAGAAATTTGCTGGATATTCTATTCCCTCTATTAATCCATCTTCACTTATAGCAACTGTCTTATAAATATGATTTTCTAAAGCATGATATTTATGAAAACTATTAACCATAATTTCTTTTTCGCCAATGATTTCAAAAAGTTTAGAATCTTCATTTATATATACTTTATGGGTTAAAATATCATAATTTTCTTGGTCATGCTTTATTTCTGTTTCATTAGTTCCTAATTCTACGTCCTCTTGATAACAGCTCATCATTTGCATACTCAAACAAACAGCTAATGTTGGTATCTTTTTTTCAATAGCACATTCAAGCATATATCTATCATACGGAGTAAACTTCATACCTCCTGGTAAAAATAAACCATCACATCTATCTAAATTATCATTAATGATTTGTTTTTCCTCTAAAGTTAATTCTTTAAATTCACTAGTTTTTGTATCAATATAATTAACATCTTGAACAGGAGGTATCGGAAAAACATTCCCTCCTGCTTTCTGAAGAGTTCTTCTAACTGATTCAGCCATATAAGTAATGCATCTATTATCACTCAAGTGTTGGTATCTTAATGGCACTCCAATTATTGGTCTCATCCTAACCTCCTAAAATTTAATCTTTTCTTCTATATAATCTACTAATTCATCCAAATTTAAAGTTATTTGTTCCATAGTATCTCTATCTCTTACAGTAACTGTATTATTATTTATTGTTTCATCATCAATAGTTATTGCAAATGGTGTTCCAACAGCATCACATCTTCTATATCTTTTTCCAATTGAACCAGCTTCGTCATAACTAGTCATAAAGTATTTTGATAAAGTTTGGTATACTTCATTTGCTTTTTCTGAATGATATTTTTTAACAAGAGGTAAAACAGCCACTTTGAATGGTGCTAAAGCTGGATGTAGTTTTAATACTTCTCTTGTATCGTTTTCTAACTCTTCTACGTGATAACTATCTGCTAAAACAGCTAATAAAAGTCTATCTACTCCTACAGATGGTTCAATTACATATGGTAAGTATTTCTCATTAGTTTCTGGATCTAAGTATTTTAAATCAGCCTTAGAATGCGCCTCATGTACACCTAAATCATAATTAGTACGATCTGCTACTCCCCATAATTCTCCCCATCCCATTGGATAGTTATATTCAATATCAGTAGTTGCAGCACTATAGAATACTAATTCATCTTTTTCATGATCTCTATATCTTAAATTTTCTTCTCTTAATCCTAAGCTTTTCAAAAAATCAAGACAATATTTTTTCCAGTATTCAAACCATTCTAAATCAGTTCCTGGTTTACAGAAAAATTCTAATTCCATTTGTTCAAATTCTCTAGTTCTAAAAATAAAGTTACCAGGAGTAATTTCATTTCTAAATGCTTTACCAACCTGTCCAATACCAAATGGTAATTTTGCTCTCATAGAACGATATACATTAGAAAAGTTAACAAATATTCCTTGAGCAGTTTCTCCTCTTAAATAAACTTTACTTTGACTATCATTAGTAACACCCATATGAGTTTCAAATAATAAGTTAAATTGTCTAATTGATGTAAAGTCACTCTTACCGCAATGAGGACAAGTAATATTGTTTTCTTTGATAAATTCTTCTAATTTTTCATTACTCCAACCATCACCTGTTTCTTCACCCTTAGTAAATTCTTCAATTAATTTATCAGCACGATGACGTGTTTTACAATTTTTACAATCTATTAAAGGATCAGAAAAGCTTGCGACATGTCCACTTGCTACCCACACTTCCGGATTCATAAGTATAGCAGCATCTAATCCATAATTATATCTATTTTCTTGAATAAATTTTTTATGCCATGCATTTTTAATATTATCTTTTAATTCTTTTCCTAATGGACCATAATCCCAAGTATTTGCAAGTCCCCCATATATTTCACTTCCTTGAAAGATATATCCATATTGTTTAGCATAATTTACTAGTTTTTCCATTGTTAATTGTTCCATAATTCTCTCTCCTTTTCAATTAATTTAACAATCTCTTCTTCTTTACTCTCTATTCTAACATACTCACCAATGCTTTTTTTGGCGAATTTTTTCTCATATAACCAAAACATTTCTTTTATAAGTGGTGAATAGAAAAAATCATCATTATATAAAATAATTAATTTATCATCTTCTTTAGTTCTAGATTCTTCAATAGAAGATAGTATTTCTGTATAAGTCCCAAGTCCTCCCGGTAAAAATAGTAAAACATCACTTTTTTGATAAATTTCTCTCATTCTATCCATTGATGTTTCTACTATAATTGTCTCATCTAAATCTAAGTCATCAAGTTGATCCTTATAAATTTTAAGTGTTACTCCGCAGACTTTTTTATTATGATTTTTAAAAATATCATAACAACTTCCCATTAAACCATTATGGTAAGCACCAAATACTAGATTAACATCTTCAATTGCCGCTAGTTTTGCAACTAATGATAAACTATTTTTATAAAATTTATCATCTACTATTTCAGAACCACAACCTATAAATACATTCATAAAATTCCTCCTAAAATAAGAAAAACTTCTAGAATATATATAAGGACGAAAATAAATATTTCCGCGGTTCCACCTTATTTATTCTAGAAGAATCACTTTAATTATACTGCTGTTTGAGTTTCCACCTCAGTCATCGCAACTTATAAATATATACTACTAATATTTATTTAATTAGTCAAGATGAACAATCGATTTTTTTCCGATAATGTAAACATAGTATCCATCTTGTTTTCTATTTTTTAAAATAAACTCTTTAATTTTCTTAATCATACCAATACCCCTCTTACGAGTGCATATTATACCATATATTTAAGAAAAAGTAAAGAAGTAACTAATGTTTATAAGTTTATATTCTAATAATCAATATCAGTTTTAGCAACTTCTATTACTGGACGAACACCAAAAGAATAAGTGCTGGTAACATGATTTAACTCTAAACGACGATAATCAGCATCAATGGTCAAAACTGAAGAAAAATATAGAGAACCATGTGTTTCTAACCATTCACCTTTTGTCATTAAATCACCTGATGAATATTTTGTATTTTCCATTAGATATTTACATTTAGTACTCACTTCTCCCAATCCTCCATTATTTATTATAACATCACATCCTGCACTCATTTCTTGACCCGTTAATAATCGTGCTGCATAACCTTCATAACTAAATCCTGATTTTCTAACTATGCCTTCAGAATCTGTTATATCTCTTATATTGCTTTTTAATCTTACATTTTTCCATTGATCTATTGTTGGTAATTGTTTTATTGCTGTTACTGGTCCATCAATATAATCTCTTGAATCATAATTCTGAGCATTTGAATCATACGGATATACTGTTGAATTTGAAGGTTTTCCCTCGCTTACGTTATTATAATAGATTAACACTGCTGTTTTATCATCCGTTGTTGTTCCATTTATCATATCTGATACATAATAAAATCTTTCTGTTTCAGCATCATATATACTATCACCATTAACATCACAATCAAAAGCATCACCTGATGCGAGTATTCCACTCTTTCCTAAATTACCATATGTTATTGTTGTAGTTTTCATACTTCCACTTGCTGTATAGCCATCTGCACCACAAAAGTGATACTCATTTGTTTGGCTACATGTTTCTGTATGAAGTGTTGTTGCTCTTTTACATATTGCTGTTTTTGTTGGTGTTACTGTTTGAGTAGCTTCTAAACTAAGTTGAGCATTAAATATTTTTCCCATTACTTCGTTTTCTGTATTATTATCTCCTGCTTTTGAGTCTATCCAAATTCTTAAACTATACTTAATAGTTTTTCCTTTTTCAATTGTTCCTGAGTCTATTACTCTATCTGTTAATATTTTTGATTTTGATGCTGTTGCTTCTTCTCCATCTTTTAATAAAATATATCTTACTTTAGAGTCAGCTAATCTATCTTCATCTGCTATTGTTACATCTTCATTATTATCATTTGTATAAATATCTAGATCTTTTAATGATAAAGTATAACTACTTGTACTACTTTTATTTGTTAATGTAAATGTATATTCTTTTGTAGTCATTCCTTGTCTATAACTTCTTGGTACTTCTTTTGTTAATTTTATTCCCTCACTTGTTGTATCATCTAATGTTAATTCTAAGTTTCCTGCTGTTATCTTGTTAATTATCTCTGATTTTTTAGTTATATTTAACCACGCATATGTTGTTCCTATTATTACTACTAGTGTTAGCACTAGTGCAACTACTAATATTTTTTTATTATTTTTCATTACTACTTCTCCTTAAAAATATTTTTATTTTTTACTTAGTCTTCCTATATATAAAATGAAACTTCCAACTATTATCAATCAAAATAATATTAGTATCCTCATTTATTCCATAATATTTTTTAAACATTTCTAAATGATAGGCATTTTCTGGATTAATATTACATGGTGCAAAAGAAGGATATGCAACTATTTCTATATTTTTAGCTTTAGCATTTATTCCTTGCTTTATTCTCAGATAATTGTCATTATATTGTAAATGAATACTTATATAAAAAGTAATATATAATATTATACCTACTACATTACTAGTAATTAAAAGATAATTTATAAGTTTACTTTTGTTTAAATATCTATCTATTATTATTAAGTAACTAACACTCATAAATAAATATGTTGCAAAGGAAGTTCGATAGCCCCATGTTGGTGAAAGAAGCATTATTCCGTTTGAACATATTCCAATGAGAAAAAATAATACAGCTAAATCTTTATTGATGCTCTTACTATCTTTAATAACTAAAAGAAAACTGAAAATACTATATAACAAGAAATATATAATTGTAAAAATATTATTACTTGAAAATTGATCATTTAAAGTAAAAGTTATTACTGGTACTATAGAAAAAATTTCAAATAGATAGAAAAAAATCCTAACTATTTTATTTTTTATTTTATTTCTGGTAATTAGACAATTACCTATAAGCATTAATATAATTAGTAAGTAATTAATAAGATATGTATAATATATGAAATTTGGTATATTATACCCTATTTTCTTTATAAAACTTAGATTATTAAAGTATGTATTTTCAATACTATTTCTTAAAGTATTACCTGGTGATAAAAACATGATTATAAAACTAATTATTGATATAAGCAAAAATATAATTAATTTCTTATTTATCTTTTTAGTTTCCAAGTAATCAAGGATTATAAATAAAATGTTAATTAATATTAAGATAATAGCCATATGTTCAACAAACATTGGAATTATTATATTTAATATTATTAAAAAGATATTTTTTTTCATTGATGATAACTTATTTTTATAAAGTTCATTTAAATAATAAAGTAATAGTAAAATAACAAATAAATAGGTGATATTACCAGCTATCCAAACAACAACCTGTGAAAAGGTATACAAATTCATAAAAAGAAATATTAGTGGTACTGCCAGAAACATCGTTTTTTTATTTTTAAATTTGCATATGGTATTTATCATATACATTATTAATACAATAATTAAACTATTCAGAATATTCCATAACCATTTATTATAAGTAAGTATGTTGATTAATAGTCTGCTTATGAATCTGCCTTCCCATGAAAAATACATTCCAACAGTATTTACTACTATATGTCTTATTCCTTGTTCTCCAACTAAATAATTGCCCCAATCATCCCCAGAAATAGGACTTAAAAACATAATTAATAGAAAAAAGGTAAAATATAATATATATTCTTTTTTAATACACTCTTTCATAAATATTCCTCTACCTTCATATAAAAATGATAACATAAAAAGAAAAGAAAAAGAAGTATTATTTGTTATTTAATACCTCTTTTATCTTTTTGCTAACAGTATTTACTTGTTCCATATCAGGTATGGTAACACCTACTTCTTGAGTTCCTAAATGTCCCATTCCTTTTCCGTCTGTACCATCTGGATATTGTTCAATTATTTCATAATCACTATAATTTTCTATTAATGATTTAAATAGATTAGTAACAGCTTTTTTATTCATATCAGTAGTATATAAATTGCTATAACTATTTAAAATTTCTGTGTAATTAGATAAAGTAGATCCAGATAAAGTCTTTTTAGCTACACTAAGTAAAATTTTACGACAATTATTTATTCTTCCTCTTTCATTATTTTTTAGATTAAGTCTTTCTCTGGATATCGCAAGTATTTCCTTTCCATTATAGTTTTTGCATCCTTTAGATACATTCAATTTTGTACCAGTTTTGTCATCATATGTATTAGTTGTTAAAACATGTGTTGTTGTAAAGTCATAGTCAGAACAAAACTCTACTCCTCCTAAAGTGTCAACAACATTTACTAATGAATTAGTATTAATATTAAGTGTATAATCAATATCTATATCAAAGAGTTCTTCTAGTGCTTCTTTGCTAACATCACTATCAAGTGAACCCAAACACATCAATGTATCTTTTATATTATAGGCTGGAACATCAATATAATATCCTCTTAAAACAGAAGTTAAAACTATTTGTTTGCTTTTAGTATTAACAGTAACAAGCATATTAAAGTCTCGCATTATTCCAGTGAAATCAACACCATTTAAATAAATAGTATAACTATCTTTTACAGTATCATTTTTCTTTTCTTTATAACTAACACTAAATTCTTTAATTATTTTGTAATTATTACTATCATATAAAATAGATGAATTCATTAAATAATCATAATTAGATTTACTTATCAATAAATAATTATTTGTATCATTATTAATAATATCTAAAACAGTACTTATACTATCAGTTGCGACTAATTCTCTATCTTTTAGTTTTTTTAATGCCAAATCTATACTTTTAGAATACTTATAATAAAAGATTTTATTATTTATTTTTTGAATATCATTAATAGGATTATTAATATTAGTTATAACTATATAATCAGTACTTACAACAGCATAATCAGAAAATCCTTTATCTATAAATGTATTTGTTTTATCTAGATAATAAAACCCAAAAATATTAAAAGCATTAGTAATAATCAATATTATGATACCTAATACCAAGAAAAATTTATTTTTTAAATTAACAAATACTATACCTAATAAATTAATAATAACTTCAACCACAATAAATAATATAAGGTATTTATTACTAAGAATATTTATTTTAATAACAGTAATCAATAAAAGTATAAATATAATTAAACTTATTATACTTAAAATGTTTCTCAATACACTTTTTTTCAATTCAAACCACCTCTAAATACGCTGCATATTATAGCATGTATTTAGATATTTGTAAAGAAAAACTAAGCAAACTAAAAATGAAAATCATTATGATTCTCATTTTTGGTTTTAATATTCGATATTTACTTTAGCAACTTCTATTGCAGGACGGACGCCACGATAACTTGCACTATTTACATATACGTAATCAATATATCGATAATTACCGCGAACAAGCCAAGCATAATTTGAGCGTGATGAATCCGGAGTTTCTAACAATCCTCCGTAAGTAGCTAAACTATCAGATGAATATTTTGTATTTTCCATTAAATATTTACATTTACTACTTAGTTCACCTTTTATATAACTTCCTACTATAACATCACAACCAGTACTTACTTCTTGGGTAGTTAATAGTCTTGCTGCATATCCTTCATAACTAAAGGCTGTTGGAAGATCTCCCGCAGTTGTTGTATTTCCTCCATTCTCATTTGTTATAGCTCTTGTTGTATTTGTTAGGTTTACGTTACTCCATTGCTCTGTTGTTGGTAATTGTTTTATTGCTGTTACTGGGCCATTATTGTTAGTTCCACTTTCATCATATGCATATGCTGTTGAATTAGATGCCACTCCTCCACTTACATTATTATAATAGATTAATACCGCTGTATTATTATCTGTTGTAACTCCATTTGTTACATCTGATACATAATAAAATCTTTCTGTTTCAGAATCATATAATCCATCCCCATTAACATCACAATCAAATGCATCTCCACTTGTTAGAACTCCTTTTGTTCCCAGATTTCCATAGGTCATTGCATCATTTAAGGCATATCCATCCGCTTGACAATATCCTGTTGCATCTTCATTAGAACAAGTTTCTGTATGAAGTGTTGTTGCTCTTTTACATACTGCTGTTTTTGTTGGGGTTACTGTTTGAGTAGCTTCTAAACTTAGTTGTGCGTTAAATACTTTTCCCATTACTTCTTCTTCTGTATTATTATCTCCTGCTTTTGAATCTATCCAGATTCTTAGACTATAAGTAATTGTTTTTCCTTTTTCTATTGTTCCTGAGTCTATTACTCTATCTGTTAATATTTTTGATTTTGCTGCAGTTGCTTCTTCTCCATCTTTTAATAAAATATATCTTACTTTAGAATCAGCTAATCTATCTGCATCTGTTATTGCTACTTCTTCATTATTATCATTTGTATAAGTATCTAGATCTTTTAATGATAAAGTATAACTACTTGTACTACTTTTATTTGTTAATGTAAATGTATACTCTTCTGTTTTTATTCCTTGTTGATAACTCATTGGGATTGCTTTTATTAATTTTATTCCTTCACTTGTTGTATCATCTAATACTAATTCTAAGTTTCCTGCTGTTATTTTATTTACTATATCTGAATTCTTTGTTAGTCTTAACCATGCATATGTTGTTCCTATTATTACTACTAGGATTAATACTATAGCTATTACTAAAAGTTTTGCATTTCCTATTTTTTTCTTTTCTTCCATATTTTACACTTCCCTCTAGTATTAGAATACACTAATAATTTTAAAATATCAATTAAAAATGACTTCTACAGTCCTCCTTATTTGTCTAAATTAATTTCATCTGCTATTTTAGAAATTTTCAAAGAGCAAAACATAAATAATGTTAATACTCCAATTGTTATAATACCTAAAGTTAATAATGCTGCCTTAATCATATTTTATCTCCTATCTTCTTATATTTATTATATTATATAAATTTGTAAAATCAAACAAATTTGTCACAATTTTACACCTGAAATATGAGGGCATTATATTATACTTTAGGTTTCTTTGCAAATGACCAAATTTAATAATTGAATAGAATTTATATCTAAAAATTTATTTTTTACCTAATAAAAAAGCATTTAATCATTTGTTAAACGCTTTCAATTAATTAGTTTCCTACTTTTCTAAATTATTTTTAGAAAAGTCATATAACAATTTTAAATTGTCAGGAACATTATTAGTTTTATCTAGTTTTAGTTCATCTAATTTTAAATTAATAGTTGATGTTTGTTCGACAACACTTTTATCAACTCCATAAATAACAAATTGTTTATTAAACTGTTCTAATACTTTAGAATAGTTACCACCGTCATCATATTTAATTAAATACAAACTATTTGAATGATTAAACTCTTCGGCATTCTTTAGTTTATCAACAATTAACTCTATCGCCTTATCATAAGGTTTTCCTTCTATTTTTTTATTTGCTAAAGTTGAAACACTTTTACTATTTAAAAACAAAATATTAGAAACTTTATCTTTTTGATTAATAACTAATATTACATCTGATTCTACCTTTACTCCTATTAATGATTTATAATTTGTATCTAGTTTTATATTTTTACTTTTAGTATTAAAAACCATTACGATAACTATAGCAATTATTACAATTAATACTAAAATTCCTATAATTGTTCCCATCACTACTTTCTTATTTTTATTCATCTCTTCCACCTAACTTTCAAATTTTTTATCCAAGCTCAAAACAATTTCCATACCATCTGTTATAGGTGTATTTTCAGAAACACTTTGAGTTTTTACATAACCGCTGCCTTCTAGTTTTACTTTTACACCAAGTATTTCAAGTAAACTTTTAGCCTCTTTACTAGAAAGACCTACAACATTTGGAATTACATAACTACTATCATTAGTTATCAAATATATTTTATCTTTATTAGTAACTGTTGTTTTAGCAGTTGGATATTGTTTAACTACCTTAGTACCATTCCCAATTATTTGATAATTCATACCATTATTGGTTAAGGTTGTTTTTACTTTTTCTAAATCTTTATTAGTAAACGATGGTAATTTATACTCAATTACTTGATCTGTAGCAGTTTGTTTTTCTGTTCCTAAGTATTTACCTGTATTCAAAACAACTTCTTTTACAGCATTAGATATTGGTTTTTGACTACCATTACTTGGTCTTTTTACAGAAGCGTAAATAATTATTTGAGGATTGCTCTTAGGATATATTCCTGCAAAAGAAGAAATTATATCATTTTTACCATTCAAATAACCTCTTCCATTTTCCGCAGCTATTTGAGCAGTACCAGTTTTACCTATAAGTTCATGACTATCGATACGATACCCACTACCTGTATTTCCTATTCCATTAACTGTATCATCCATTAACTGGATCATCTTTTCAACTGTTGTAGTAGAAGCAACTCGTTCTATTTCGTTTTTCTTACCTTTCATTACTACTTCATTAGTAGTTGGATTTACAATTTTTTTAACTATGTATGGTTCAAGTAACATTCCATCACTTGTAAGTGGTGTTAAAGCTTGAATGTTTTGCATTGGTGTTGTTGTAATTCCTTGACCAAATCCAGCATTATAAATTTCTGTTTCATATTTAAAGTTCATTGTACCAGCTACTTCATTTGGTAAAGATATTCCTGTTTTTGAACCAAATCCAAGTTTTCTAAAATATTGCCTCAACATAGCTGAATTCATATGATTTTTAATTAAATTAATAACTCCAACATTACTTGATAGAGCATAACCCTTATCATAACTTATCATACCCCAACCATTACGATTCCAGTCACCAATTACAGTTCCATCAGATGTTTCATAAGTACCTGATTTATAGGTTTCACTTCCATTATAAACACCATTTTCCATAGCTGCCATATAAGTAAATGTTTTCATAGTAGAACCAGGTTCATAGGCTGATGCTACTGTAAGGTCTAAATAATTAGTCATATTTCTTAAGTTAGGATCAAATGATGGATAAGAAGCAAGGCCTAAGATTGCCCCTGTTTTAGCATCTGCTACTACCATTGTAAACCATTCATATCCAAACTCTTCTTTGGCTTTATTTAGAGCTTGTTCTATAAAAAACTGAATATTACTATCAACTGTTAAATATATATCTTTTCCTTCAATTGCATCTTCTTTTAACTCTTTAGTATCAGCTATTTTATATCCTTTTAAATCTTTTTGATATGTAACATAGCCATCTTTACCTTTTAAGATTTTGTCATAGTATTTTTCTATACCCATCTCGCCTGAAATATCATCTTCGTCATCACTACTTGCTTTAGCATATCCAAGTGTATATGATAAAAACTGACCTTTAGGATAGTATCTTTTATAACTTTCAATAAAATCTAGTCCTGGTAAGTTTAAATCTTCTATTTTCTTTTTATCTAGTTCAGAAAGACCTTTACCATGACTACCAAATTCTGTTTGATAAACCCCTTCTTTATTAAGATATTTTAAAACTTCATCTTTTTCCATAGAAAGAATTGGTGCGAGAGCTTCAGCTGTTTTTTCTTTATCTACAACATGTTGAGGATTATCTTTATTTTCAGTTCTTTTTGGATCTAGATACGCTATTAGTTTATAAGAAGAAACATTTAGAGCTAAAGCTTCATTATCGCTAGAATAGATTGTTCCTCTTTTTGCTTTTAATATTTCTGTTTTACTGGTTCTTTTACTAGCTAGTTCTTGAAGATTTACACCATCAATTGTTTTTGATGTTGATAACTCTATTACTCTTCCTATCATAACTACAAACAAAAAAAGAGAAGAGAAAATGAATAGCTTACTATATTTTATACTATTTCTAGTTTTTTTCTTTCTCTTCATCTTATCACATCCGTTTATTATTTATCTTCTGTAATTGTTCTTATATTATTATTATTATAACTCAATCCTTGGTTTGCTGCAACCTCTTGGATTTTTGTAAGAGATGCTAATTCATCAATTGTCATAGAAATACTTTCATTAGTTTTTTCTTGTTTTTCAATTTCTTTCTTTTGTTGTTCAACTTCAAAGTTTATTTTTGCAAGTGTTGCTTTGGAAAACACGATAGAAAGTGGAGATACTAATAATAGAAAAACTGCTAAAGTGTATAAGAATTTTTCTGTTTTAGACATCTTTAATTGTTTTTTCATTTTTTTCTTCTTTTTCATGAAAATCATCCCTTTTTATTTAATTTTTTCTATAACCCTAAGTTTTGCACTTCTTGCTCTCTTATTATTTTCTAATTCCTCTTTTGAAGGAAGTATAGCTTTATTAACTACTAATTTATAATCTGGTAAATATTCTTCTGGTATATTTGGAAGTCCTTTTACTTTTATATCTATTTCACTAACATTCTTGAAATAGCGTTTTACAATTCTATCTTCTAGGGAGTGAAATGTAATTACAGCAACTCTTCCACCAACATTAAGCATGCTTAGAGCTTGTTCTAAGGCTGGTTCTATAACATCTAGTTCATGATTTACTTCAATTCTAATAGCTTGAAAAATCTGTTTTGCTGGATGTTTGTCTATTCTAAATTTCATAGGTACAGCTGTTTTAATTATTTCTGCTAACTCTAAAGTTGTTTCAATATTTTTTGTTTTCCTATACTCTATGATTTTATTGGCAATATTTCTTGAAAACTTACTTTCTCCATAATCATTAAAGATTTTTGTAAGTTCTTCTTTGCTATAGGTGTTAACGACATCATAAGCACTAAAATCTTGTTCTTGATTCATTCTCATATCAAGTTTAGCATCCAAATGATAACTAAAACCTCTTTCTTGTTCATCTAGTTGTGGAGAAGATACTCCAAGGTCAAATAAACAAGCATCAACTTTTTCTACACCTAATTCATTTAATTTTTCTTTTAAATGAACAAAATTACTTTTAATGATAGTGAAGTTAGTACCAATCGAGTTTAAACGATCAGTACTATACTTAATTGCTTCACTATCTTGATCGAAGGCGAATAGTCTTCCTCTTTTTATTCTTTTTAAAATTTCACTACTATGTCCTGCATAACCTAGTGTTGCATCAACAACAATACTATTTTCGTCTAAATTAAGAGCACTAACTGCTTCTTCTAATAAAACACTTATATGCTTCATAAATCTAGACCCCCATCAAATAAGTTTTCAGCTATATCAGACATATTATCTTTCGCAGAATTATAGAAATTATCCCAATTTTCTCTGGCCCAAATTTCTAGACGATCACCAACACCAATCACAACACACTCTTTATCTAAAGCAGCATAATTTGTTAATGTTTGACTGATACCTGCACGTCCTTGTTTATCTAATTCTACTGCAGCAGCACCAGATAAGAAGAAACGATTAAAGTTTCTAGCATCTTTCTTAGTAAATGGTAAGGTTTCTAATTTATCAACGATTTTTTGAAAGCTACTCTTAGAGTAGACAAACAAACAAGCATCGATTCCACGAGTAATAATGAACTCATCTCCTAATTCATCACGGAATTTAGAAGGAATAATAAGTCTGTTTTTATCATCAATATTATGATGATATTCACCCATGAACATATAATCCCCCACTTTCCACCACTTTCTACCACTGGTTAATTATATATTACCTTAACTACCACTCTTTGTAAATTAAGAAATAATTTTTTTTTTAATTTTTTTAGTAATTTACACTTATTTGACAAAAAAAAGAACCAACTTTTTAGTTGCTTCCTTTCTTGTATTTATTATTAAATTTATCTATTTGAGATTTACTCTTTTGGTACTTGTTAATAACATTTTTTGATAGTTATTATCTCTAACTTGGATATACTTACTTTTTTAGTTTCTTGAAAAACTATAATTCTAAGTGTATTAAATTTTTTTCATTAACAAAGCCAATATTTTCATATTCTATTTCGTATTTTCCTAAAATCACAATATTTTCTAATTTATATAATTCTGTTGCTAGAGTAAATTATCATCACATACATAAAATATTAGTATGTTTAAAGGAAAAAAACATCTTCTAGATATCTTTCAAGTAAATCTTTAGACTCAGTTAAAGCCTTTAAGATTTTTAATTATTAATATTTTTTCTTATATATAGGTTTACTAGTAATCTAAATAAAAAGCACTTAATAAATAAGTACTATTTTTTAATGTTGCCAACAGTTAATTTATTATTAATAACTTTATATTCTATTGTTACAATTTCCTTTTCTTTTCCAAATTTTTTTAATCCTTCTTGATCAATATTATTTATAATATTTTTTTCTTTGCCTATTCCTTTAATATATTTCAAAATATCATCTGTATTATACTTATCTTTTGTTTTCTTTTTGTTATTTAATTCTTCGTAGTAATTTAATAGCTTATATGGATTTTTAATCTCATATTTTTTATATCTTACACTATATCTTGTATCACTATGTTTGCTTATTTTTTCCAACTCATACTTTGTTATCTTATATTTTGCTATATCACTCAAAGTTTTAGAATCATTATATGTATATTTATTTGTATCATAATCAAAATTTATATTATTTTCTATTAGTTTTTGAGAGACACCTATTTTTAATAGTTCTTTTTTGCTTAGGTTTTTATTAAAGTTTTCAAACACAAATTTTCTTAATTCATTTACTGTTATTTCGTTCCTATTTAATTCATTATTATAGTATTTCATAGTATAGACTATATATTTATCATTTTTTTTATCTTTATTATAAATCTCATCAATATTGATAACCATTTTACTACTGTATTCTTTAATAGCTTGTTCTTCTAAGGGAGATATATTTCTTTTTTCACTTATCATTATTATTAGTATAATTAATATGCAAAAAGCCAATAGCACTTTTTGGGTTATCTTATTTTTAATCACATTTTTTATTTTATTTTTCATTTTATCACTCCATATATTCTAATATACAATAATCGTTTCCAGATTCATCCTTATGATTTCTTGCTTCATATCCATATTCTACATCAGTTGTTGTTTCTGGTTTAGCACTTGTAGAGCCTAGAATCTTTCCGTCATAGTATTTTAAATAACCATTTACTTTTCTTATCCCTACGCCCGTTGTTGAACAAATAGAGCTAATACTAGGATCTGTTATTGATACTTTTCCATCTTGACTACCAAGTATTACTTCACCATTATTTATATAAATCCCATAACCTAATATTGCCTGATTTACTAAAATATTTCCTGATAACATTTTTATATTTGAATTACTGCCACCAGAATATATTCCATATGTTTCTCTACCACCGTATATAGATAGGGTGCCTGAGTTAAAATTAACTTTAGCGTTATCCGTATTGTAAATCCCATAAATTTTTGCGGCATTTATTGATTCATCATTTATTATAGCATTATATTCATTCAAATTAGCTTCTCCACCATTATTATAAATCCCATATACTTCTCTTCTATTGATAGTAGGAAAATCCGTTATATTAGATGTTAATCTTGTAGCATTTAGGGTTCCTCTATTTTCAATTTGATAAGTAGTTGAATAATTCAAATTATTTATTGATGAATTTAGCGTAACATCATTAATTGTTGTTGAACCAGCATTATATAATCCTGCTAGTGCACTGGTTAACTTGGCTAAATTTACTATAGAATTATTATTTATTTCAAGATTACTATTATTATTATTTCTAATATTACTATTTATAGTGGTATTACTTAATGTTAAATTCTTGCTATTTATAACTTGACCTGTTAAATCAGATTTATTAACACTAAAGCTATTACTATAATTATAGATTGACTGATTTGTCCCTATTATAGTAGCCATAATACTTGAATCTAATGTACTTTGATTTTGGTATATTACAGTTGGAGCTTTATATGTTCCATTATTAATATTTATAGATCCAGAGCTTGTAATAAGACTAGAATTCTGAACAGTGATATTTGAATTATCAATAGTAGCAATTGAATCATTTCCTATAACAATACCATTTAAGCTTGTCATATTAATATTTTCAAGATTAAGTTTTGATGAACCACTACTATTTATAATGGGTGAGGTCGTCACATCATTAGTTATGTTTATATTGCTTATTTTTAGTATTCCTGAATTAACAAATAATTTAACTGAATTTAATAAATTTATACTTCCAGAATTTAGAGTATCATTAATATTCAATGTACCTAAATTGGTTATTGTTTTTGTCATTTTAACACTATGTCCTGCTAAATCTAAAGTTATATTATCATCATTAGAAAATGTTAAGGGATAATGAATCAAAGTATCATCTATAAACGTTAATGTATCCCCATTAGTTGATTCATCTATTGCGGTTTGAACATTTTTATATTGCTTATCACCATTTTGAATAATATTTCCTTGCTCAGATAAATAATTTGTAATATATACCTCATTATTAATAGTTTCTGTACTTGCATCCATCATAAAATTATCAGCTAGTGTTGATATAGTCCCATAATAACCGGCCGTCTTTCCATATATTTTTCCATCATAGAAATTAAAATTTCCTGATGTTGTGTATATTCCGTATGTTTCTCCTATTACTATTGGATTTGTTGTATCAACTTCATTCTCATTACTTCCTAATGTTATTTCTCCATTATTATTTTTTATTCCATAGGTGCTTCCTGATATTTTTCCTCCTAATAGATTGAAGTTTCCTGATTGAATATTTAAACCTTGTCCATT
>CAKOXP010000009.1 GCA_934130175.1 uncultured Bacilli bacterium
TTAATGATTCTTCTAATGATAGTTCTTCTTTAATAATATTTACCATAGTTCCATCCTTTCCTTATAAAGTAGGATAGTCTTTGTATAACTTCCAAGCCTGACACGTGGAGTTCGAAACACAAAAAAACTAATCCATTTCTGGATTAGTCATTTATCAAAACTCGAAAAGTTCGAGCAGATTTCACTATGGAGCAAGTGTCGTAGATATCTACAACTCTTTCTCTAGTGATAAACAAATATCACTCACTACTAATAATATACCATAATTTTAATTTAATTCAATAATTTTATTCAAAATATTAATTTAATAAAAAGCGTAAATAGAATCGCAATTGTAAATAAATTTAACAAAATTGATAAATTACATGATATAATGTATATATGAGGAGGTCGTGTTATGAACATAGAAGATTATAAGGTGCTTGAAAGTATTTTTAATAAAATGCCAGAAAGTGATAAAAACAAATTAAATGAGATTTTAAAAAATCATGAAGAAGAATTTAAAATTGATTCAGTTGGAATAATGAAAACATGCATTGAAGAATTGATAAAACAAAAAAGAAAAGAAATATATATTGACAAAAAAATTGATTCCTATACTGAATCAGTTCTATTAAATAATTATGTAGAAAACATTAAAGAACCTAATAACATTATTTATGATAAAGAAAGAACAGATTATAATAAACTTAGTAGCGCCAAAAAAGAGGAATATTTTGAAAAAATTACTGATTCAATTAAATATGAACAAATAAAACATAGACAAGCCGAAATTGAGATGGATATAAAGAAAACTTTAGAAGAATTACCTAAAGAAGCGCAATACTCTATTATTAAATTAAAAGAATATAGAAGAATGATGGCAACACAAATAAATCCTAAAGTTTTTACAGATGAGTCTTTAATTACGGCACAATATCTTAAAAAATTAGATCAATCATTACTTTCAAAGATTAGAGAACAAGCTGCATTATCTATGCAAGCTACAACTCTAGGTCATAATTTAACTTCCAGAGAACAAGGTTATGTAAATTATTCTGATTTATTATACTATAGTAAATTAGAAGATTTATCTTTAGTTTATGCAATGTTTTATGCAGAATTTCCAACTGAAGGTTTTGGAGAATATGCAAAAGAAAAACTAGAAGAAAAGAAACGACAAGAAAATCAAAAACCAAAAATGATGTAAAAAAAAGATGATTACCTATCAATTTCGTAATCATCTTTTAATTTTCCTTTAGTATTTTCTCTATTCCAAATATAATCATTTTGAATTGATTCAATAGTTTTATCACTAAATATATTGTGAGTATATAGGTCTTTTGAAAAGTTCCAATAATCTTCACGTTCTTTTTCCTTACCAAACATCTTATTCTTAATAAATTTAACTAATCTATCAAATAAATTTTCAAAGAAGTTAATAGTGCTTTGTAGTTTAGAATTCTTTTCTTTTAATTCATCTATCTCATCTTCTTGTTTATCAACTTTCTTTTCAAAAGATTTAACTTTAATATTTAAGGCATCATTGTTTTCGGTTAATATTTTAATCTTTTTTCTATTTTCTTGAAGTTCAGTATCTACATCATTAAGAGTAATAGATAACTTTTGCATTTTCTTATATTCTTTATTAGTTGAATCTACTTGCTGAATAAATTTATCAATTTTATCTTTATCATCTTTACTTAAAACATATTTATCTTTATTAGTAAAAGTGGTTTTTAAATTATCTACTAATTTCTTAACTTCATTAGAATTATTGTCCAGTTCTAATGATTTTTTATTAGCAATTTCTAATCGTTCTTGATTTTTAGATAGTTCCTTTTTCATTTCCATATAGTTTCCCATATCTTTAACATTTATATCTTTGTTTCTGCCTTTTTGTTTAATCTTTAAAACATTATTAAGATCATATTCTTTATTAAAACTAGCAATACATAAACTTCTCATTTTATCTTGTAGTTCAATTAACTTTGTTTTAGTAAATACATCAGATTTACCAACTTGTTTAGACATACCATTTTTACTTTTATATTTAATTGGAACACCAACAACGTGCATATGTGGACTAGTTTCATCATAATGAATTATTGCACTTGCTACTTTAAAATTAGGAATTAAAGTTTCTAAATCTTTAACTTGTTCTTTATATACATTAGACATTTTATGCTTAAATTTATCATCTTTGGTATCCCAATATTTTTTATCTCCAAGTTCAATAATAATTTCACAAGCCAAATCATTTTTAGAATTATCACTAATTTTTTTAAAGTAATCATCTATTTTCCTATCATCTCTAGTTTGTTTAGAATTATATTCTAATCTTGCTTCTTCAAATTCATCTCTATATAATTTTTGAACATCACTATATAAAGAAGTTGTTCCTCTAACTATTTCAATTAAATGCTCGTTATCACCATACTTACGATAATTATGTTTATCAACACGGGATAATTGTCTAGCATTTTGAATTGCATTGTTTGATAGAGAAGTAGTTTCACTAGCATTAGATTTTGCTCGCAATCTTGATACATTTTTTCTATTCTTATCACTACCCAAATGTAGTGAATATGCAAGTTCTGACATATACGAAATCACATCCTTTCTAGCATCTATTTTGTTTATGACAAAATATTTAACCCCCTAGGTATTTTGACACAAGTATCAAAATAATCTGTGGGCTAGGGATTCCCTAGAACCCTTTTGAAACTTATTTCGTAATGTTTTAAAGCTATCGCAATAAAACAAAACTACATAAGTTTATAAAATGCTTTTCCCACTTTCACGAGTAAACTCGCAAAACGTGTACGCATTTTATTCTTCTATATCGAGCAATTCCTTTTTTACAGGTTTAACACCAATTTCAATAGGAATTGGCTCTCTCATATAAATAATACTATCGTTTGTTTCATCTGGTATATAATCAAATGCACTATCTATATCTTGCATTTGAAATTCATCAGTTTCACGAATATAGATTATTCCATATCTATATTCTTTCATTTTTATATTAGGATCTATCTTACAATAATCTTCCATAGGGAATATTCTTACAATAGCACGATTATCTTGTAAGAAGTTGAAATAGAAAACTCTATCTTCTACATAATAAGTTGCTTCTTCAAAACCTACATCATAGTATTGTCGGAGTCTCATTATGTGTCTTCCAACTTCTTCTTCAGGTAGATAATTACTAAATCTTAATTGACCTACTAAATTACCAAATAAAGTAGGAGTTTTAATATCAATATAACCAGCACTAACTAATTCATTACAAGGACGACATATACTTTCCCTAAATCTAACTTCATCAACTATAACAACTTTGTTTTTTTCTAACAAAGTTATATCATCGACATACTTCATAATTAAATTTGATTTTTCTTCCCTTGTATAATCTTTCCAAGTTTTAGTTCTCTCTTTATACTCATCTTTTAATTTAACTTTATTGATAAAGTCGATGTCTCTTTTTAATAAAATGTCTTGTGGTGTAAATTTTAATTCTTCTGTTATATTTGTTGTATCTAGTTCACTTTGTATTTTAGAAATTGCTTCATCGACAATTTTCTTTTCAATATTATATTCTTCTAAATCAAATGCCCCAGAGATATATGCTTTTCTAATTCTATCTAGTTTAGCCTTTTGTTTATCAAGTTCTTTCTCTAATAGTTCTTTTGGTTCATCAAATTTTTGCTTAATCATAGGTAAGAAAAATTGATTAACAACACTATCATATTCAACAATTTCATTAATAAAGTTTTCAAAGTATTCTTCAATAACATTTTCTTTTAAATTAAGCTTACAATCATTACAATAATAGTAATAATAAATATTTCCATTTTTCTTTTTAGTTGCTTTACCACCCATTAAATTATTGCATTTAGGACATCTTATTTTTTGTAAGAATAAATAAGTTAAAGTTCTTTGATATGCACGAGAGTTCTTTTTCTTTTGTGCTTGGCAATCTTCCCACATTTCTTTACTAACTAATGGCTCAACAACATTTTCATAATAAGTAGGATGTTTTGTCCTTTTACCATGAACGAAATCACCTTTATAAACTTCATTTTCTAATATTGCAGTAATAGTTGAATCTCGCCAATTAGTTTTGCCTAATACTTGTTCTTCATTTAATATATTACTTATTGTTTGATAAGAGTTTCCATTATAATATAATTCAAATATTCTAACTACAACATCTTTAGTAGAGTAGTCTATTACAAGTTTTTTGTTTTCGTGTTTATAACCTAAAGGTGCTTGACTTGGTAAATGTCCTTGCTTAATTGCACCTGCTAAACCAACTTTTGTTCTTTCACTAGTTCTTTCAATTTCATTTTGAGATACTGACATAAGTAATCGAGATATCATTTTACCATTTGCATTAGTGGTATTGACTTCATCATTAGCGCAATCAATATAAGCATCATTTTCATCAAGAAAAGTCATTAACTTTTCCCAATCAAATATACTTCTTGTTATTCTATCTAATTTAAGAGCTATTATCGTGTTAATTCTTTTAGATTTGATATCTTCCTTTAATCTTTCAAATTCAGGCCTATAATTACCTGTTTTAGCACTTATTCCAGCATCTTCATAATAATCAACTATCTCATAACCTTTAAACTTACAAAATGTTTCTAATCGTTCTTTTTGTTCTGGTAAACTAAAACCCTCACGTGCTTGATCTTCAGTTGAAACTCTTAAATATAGACCACATAAATTTTTAACTTTGTTTTCCACACACAACACATCCTTTCTTCAAAAAAAGAAGAGATAAAAGCAATAGATATCCAAACTACTACCTTTATCTCTTTAACTTCCTATTATAAAAATATATTTTTTTATTTTTCTTCCCATAATGCATAACCCCTATTAATACATTTAGGTATATCTCTTTCAGTTGCTATATATAATAGTATTTTTGTCTTAAAAAGTCAATAGTTAGCGAAATATCAGGCATTTAGTAAATTCTTAATATAATCTTCAAGTTCCACAAGTTGAATTTTTTTATTTAGACTACCAACATAAATATCAGTAGAATAATTAAATGCTAGAAAAGTAGTATCTTTAACAATAACTCTATGTGGCTCTATGTAAGATAAATTAGTCTTATCAATTTTTCTAATACTACCATTTATAATAGTAGGTCTGATATGACAAAACTCACATATAAATTCTAATCGTTGTTTAAGATTACTTTCTATTTCTAACTCTTGTGTAATAATCTTAATCACTACAAACACCATCCTTTCTTTTAAGGATGACTTTTTAATAAACAAAAAATCATCTCAATATGAGATGATATCTATCGTAAATGTTCGAAAAGTTCGAACAGAAACGTCACTGGAGCGGATGAGGAGAATCGAACTCCCGTAGTTAGCTTGGAAGGCTAAGGTTCTACCATTAAACTACATCCGCATATATATCTAATTAATCGAGATAAACTCGACTAATCAAGTAGACAATATCAATTATACCGAAATTAAATAATTTGTCAATAGATTTTTATAGTTTTTTTTCAAAAACTAGTTTATAATTAATTTAGGATGTGATAATAATGCTTTTAGTTGCGAGTGACTTTGATGGTACTTTATATGTAAATGACATTAATATTATTAGCAAAAATATAGAATATATTAATAAACTTAGAGAAAATAATCATCTTTTTGCAATAATTACTGGAAGGGGTTTAAGTATTAGAGAGTTATTAAAAAAGTATAATATTTCTTATGATTTTTTGATTTGTGAAAATGGTGCGATTATCTACGATAATAAGGATAATATTCTTTATAGTTGTTATCTAGAACAAGATGATATTGATAGTACTATTGGGATAATTAAAAAATATGATTTAAAATTTATTATTGATACTGGTGATAAATATATAACTGACTTGAATCAAAAATTTAGTAATGTAGCTAGTATTTTTCTTGATCGAAAAACTATTAATGATGTTAATGAAATGTTAAAAATTGTTAAGAAAAATACTAATACTTATAGTTATATTAGTCCTAATTGGATAAACATTGTTAATATGAATGTTAATAAGAAAAAAACTTTAGAAAAATTAGAAACTATATTAGAAAATAAATATAAAATTTGTCCAATTGGTGATGCCATTAATGATGTAGAAATGATTTCTTTCTTTGATGGTGGAGTTATGAAAAATCATGAAAAGGAACTTGATAATCTTCCTAATAAAAATTATGATACTTTAGCTGATTATATAAAAGAATTAATTTAGATAAATAACACATAAGATTAATTAGGTGACTAATGATGGGTGATTTTGTTCTAAACTTAATTAATCAATACGGATATTTTGGAATGTTTCTAGGAATGGTTTTAGAAGCTGTTATAATAATAATTCCAAGTGAAGCTATTTTAGCAACAGGTGGTATTTTAGCAAGTAAAAAGATTTTTTCTTTTCAAATGGCTTTTTTAATAGGATTGTTAGGAAGTGTTTTCTGTGCGATAGTAATTTATTTCATGGGATATATTGGTGGTAAACCATTCATAAAAAAATATGGCAAATACTTTTTTATGAAGGAAGAAGATATCGAAAAAAGTGATTCTTGGTTCAATAAATATGGTTTATACGCAGCTTTAATAGGTCGAAATTTTCCAATTGTAAGAACACTAATTTCATTACCAATTGGTATTATGAGACTATCTTTTACTAAATTTTTACTATATACAACAATAGGATCTATTCCTTGGACATTTGTATTTGTTTATGTAGGATATGCCCTAGGATCTAATTGGGTAATTATAGATAAGTATGTATCAAGATTAAAAACACCAATTAAGTTTTTAATACTAGTACTCATTGTAAGTTATTTTTATAAAAAGGTTAAAGAAAAGCAACTAAATTCTACAAAATAAATATAATAAAAATAGTATAGTTTTATTTATAGAAATAATGGTGATGATATGAGAAGAAAAATGATAATAATTATTTTATTACTACTACTAATAGTTTTGGGACTATTATATATCTACTTTTTTTCTGGTAGGGATTTAAGTGTTATAAAAGAATCTTCTAAAGTGAAAGAAATAAATAAGAAAAAAACTTCTGATAAATATTTAGATAATGGATTATTTAAAGATTATTATGAAAAAGCTTATCAAAAACTAGAAAAAATGAGTTTAGATGAAAAAATAGGGCAAATACTATTAGTTCGTTATCCTGATGATAATCAAAAAGAAATAGTAGAAAAATATCAATTTGGTGGTTATTTGTTTTTTGGTAAAGATTTTAAAGATAAGACAAAAGATGAAGTTATTAAGATGATTGATGATTCTAATAGTGTTTCTAAAATACCTCTTCTAACGGCTGTAGATGAAGAAGGTGGAATTGTTGTTAGAGTAAGTAGCAATAAGAATCTTCGAAGTGAGAGATTTTTATCTAGTAGTGAGTTATATAAAAATGGTGGATTTGATAAAATAAAAGCAGATACTATTGAAAAAAGTAATTTATTAAAATCTTTAGGGATAAATCTTAATTTAGCACCAGTTGTGGATGTTTCTGTTGATCCTAATGATTACATGTATAATAGATCTTTACAAGAAGATGCAAAAACGACTGCAAAGTACTCTTCTTTAGTAATAGAGACTAGTAAAAATACAGGAGTTAGTTATACTTTAAAACATTTTCCAGGATACGGAAATAATATTGATACACATAGTGGTTCTTCAATCGATTCAAGAACAAATGAGGAAATTGAAAGTAATGATATCCTTCCTTTTAAATCAGGCATTAAAAGTGGAGCTGAAGCTATTTTATTTAGTCATAATGTAGTAACTAGCATGGATAAAGATAATCCAACTTCTTTATCTAAAACCTTACATGACTATGTAAGAAATGATTTGAATTTTACGGGTGTTGTTATTACAGACGATTTAGATATGGGAGCTTTAAAAGATATAGAAAATAAAAATGTTCAAGCACTTTTAGCTGGCAATGATTTATTAATATCCACAGATTATGTGGAAAGTATAAATGAAATAAAACAAGCTGTTGATAATAAGTTATTAGATGAAAAAACTTTAGATGAACATGTTTTAAGAGTATTGGCTTGGAAATATTACAAAGGATTATTATAGAAATAATTAATATATAAAACAGGTGAAAAATTAAATCAATTTTGAAAAAAATCTGTAATATGATATAATATGTGCACATTTAATTATGGGGGTTAATTATGGAAAACTATAATTTCAAACAAGCTTTAAATAGAGGTGTACCAGTTGAAACACCAGTATCTTTGGTTTATTCAGATTTATATAATTTATGTGATAATAAAAGTAGGTTTAGTAAAGTTGTGGATAAAGAGTTTGAAAAACTTTATAAATTTGTAATGGGGGAAAATACTAAACTGGGTGATATGCAACTATTTCAAACAATGATGGTTACGACTGACAGTAATACCCTAGAGAAAAATATTTGTTTTTCTTTTTCTGGAATTATTTCTTCTATATATATTAATTTTAATATTGATAACATGTATTATGATATGGTAATTAATCATAAAGATTGTATTAGATTCATGAATATAGACTTAAATGATTTTATAGAAAAATGTAATGAAAAAAAATCAGATTTAAGAATTATTTCGAAGGAAAAAACATTAAAAAGAGAATTCCCTGCTTTATATAAGCTTTATTTAGAAAGAAAAGAAAAAGTTGATTTTTATAATAATTGTTCAGAAATTCTGGAAAATCCAGAAAGATATGGACTTAGTAAATTGCAGGCAAGAATTAAAGTATTTGATTTTTTAAAGAAGAATAATATTGATGAAAATACAAACTTAGATGAAGAAATAAGAAATGCCCAAAATTTTTCTTTAGAGAACTTTTGCTTAGATTGTGCTGAGACCCTTGAATATATTACAAGTAGAATTTTAGAAATAAAAGCTTATTTGCCTAACAATCCTATAGATTTAAGTAAGATAAGCCATTTTGATAAAGAAAAAATTGACTTATATATAGCAAATCAATTCTTACTCTTTGCAGAAAATGCTACTTTAGAAGAAAAACAAAGATTTTTATATCATGTAACTAGTTATTTTTTAAGTGATGAAAATAGAAAAACAGATACTAATTTAAAAATACAATGTGGTAATGTTAATAATAATGAATTTCAAGTAAATGAATCTGGTTATGAAATAACACCTAAAAATTTATATGATAGATATAAAAAGCTATTAATTGATAATCCTACTTTGCATGCAATAGATTTTCGAGGTGTAGATTTTTCAAATATGAATTTATGTGAAGTAGAAGATTATATGAATGAATTCTTAAATGATTTATCAGCAAATTGGGAGTTTTTACCTAAGGATGATAGAACTGTTGAAAAAAATGTTTTAGATAATATTGTTAAATCTAGCAATAAAGAAGAAAACGAGAAAAAGAAAAAACTAGATAGAGAAAGATTATTAGATTTGTATATGGAAAAGAAAGAATTTTATGATTCTAGTGATCCTTTCTTTAGAATAAAAGGAAAAAATACCTTTGACGGATATATAGGATACATTTATTCTAATGGTAAAGTTATTTTAGAAAAGTATTATGAAAATAGTAATACTTCAAGATTGGCATATGGAGAGGCTGCATATGTGATGGATATTGATAAATTTTATAGTTTATCAAGATTAACTAAGAATGAGTTAATTACTATGGATGATAGTGTATGCGATAGAATTATTCATAAAGGCAATTGGCAACAAAAGGCTCAAAATGTAATAAATCAGGCAGGAGATTTTTTCCAAACAGCCAAAGAAGTTAAAAAAATGGTAAAAACAAATAATGTAGAACTATAACTATAATCTAAAAAAATACTAGGAAATACTAGTATTTTGTGCTTTTTTATGATATAATCGTGAACGTTAGGCGAGGAAGTGTATATATATGAAGAAAAGAAATGTAGCAATTATTGCCCATGTTGACCATGGAAAAACTACTTTAGTAGACGGTATTTTAAAACATTCAGGAATGTTCCGTGATAATGAAGATACTAGTAATGTATCAATGGATTCAAATGATTTGGAAAGAGAACGTGGTATTACTATTTTAGCTAAAACAACAGCACTAGATTATAAAGATACTAGAATTAATATCTTAGATACTCCAGGACATGCTGATTTTGGTGGAGAAGTAGAACGTATCATGAATATGGTTGATGGTGTTTTACTTGTTGTTGATGCTTATGAAGGAGCTATGCCTCAAACTCGTTTCGTTTTAAAGAAAGCTTTTGAAGCAGGAGCAAAACCTATTGTTGTTATTAATAAGGTTGATAAACCAAGTGCTAGATGTTCTAAAGTTTTAGATGAAATCTTAGATTTATTTATTGAATTAGGAGCAGATGATGAACAACTTGATTTCAAAGTAATTTATGCTAGTGCTTTGAATGGTACATGTTCATTTAGTGAAGATTTATCTACTCAAACTGAAGGATTCTCAGAAATTTTAGATACTATCTTAGAAGAAATTCCAGAACCAAGTGGAGATGCTACAAAACCATTACAATTCCAACCAGCTTTACTTGATTATAATGAATTTGTAGGTAGAATTGGAATTGGTCGTGTTCATAATGGTAAAATTAAAACGGGTGAGATGGTTACTTGTTGTAGACTAGATGGTACTACAAAACAATTTAGAATTCAAAAATTATTTGGTTTCTATGGATATAAGAGAATTGAAATAGAAAGTGCTGAAGCAGGAGATATCGTTGCAGTAGCAGGACTTGCTGATATTTCTGTAGGTGAAACTTTATGTAGTCCAAGTGATGTTTTACCACTTCCAAAACTACATATTGATGAACCAACATTACAAATGACTTTTGGAGCAAACTCATCACCATTCGTTGGAAAAGATGGTAAGATCGTTACTGCTCGTAAGATTGAAGAAAGATTAAATCGTGAATGTCAAAAAGATGTTAGTTTAAGAGTTGAACCAGCAAGTAATGAATCATTCTTAGTTTCAGGACGTGGTGAACTTCATTTAGGTATCTTAATTGAAAATATGCGTCGTGAAGGATTTGAACTTGAAGTATCAAAACCAAATGTTATCATCAAAGAAGTTGATGGTGTTAAAATGGAACCATATGAAGATTTACAAATTGAAGTTCCAGAAGATTGCGTAGGTAGTGTTATTGAAAAATTAGGACTTCGTGGTGCTAAAATGGAAAATATGACTAACTTTGAAAGTCAAGTTAGATTAAATTATACTATTCCATCACGTGGATTAATTGGATTCTCAACTGATTTCATGACTTTAACTAAAGGTTATGGTATCATGAACCATAGCTTTAAAGAATATGCTCCAAAAGAAGCTGTTGATATTGGAGAAAGAAAACTTGGCGTATTAGTTTCTGTTGATACAGGAGCATCTACCGCTTATTCAATTGGTAACTTAGAAGATCGTGGTATTATGTTTATTGAACCAGGTACTGAAGTATATGAAGGTATGGTTGTTGGTGAATGTAATCGTGATAACGATTTAGCTGTTAATGTTACTAAAGGTAAAAACTTAACAAATGTCCGTGCAGCAGGTAGTGACCATACTGTAGTCTTAAAAAGACCTCGTCCTATATCTTTAGAGTATGCACTTGACTATATTAATTCTGATGAATTAGTTGAAGTAACACCACACTTTATTAGAATTAGAAAAAGAATTCTAAATACAGAACAACGTAAAAAATTTGATTCTCGTAAAGAAAAATAGTCTATTTGATTATTTTTCTTTTTTTCTTTGTAATTTTTGGTATAATATAAATGAAGAATAAAGAAGGTGAGTTGCTTGAAGAAGAATAAGTTCAGTGAGCAATCAAGAGATTTACTTAGTTTAGCTGATCTTCATGAAGAACTTGAAGAGAAAAAAGCAAAAAGTAAGATTATGATTGTTCCAGTTTTAATGATTATACTTGGAATTTTGCTTATTTTATCTGGTATCTTTTATAAAGATATTGAAAGTTTCTTGAAAAAAAATTTCAATAAACCAACTAAAACAGAAAAAAAAGATGAAAAAGACCCAAGCCTTACTACTTATGAGTGTACTTCAACAAGTAATGATAATACCTTAGGGCTTACAAAGAAAAATGTTACTACCTATAATTTTAAAGATAATTTACTTAAGAATATAACAATTACTTATACTATGAAAGTTATGGAAAATGCATCAGATATTGGTACTAATAACATAAAAATTTATTATCAAAGATATAATGATGTAGCAAAAACTATTGTTCTTGATGGACTAACTATTAATGTTACCTATAAAGATGATACATTAAAAAATGTTGTTTTTGCTGACTTAGAGGTGTTAGATCCAACTAAAATACCTCAAAATGATTATATAAATATTTCTTTTCAAAAAAATCAAACATTAAGAAGTATCAAAGAAATAGAAGGAAAAGCAGGGCATATTTGCAAAACTTCTTAAAAATTATAAAATAAAAAGCTGCACACTATGCTGCAGCTTTATCGTTATTTAGTAAAGTTTATTGTTCACTAGTAGATTCACCTTTTAGTAAAGTTCTCTTTTCTCTAGCAGAGATTCTATACTTATTACCATTTTCATCTCTAACAACTTGAAGATTAACTTTTTGTTGTTTTTTTGTTGTATTTAAGGCATGTGATCTAATATTTTTATGATTTGGTTTTTTATATGAAATATTTGTTGCCATACTTTTTCCTCCTTTATATATCTCGTCCTTGCTTTATAACTTTACCATATAAAGCGAAGAAAGTCAAATAAAACCTATATATTTTATATAAATTATGTTAAAATAAAATAAAAAAAGGAGGTAGTAGATATGTATATTCCATTATATGTAAAAAGTAATTATTCCTTACTTTCAAGTATGTTGAAAATAGATGATATTATCTCATATTCATTAGCTAATAATTTAGAATATGCCTCCCTTAGTGATATTAATATGTTTGGAGTTAGAGAATTTATTCTTAAATGTGAAAAAAATAATTTAAAACCAATTATATCAATAAGTATAAAGATAGATGATATAGAAATAGTTTTATTTGCTAAAGACTATAGTGGTTATAAATCACTAATGAAAATTTCTACAATTAATAGTAAAGATCATATTAATATAGATATATTAAAAAAATATAGTGAAGGTCTAATTATAGTAATACCTTTTAGAGGAAGAAATTTATATCAACAATTAAAAGAAGTTACTCCTTTAATTTATTTTGGATATTCAAATAAAACTGAAGAGGAAGAATTATTAAAGAGTGAAAATAGCATCTTATTTTTTAGAGAAAATTTATATTTAGAAAATAAAGACTCTGAATATTTAAAATATTTATATTTAATTAGAGATGGAAAAACTGTTCTAGATGAAGTTGATTATTCTTTAGAAAATCATGAACTTAACTGTAATAATTTACTTGCACTTTCATCAAATACTGGTTTAGCAAACACTTATAAATTCGCAAATCTTATTAATATTGAATTTCCAAAATCTAGTTTATTATTACCAATTTATAATGATACCAAAAATATGAGTGCTGAACAGTATTTATTTGAACTTTCTAAAAAGGGTCTTTCAAAAAGATTAAATGGTCTAATAAATGACACTTATAAAAATAGATTAAGTTATGAACTTACAATTATTAATGAAATGGGATTTGCTAATTACTTTTTAGTAGTTTATGACTTTATAAAATTTGCTAAAAAAAATAATATTTTAGTAGGACCAGGAAGAGGTAGTGCTGCTGGTAGTTTGGTTTCTTTTGCCTTAGGTATTACTGATATTGATCCTATAAAATATAATTTATTATTTGAAAGATTCCTAAATCCTGAACGTAAAACAATGCCTGATATAGATACTGATTTCCCAGATAGTGAAAGAGAAGAGGTAATTAAATATGTTATTTCTAAATATGGAGAAAAGAATGTTTCAGGAATAGTTACTTTTGGAACACTTGGAATCAAACAAGTAATTAGAGATGTATCTAGAACTTTAAACATACCATTATATAAAGTTGATGCCTTATCAAAATTTATTCCAGGTTTCACCCATGATAGCTTACTTAATTTTTATAATTCTAATCCAGGGTTTAAAGCTAGAATAGATAGTGATAATGAACTTACTAATATGTTTAAGATAGCTTTAAAATTAGAAGGATTTCCTAGACATACTTCAAGTCATGCAGCTGGTATTGTTATGTGTAGGTGTCCTTTAGATGAAGTTATTCCCTTAACTTATAATGATGGTATGTATTTAAGTAGCTATTCTATGGAGTATCTAGAAGATTTAGGATTATTAAAAATGGATTTTCTAGGACTTAAGAATTTAACCATAATTAGTAATATTTTAAAAGATATTAAAACTATCTATAATGAAGATGTTGTTTTTTCAAATATTCCTTTAGATGATAGTGAAGCTTTAGGTGTATTCCATGATGCCAATACTTGTGGAATATTCCAATTTGAATCTTCTGGAATGAAAGCTTTCTTGAAAAAATTAAAACCTAAAACATTTGAAGATATCTTTGCCGCAATAGCGCTATTTAGACCAGGACCAGCTGATAATATTGATACTTATATTAGAAGAAAAAATGGTTTAGAACAAGTCACATACTTAGATCCAAGTTTAGAAAGTGTTTTAAAAAAAACTTATGGAATTATAATTTACCAAGAACAAATTATTCAAGTAGCTTCTTTATTTGCGGGTTACTCACTAGGAGAAGCTGATATTTTAAGACGTGCCATGAGTAAGAAAAAAGTAGAACTTTTAAAGAGTGAAGAAGAAAAATTTGTTAAGAAAAGTATGGAAAAAAATCATAGTGAAGAATTATCTAGAAAAATATTTGCTTTGATTTTGAAATTTGCAGGATATGGATTTAATAGATCACATTCAGTAGCGTATTCTCTAATTGCTTATAAAATGGCTTATTTAAAAGTTCACTACAAGAAAGTATTTTTTTCAAACTTATTAACTAATGTAATAGGTAGTGAATATAAAACGAAAGAATATATTTTAGAGTCACGTAAAAATAATATAATAATAGAAAAACCAGATATTAATTTAAGTGATAGTAAGTATGTAGTTGTAGATGAAAAAATAATTTATCCACTTTCTAATATAAAACAAGTAGGCTTAGTTGCTTCTAAATCAATTCTAAATGCTAGAAAAGATTCTAAATTTATAGATATTTATGATGCTTTTAGTAGATTAGTAATTGAAAATGTTTCTAAGAAAGTATTAGAAAGTTTGATTTATGCAGATTGCTTTAGGTCATTTGGTTATAATAGAAATACTTTAATTAAAAACTTAGATAGTTTAATGAATTATGCTGAATTGACTAAGGATTTAGATCCTTCACTTGTAATGAAGCCAGAAATAGAAATATTTGAAGAATTTTCTCAAGAAGAATTATTGGAACAAGAAAAAGCTATTTTTGGATTTTACTTAGTAAATCATCCAACTACTAATTATTTTGCCAAAGAGTCTAATTGTATTAGTCTTGAAAATATTAAGGATTACTTTAATAAAGAAATAGATACCATCATTTTAGTTGAAAAGGTAAAAGTTATTAATACTAAAAAGGGTGATAAGATGGCTTTTTTAACAGGAAGTGATGAAGCCACTATGTTAGATTTTACATTGTTTCCAAAAGTATATCAGCAATATCCTAATCTAGACCGTGGTGATATTTTAAAAATTAGAGGAAGAGTAGAAAAAAGATATGATGAATGGCAAGTAATAGTTGATAAGATAAAAAGGTTAAATGGTGATAATTAATGAAAAAAGAAAAAATATGGAGTATATGTGCAGTATCAATTATGATAGATCAATTTATTAAAGTTATAATAAGTCTTAATATGAAGTTAGATACAAAGTTAACTGTAATACCAAACTTCTTTAGTATCTACTATTTACACAATGATGGAGCAGCTTTCTCATCATTTAGTGGAATGAGATATATTTTAATACTAATAAGTTTAATTATATTTTTTGTTTTTGCAAGACATATAAAGAACAACAAAATAGAAAAAAAAGTCGAAATAGTAGCTCTTGGTTTTATCTTAGGAGGACTTGTTGGTAACTTAATAGATAGAATTTTGTATGGATATGTCATTGATTATCTATCATTTAAAATATTTAATTATTCTTTTGCAGTATTTAATTTTGCAGATAGTTTAATTGTTATAGGAACATTTTTACTTATTGTAGATATAATAAAAAATGATTTTAAAAAGAAAGATAAAAGTAAAGGAGTATAATGATGATTGAAATAGTAACAGAAGATAAAATAAGAATTGATAAATATTTAACTGAAAAAACAGATTTATCACGTAGTAAAATTCAGAAATTAATAGATGATGGGAAGATTTTAGTTAATGGTAATGAGGTTTCATCTAATTATAAAGTAAAGTTAAATGATAAGATTGAAATAAAAGAAGAAGATATGGATTTTTCTATTGATATTGTAAAAGAAAATATTCCACTAGATATTGTTTACGAAGATGAATATTTACTTGTAATTAATAAGAAGAGTGGTATGGTTACTCATCCAGCTCCTGGAAATTATACAGGAACTTTAGTAAATGCATTACTTTATAAATTTGATTTAGAAGGTGATCCAATTAGACCTGGTATTGTTCATAGACTTGATAAAGATACTAGTGGTTTAATGGTAGTAGCGAAAAATGAAAAAGTTCATGACTTACTTGCTTCTATGATAAAAGATAAAAAGGTTGAAAGACATTATTTAGCACTTGTAGAAGGAGTTATTCCTCATGAAACGGGTACTATAGATGCTCCTATAGGAAGAGATATTTATAATAGACAAAAGATGGCTGTTACAGATGTAAATGGAAAAGATTCTATTACTCATTTTAAAGTATTAAAAAGATATAAAGATAAAACATTAGTAGAATGTGTCTTAGAAACTGGTAGAACTCATCAAATTAGAGTTCATATGGCTTATATTAAACATCCAGTAGTAAATGATCCATTATATAATAAGAAAAAAGCAGATTCATTTGGACAGATGTTGCATTCTAAAAGTATTAAGTTTACTCATCCTATAACTGGAAAAGAAATTTATTATGAAGTAGAACCTCCAAAAGAGTTTATGGGAAAATTAGAAATGGTAGAGGAATAGTAATGGAACATAAATTAAAGTTACAAGAGACTTATTATAATTATATGAAGAATGGTACTAAGCAAATAGAATTAAGATTATATGATGAAAAAAGAAAATTAATAAATGTTTCAGATATTATAAAATTTTATAAAGAACCAAATCTTGATGAGTATTTTGAAGCTAGAGTAGTTGAACTTTTAAGATATGATAATTTTAAAGACTTAATTGATGATTTTGATATCAAACTTCTTGCTTCAAAAGATTCTACTAAGGAAGAATTATTGTCTGATTTAGAAGAGTATTATTCTAAAGATAAGCAGTCTAAATATGGAGTTGTTGGAATAAGAATTGAAGTTATTTCTAAATAATTTGGTGGTGATAAAAATGAAGTTTATTTTTGATTTAGATGAAGAAATTTTACACTTTATAGAAAACAGTGAGTTAGATGAAATTAATATTGGTTGTTCTTCAGCACAAGTTATTAAAATTAATAAGTCTGGTAAAACATATTTTTTGAAGATTGCTACTAAAGGCACTTTATTATCTGAATATCAAAAATTAAAATGGTTAGATAAAAGATTAAAAGTTCCGAAGGTAGTTATGTATAAATCAACAAATGATGCAGATTTTTTAATTACAGAAGCGCTTACTGGTGAAATGCTATGTTCAAAAACATATAAAGAAGATCCTATCTTGGGGGTGAAAGTTTTAGTTCAAGCATTTGAAGAGATTTATGCTGTTGATATTAAGAATTGTCCTTTTGATACAAGTATTGATTATAGACTTTCTGAAGTAAAACAATGGATTTCAAATAAAGATATTAAAGAGAAAAATATAAATCCAGAAATTTTGAAAAAATATGGTAGTATTGAAAATATTTTGAAATATTTGGATGAAAATAAATTTTATGATGAGTTATGTTTTTCTTTCGGTGATATTAGTCTACCAAATGTATTTGGAAAAGATGATAAATTAACTGGTTTTATAGATGTTGGTGAGTGTGGTATGGCAGATAAATGGTTTGATTTAGCTATTTGTGAAAAATCTATCAAGAGAAATTATGGAGAAAAATATATAAGTGAGTTCTATAATCAACTAGGAATAATTCCTGATAGAAATAAAATTGATTATTATTTATTAATGATGGAAGTGTATGCTTGATTTTTAACTACAGTGACTTAGATGTTTTGTAGTAGAAACGAAATATAGTGATTGATAATATTAAACTTAAAAAGTAAACAAGTAATTTTTTTGTAATAGTGGATGATAAATTTTCATTAACAAATGTCATTATGAATTAAAATGAGATAAAGAACTGTCTCATTAGTGATAAAAATAAAAAAGAAGATATACTACAGTCGCTATAGGTCAGAAAAAATTGACAAAATGTAAATTTTATGGTATAATTAGCGCACTAATGAAGAGGGGGACTGAGGATGAAACCAATTGATAAGTATAGCTTTATAGATAAAATTTTGAAAGAATATGAAAATGAATTAATAGATTCAAGCGATTTATTAGCAGGTGAGAAACCTACATTGTTATTTAATGTCTTAATTAGCTTATTTGGTTACTTATTAAAAGATGATCCAAATGAGACAGTATCTAAACGAGGCGTTGAAATAAGAAAATTAGTTAATCACATTATTAAAAAAATTGGGCCATCTTTTTTAATGGTTCCACAGGTGTTTGAAGATAGAAATGAATTGACTGGCACGAATAATTATGCAAGCAAAATTGAAATTCCAGATTCGCCTGTGATATGGGCATCTAATCATGCTTTTAAAGATGACACTTTGGCTTCTATTTTAGCTATTGAGAGAAATGCTTATATAATTTTCGGAAGTTTACCACAATTTTATAATACCATAGATGGTTTAACTGCGTGGTTAAATGGTGTTATCATGACTAATAGAAAGGTAAAAAGTAGTAAAGCAGCATCCTTAGAAAAAGCTAAAAAAGTTGTTGAATATGGTGCGGATATTATGATGTTTCCTGAGGGTGTTTGGAATAAGACATCGGAAAAACTTTTACTTAACCTTTGGCCTGGAATATACAGAATATCAGTTGAAAACAACATGAAAGTTGTACCAGTGGTTCATTATATAAAAGACTGTACAGAAATTAAGACCCAGGATAATATAATTCATACTGTAATTGATGATCCAATAGATTTAACAGGAATGTCTGAAAAAAGTGGATTGGAATATTTAAGAGAAGTAATAGGTACATGGTATTATTTAATGCTAGAAAAATACGGAAAAACAACAAGAAAAGAAGAAATGAAAGGATACGTTAGTTCCGTTGAAAAGTGGGAGCATGAATTAAACGAAAGAATAAATACTGCAGGAAGATATGATTATCAAATAGAAACATCGGCTGAATATATTGATTTTAATCAATTAGAGTTGTTTAATGCTTATAATGATATTGCTAATATAAAAAATGTAAATGCCAATAATGTTCATCAGGTTTTAGAAGCAAAGAAAAAAGTAAAACAGATGAAGCAAAGTAATTTTCAAAATAGATTTTAAATAGGGTAGAGAACAAGTAAGTCGAACTTACTTGTTTTTTGTTGATAAAAGTTTTTTTATGTGATAAAATTCAACTAGAATAGGGTGATGTTATGGAAGGAATTTTACTACCAATATGTTCTTGTGTTTTTTCTACTCTTTTGATTATTATTTACTTTTCCAAAGAAAGAGTAAATTTATTAGAAAATAAAATTTATTCTAGAATGTTACTATTAAGTCTTATTGATGGAATTTTAGTTACCATTGTTCAGGGAATAGCATTAGATGGGGTTTCTGATTCTGAACTATTAATAATTTCAATAATAAATAAATTAGATTTTGTTGCACTTATGTATTACACAGGATGTATGTTTTATTACACTTTGTTGGTTACAATCCCAGAAAATAAATCTAATAAAAAAATTGCATATTATGTTATGAATGCAATTAATTTAATAGCTGTTATCTTAATTGTTTTTTTAGATGTTCAAGTAATACAAAATGGACATAATTATAGCATAACTGGGAGCGCGTCAATAATCACATACTTAGTTTGTGGTATACATTTACTTTGTTCTATAGTAACAGTGTTTATTTTTCATAAAAAAAGAGATATCAGACATATACCTATATATGCAATTATTGTTATAATTGGGATTCTATTTATATTATTTAGATTGAACCCCTACCTGATAGTTATATCTATAACTTTAACTTTTATTAATTACTTAATGTATCATACAATCGAAAATCCCGATGTCAAGATGATTGAGGAGTTAGAACTTGCTAAAAATCAAGCTGAAAAAGCTAATCATGCTAAGACTGATTTCTTATCAAGTATGTCCCATGAAATAAGAACACCTTTGAATGCTATAGTTGGTTTTTCTGAATGCGTTTTATCATCAAATACATTAGAAGAAGCCAAAGAAAATTCTGCTGATATTATTAATGCTAGTAAGACACTTCTTGAAATAGTAAATGGTATTTTAGATATTTCTAAGATAGAGTCTGGTAAACTAGAAATTATTAACTCTTCATATAAAGCAAAAGAATTACTTGAATCAGTAGCAACCCTAGTTAGACCTCGTATGGAGGAAAAAGGTCTTGACTTTCAAATCTCAATTTCTGATGATATTCCAGAAATTTTATATGGAGATCATTCTAATTTAAAGAAAATTGTTACTAACTTATTAAGTAATGCTTCTAAATATACAGAACATGGTTTTGTAAAGTATTCTGTTAGTTGTATAAACAATAATAATATCTGTAGATTAATTATTACTGTTGAAGATTCTGGACGTGGTATTAAAGAAGAAAATATTTCTAAATTATTTACAAAATTTCAACGTTTAGATGAAGATAGAAACACTACTATTGAAGGAACTGGTCTTGGACTTGCAATAACTAAAAAACTACTTGAACTTATGGGTGGTAAAATAGTAGTTCAAAGTAGGTATGGAGAAGGTTCTAAATTTACGGCAATAGTTGATCAGAAAATTGAAATTATTAAAAATCTTAATACAGCGCCAGTAGAAGTTGTTACTAAAAGTAAGGATGTTAGTGGTAAAAAGGTTCTAATAGTAGATGATAATACTCTAAACTTAAAAGTTGCTTCTAAATTATTAGAAAAATATAAGTTGAACATTGAAACTGTAGATAGTGGACTTGCATGTATTGAAAAGATAAATAGTGGATCTATTTATGATATGATTTTAATGGATGATATGATGCCTAAGATGAGTGGTGTTGAAACACTAAATGAATTAAAGAAACAGAGTGATTTTACAACTCCGGTTATAGCACTAACAGCAAATGCGATTAGTGGAATGAAAGAAAAATATATAAGTTGTGGTTTCAATGATTATTTAGCAAAACCAATTAATAAAACTGAATTAGAGACAATAGTTTACAAATATTTAAATACAACTGGTAGTACAAAAACTAATATAGACTTTGGTGCGTTACCTGAAGAAGTTTATCAAATAGGATCAAAAGGTGGACTTATAGTACCAGATAATCCTGATAACAAAGAAAACAGTAATAATTCATCTATTACTGTTGATGTATCAAATGATAAAGAACAAATTTTAAAAGATAATGGTATAGACTATCAAAAAGGTATTGAACTATTAGGAGATATTTCTATGTATCAAGAAACTATGAAGGATTTCTTAAATGGTATTAATGATAGACTATCTAATTTAGAAAAATATCAAAATGATATGGCAAATTATGCGATAGAAGTACATGCTTTAAAAAGTGATGCTAAATACTTAGGATTTACAAAGCTTGCTGAGATAGCATACGATCAAGAATTAAGAAGTAAAGAAAACAATCAACAATATATCATTAGTAATTATGCTCAATTAAAAGAAGAAGTTAGTAGAGTATGTGATGTTTGTAAAAAATATTTATCAACTATTTAAAATATAAATAGTTAAGCTTAGTACAGTTGCAAATAGACTTAAAAGCACGTAAGGATTCAAATACTTGGTGCTTTTTTCATCTAAGTTTGTAGTCTCCTCATACAAGAATAGAGTAGAAATAAAAGTTACTATACAAGCTATAAATCCCAAAAATGTATTTTTTAGAGTAAAGAAAACTAAAGTAAAACTTTGATTGGCAATATAATTAATTAATAAGATCTTAAAATATCTTTTTAAATCATTTAATTTATAATTACTTACTATTTTATAAATACTAATTGATATACAAATATAAGTAAAAGTCCAAGCAATAGGATAGAATATATTAGGTGGGGTAAAAAATGGTAATATTAAAGAATCATAAAATTCTTTGTTAAATGGGAATAATGATGATACAAACCATGGTAATAAACATAGGATATAGATAAATAATTTTTTGATAATAATCACCTCTTTTCATATCTTATGATTTGTTATATAATAATATTAATGTTTTTTGGAGGAGTATATGGAACAAGGAATAAATATAGATCTAGATGATAAAAATATGATAGTAATGAAATTATTACATTATTTTATTACTGAAAAAAATTATAATCCGATAATATTACAGGGTGCAGAAAATGAAATTTGGTTAGAAAATATGGATGAAGATTATAAAATAGTTCGTATTGTTTCTAACTATATACATAATGATGAACAATTTAAATTTGATGTTTTCAAAACTAAAAGGATTGTTAAAAAAATAAAGAAAAAAACATTCTCACTTAATATGAATACTTTAAGTTTTTTCCTAGATTTAGGTGAAAATGTTAATCTTACTTCTAGTAAGGATTTAGAATGCATCAAAGTAGAAGATGAATCAGATATTAAAAAAAGTGAGATTGTAAAAAGTGTCTTTCCTGACTTATCTAAGAAACTCAAATTTAGTGAAGAAGGAGTTCAACTATTTATAAAAATTACTAATGATATAAATAGTCATAATAAAGAAGATGCTGAAAAAGTAGATGAAGTATTTAAGATTAAATATCCAATAGTTACATATTTATTAGTTATTTTAAATGTTTTACTTTATTTTGTACCAATTTTAACTAATACTTATGATGATATTATAAATAATTTTTGTATTTATCCTTTAGCAATTAGAAATGGACAAATATATAGATTATTAACTGGAACTTTTTTACATGCTAATATAATTCATTTAGGATTTAACTGCTATGCATTATATGTCATAGGAACTCAACTTGAAAGTTTCTTGGGCAAACTTAAGTATTTAGGAGTTTATTTGTTTAGTGCCTTAACGGGATCATTATTGTCAATGTTATTCTTAGGTAATGGAGCATCTATTGGCGCAAGTGGAGCTATCTTTGGATTAATGGGTTCTTTGGTATACTTTGGATATCATTACAGAGTATATTTAGGAACGGCTTTAAAAAGTCAAATAATTCCTTTAATCGTAATTAACTTATTACTTGGATTTATGCTTAATGATGTTGATATTGCTGCTCACATTGGTGGTTTAATTGGAGGATACTTAATTACTATGGGATTAGGTTTAAAATACAAGAGTTCTTGGTTTGAAAAACTAAATGGTTTCATAGTATCAATCGTTTACTTAGTATTTTTAGTTGCAATGGCATTTATTTATGCTGCAAAATAAGAAATCATCTAAATAAGGGTGATTTTCTTTTAACTTAGTTTGCAAAGATTAAGTATTAATGTTAAAATATATTTATACTAGTGAGGTGAAAATATGGATAGTACAAATTTATACAGAGTAGTTGATATTGATGTAATAGAAACTAAAGAAATTTTAAATGATGTTTATAACGCATTAAAAGAAAGAGGTTACAATCCTACTAATCAACTAGTTGGTTATTTAATTAGTGGAGATCCTGGATACATTTCTAGTTATAAAGATGCTAGAAAAAAGATTCAACAAATAGATCGTGCTAAGATATTAGAAGTATTATTAAATAACTTTCAAGGATTAGATAAATGAAATATTTAGGACTAGATTTAGGTTCAAGAACTTTAGGTGTTGCTATATCAGATGTTACTCACACTATCGCAACTTCATATATAGTTATTAGACATAATGAAGAGTATGATAGATTACTTGATGATGTAGAAAAAATAGTTAAAGATGAACATATCGAAAAGATTGTTTTAGGATTTCCTAAGAATATGAATAATACTATAGGACCTAAAGGAGAGTTAAGCTTAGAATTTAAGAAAAAGCTTGAACAAAAATTAAATATTGAAGTTATCTTACAAGATGAAAGATTAACAACAAAGGAAGCAGAAAGTGTTTTAATAAAGAATAATACAAGAAGAAATAAAAGAAGAAAAGTAATTGATAAGTTGGCTGCAACAATTATTTTACAGTCATACTTAGATAAGGAGAAAAATTTATGAAAAAAAATTCATTTACATTAATTGATGAGAATGGTAACGAAGTAGAATATGATGTTTTATTTACTTTTGAAAGTGAAGAAACAAATAAGAATTATATAGTTTATACTGATCAAACTAAGGATGATGCTGGAAATATTCAAGTTTATGCATCAATTTATGATCCTAATGATCCAAATTCAAAACTAGAACCAATAACTACAGACAAAGAGTGGAAGGTTATAGAAACAATTCTTTCAACATTACAAGAAGAAATAAAAAAGAAACAAGAGAGTAATGAATAGACTCTTTCTTTTTTTGGAGGTAGTATGACGAAATTAAAACTAAAGAAAAAAGCTTTGATAAGCATTATCCTTTTTGTACTAGGACTTTTCTTAATAGGAGTTTCTATCTTATTTATATATTTATCTTCACCTGTTGATAAAAATTCAAATGCAACTATTGTTGTTGATATAAAAAGTGGTACATCAACAAATATGATAGCAGAAGAATTAAAAAATAGAGATTTAATTAGAAGTCCTTTAGTATTTAAATTAATTGCAAAGTTTCATACTAAAAAAACTTTAAAAGCAACAGTATATGAATTAAAGAAAAGTATGTCTACAGAAGAGATTGCAAAAATATTAACTGAAGGTAATAATTATAATCCTGATTTAGTAAAAATTACTTTTAAAGAAGGACAGTCATTAAAAAAATATGCTTTACAAATATCAGAAAATACTAATAATACTTATGAAGATGTTATTGCTAAAGTAGAGGATGAGGCCTATTTAGATAGTTTAATTAGTAAGTATTGGTTTTTAACAGATGAAATTAAAAATAATGATATATATGTTTCTTTAGAAGGATATTTAAGTCCTAATACTTATGAGTTTGTAAACAAAGATGTCAGTGTAGAAGAAATTTTTAAAGTTATGTTAGATCAAACTGAAAAGGAATTAAATCCATATAAGGATACTATAACTAACTCTAAATGGACTGTTCATGAATATATGACTTTAGCATCTATGTTGGAATTAGAAGGAACTAATACTAAGAATCGTAAAATGATAGCTGGAGTTTTTATAAATAGACTTAATAAAGGCATGAATTTAGGTAGTGATGTAACTACATATTATGCTTTCCAAGAAGAAATGAAAAAAGATTTAACAGCTAAACAATTTAGTACTAGTAATCCATATAATACCAGAGCAAGTGATATGGGTGGAAAATTACCAGTAGGACCTATTTGTAATCCAAGTAATGATTCAATCGAGGCAAGTATCAATCCAACTACAAATGATTATTTATTCTTTGTGGCAGATAAACATGGTAAGATATACTATACAAAAACAGAAAAAGAACATACAGCGAAAGTTGCTGAAATCAAAGAGAAGGGTGACTGGATATGGTAGGAGAAGCATTAAATGGTATAAAAGAAATTAAAGAATATGCAAAACTTGAAAATGTTCCAATTATGCAAGATGATGGAATTGAGTTTTTAACAACATTTATTATTAAGAATCAGGTAAAGACAGTCTTAGAAATAGGAACTGCTATAGGATACTCAGCTATTAAAATGGCTCTATCTAGTCCTAACTTAAAAGTTGTATCTATAGAACGAGATGAAAAAAGGTATTTAGAGGCAGTTAAAAATATAAAGAAGATGCAACTAGAAGATAGAATAACTCTAATCTTTAAAGATGCATTAGATGTTAAATTAGAAGATAAATTTGATTTGATATTTATTGATGCTGCTAAAAGTCAGAGTATTCACTTTTTTGAACAGTTTGAACGTAACTTAAATGATAGAGGTTATATTGTAACTGATAATTTAAACTTCCATGGATATGTATTTAAAAAGGAAGAAGAAATAAAGAGTAAAAATTTAAGAGCTTTGGTACGTAAGATAAAAGATTATCACAAATATTTAGAAGAAAACAAAAAATTCAAAACCGAATTTTATGATATTGGTGATGGTATTTCTGTAAGCTATCGTGTTTAATATTAAAAAAGCTTTAATTAAGAGCTTTTTTTTGTTATAATTAGTTTGAAAATAAGTGAGGAATGAATAATGAGGGATAGTTTCAAATTAGAAGATAATTATAATAAGAAAAAAAATAGCAAAAAGAAACAAAAGAGTAATGATTTACTACTGGTAATAGTATTTATCATTATTGTTGCACTTGTGTTTTTTACCTGTGTTTTGGTAATTAATCTTAGCGGATTAAATTATATTCAAAAAGTAAATAAAAATAAAGATTACATTTATACTATAAAAAAAGAACAGAATCCATACCAAGAAGATACTTATGATAAAGTACCAAAAATAAATTTAGGTGGACAAACTATAGAAAATATAAATAAAAAGATCTTACTTAATTATGAACAAGTATCTGCAAAGACAGAATATAATTATAATTACAAATTTAGTAAAAGTAAGGGGATACTATCTTTATTAATTACCTATGCTTACTATTTAACTGATAGTGATGCTGAACCAACTAGATATTTTGAAACGGTAAATATAGATTTAAAAACTGGAAATATTTTAAGTGATGATGATATTTTAAAAAAATTCAATTTGAAAAGTAGTCAAATTAACGATTATCTAGGTATTAAGTTTTATAGTATATATACTGATTTAATAAGACTTAAATATTTTACAAAAAAAGAATGTGATTATAAGTGTTTCTTAAAAAATAGACAGATATCAGATAATTATTTAAATGGTGTTAATTTTTATGTTGAAAAAGGATCACTAGTAGCTTATAAATTCTTTTATACCAATTCATCGTATGGGGAACAAGATTATTTTAAAACGGATGATTATAAGTTTATTATTAAGAAATAATGTGATATAATAGCTCTATGCTATTTTGAAAGGAAGAAGATGTATGAAGTATTTTCAATTATTAACTACTACTTGTGTTGACGATATTACATCATGCTGTAGTGATTATGGTTTAGCAACTTATTTGCATATTGTTAAGGAAGCATTAAATATTATTCATTTAGTTGTTCCAATAATATTAATAATAATGTTAGGTGTTGATTTTGCAAAAATGGTTATTAATCCAGATGATCCTCAAAAGAAAAAATCAAAGAGTATCAAAAATAAATTTATAGCAGCAGTTTTTATCTTCTTCATACCATATATTGTAGGATTACTTTTATCATTAATTTCTGGTTCTATGAGTGATATATCTGGATGTTGGAATGCTGCTGATGAAATATTTAATACAATGCGAGAAACAGAACCCTATAGATCTAAAAATACAACTAATAATACTACTTCTGATTCGGTTTTAGATTTTTCTAATGATCAAGAAACATCTAAAAAGGATAAAAATTCTAATTCAACTAAAGGACAAAAAGTGGTAAATTATGCTAAAGAGTTTGTAGGAAAGAGGTACGTATATGGTGGTAGTTGGAATGGTGAAAAGCCATATACTCCAACAGATTGCTCTGGTTTTGTACAGGGAGTTTATAAACATTTTGGAATTACTTTACCAAGAACCGCTGCTGCTCAATCAAAAGTTGGTAAAAATATTTCATCATTAAAAAGCGCTCAACCTGGTGATTTACTTTTTTATAAAGGAAAAGATGGTTCAATAGGTCATGTTACTATGTATATGGGAAACAATAAAGTTGTTCATGCTTCTAATGAGGCAACAGGTATTAAAATATCCGATGTTAATTATCGTAAATATTTTTCAATTAAAAGAATGATTTAGAGAGATTTTCAAATCTTTCTTTTTCTTTGTAATTATTGTATAATTTAGAAGAAGAGGTGTTTTCATGAACATAATAGTAAAACCAGAACAAGACTTAGAAGAATATATAAAATTAGGAGTAAATACATTTTTATTACCCTTGAGAGATTTTTCTGTTGAATATAGTAAGTATTATTCTCTAGATGAAATAAAAAAGATAAGAGAAAAATATCCTAAAATAGAATTATTTATTAGTATCAATAAAAATATTATGAATGAAGAGATTGACTCTTTAAAAGATATTTTAATTCAACTTGATAAGTTGAATATTAAAGGGATTTTTTTCTATGATTCAGCCTTAATTAGATTAAAGAAAAAACTTAAATTAAATATTTCTCTTGTATGGGCTCAAACTCATATGGTTACTAATTATAATAGTTGTAATTACTATTATGATAATGGAGTAGAGTATGCAATGCTTTCTAAAGAGTTAAGACTTGATGAGGTAAAAGAAATTATTTCTAAAGCTAGGACTAAATCTATTATAGAATTAATTACAAAGCCATCTATTGCTTTTTCAAAAAGACATTTAGTTACAAATTATTATACAAATGTTAATGAAGAAGTAAAAGACGAAGTTGTTGTCAATGAAAAAATTAGTGATACAGATTTAATTGTTAAGGAAAATGAGGATGGTTCTACTTTCATAAAAAACAGTATTTTAAATGGATTTGTTATTCTTGATGAACTTATGGATACAAATTTAAGTTATATCTTGATTAAAGAAGATTATATTGATCATGATTTATTTATAAAAATTATTACTAATTTAGTTTATTATCTTAATAATTATGAAGAAATGGATACTTTAGAAAAAGAAAAATTTATTAAAAATCAAGAAGAATTACTTGGTAACGATACAGGTTTCTTCTTTAGAAAAATGATTTATAAGGTGAAGTAAGATGAAGGATATAGAATTATTAGCTCCAGCAGGAGATTTGGAACGTTTAAAGGTTAATTTATTATACGGTGCTGATGCTATCTATTTTGGTGGAGAAAAATATGGAATGCGTGCAAATGCTGTTAATTTTACTTTGCCTGAAATAAAAGAAGCTTGTTTATTTGCTCATAACCTTTCTAAAAAAGTATATTTAACTCTTAATATAGTTTTTCATAATGAAGATTTAGATGGTCTATATGAATATATCAAAGATGTTGCTAATTGTGGAATTGATGCTTTTATTATTAGTGATCCGTCTTTAATTCCATATTTGAAAAAAAATTATCCTAATGTTGAAGTGCATTTATCTACTCAAAACTCTACTACTAATTATGAATCAGTAGAATTCTTTAAAGAACAGGGGGTAGATAGAGTTGTATTAGCAAGGGAACTTCATAAAAATCAAATTAAAGAAATTATCGATAAAACAGGAATAGACATTGAAGTATTTATTCATGGAGCGATGTGCACATGTATGTCTGGAAGATGTGCTTTATCAAACTATATTACTAATAGAGATGCTAATCGTGGTGGTTGTGCTCAAGTATGTAGATTTAATTTTAATTTGCCAGATAATAAAATGTTTACAATGGCCACAAAGGATTTAAATATGTCTGAGTATATTCCTGATTTAATTGATATAGGTGTAAAAAGTTTAAAAATAGAAGGTAGAATGAGATCGATTTATTATCTAGCAACAGTAGTGGGTGCTTATCGTAAAATAATAGATGCTTATAAGGAAAATAAATTAACTGATGAATTATTAAAAGGTCAACAAAAGATATTATCAAGAGTTTCTAATAGAGAAAACTCAACTCAATATTTTATGAAGGAAGCATCATATACTGATCAGTATTATACTGGAAGAAGTGAAGTTTCAAATCAAGATTATTTAGGACAGGTAATTGAATATAAAAATAATCTAGTTAAGATTTATGAAAGAAACTATTTTAAAGTAGGAGATACAGTAGAGTTATTTACACCACATGGTGACGCTGTTACTTTTAAAGTAGAAAAGTTATTTGATTGTGATAAAAATGAGATTGATATCGCAAGGCATCCAGATAATATTTATTATATTTACTTAGAAACAGATATTAAAATAGAAAAATATTCTATGATTAGATTAATAGAAAAGGGTGATTTTGATGACTAATCTTGAAAAAGCAAAGAAAAATTTCTTAGAAATAGAAAACCATTTATCTAGTTTTGCTTGTAAAAGTAGTGAAGCTATTAGACTAAAAGAGGAAAAAGATGATATTAGAACACCATTCTTTAGAGATATTGATAGAATAATTCATTCTCTAAGTTATACAAGATATATGGATAAAACTCAGGTTTATTCATTTAAGGAAAATGATCATATTAGTAAAAGAATGATTCATGTACAACTTGTTTCTAAGATAGCAAGAACGATAGGAAGAGCTTTAAAACTTAATGAAGATTTAATTGAAGCAATCGCACTTTCTCACGATTTAGGTCATACACCACTTGGTCATGCTGGAGAAGCTATGTTAAATAAAATCTCTTTAAGAGAATTAGGTGAGTATTTTGCTCATAATATTCAGGGTGTAAGAAGTTGTATGATTGTTGATAAAGATGGAATTGGACACAACCTAACAGTTCAAACTTTAGATGGAATAATGTGTCATAACGGTGAAATCCTAGATTCAATATATAGACCAATGAAAAAAGATGTAAATGAGTTTTTACGTGAATATGAAGAAAGTTATAAAGATTTAGAAAAGTCAAAGAAATATGCCCCTATGACTTTAGAAGGCTGTATTGTTAGAATCTCTGATGTTGTTGCTTATATTGGTAGAGATATTGAAGATGCAATAAACTTAGGTTTATTTCAAAGAGATGAGTTACCTAAAAAAATTACGGATATTTTAGGTAACAATAATAAAGAAATTGTTAATACTATTATTTTAGATATTATTAACGAAAGTATAGATAAACCATATATAAAAATGAGTGATCAAGTATTTAAAGCTTTATTTGATTTAAAAAAGTTCAATTATGAAAATATTTATAGTAAATCTTTAACAAAAGATGAATATAATTATTATGAAAATGGAATGAATACTATTTATAATATTTATTTGGAGAAAATTAAAAATAATGATAGAGAAAGTATTATTTATGAAATTTTTCTAAATTATCAAAGTGATGAGTACTTAAATAATACTAGTTCAGAAAGAAAAGTAATTGATTTTATTAGTGGTATGACTGATGAGTTGTTTTTAAATCAGGTATTAGAAAATTCCAAGCTTAAAATTTAGAATAGACATTGACAAAATTATAATTTTGTAGTATTATTTTAGGCAATGTTATGATTATGAGGTGAAGAAATAATGGCAAACAGTAAAACAGTATATTTGACACAAGAGGGTTTAGATGAATTAAAGAAAGAATTAGATAATTTAATAAATGTTAGAAGACCAGAAAATATACAAGCTATAAAAGAAGCTAGGTCTTTAGGTGATTTATCAGAAAATGCTGATTATGATGCAGCAAGAAATGAGCAAGCAGTTATAGAAGGAAGAATTAAAACTATCGAAAAAATGTTAGAAAATGTTTCAATTATTACTAAAGCTGCTACGGATAAAGTTGCTCTTGGTACTACAGTTTCTATAAAATATGTAGATGATGATGAAGATGAAGAAGATGAATATAAAATTGTTGGTAGTCAAGAAGCCGATCCATTTGAAAGTAAAATTTCTAATGAATCACCAATAGCTCAAGCTTTACTTGATCATAAAGTTGGAGATGTCGTTACTGTTGAAAGTCCTAATGGATCTTATCAAGTTGAGATTATTGAAATAAAATAGTTATATAATACTGGAAGGAAATTTAATTTCCTTTTTTTATTTCTTCTTATTGAAAAAAATTATTATGTAAGATATAATTTACTTAGGTTAAGATAAGATAGATGAGGTACTGAGTATGAATAGTAAATCAAAAATAAATTATAGAATTAAGTTATTGGGTTTATTAGTAGTATTACTTGTTCTTATAATGGGAACTAGTTTTGCTTATTTTAAATTGACTCAATCTGGAAAAAATACAAATGTGATAAAAGCAGGAAGCTTGAAACTTCTTCTAGATGAATCAACAACAGATGGTATTAGTATCACCAAGGCAATACCAGTTACTAATACAACCGGCTTAAAGGAAAAAGGTTATACTTTTAAACTAGTTAATCAAGATAGAAAAGGTGTAAAATATAAAATCTATCTTGATGATATGGATTTAGAAAATGGAAAGACTCGAATGCCTGATAGAGTTGTAAAATATAATTTAACAAAAAATGATACACAAGGTGAGTCTAAATTATTAACTACTACTGGAGAAAATCCTAATCGTATTCTTGAATCTGGTACCATAGATGGAAAATCTACTAATGATTATACTCTAAAATTGTGGATAGATGAAGCTGCTGAAACAGATATAATGAACACAGTTTTTGCAGCTAAATTAAGAGTGGTAGCAGAAGTAGATAAGGATGCACCTATAAAGAGTGACATGACAGTAGATCTTGATGATGAAAATAAAAAACTAGATTTAGATGGCAAAAATCCAAATGACTTTGATTTCAGTAGTAGTGATGAAGATATTGCTACAATAGATAAAGATGGAAATATAGTAACACCAGGAGGACATGGAGAAGTAACTATTACAGTTACAGATAAAGAAACTGGTGTGAAAAAAGAATATACATTAACAATAACTAAAACATTAACAGCTACCTTTATTAAACAAACTGGTATATCAAAGATAGAAAAAGATAGTACAACTTGTAAACTAACAACTAAGGGAATTGATTCTTGTTCAATTAAACTACCTAGCCAAACAGCAGAGAAAGGCTATACTGCCTTAGGATGGAGCTTAGATAAAGATGCAACAAGCGGAATAAAATCAACTATAGAAATAGATAAAGATATAAAAATGTATTCAGTAGCAAAGAAAAACATTATCGATATAGATAGCGATGATAAGAAGATTGATTTGGGTGGAAAAGATCCAGGAAATCTTGATTTTAGCAGTAGTGATGATTCAATAGGAAAAGTAGATAAAGATGGTAATTTTATTCCAGGTGGTGGACATGGTGATGTAACTATAACAATCACCGATAAGACAACTGGAGAAAAAGAAGATATAACTTATAACATAACAAAGACATTAACAGCTACCTTTATTAAGCAAACAGGTATATCAGAGATAGAAAAAGAAAGCGCAACATGTAAGTTAACAACTAAAGGAGTAAATACGTGTTCAGTTAAATTACCAAATCAAACAGCAGAAAAAGGATATACAGCTTTAGGATGGAGTAAAGAAAAAGATGCAACGAGTGGAGTAAAATCAACTATAGAAATAAGTGAAGATACAAAAATTTACTCAGTAGCAAAGAAAAATATCATTGATGTAGATAGTGAAGATAAAAAAATTGATTTAGGTGGAAAAAATCCAGAGAACTTTGAATTTAGTAGTAGTGATAATTCAATAGGAAAAGTAGATAAAGATGGTAATTTTATTCCAGGTGGTGGACATGGTGATGTAACTATAACAATCACCGATAAGACAACTGGAGAAAAAGAAGATATAACTTATAACATAACAAAGACTTTGAAAGCTACTTATGTAACTCAAAATGGAGTTTTATCAATTAGTAAAGATTCAGATACATGTAAATTAACAACTAAAGGTATTGATACTTGTAGTGTTGAACTTCCAACAATTGTTACTAATAGCGATTATCAAGCCTTAGGTTGGAATAAAGATAAAACATCTCATGTTGGAATTACTAAGTCTATTTCTATTAGTGAAGATACAAATATTTATACTATTACCAAGAAAAATGAGATTGTTTTAACAGCTAGTTTCAAAAAAGGATTAGTAGGAATTAATTCTATTGGCAGTAATAGTCTAAGTTGTACAATTGATTCTGTATACAATAATGAAGAACAAGCAACAACATGTAATATAGTTTTACCAGAAATTAATACATTAGATAGCTATACTGCTGTTGGATGGAGCGAAGTTGAAAATGATACAAAAGCTACAGCTATAGGTACAACTATTGCTATAGATTCTAATAAGACTTTCTATACAGTTATAAAGAAAGATGAAATTACTTTAACAGCAACATTTAATAAGAACGGAGCTATTTCTTTAGATGGTAGTACTGAATCAGAAATAAAGAAATCATGCTTAATAGAATCTGTTTATAATAATGAAGAACAAAAAACAAGTTGTACTATAACTTCACCTACAATAGAGGCTAGTGAAGCTACTCCTATTGTAATTGGATATAATGAAGATATTGATTCAACAATTGCAACAGTAAAAGCTAATTCTTTACTAGAATTAACAACTGATAAGAAGTATTATGCACTTACAAAAAGTTCCTTAAAGACAATTACAGTAACGTTTAATAAAAATGGAGCAAAATCACTTTCATCTAAGACTGATGATACAGTAAATGAATCTTGTATAATTCCAATAACTTATAATGGAGTTAGTCAAAATAAGGCATGTAATATAACATCTCCTTCAATTGAAGGAAGTGAAGCTACTCCTAATGTAATAGGATTTAGTGTAGCAATAGATAACCATAGTAGTAGTTGGAATGTTAATTCTATCAAAGCTGTTAGTGAAGATAATACATATTATGCTCAGACATATCAAAATGAAAAAACTATAACTGCTGATTTTAAAATTGCTTCTAGTGATAAAATAGCATCAATTCAAAATTCAGAAGGAAAAAGTATAACTAGTACGGCAGATAAAGTTAGTGAATCTTGCAAAATAGCAAAAACTTATAATGGAGTTGTTCAATCAACAAGTTGTGAGATAACTACACCAATAATAACTGTTAAGGATGGTTATCATGGGCCATATTTTGCAACTAGTAAAGATGCAACAAGTGGAACTAATCCAAATTCAAAGTTAATAATAACTGGAAATCCAACATATTACGCTAATGCTTCTATTTCATCATTTAATGTAATCTATGATTATGAGACAAATGGTGGAAGTAGTACAGCGACAAATGAAAAATTTGCTTATGGTGAAAGTATTGATTTAAGTAAAACGGCAACAAAAGAAGGATATACATTCAAAGGATGGAATACTTCTAAGGACGCAACAGAAGGATTAAAAGAATTAAAGATGGGAACGAAAGATGTTAGACTATATGCAATCTTTAAAGATGAGACAAAACCAAAATGTAGTTTTTCAACATCAGATGCAATAGGATTAAATTCAAATGCAATTTTAACACTTACATGTAGTGATGCTGGAAGTGGAATTAATCCAAAAGATTTAAGTTCTTCTATAACAGTAAGTTCAAATGGAAAACTTGTAAGTGTATCAGAACCTAGTGTTGTAGTAGCTAATAAAAAATATTCTTATGTTGTTACAATTCAAGGAATAAAAGCAGGAACATTTACAGCAAGTCTAAAAGCTGGATCAATATCAGATGTAGCTGGTAATTCAAATGATGCTGTGACAAGTTCTAATATTGCTGTAAAAAAAGGAAATATTACTCCTAGTGTTAATATGACAGGATATACTTATGGAGGAGTAAAATCAGAACCAACAGTAAGTGGTAACTTGGAAAATGGGGCGGTTGCTTATTATTACAATACAACTAATTCAAATAATGGAGGAACATCTTGGAGTACAGTTGCTTCTTCAACTTCATTAAATGCAGGTACATATTATATGTATGCGATAGTAGGAGCAACAGAAAACTATAATGAAGTAACTACTGAACCAGTTAAATTTGTGATTGGGAAAGCAGCAGGAAGTGTAGAATTATCAGCAACTTCAGGACAGATTACTTATGGTACAGCAAGCACTTCATTTACTGTTACAAAAAATATATCTTCTGGTAGTTTGACAGTTACTGATAATAATGCAACAGCAACAAGTAACATATCAGGAACAACAGTTACACTTACTAATTTGGGAACAATAAATGCAGGTACAAATATTAACGTTACTGTAACAAGTGCTGAAACTACAAATTATAAAGCCGCAACAGCTAGTTATACGTTATCAATAATAAAGGCAAATATTAATCCTACTATAAGTATGAGTGGTTATACATTTGCAGGAACAAAACAAACACCATCAGTAAGTGGTAATTCAGGTAATGGAACAGTTACTTATTACTATAATACAACTAATTCAAATAGTGGAGGAACATCTTGGAATACTGTAACAAGTTCGAGCTCTTTAGCAGTTGGAACCTATTATATGTATGCAACAATTGCTTCAACTACTAATTATAATGGAGCAACAACAAAACCAGTATCATTTACCATTTCAGGAATTAAAAGAACGGTAACATTTGCATCTAATGGAAATACTATTTCAACACCATCAGGTTGCAGTTTATCCGGAAGTAATGTTGTATGTTCTTGTACAACTACAGGAACAAGCTTAGCTTGTAATATAACATCACCAACGATAACCGCACCAACTGCTACACCTAGTGTAATAGGATTTTCTACTGGTAGTACAACATATACTAATAGTTATAGTAGTAATACAGCAAAATCGATAAGTTCAGATGCAACTTATTATGCTCAATCAACTGCTCAAGAAAAAACGTATTCAGCTACTCTTACTAAAGGTACTAATGTATCATCAATTGGAAAAACAATACTTTCTTGTACTATTAATGCAACCTATAATGGTAAGACACAGGCTACATCTTGTACAACAAGTGATGTATTGCCTTCAATAACACCTAATTCTGGTTATGTAACAGTAGGATGGACTAAAAAAGATACTACTACACCAGTATACGCAGTAGGAACGTCATTGACATTAACAACATCAAGCTCTGTGTACATTTCAAATGTTCGTGCTGCAATGGCAAGTGAAGTCTCTTATAGTAATTCAGAAGTAAAAGATGAAAGTGGTAATGTATGTAGTAATGTTCAATGTGCACTAGATTCAATAAGTAGAACATTAAAATAAGATTGTAAATCAGGCAAAAATTTGCTTGATTTTTCTTTATGGGGGGGGGTTATAATTGTTTTAGATATAGTAAAATAGGTGATGTTTATGTCTAGGATAAAAAAGATAGAAAGTTTAAAATATATAGTTTTAGGAATGTTAATAAGCGGTGTTATGTTTGGAACGGGAGCACATGCTGCAACCGTAATATCAGCTAACAGAATTAGTTACACAGATAATTCGTCTTTAGGAGCAACTGATGTTCAAGCAGCAATAGATGGAACATGTACTAAATTTAGTAACCAATTAGTAACATTAGAAAGCTCTATAATAAATAAAATATATCCAATAGGTAGCATATACATTAGTGAAACGGATTCTAAAGTTACAGATGTAGAAAAAAGATTTGGTGGGAAATGGGTAGAGTATGCGAGTGGTAAAACATTGATAGGTTCTGGCGCTGGAACAGATTCAAATGGAAAAACTCAAACTTTTTCAGTATCAAATAATAGCGATAATTTAGGAGAATATACTCATTCACATAAATATGGTCTTCAATTTGGCTCTTATTGGGGTTTATTTTCAATTGAATCAGACGCAAATGCTGGTTTATTAAATTATTCAGATAAGACAAATTTTACCATTACTAATGATATGTATGGTGGAGGCGGTAGTGGTAATTTTCAGTATAATTCGGGAATTACTCCATCAATGTCTTATATATCGAAAAACGTTATATATCGTCGGGTTATAGCAAATAGTTCATATGAAAATAGTCTACAACCATATATTACTGTCTATATGTATAAAAGAATAAAATAATATAGTTGTCTAAAACTACTTGTAGTAGTTTTTTTTTTCTGTTTGTGCTAAAATTAATACAGAGAATATTAAAGGAGATTATAATGGCAAAAAGGAATAATAAGAATAAAAATCACAAAAAAAATACACTATTTAAATTATTATTATGTATTTTATATATATTTGTTATAGTTGTTTTAATTTACTCATCTTATTCTATATTTAAAGATGAAGATAAGATTGTATCATGGAAGGATGTTACAAAAACAAATCAATATGCTTACTTAGAAATAACTCAAATGAGTGAGGCATTTGCTCAAATAAATGATAAACAAATTCATTTCGTAATGGAAAAAGAATCAACAGGAGCGTGGCATACTTACTTAATTGCCATAAAAAAAGATGATTATAGTAAATATAAAAACATAATAGATTTTACCTATGAGAGAACAACAGAATCTCCAAAACCAATAAAAGTTTATGGTTATCCAAAAGAGATTCCAAGTAATGTAAAAGCTTTAGCGATAAAAAATATTACAAAATTTGTTCCCATTGAAAATCAAGTTGTTATTAATGATAAGAATTTTGAAAAGTACTTAACTAATACATATTTGGATACAACAATGGAAAAAACACATCCTTTTAATTATTATGTCTTAATATTACTTATAATGTCATTTGTAATGTTTATCATTATAATATATACAATTATTGAAAAAGATAAATCATCACCTAAGAAAGTTAAGACTAGTAAATCTAAGAAGAAAAAGAGTGCTAAGGAAGAAGTTATTAAAAAAGGTAAAGATTCTAATAAAAAGAAAAATATAGAAGAAACTAATAATAAAAAAGAAAAAGTATCAAAGTTAAAAACTACTAATACTTCACAAAAAACTAAATCTACAGATACAAAGAAAGAAAATTCTAGTGTTTCACAAGTGTCTAAAAAAACTAGTCTAAATAAAAAAGATATTTCTAAGAAAGAAAAAGAAGATGATTTAGAAATTATTTAGAAAGAAGGTATTCTATGAAATTTATAAAATTAACAGAAAAAGAATATAGAAATTTTTGGGAAAATCATCCTTTAAAAACATTTTTATCAGCACCTGAAATAGGTCATTTAAGAAAGAATAATGGTTGGGATTTAGAATATGTAGGTGTTAAAGATAATAAATCTTTAGTAGCAGCTACTATGTTAGTATCTATTAAAAGAAAACTTGGTAAAAAAGAGTTTTATTCCCCAAGAGGTTACTTGATTGATTTTAATAATAAAGAGTTGGTTAACTATTTTACTGAAGAATTAAAAAAATATATCAAGAAAAATAATGGTTACGTTTTAAGAATAGATCCTTATGTAATATATAAACAAAGAGATATTGATGGTAATATAGTAGAAAATGGTATTGATAATTCTTCTGTTGTTAGTAATCTTTATAGATTAGGATTTAAAAAAGTTCCAATAAAAGATATGGAACAGGTAGGATGGATGTTTTCTCTAGATATAGGAGAGAAGAAAGAAAAAGAAATATTAGATGAGATGAAGCCAAATACTAGAAATACTATTAGAAAGGCTTCTAAGATTGGAATTACTATTAGAGAGTTAGCTTATGATGAATTAGATAAATTTCAAGATATAATGATTCAGACTGGACAAAGAAAAAACTTTTCTATTAGAAAACTTTCATATTATCAAGATATGTATAAACTATTACATGATAAAAATCAAATAAAATATGTAATTACTGAACTAGATTTAAATAATTATTTAGAAAGATTAGAAGAGGATAGAGAAAAAAAAGTTAAAGAATTATCAAAATTAAATGATGCTAAGTATAATGACGGTAAAAGAAAATCATTGAATAATGAAATATCATCTTTTGACAAGCGAATTAAGGAAACAAAAGATATAAGAAAATCTACTGGTAAAGATAAAATTATTTTATCTGGATCTATGTTTATTATGATTCAACCTGAAATAATTTATTTATCTAGTGGTAATTATGAGGAATATTTACATTTTAATTCTCAATATTTAATTCAATGGGATATGATTAAATATGGAATTGCTCATAAATTTAAGAAACATAATTTCTATGGAATACCTGCTAATATTAATGAAAGACCAAAAGATTATGGGATTTATGAGTTTAAGCGTGGGTTTAATGGTTATGTGGAAGAATTAATTGGTGAGTTTGAATTACCAATTGCTAAAGAGTATTATATATTAAAATTAATTCATAAAATTAGGAAGTGAAATTATGCATTATGAATATATTCCAGAAGGAGTATGTAGTAGAAAAATAGAATTTGATATTATTGATAATAAAATAAAAAACCTAAAATATACTGGTGGTTGTAATGGAAATTTAAAAGCTATATCAAGATTAGTAGAAAATATGGAAACACAAGATATCATAGATAAATGTAAGGGTGTAAAATGTAGAGAAAAGGAAACTTCTTGTATTGATCAGTTAGTAAAGGCATTGGAAGAAATAAAGTTAAAATAGACTTTATTTTTTTGTTTGAAATTAGGTAATTTTAAATTGCAAATATCAACAATCTAAGATATAATTGTAATAGTATAAGGTGTGAAAGGTGTTGATATAGATGCCAAGAAGAGGAGAGACTGGTTCTAAATATAGAAAAGTAAAAATATCTAATGAGAAGATAAGACAAAGAAATAAAAAAGAATATGCGAAGATAATAGTTTTGGCAGCTTTTTTGCTTGTAATAACAATAGGAGGAAGCTATGCGTTATTTCAAACAACAATAAAAGGAAATAAACAAACAGAAGTAGTGGCAGGGATATTAAAAGTAGAATATGAAGATAAAAATACAATAAGTCTAAATAATGCATCACCACTAACAGATGTAGAAGGATTAAATCAAGAACCATATACATTCACAGTAAGAAATATAGGAACATTAAATGGAAAATATACAATCTATCTAGAAGAAAAGGAAGGAAATACACTAGATAAAAGTAATATAAAATATTCCATAAAAGAAGGAGAAGGAGACTGGAGTAGTCCAGTGTTATTATCAAGTGGATTAGTACTAAAAGAAAATAGGATTTTAGAAAAGGGAGAAGAAGAAACATATCAAATAAAGATGTGGTTAAAAGAAGATGCAACAAATGAAGTACAAGGACAAACATATAAAGCAAAAGTAGTAGTAAATGTAGTCCAAACAAATACAGAAAATATAGTAACAACAAATCCAGTAATAAAACTAAATGGAGAAAGTGTAGTAAAAATAAATCAAAATGAAGAATATGTAGATGCAGGAGTAAGTAGTGTCTCATCACGTGAAGAAATAAGCCTAGATAAAGTAAAAGTAAGATATGAATATAATAATGGAGAAACAACAGAGAGTGTAGAAAAAATAGATACAAGTAAAGTAGGGATATACTATATATATTATGAAGTAGAAGATAGTAAAGGAATAAAGGGAATTTCAACAAGAGTAGTAAATGTAGTAAAGAAAGGGACAAATACTCCAACAATAGTGTTAAAGGGAGAAGAAGAAATAAGTCTAGACTATAAAGAAAAGTATGTAGAAGCAGGATATGAAGCAAGAGATGTAGAAGATGGAGAATTAACAGATAAAGTAGTAGTAGAAGGAGTAGTAAATAGTGAAGTAGCAGGAACTTACATAATAAAATATATAGTAATAGATAGTGAAGGAAATACAGCGAGTGTAGTAAGAAAAGTAATAGTAAATGGAAAGAGTCAAGGTTTAACAGCGACAGTAAAAAAAGAGGAAGAGGAAAATATAAGTACAACAGTAACAATAGAAGCAGACTCAGAATCAGAGAAAGCATATTATGCGGTAACAACAACAGATAAGAAACCAGGAGATAGTGAATATAAAGAATTAGTAAATAAAAAAGTAAGTTTAAATATAGTAAAGAATGGAAGATATTATATCTTCGTAAAAGATAGTAAAGGAAACGTAGTCAAAAAGACAGTAGATATAACAAATATAGATGAAACAAAACCAAGTTGTAGTTTTGAAGATGGAGGATATGTAGAAAAGGGCAAAACAAAAGAGATAGAATTAACATGTACAGATCCAGCAGATATAGCGACAACAAAAATAGAAACAGAAAGAATAGAAGTAAGTGATAGTGAAGTAGGAGAAGTAGAAAGTATAAGTATAGGAGAGAAGATAAATAAAGGATATAAATATAAAGTAACAGTAAGAGGAAAAGAAAGTGGAAACTTCACAATAAAATTAAAAGGAAATAGTGTTTTAGATAAAGTAGGAAATAAGAATGAAGAAGTAGAGTCAAGTAGTATAAAAGTAGTGAGTATGGATGTAGGAACATCAGAGATAGAATTAGATTTAACAGGAACAACAGAAAAGCAAATAGAAATAAGTGGAACAAATATAGGAAAGTTAAGCTATGAAAGTAATAATAAAGAAATAGCGATAGTAACAGAAGAAGGAATCGTAAAGGCAGTATCACCAGGGGTTACAACCATAACAGTAACAGAAGCAAACAGTGGAATAACTTTGAAAATAAATGTTGCTGTTTTCAAAACTATTGCCGCTCATTTTGTAAAAAATGGAACAGGTGTCAGTGACATAGAAAAGGTTAGGGAAGAATGTAAAATTAAAGATTCAAGTGGCAAGTGTTCACTTACTTTACCTGGGTTTACAACAATAAATGGCTATAAAATAATTGGTTGGGGAGTAAGTAAAACAGCAACCGAAGGTATATCTCCAGCAACAGAAGTTACTATTAGTGAAGATACAACATATTATTCTATTAGTGGTAAAACCTTAACTGCAACATTTATAAAAAATGGTGCAACATCACTAGATGGAAGTACTGAAGAAAAAATTCAAAAATCTTGTACTCTTTATAACTCAGATGAGTCTTGTGAGGTGATTTCTCCAACAATAGTAGGAACTAAAGATACGCCTATAATTATTGGTTTTTCAACAGAAGCTGATAATCATGTAAGCACATGGTCTCATGCAACTATTGGAAATTTAACAAGTGATGCAACATATTATGCTCAAACCAAAAGTACTGAAAAAGATTTAACTTCAAAATTTATGATTTCATCATTAGATAAAGTAACTAAAATAGAAAATTCTAATGGAATTAATGTTACCAATACAACAGATGCTTTAGAAGAAAAATGCCAAGTGCCAGGAACTTATAATGGAAATGCACAAGCAACAAGTTGTGAGGTAACAACACCATTAATAACAGTAGCAACTGGTTATAAAAATGGTTACTGGAATAAAAGTATTTCTGCAACAACTGGTTTAGCTTCTGGAAGTAAAGTTGAAATATCAGATAATGATATCTATTATGCTAATGCTGTATTAAATCAATATAAAGTAACATATGACTATAAAACAAATGGTGGTACAGCAGTATCTAAGGAAAGTGAAAACTTTACAATTGGAACAGCTATTGATTTAACACCAACTGCAACAAAAGCAGGATATACATTTGTGGGATGGAATACAGATAAAACAGCAACAACAGCATTATCATCAATTGATATGGGAAATAGTGATATAACTTTATATGCTATTTATAGTAAAAGTATAGAGGCTACATTCTATTATTATAATGGAACTATTCAAGCAACTGAAAAAACAAGTTGTACTGTGTATAATAATGATGCAAGTTGTAGTTATACAGTACCAAATGTTGTAAAAACAAGCGTAGGTCCATCTAATTCAACATACAAAGGGGTTTCTGCTTCTTTATCTTCTACAACCCCAACGACTGACTATAATTCTTTGACAACAAAATATTATGCATATTATGAGAATGTATGGAATTTAACTTATGCAAAAGGAGCAGGTGTAGATAAAATTAGTAAGAATTCTGATAGCTGTACAAGTCAAAAAACAACAGATGGAACTGCCTATAAAGAAACAACATGTACTGTAGATTTACCAACAATAACAGCTCAAACAGGATATACAGTTGAGGGATGGTATAATGCTTCAGATTCTAAGGTAACTTCACCTTATACTATATCTAAAACAGAAACATTAACATCAAAAACAAATATTAATAAATACACTGTTACATATGATTACAAAACAAATGGTGGTACTAGTGCAACAAAAAACAGTGAAGTAGTTAATTATGGTGGAGAAATTGATTTAACACCAACTGCAACTAAGACTGGATACACATTTGTAGGATGGAATACAGATAGAACAGCGACAACAGCACTTCCAGCCCCTCAAGTAATGAAAACTAGCAATGTTACTCTTTATGCAATATATAGAAAAGAAGCAATAACTTATACAGCAAAATTTTCTTCTAATGGTGCAACTCTTTCATCAATTGCTGATCAATCATGTACAATACCAGCTGTTTATAATAACGCTGTTCAGTCAACAAGTTGTACAGTAATTGCACCAACTATAACAAGAAGTGGTTATACTGTTGTTGGGTATAATACTACAGCATCTGCAACACAAAATAATGCAAACTATGTAGCAAGTACAAGAACTCTTACATTGAGCAGTTCTGGAACTTGGTATGCAATAACGTCAAAAAATGCTGTTGCAACATTCTATTATTACAATGGAAGTACACAAGCAACAACAACAGCAAGTTGTACAATGTATAATACCAATTCAAATTGTTCTATTACTATACCAAGTTCAGTAAGTGGAAGTAGTGGACCAAATTCAACAAAGTATGCTGGAATATCAACTTCAGCTAATTCAAGAACAGCAGCAACAAATCCAACAACAATAAATGGAAATGTTACATACTATGCATATTATCAAACTGCAATATCAGCAACATTCTATTATTATAATGGAAGTGCACAAGCAACAACGACAGCATCAGGAACAAGAAGTGCAACAACAAACAAAACAAGTTACACAGTATCAAATGGGTCAATTACAGTACCAAGTACAGTAAGTGGAAGTAGTGGACCAAGTTCAACAAAATATGCTGGAGTATCAACAGCGGTTAGTTCTACCTCAGGTACAACACCAACAACAGCAACAACAACATATTATGCATATTATCAAGCAGCAATATCAGCAACGTTCTATTATTATAATGGAAGTGCACAAGCAACAACGACAGCATCAGGAACAAGAAGTGCAACAACAAACAAAACAAGTTACACAGTATCAAATGGGTCAATTACAGTACCAAGTACAGTAAGTGGAAGTAGTGGACCAAGTTCAACAAAATATGCTGGAGTATCAACAGCGGTTAGTTCTACCTCAGGTACAACACCAACAACAGCAACAACAACATATTATGCATATTATCAAGCAGCAATATCAGCAACGTTCTATTATTATAATGGAAGTGCACAAGCAACAACGACAGCATCAGGAACAAGAAGTGCAACAACAAACAAAACAAGTTATACAGTATCAAATGGATCAATTACAGTACCAAGTGCAGTAAGCAGTAGTGCTGGACCAAATTCAGCAACATATCAAGGTGTTTCAACAGCGGTTAGTTCTACATCAACGTCTGCTCCAACTACAGCTTATCAAAAGTATTATGCTGTGTATAAAGGAAAATGGACAATTACATTCCAAAAGGGGACTAATATATCTGCAATTGGCTCAACATCGGCATCATGTGATAGTTATAAGTTAAGTAATGGTACAGCCTATTCATCAACATCATGTACAGTTTCAAGTCCAACTACTTTTCCAACAATAACAGCAATAGAAGGTTATGCAGTAGATGGTTGGCGTTTATCAACATCTACAGAAAATAGTTATATTAAACCAGGAACAGCCTTGCCAACCTTATCTAGTGATTTAATTTATAATTCATACGTTCATCTTGCAGTAGCAAGTGAAGTTTCATATAATAATAATCAATCAGGATTATTAGATAAGAATGGTGACAATTGTACTGATGTTCAATGTGCAATAGATTCAATTAACAGAATAATTGAATAAGGAGATTGACTAAGTTAATCTTCTTTTCTTTCTCTCTAGAGATTGAAAATTGCATATATTAGTGTTATAATGTATAAAGCGAGGTTAGATATGAAAAAGAGAATAATTAGACATAAAGAAAAATTTATAAAATATATTAAAAGAGTTAAAGAAGAACACTTAATAAGACAATATCTTAAGAATAATACTTTATTTATTACCTTTGTCTTAACTTGTCTTTTTAATTCAACTGTACTTAGATTTTTTACCATGCATACATTGGAAAATTATCTTTCAATAAAACCAATTATAGCCGATTTAATGATTCTAGTTTTATATGGTTCATTTGGTTATTTATTTAAACAAAAAAATAGATTTACTTATTTAATGATAGGAGAAATATTTTTCTCAGCAATATGCATGATAAATTCTATTTATTATACTTTTTATACATCATTTGCATCTGTGTCAATGTTATCACTTACTCAGTATATAACGTCTGTTGGTGATGCAGTTGTAGAAAATGTTTTACAACTAAAAGATTTGATTTATTTATTAGGACCAATTATTTTAGTTGTTGTTCATTTAAGATTAAAGAAGAAAAATTATTATAAGAAGATAGAATTAAAATCAGAAAGAAAGAAAAAGACTATAAAAAGTTTAACAGCAGCGGGTATTTTAGCAGTTGTCTTTACTGTAACCTTGACATCTTTAGATATATCTAGATTTGCAAAACAATGGAATCGTGAATATATTGTAATGCGTTTTGGTATATATATTTATCAATTTAATGATTTGGTAGCATCAGTTCAACCAAAGATTAATTCCTTATTTGGTTATGATAAGGCTATGAAAGAATTTAAAGATTATTATAGTGATAAATCTGATACAAATACTGAGACTAATGAGTATACTAATATTTTTGAAGGCAAAAATGTGTTAGTTATTCATGCAGAAAGTATGCAAAATAATTTATTGAACCTTGAATTTAATGGCAAAGAAGTAGTACCAAATTTAAAGAGAATAGCAAGTGAAGGAATGTATTTTTCTAATTATTATTCACAAGTAAGTGTTGGAACAAGTAGTGACTCTGAACTTACATTTAATACATCTTTGATGCCAACTCAAAGTGGTACAGCTTTTGTTTCATATTTCGATAGAACCTATAATGCTACACCAAAGCTAATGAGTCAAAAAGGTTATTATACATTCAGTATGCATGCTAATAATGCTGATTTCTGGAATAGGCGTAATATGTATGAACATTTAGGATATCAAAAATTCTATAGTAAAGAGACCTATAAAGTTTCAAAGGAAAATGTTGTTGGTTTAGGACTTAGTGATAAAGAATTCTTTAAACAATCAGTAGAAAAATTAAAGAAAATAAATTCTGAAAACTCTAAGTGGTATGGATTAATGATAATGCTTTCAAATCATACACCATTTTCTGATGTAGAGCATTATGGAGATTTTGATGTTTCAATGCATGAGACTGTTACTAAAGATGATGGTACAACAGAAGAAGTTACATATCCATATATGGAAGGAACAAAACTTGGAAATTACTTTAAGTCAGCTCATTATGCAGATGAAGCACTAGGTGAGTTATTTGAGAACTTGGATCAAAGTGGATTATTGGATAATACAGTTGTTGTTATTTATGGCGACCATGATGCTAGACTTCCTAAAAAGGAATACAACTATATGTATAACTACAATAAAGAAACAAATGAAATGTATAGTAAAGATGATCCAAATTACAAAGAATATGATTCTTATCAATATGAATTAGGTAGAAAAGTTCCATTTATAATATGGACCAAAGATATGAAAGGTAGTAAGTTAAATAAGAAAATTACTGATGTAATGGGAATGTATGATGCTATGCCTACACTTGGTAATATGTTTGGATTCTATAATAAATATCAATTGGGACATGATATCTTTAATATAAAATCAGATAATATAGTGGTTTTTCCTACAGGTAATTGGGTAACTAATAAAGTTTACTATAATAGTCAAAAAGAAGAGTATTTGTCACTTGATGGAAGTGCTATTAGTGAGGAAGAAATTAAAAAGAACAACGAATATGCATCTAAGTTATTAAATGTTTCAAATAATATTATTGTTTATGATTTAATAGGAAAACAACAACAAGAAAAAGAAATGTTAAGTTATAAAGAGGGTGGAAAATAATGACTAAGAAAAAAGTAAAAAGAAAACCTAAGAAATTACTTATTATTTTAATCATTATATTTGTGATTATTATTGGAGTTTTATCATATTTTATGTTTTTCAAGAAAGAATCAGTTAAAGAAGCAAAGGTTGTCTCTAAGATTGATAATTATGGATATGTTCTAAAAAGCAATAAAAGTGATACATATAAAAAGTTATTTAAAGAATTAAAGACTGTATTAAGTGGTAAAATTGATGAAAAAGAGTATGCCAAGGTAATTACTAAAATGTTTATAGTTGATTTCTATTCTTTAAATGATCGTACTGCAAAAACTGATGTCGGTGGAGTTGATTTTGTACATAAGGACGTTTTAGAAAACTTTATATTAAATGCAGAAGATACTTTTTATAAGTATGTAGAAAGTAATATTTATAAAGAAAGAAAACAAAAATTACCTACGGTTGATAAAGTTACAATTTCTAATGTTGAAAAAACTACTTTCTCATATAATGATAAAACAGATGAAGATGCTTATAAAGTTAATGCTAATTGGACATATAAAGATAGTTCTAATTCTTCTGGATATCAGGATGAAGCTACATTTATATATGTTCATGATGGAAAAAAACTTGTTTTAGTTGAAATTTCAGATACTGATGAAAGCCAAGAATAGTTCTTGACTTTTTCTTTTTCCTTTGTTATATTTTTACTACTGTTTAAAATAGTATATAAAGATAGTTACATCATATCATAGTAACAGAAGGAGAGAAAAATACGTCATATCAAGATTTTTTGTTAAGAATTGGAATAAGCTTTTTACTTAGTTTTTGTATAGGGTTAGAACGTCAATGGAGAAGAAGGGCAATAGGGTTAAGAACTAACGTTTTAGTATGTATTGGAGCGTTTTTATTTGTTAGTTTTTCTATGCAGACAAATGCTAATGATGTTTCAAGAATAGCTGCTCAAGTGGTTTCTGGTATAGGTTTCTTGGGAGCTGGTGTTATTCTAAAAGATAAGGCCAATATTAAGGGATTAAATACAGCTGCTACTTTATGGTGTAATGCTGCAATAGGAACGTTATGTGCTGCTGGATTACTAGTAGAGGCTGCTATTGGAACATTATTTATTTTATTTGCTAATATAATTTTAAGAAATGTTACCCAAAAACTTAATATGAACTATAATGCTAAATTAAAGACAGAGCAGTATCGATTAAAAGTTATAACAGAAGAAGAGAAGGAATTTGTTGTTAGAACATTAGTTAGTCAAAGTGTAAATCAAACTGATATTATTTTAACTAATATAGAAAATACTGATCTAGAAGATGGAAGAGTTAGAATTTATGCGACATTTAATATCGCAGCCGGAAAGACTAAGTTATTAGAAGAGTTGATAAATAGAATAGTAATAGAACCAGGTGTTATATCATCAGGATGGAAAAAAATATCTCGCACAAAATCAGAGGAAATTGATGATGATGATGATGAAATTTAAAAAAATATTTAAAATAGTATAAAAGTGTGGTATCCTTATACTATAAAGGAGGAGTGAGTATGACAGATACATACAATTATGGTATAAGTAATGCAGATGCATCAATATTTGGAGCAGCAATGTTAGGTTATTTAGCTGTTTTGTTAGTAGTTTACATATTAGTAGTTATTGCTATGTGGAAAGTATTTACAAAAGCTGGAAAACCAGGTTGGGCTTCATTAATACCAGTTTATAATATGGTAGTAATGTATCAAATAGTTGGATTAAATCCATGGTTATTATTACTTTATTTAATTCCAGTTGTAAACTGGATAGCTGCACTTGTACTTTCTATAATGCAAAATGTTAAACTTGCTAAAGTATTTGGAAAAAGTACAGGATTCGCAATTGGTCTAATTTTCTTAAATCCAATATTCTTATTAATACTTGGATTTGGAGATGCTAAGTATATTGGTTGTGAATAATGGTAAGCAAAGAGTAGAGAAATCTGCTCTTATTTTTTTGCAATAAAAAGGAGTAGGAATTCCTACTCACTAGGTTGTTCAGACTCTTCTTCATCAGTTTTTTTTATTTCACAAACACCGTCTATTTTTTCGTATCCATTTTTGCATACACAAGTTTTACCATCAGCACCAAGTTCTTCGTTAGTACCACATTCTATTTTAGTTTCACTATTGTCTGTGCTAGGCTTTTTATCAATATTATCATTAGTTTTATCTGTATTATTAGTAGTATCTTTTTCTACACATTTACCATTAACTTTTTCGTATCCCCATTTACAAACACAACTGACTCCATCGGCACCAAATTCTTCATTTGTACCACATGTTTTATCAGAAGATGATGACTTTTTATTATCATCTTCATCTGCTGAATATTTATATTTAGAAGCATTAAACGTTGATTTATATGGGCCATATCCAATGACTTTCTTTTCATATGGGTCATTGATAGAGAAAGTAAACTTTTTAGAAGCTTTATGATCAATTAACTCTAAGTTCATTTTCATAGCCTTAGTTATATCATCACGACTTAATGTATTTGGAACATAATCATATAAAACCATTCTCATTCTCTTATCATATATCATTGCACTTTGGCCTTGTAAGTATAACTGATCGATACTTACAATATTAGATTTATCACTACTTAAACCAGTTTTTACAATATCTTTAGCGATACTATAGAATGATAATATTTGTTTAGTAGTAAGATTCGTATCTAGGCTATTAGATACTGTATTAAATACATTTGTAAATTGATTAACACTATTTATTGACTTTATTTTTTGTAACATAGCTTGAATTACTAATTGTTGATTTTGACCTCTACCAAAGTCTCCATTAACTAGTTGTTTTCTATTTCTTGAAAGAACTAGAGCGCCTTCACCATCAAGATGTTGCCAACCTTCTTTTATACAAACCTCTTCTCCACGACTAGAATCATCTGTACATAAGTCTTGTGGTACTTCTACATCAATTCCACCTAAAGCATTTACTAAATTAACTAATCCTTTGAAGTTTATCTTTGCATAGTAATCTATGTTTACATCGAAGAAATCTTCAATTGTATTAATCATACAGTCTGTACCATAAGCAGCAGCATGAGTAATTTTATTTTCATCTTTACTAGGCCAACAAGCAATAGGTACATAACTATCTCTTGGAATAGATAACATAGTAGCATTTAATGTTTTAGGATTAAATGTAATAAGTATTAGTGAATCACCATTCGCAACAGCATTTTTAGTTAAGATTTCATCTGTAGAATCAATTCCCATTAATAGAATAGTAAATGGTTCTTTAACTGATTTACCAGTTGACTCTGTTTCAGATTTTGATGTTTTTGATTTTAACATTTTTTTACTTTTACTGATTATTTTCTTTGTTTCTGTACCAATATTTTCATATCCGGCAATACTACTATAAATGGAAGCATAATCACTTGATAAGAATATGGCGTCCAAATCCTTAGTATATAAATCAGCTATCATTTCAGTGTAACTTTCATATTCAACAATATCATTTTCATCATGAAGTTTATTCTTTTTAATAATTTCTTGTGGGATTATATATCCTTCAGGTGATGTTTTATCTTTTAGTATTGCTATCTTATAATCTTTAACATCACTTATCTTAGAGGCTTTATTATCACTTAAAACAACTAAGCTAGAAGAATAGGTAACAAATTTTTTATTAACACTGTCTAGTTTTCCGTAAACATAGAAAATCATATACCCAATTCCAAAACAAATACATGAATAGATTAATAAAAATAAGATAAATCCAATTTTTTTAGAGGGTTTCTTATTTTTTTTCTTCTTTTTTGGAGGTTTATTCTTCCAAATATTTCTTGTCTTAACTAAAGAAAATAAATCAATAAGTCCAAGTACCCCAATAACTAAATATCTAATAAGATTTTCAATACCATCTAATAGTAATATATTATAAATTAAAAATCCACTAGCAAGTATAGATATTATAAATAATATTAATACAATTATACTTGAGACCTTTCTTTTTTCTTTTTTGATAGTCTCATTACTATCTAATACTTCTATATCTTCATCCATAAATTTATCCTCCAATATTCTTTTTGATAACTATTTAACATTATACAAAAAAAAAAGGTTTTTTTCAACCTTTTAACTGATATTTTATCAGTGTAAATTATATGTAAACAACTATCAAACTTTACTGTAAATAAAGATTTTTAAAACTATTATTGATATAATATAGATAAGTAAAATGAGGAGTTGGTAGTATGAATAAAAAGTTATTTTACATTATTTTTATTTCATTTAGTCTTTTAGTTGTACCTAAAGATGTTTTGGCAACTTCTTATGATAATAGACATGTCTGTAAAAACTTTGAGTTAGCTGGTGCTCACACTGATGGAACTATTGCTCATGTTTCATGTTATGATAATTATGACAGTGCTAAAGATGCTATGAATAGAAATGGGGCAAGTGATTTAATTATTATTGATGAAAGATCTACTCCTAAAATAGTAGATGCTATGTATGCTTTAGTAGATTTAACTGTTAATGGTCTAACTTACTTTTATGAATCTCCAACATTAAATACAAGACAATATATGGCAATTAATACAAGTCCTTCATATGGTGGAAGCGATGCTGCTTTTATAGAAGTGAATCCATCAAACTTTGCTGCCAAAGTAAAGATAGCTAATTTTACGGGATGGATATCAAAAGATTCTTATGAAATAGTTCCTCTTAATTTTGTAAAATCAAGTAGTAGTTATACTATAACTAGTGAAGGTATAAGACATAATTATATTAAGAATATTCAAGAATACTCATCTCTTGGTGGAAGAACAATAGGACCTAAACCAGATATGTTAGGAAATGGTACTTATTTTAGTTATGATGGACATTATTTTTATACATCATTATTAAATATGTTAAAAGATTATAAAAATGGTAATTATAATAGTTCTGTTAATAAAAATAATCCTTACTATAACTATTATATGTATTTATCAAATCACTCTAAAACAACTTATTCATCAGTTAATATAGATGAATATACTAAAGCTTTAGGTTATTCTATGAATGTTTATGGAGATAAAGCTAAATCTGGTTCTTCTAGGTTATATGGTATGGGTACATTTTTCTATAACTCTCAACAAAAATATGGAGTTAATGCCGTTCTTTCATATAGTTTGAGTCGTAATGAAACAGGAAATGGTACAAGTAATTTAGCTGTAAATAAGAATAATGGTTTTGGATTAAATGCAGTTGATTCAAATCCTTATAATGCCGCTAATTATTATGCTAGTTTTGCTTCTAGTATTTATGGATATGCCTCTAAATGGAATTCATATGGATATAGTTATGCTACTGATTGGAAATATTTTGGACCAGCTTTTGGTGATAAATATAATGGAATGAATGTTAAGTATGCAACTGATGCTTATTGGAGTGAGAAGATGGCATCTAACTATTATAATTTAGATAAATATTTTGGTCTTAATGATTATAATTATTATCAATTAGGGGTTGTTAATAAACCAACAACAGCGTATTTTGAGGCAAATACTAATTCTAAGGCAATATATACTTATCCAGAAGAAGAAGATCAAGTATTGATTGTTGGTAGTGTCGGAAACTTTTATAAAGTTATGAGTGATATGAATATTGATAGTAATGGTAATTTAGTAGGAAGTAAAACAGACTATACTAAAGCTTATAATTGGAATACAAGTTATGTTTATGTTTCAAAAAGCGATATTAAACTTATTAATAAAGGTAAAAATGGATATATTTCTCCAGAAAGTGTTACTAATTATCAAGATCATAATTATAGCTATGACTTATATATTGAAAATACTATTTTAAAACCAAAAGTTGCAAAAGTTCTTCAAGATACATCATATTTTAGTGATTCAGCTCTAACTTCTAAAACTGGTAAAAAAGTTTTAAAAGATAAAGTAGTAATGGTTTACACAGCAGCTTATAATGAATCTAATCAGGTAGTTGCTTATTTAATAACAAGTGATTACTTATATGATCAAAAAAGTTGGGTACCATCTTCAGCTATTAGTTTTATAAGTAGTGATTATGGAATGCAGACAGTCAACTTAGAAGGTCAATACGAATGGGTTTGTAGTAGTCCTATAGATGAGGAAAGATATAAAATAGGTGGTCAATATACTAATTCATATTTCCCAATCGTTGGTGAAGAAGGAAATTGGTATAAAGTTCCAGTAAGTCTAGATACTAATAATAATTCAATAGGATATATCTTAAAATCTGAAAAGAACGCTTATATTACTAAATATAATTATAAAGCTTCTAATCAAGCTCCAGTAATTACTGCTTCTAATCAACAAATAAAGCAAAATCAAGTTATAAATTTAAAAGATTATGTAAAAGCAGTTGATGAAGAAGATAAAGACATAACTTATAAAGTAGTAATAAGTGGCGAAGTTAATACTAAAAATCCAGGTAAATATGAAATTGTTTATACTGTTACAGATAGTGGTAATTTGACTGTTTCTAAAAAAGTTATATTTGAAGTAATAGAAGATAAAGTACCAGTTATTGAAGCAAGTGATAAAGAAGTAAGATTAAACGCTAAGTTCAACGAAAAACAAGGTGTTAAAGCAATTGATACTGAAGATGGAGATATCACAGATAAAATTAAAGTTATTGAAAATAATGTTGATACTACAAAAGTAGGCGAATATAAAGTAATTTATCAAGTAACAGATAGTTTTAATCATACTGTTACTAAAGAAATTAAAGTTTCTGTTGTAGATAAACCATTAGAAGAAAAACAAGGGTTATATTATTTCAATTACTTGAAAGTAGTTAATAAAAAGTTAGAAATTAAAGGATATCATGCTATCAAGGGTATAAATAATGATAAAGATACATCACTAACTTATAAGATTGTATTTGTAAACTTAGATACTAAAGAAGAATATACTAATAGTTTAGAAAGAATAATGGATAAAAATGAATTTGAAAGACCAGTTTATTCAACAGATAATTATGACTATACTTATTCTTGGTTCAAAGGAAATATTGATATCAATAATCTTCCTGATGGTGATTATCAAGCATATATTGTAACAGAAAGTGATACTTACTTTGCTAAAACAATTATCAGTAATAAAGTTTTAAAAGAACAAGTCGCAACATATAAAGATAAAAAATATTTAACTACTAGAAATAATTATCGTGATAGTAAAGTACCTCTAGAATTTATTATTAGAAAAGAAAATATTGGTGAAAAATCAGCAACTAGTACTTATAATCAATATAATCAGTACCGAATCTTTAATTTTGAAAATAATAAGTTAAGAATTATGGGAACATCATATTCTTTAGGTATGAATCTAGCAAAAGATGTTAAAGTAGAAAGAAAAATAGTCTTTGAAAACACTAAGACTTACAAAAAATATACCTATGATGCTTCTAGTATTACAAATGGTTTATATAAGGTTGGTACTACTTTAAATGATAATCTTGATAAAACAAGAGCTTGGTTTGATACCAGTATGGATTTAAGTAATCTTGAAAGAGGAGTTTATGCAATTTATATAACAACTTCATCTAATATAAGTGATTATGGTGAATTAACAGAATTATTGTTTAGATCTTTAGATGATGTTAAATTAACTACTAATGACAAGAGTTATTCATTTAGAATTAATAAAGACTTAAGATATAGAATTGAATTAATTATAGAATAAAGAATCATTTAATGGTTCTTTTTCTAATTGTTAAATAACTCTTTACTAATGAATATCAATATTTTATAATACAATTAAATAGGAGGTATACGTATGAATAAATTTATAACTAAGTTTAAGATTGCTAGTATAATAAACTTTATATTAGGACTTATCTTTATTAGCATGATACCAGGATATAGCGCTATTTTAATAGTAGCTGGTATAATTCTTTTATATTTAGCAAATCTAGATATTAATAGTTTAAATAAGTCTAAGGGATTTATTATTGCGATAGGAATTATTTTAATTTTTACAAACTTTTTAGCAGGTATCTTTGTTTTAATAGGGTATGATAATTTAATGACTTATTTAAAAGAAAATAAGGAAGAATTAATTTCCTCGGAAAAAGAAAAGGTAGATAAAGAAGTTAAAAGAATAGATATACTTTTAAAACTTGGTGCTTTAATGATTGTTATTTCTGAAGTTTTAGTTGCTACTACTAGTTGGAATGAAGTATCTAATTTGGTAAAGGTAATAATGCTTTTGTTACTTGGAACTTTATTTATAGGATTATCTATTTTTTCAGCTAAAAAGTTAAAAATAAGAAAAACAACTATTACTTATTGGTTACTAGGATTATCATTTTATTTATTTACTTTTGTAGCTGTATGTAATTTTGAGTTATTTGGACCCTTATTTACATATGATGGAGTTCTTGCTGACTTAGCTTATTTTATAACTTATTTATTAGCGACAATATTTATATATATTACACACTTAAAGTTTGATATTAGAAATTTACTTTATTTTGTTTACTTAGGTATTTATATATCTTTATATTATTTTATAAACTATCTAGGAATAGATTACATAATTAATATTATTACTTTAACTTGTGTTAGTTTAATTGCTAATTTAATAACTTTAAAGAAAGATAAAAAAGATTGTTTGAAATATACTTCAAAGATAGTATCTTACTTTATGGTTTATATGATTATTAGAAGATATAATTTAGAAAATTCTTTCTATATTTTTATAGGTTGTCTTTTAAATATTGTTAACTTATTAGTTGTTTCTTTAAAAAATGATGATATTGTTGATAATGTTTTAGTAAATATATTTACTTATATTTGTATATTCTTAGGAGTAAATAAATTAGGATTAGATAGTTATGATACTATTTTATATACAGGATTGTTTTCTCTATATTCAATTTATAATAATTATTTAGGAAAAAGTAATGTACTTACAGCAATTAATCAAATAATTTATTTAATAGGAATAATTTGTTTCTATGTAAGAGCAGTATTTGGTAGTGATATTGAACTGTTAGTAGTACCAAGTATTTGTTTACTAACCAATGTTATTAATAATTTGAAATATTTAAAGAAGAATAGTAAGAGTATTAGTTATTATCTAGGATTTATTCCACTTACTTTAGTAAGTTGTTCAGTAATGTATTTAGTTAATAAACATTATATTAGTATCAGCTTTATGATGGCTGTTTCAATTATTTCTTTGTTATATGCATTTATTTATACTATATTTAGGAATAAGAAAAAAGAAGAGTATAAAGTTCTATTCTTAATAAGTGTCATTTTTAATACAATTTGTATGTTTGGATGTAAAGAATTCATTCCAAATATTTTAGTAGTACTAAGTTCTTTATATTTATTTATTAGATTATATAAAGATGATTTAGGTCTAAAGATTCTTACATATATATTGTTGATTACTAATATTTATATCTTTAGTAGTAATTTAGGACTAAATTCTTTATTAAGTAATTTGATAACTTTAGGTATATATCTATTATTTATGTTAATTGTTAGAAAGGATAAAGCCTTAGAGTTAATTTCTAATATTTTCGCAATAGTCCCAATTTATAGTATAGCTGATTATTATTTCTATGATGCTCAGATTAATACTATAATTGAAAGTATTTTAGACTTTTATATATTATATTTAATATTAAAATATTTTTGTAAAAGCGAATCTTCAAAAAGAATTGTTTCTTTAATTGGAATTATCCTTATAGTAGGAACTGCTATTTCTACAACTGGAATTTATGTTGGTATTTATATAGGAATTGTTGCTCTTATTTTAATCCTTATAGGAATATTCAGTAAAAACTATAAAATTATGACTACAGTTGGAATTATTGTTACTATTATTAATATTTTATATCAATTAAATTATCTATGGGGAACAATACCATTCTGGCTATATTTATTACTTGGTGGATTAGTTCTAATCGGATTAGTAACTTATAAAGAGTTAAAAAAGTAAATTTTTAGATATTTTTACTTTTTTCTTTTGTCGTCAAGTAAATAATTGAAATTGAAAATAATTGACTAATAATAAAAAATTAGTGTATTCTAATACTAGAGGAAGTGTAAAATATGGAAGAAAAGAAAAAAATAGGAAATGCAAAACTTTTAGTAATAGCTCTTGTAATAACATTAGCTGTAGTACTAGGAACAACATATGCCTGGTTAAGACTAACAAAAAATTCAGATATAGTAAATAAAATAACAGCAGGAAACTTAGAATTAACGTTGGATGATACAACAAGCGAAGAAATAAAATTAATAAAAGCAATTCCAATGAGTTATCAACAAGGAATAAAAACAGAAGAGTATACATTTACATTAACAAATAAAAGTAGTACAAGTAGTTATACTTTATCATTAAAAGATCTAGATACTTATACAAATGATAATAATGAAGAAGTAGCAATAACAGATGCAGATAGATTAGCTGATTCTAAAGTAAGATATATTTTATTAAAAGATGGAGAAGAAGCAACTGCAGCAAAATCAAAAATATTAACAGATAGAGTAATAGACTCAGGAACAATTGAAAAAGGCAAAACTATTACTTATAGTCTAAGAATTTGGATAGATTCAAAAGCAGGAGATAATAATACAGAAGAAGAAATAATGGGAAAAGTATTTAATGCACAACTTAGTTTAGAAGCTACTCAAGCAGTAACACCAACAAAAACAGCAGTATGTAAAAGAGCAACAACACTTCATACAGAGATTTGTTCAAATGCTGATACATCTAATTATTGTTTAGCAGATGGATATGCCTTAAATGATACAATAACATACGGTAGTCTTGGAACAAAAGGAGTTTTAACAACAGGAGATGCCTTTGACTGTGATGTCAATGGAGATGGAGTATATAATCCTGAAACTGAAAGATTTTACTATGTATCAGATATAACAAACGGAGTTACAATAGATAATAATACAGCGGTACTTATATATTATAATAATGTAAGTGGAGGAGTAGCATCCAATTCAACTGCATATGCATATGATGAAAGTGGAACTAACAATAATGGCCCAGTAACAGCATTAGCTCAATTACCAACAACAAGCCAATGGAAAAATGTAAGTTTAACAAACACAACAAGAGCAATCACAAATCAAAATGGTGGAAATACAACAGGTGCAGGAAATCTTCCAACAACATTTAGTTATGAAGGATATGCAGCAAGACTATTAACTGCTCAAGAAGTAAGTGCTGGTTGTGGCTTTACAGTAGGAAGCCAAACAAAAGGAGAATTAAGTGCAAAATGTAAATATTTCATGGAAAATACAAAGTACTCATCAAGTGGTTTAGAAACGTATGGAGGATGGCTAGAATCACCTAATTTATCTAGCTCTAACATCATTTGGTACATATATAGTCAAACTCGTTCTGTAGATACCGGTCTTGTTACTAATACTAATAGTCGTGGTGTCCGACCTGTAATTGAAGTTGCTAAAACAGATATAGAATATTAATGTCTAAAAAACTAAATTTAGGTGAAACTTACATATTTCATCAAATTATAAATATCAATTATAAAAATTACTAAAGGGAAAAATTAAAATTAGTTAGTTTTTCTCTTTTTAATTTGTAAAAATGGTCATTTGCTAAATATTTTTACTTGTGATAAGTTCTTTCTACTTGCAAGTAAAATAATTTAGAAAGAAGTGATTAATATAATAAATATAAGAGGATATAATCCTAAATCATTACATGATTTAAACCTAAGTAAAGAATACGTTTTAGAATTACCAAGATATATTAAGAAAGGACAAAAGATAAGTATTCTTTCAGATACAATGCTAAAGGCTATGTTTCAAAATGAAAATAGATTGAAGTATTCAGCTAAGTTCTTATCATATTTCATAGATTTAGATTATGAAGTAATTTTAAAGAATATTTATCTAGCTAAAAACGAACTAGATAAAGAAAAAGAATTTAGTAAAGCAGAAAGATGTGATTATGTAGCAGTAATTGATAATACAAGTCTAAATATAGAAGTAAATAATAATAGTAGTTTAGAAATATTAGAAAGAAATATAGAGTATGCATATAGATTATATTCAAAAAAGATAAAAAGAGGAGAAAGAGAATATGATTATACTCAAGTAATTCAGTTTAATCTAAATAATTTTTCATTTAAAGGAAATGATAAAATAATAGATATATATGGAGTGAAAAATGATGATGACTTAACTCTAAGTGATAAGATAATATTTGTCCAAATATATGTACCAAACCTAAGGAAGAAATGGTATAATGAGG
>CAKOXP010000010.1 GCA_934130175.1 uncultured Bacilli bacterium
ATTTAATATCTGCTTCTAAATTATTTCCCGGGAAATAATTTTATACCTACTTCTATCTGTTTTTATCTATGTTCCACGTGAAACATTTAGTTTTTTCTTTATTTCTAAATATATTCTATTTAATATCTGCTTCTAAATTATTTCCTGGGAAATAATTTTATATCTACTCTATTTGTTTCTATCTATGTTTCACGTGAAACATTTAGTTTTTTCTTTATTTCTAAATATATTCTATTTAATATCTGCTTCTAAATTATTTCCCGGGAAATAATTTTATACCTACTTCTATCTGTTTTTATCTATGTTCCACCTGAAATATTTAATTTTTTCTTTATTTATCTATATATTTATATTTAATATTTGTCCCTAAATTATTTCCCGGGAAATAATTTTATACCCACTTCTATCTGTTTTTATCTATGTTCCACGTGAAACATTTAATTTTATCTTTATTTATCAATATATTTTATTTAATATTTACCTCTAAATTATTTCCCGGGAAATAATTTTATCTCTGCTTCTACATATATTAATTAAAATTACATATAATATTCCTAATTATTTGTAATATTTTTTCATAATTAATATAAAATATTACTTTTCATATTTTTAATATTTAATAAATATAGAATTGTTTTTTTCCACAATTTTATAAAAAAAAGAGCAAACTATTTGTCTTGCTCTTTTTCCACAGGCTCAGTTTCTTCTGTCTCATCTGAATTTTCAGATTCCACAACTGTAACTGTTGCAACTTTTTGCTCATTTTTAAGATTAATTAATCTTACACCTTGTGTTGCTCTCTTTAATGTTGAAATTTGATTTAATGGCATTTTCATAACAGTACCACTATTTGTAATAATCATAACATCTTGACTAAGATTGTCATCTACTGTACAAAGTGCAACCATCATACCATTCTTTTCAGTAACATTTAAAGCTTTAACACCCTTGCTACCACGATGAGTTAATCTATATTCATCAATACTTGTTTTCTTACCATAACCGCTTTCTGTAACAATTAATATTAATTGCCCTGGAGTTACAACTTCAGCTCCTACTACATGACTTCCGTCCAAATCCATTCCCTTTACACCAGAAGCAGTTCTACCCATTGATCTAATTTCTGTTTCAGTAAATCGTACCATTTTACCATTACTTGCACCTATCGCAATTTCATTTTCACCTGTAGTTTTTCTTACACTAATTAGTTCATCGTCTTCTTTTAATACTATAGAAATCTTACCACTCTTTCTAATACTATCAAATTCTGACAATTCAGTACGTTTAACTAGACCATTTCTTGTTACAAATAGTAAATATTTATAATTTTCATCATTAGAATCTACATTTATTATCGAACTAATGTTCTCATCTTTTTCTAATTGTAATAAGTTAATAATTGGTAATCCCTTTGATTGTCTACTATATTCAGGAACTTCATATCCCTTCATTCTATATACTCTACCCTTATTAGAGAAGAATAGTATATAATCATGGGTTTTCATTGAAACTAGCTGTTCAACAAAATCCTCTTCATTTGTTGTCATACCTTTTATACCTACACCACCACGATTTTGTGTCTTGTAAGTATCTGATTTTAAACGTTTAATATAACCATTATGAGTTAGAGTTACAATTATATCTTCAACAGGGATAAGTGATTCATCTTCAATATAATCAATTGCAGTCATATCGATAGATGTTCTTCTCTCATCGCCATATTTATTCTTAATTTCTAACATTTCTTCTTTAATAATATCTAATACCATTTGAGGTGTTGCTAGAATTTCCTTAAATTTAGCAATTTTTTCCATTAATTCTTTTAATTCTGACTCAATAGCATCTTTAGACATATGTGTTAATCTTCTCAATCTCATATCTAATATTGCTTGAGTTTGGATTTCATCTAATTTAAATCTATCCATTAATGTTTGTTTTGCTGTATCATCATCATCACTACCACGGATAATTTTAACAACTTCATCAATATTATCAATAGCAATGCTTAATCCCTCTAAGATATGAGCTCTTTCTTCAGCTTTTCTTAGGTCATATCTTGTTCTTCTAACAATTATTTCTTTTTGATGATCAATATATTTAGCAATAATATCCTTTAATCCCAGTGTTTTAGGAGTTCCCATATCTATAACTAAGAATATGATTCCATAATTAATTTGGAAATTAGTATGCTTATATAAATTATTTAAAACAACTTGTGGATTAGCATCTCTTTTTAAAGAAATAGTAATCTTAACACCATTTTTTAAGTCTGTATGATAATCTGAAATACCCTCAATAGTCTTGTTATGTACTAACTCAGCTACTTTATTCTTTAAATCCATAGTATTTACACCATATGGAACCTCAGTAATAACAATTTCATGATGATTTCCAGATTCAACTATTTCTGCCCTACTTCGAATTGTAATAGAACCACGACCTGTTTCATAAGCTTTTTTAATTCCAGAGTTACCAAGAATTACACCACCTGTTGGAAAATCTGGCCCCTTAATATAATTCATAAGACCTGCTGTATCAATATCTGGATTATCTATATAAGCAATACAACCATCAATTACTTCACTTAAATTATGTGGAGGAATATTTGTAGCCATACCAACAGCAATTCCCATAGAACCATTAACTAGTATATTAGGATAACGTGATGGAAGAACTGTTGGTTCAGGACTAGTTTCATCAAAGTTTGGCATCATATCAACAGTTTCTTTTCTTATATCTCTTACCATTTCTAGAGAAATTTTAGACATTCTTGCTTCAGTATAACGATAAGCTGCTGCTCCATCACCTTCAATATTACCGAAGTTACCATGTCCATCTACTAACATATATCTTTGATTAAAATCTTGAGCTAATCTAACCATAGCTTCATATATAGAACTATCACCATGTGGATGGTAATGTCCCATAACATATCCAACAGTTGTAGCACTCTTCTTATGTGGCTTATCAGGAGTATTTCCTTCTTCAAACATTGACCATAAAATACGTCTATGAACTGGCTTTAAACCATCTCTTAAATCTGGAATAGCACGAGAAGTAATAACACTCATTGAATAATCAAGAAAAGAATCACTTATTTCTTTTACAATATCATTTACATCGTGTGAATCCTTTTCATGAAAAATACCATTAAATTCTTCTTTATTTTTATTATTATCTGTTTCTTCATTTATATCTTTTATTTCTTCATTATTCATCAATCGCACCTCCTAAATATCCAAATTCTTAACATAAATTGCATTATCTTCAATAAATTTTCTTCTAGGCTCTACTTCTTCACCCATTAATTTACTAAACATAGCATCAGCTTCCATACAATCATCTACTGTAATCTTTCTTAAAGTTCTTTTTTCAATATCCATTGTTGTTTCATTTAATTCCTCAGCATCCATTTCACCTAAACCTTTCATACGTGCAATTTCAGCTTTAGAACGAACATTTTCTGGTAAAGACATTAAATATTTTTCTTTTTCATCTTCATTTAAAACATATTTTCTTGTTTTTCCATGCATTATTCTAAATAATGGTGGTTGTGCAGCATATATATGTCCTGCTTCAACTATTGGTCTAAAGAATCTATAGAATAAAGTTAAAAGTAATACTCTAATATGAGAACCATCAACATCGGCATCGGTCATGATTATAATTTTATCGTATCTTAATTTATCTAAATTAAATTCTTCACCAATACCAGTTCCAAATGCTGTAATAATAGTTCTAATTTCCTCGTTTCCTAAGGCTCTATCTAACCTATTTTTTTCAACATTCAATATTTTACCACGTAAAGGTAGAATAGCCTGAGTAAGTGAATCTCTTCCCTTTTTTGCTGAACCTCCAGCTGAATCTCCTTCGACTATAAATATTTCAGATACTTTTGGATCTTTACTTTTACAATCAGAAAGTTTTCCAAAGAAATTAGTTACAGCTAAATCACTTTTTCTTGTTATTTCTCTTGCCTTTTTAGCTGCATTTCTAGCCCTACAAGCAAGCATTGCCTTTTCTACTATTATTTTTGCTTCATCTGGATTTTCTAATAAGAATTTTTGGAAGCCCTCTGCAAAAACATTATCAGCTAATTTACGAACCTCTGAATTACCAAGTCTACCTTTTGTCTGACCTTCAAATTGAGGATTAGGATGTTTACATGACACAATCATTGTTAATCCTTCTTTAACATCATCACCTGTCAAAGATTCATCTTTTTCTTTTAAAATACCAGATTTTCTAGCATAGCTATTAATAACTCTAGTTAAAGCTCTTCTAACTCCTTCTTCATGAGTACCACCATCATGAGTATTGATATTATTAACAAATGAATAAATATTATCAGCATATCCAGTATTATATTGCATAGCAACTTCAAACATAACATCATTTTCTTCACCTTCTAAGTGAATAATATCTTCATGAATTGGCGTCTTTCCTTGATTAATAAATCTAACATATTCAGAAATACCACCTTCATACATAAATGTTTCTCCAGTAGTATCTTCTTCATCTCTGTCATCTCTTAAAGTTAATCTTAAGCCCCTATTTAAGAATGCTAACTCTCTAATTCTAACCATTAAAGTATTATAATCATAAATATCAGTATCAAAAATCTCAGGATCTGGTTTAAATGTTACATAAGTACCAGTTCTGTTAGGTTCACACTCACCAATTACTTTTAATGGCTCTACTGTATGTCCACCATTTTCAAAACGAATATAGTTAATTTTTCCGTCTTTATAGACTTTTACTTCTACCCATTTAGATAATGCATTAACAACACTAGCACCAACACCGTGAAGACCTCCAGATACTTTGTATCCACCTCCACCAAATTTACCACCAGCATGTAATACTGTATAAACTGTTTCAACTGTTGATTTTCCTGTTTTTGGGTGAATTTCTACCGGAATACCACGACCATCATCTTTAACAGTTATAGAGTTATCTTTATTAATAACAACTTCTATATTTTTACAATATCCTGCTAAAGCTTCATCTATTGAGTTATCAACAATTTCCCAAACCAAATGATGTAGTCCTTTAACATCTGTCGTACCAATATACATACCTGGTCTTTTTCTTACTGCCTCTAGTCCTTCAAGTACTTGAATAGCTGAGGAATCATATGTTTTTTCAACTTTTTCTTCCATATTTATTGCCTTCTTTCTACCTCACCATTTTTTATTTCAAAAATATAAGCCTCTTCAATACTTTTTTTTCTTATATTTTTTAAATCTGTTGTAGTTATTATACTTTGAATATCTTTATTAATATAATTTAGTAATTTATTTCTCTTCTTTATATCTAATTCACTAAAAATATCATCAAGTAATAAAACTGGAGTATTACCACTATATTCCTTAAATATATCTATTTCTGATAATTTAAAGGCTAATATAGCACTTTTTTGCTGTCCTTGTGAACCATATACCTTTAGATTCTTTTCACCTAAATAAAAGGAAAAATCATCCCTATGAGGACCATATAAAGTCATTCCATAATTTAGTTCCTTTTTATAACTGTTTTTAAAAGTTTTTTCTAAAGTAACTCTTAGAGATTCCTCATCAAAATTATCAATTGTAATATTTGGTTCATACTTAACCATAACTAAGTTTTCACCAGTTATTTCTTGGTATATTTCATCTATCTTACTATTTATTGTAGATAAATACTTAAATCTTTCCTGATATATTATTATAGCCTTTTCAATTAGTTTATCAGTAATAATATCAAGATATTTTTTATCTGCTATAGATGAAGTTAATAAAAGTTTTAGATATTCATTTCTAATTTTAAGTATTTTATTATACTCATTGTATGTATTTAGATATTTCTTTGAAATTTGACTAATTTCCATATTAATTAAATTTCTTCTAATACTCGGAGATCCTTTTATTATTTCTAAATCTTCAGGAGTAAACATAATTACATTAAGATTTGAAATATAATCGCTTATTTTTTTAATTTCTTCCTTATTCACAAATATTTTTTTATTATTTTCATCTATATCTATTTCTAAGTTGTTAATAAGTTTATTTTTTTTCACTTTAGCACTAATTTTAGCCCTTGATTTTCCAAAACTTATTAAATTTGGTTCTACCCCATATCTATAAGTTTTTGTAAGAGCTAAAATACAGATACTTTCTAAAATATTTGTCTTTCCTTGAGCATTTTCTCCTATAAAAATATTCATTTTAGGACCTAAGTCCAAATTTAGCTTCGAATAATTCCTGAAATTATTCAAAAAAATTTTCTTGATTATCATTTTTCCGTCATTAAACTGCCCATTTAATCACCTATCCCCTATTTTGGTATTCCTATACATACAAGAATATTATACCATATATGGGGTTTTATTGCACGAAAAAATAGTTATTTCTAACTATTTTTATTACTTTTTCTATTTCTTGAAATTAAATCTAATCTTGATGCTCTAAAAACCTGATTCTCAACAGTTCTTTTAGAGACAGGAATATCTATTTTTACACCATTATTAAAGGTTATTTCAGTATTTCCATTTTCTAATTCTTTATAAGTTTTTATGTCTTTTAAAGATATCCAAGAACAATTATTACTCTCTGGCGATGATGTTGGAAAAAAAATCAAATTATTTGAATTTTCCACAATTATTGGTACTTTATATTCTATATTTAATATTGCTTTAGTACCTTCTTTTCTTCCTTCTAATGATGAACCAAAGTATTTACAACTGTAATCCATTATTTCATAAGGAGTACTATTTATAACATACTCTCTATTGTCCTCCAAAATTTTACTACTTGCATTTTCTTTGGCTATAATAGCCAAAGTTCCCTCATTAATTTCATAATTCATAATATTTTCCCCCTTTTTAGAAACTTTTTAGCCGTTTCCACTTCAAATATTAGCATATCTAACTGTCGAAATTTCTCGAAATTTGTAAGAAATATTAGAAATTTGTAAAAAAAAAAGACGAATCTCATCTTTTTAGTATGTTCTTATTGGTAATACTAATTGAGTTAGAGTTTCATCTTCACTTGATTTTACTAAAATTGGTTTTACTTCTCCTACAAAATGAAGTTCCACAGTTTCTGTTGAAAAAGATTTTAAAGCTTCCATCATGTATTTAGCAGAGAATGAAATTCTAATATCTTCGTCATTATTTTTAGTGATTTCCATTTTTTCTTCTACTCTACCTATTTCTTGAGATGAAGATTTTAATGTTAAAATATTACCATTTGTTTCCAATGTAACAGTATTTTTTTCTTTATCACTAGTTAAGATACTAGCTCTATCAATAACATTATATAAATCAGTTAATTTACTTGATATTATTAAAAAATCTTCATTTGGTATTAAATTAGAAGTATTTGGATAAGTTCCATTTATCAATCTAGATTGAAATTTGATATTCTTATATATAAATAATACTTTATTACCTGAAATATGCATTTCAATATTTTCATCTAAGTCTTCATCTAATATTCTAGAAAATTCTATTATATTATGACTTGGTATAACTATATTATAGTTTTCATCAGTTGTTTTATCTAATTTAACAACTTTTCTTGCTAATCTATAAGAATCTGTTGAATTACATTCTAAAATATCCCCTACTATATTAAAGTTAATTCCTGTTAGAACTGGTTTTGTTTCTTCATTAGATGAGGCAAATGCTGTTTGATTAACAATACTTTTAAACACACTGTTTTTAATTAAAGTCTTAGTTTTACTTTCATCTAAATTAATATTAGGATATTCTTCTTCACTAATACCATTTAAGTTAAATTCACTATTTTCTGTGTAAATTAATATTTTTAACTCATCTACTACTTCAATATTAATATATTTATCTGGTAATTTTCTAACTATATCCAAAATATATTTTCCTTGAATAATAATAGATCCTTCTTTTTCTACTTTGATATCTTCATCATTATTAATATTAATAACAGTTTGAATAGTAATATCATTATCACTTGCTGTTAAAGTTAATTTCTTTTTCTTTAAGTCAAATTTAATTCCTGCTAATACAGGGATAAGATTTTTGGTTGATATTGCTTTTGATACTTTATTTAAAGCATCTAGTAAAATGTCCTTTTTAATTGTTAATTTCATATATATTCCTTCTTTCTTTTAAATGTTTTTTATATTATTACTGTGGAAAAAGTTAATAACTTAATTTTTTCTTTATTATATCACAAATTTTCTAAAATTTTATATGTGGAAAACTTGTTTACTATTTTTATTTATTAACAATACCACTTCCAATATCATTTTTTAGTTTATCTATTATCTTTGCTAAATCAGGATTAACTTTTATTTCTTGTTCTATTTTTTCAACTGAGTGCATAACTGTTGAATGATCTTTTCCACCAAACTCTGTTCCTATTTTAGGAAAGGATTCGCTAGTCATGTTTCTACATAAATACATTGCAATCTGTCGTGGAAAAGATATATTAGAACTTCTTTTTTTACTCCTAATGTCTTCAACAGTAATTTGAAAGTATTCAGATACTATTTTTTGGATTCTGTGGATATCATTTTTTTCAGAAATTCCTTTATTTATAAAGTCTTTTAAAGCCTCTATTGCAAGGTCTAAAGTAATTTCAACTCCACCCATTATTGTTGAATAAGCAATTAATCTTGTAATAGAACCTTCTAATTGTCTTACATCTGTTCCTATATTAGAAGCTATATACTCAATGACATCATTAGGTATTTCTTTTTCAAAGTTACCTGCTGATATTTTTTTTCTAATAATTTCTGTGCGAAGTGTAAAATCCGGAGGAAAAATATTAACTGTTAATCCCCAGCAAAACCTTGTTCTTAAACGATCTTCTAATAATTTTAAGTCATCAGGTGACCTATCAGATGATATTATTATTTGCTTACTATCATTATATAAGGTATTGAAAGTATGAAAGAATTCTTGTTGAGTTTGAGTAGCACCACCTAAAAATTGAATATCATCTATTATAAGAACATCTACATTACGGTATTTATTCTTAAAAAAGTCCACATAATTGAAGTTTTGTCCTTTTTCATCACGCTTATTGATACCAATAAAGTCTTGAATAAATTGATCACTAGTAACATATAATACTTTGCGATTACTATTCATTGTAATGTAATTACCTATCGCATGCATTAAATGAGTTTTTCCAAGTCCACTATTTCCATATATAAATAATGGATTATACATATTACCAGGGTTTTCAGCAACTGATAATGCTGCCGCATGAGCAAATTTATTACTATTACCTACTATAAAATTATCGAAAGTGTATTTACTTTTTAAATTAGATTGAAAAGAATTTGGTGGAACTCCCCTATTCTCACTTTCATTTATAGTATCTTGTTTTACTTTTTCTTCTTCAAGTTCTTTTATCTCATCACTTAAAATAAAGTCCAGTTCAAAGTTTGTTCCTGTTATGTTATTTAATTTATCAACAATTAATGTGGAATACTTATCTGCCAGATGTTTTTTGTGAATTTGCATAGGGACAATAATGATTGCTTTTCCATTATCTAGTTTATATAAACTTGTATCTTTAAACCAAGTATCATATGCTAGACTGGATAGTTCATCTTTAACTTGCGTTAAAAAGTTTGTCCATAAAACATCGACATTCATACAACCATCTCCCCAAAAACATAATAATTACCAATAGTGTACATTAATTTGTTGAAAAAATAAATAAAAAAAATCAAAAAATTAATATCCACAGAATTTCCACAAAATTATCAACAACTAAAATATAGAAATAATAACGAAAATTTAAGTTTTCCACATTTTCCACAGATTTTGTTTAAACAAGTTAAAAAGTAGAATCCACAGTCCTGTGGAATTTGTGAATTATTTAGAAACTTTAGAAAAATCAAAGAATTAATTGACAAATCAAGGATTTTATTATTATAATAATGTAGATTTATGTCTGGAGGTGGAGAAAGTGAAGAGAACATATCAACCAAATAATCGTAAAAAAGCTAAGAAACATGGTTTTTTTGCACGTAAACTTACTAATGTATTAAATAATCGTCGTCGTAAAGGACGTAAAAGTCTATGTAAATAATCCACTTGTTTTAACGGTGGTTTTTTTTACATGATAGAATAGGGGCTATAACATGAAGAAAAAAGATATAGTAAAAAGTAAAATTGACTTTAATAAAATAATTAAAACTGGTAAATCAGTATCTAATAATTGTTTTGTTATATATTATAAGGATAACAACATAGATCATAGTCGTTATGGAATATCAGTAGGTACAAAACTTGGTAATGCTGTATTTAGAAATAAGTACAAAAGAAAAATTAGGATGATTATTACAACTAATAAGAATGTTTTAGAAAAAGAAAACAAGGATTATATTGTTCTTTTTCGAAAAGCAGGAGTAAATTATACTCATGAAAAATTAGAAAAGAAATTTCTTGAATTAGCAAATAAACTTAAGGAGAATTAAATGAAGAAGCAAAAAATAAAGATAATTTTAATTTTGTTGATACTATTATTAACAACAGGATGTACTAAAACATTGACTGATAGTAAGAATAAACCTGTTAAAGATAATGTAACAGGCCAAAGTTTAACTCAAAATATTTTGTGTAAACCAACAAATAAAAATACAATAAAAATATATGAAAAGAATAAAGTTAAAGTTGAAAAATTACCTGATTGTGATAATTTTAAAGTAAATAGTGGTAAATATGAAGGTTTATGGACATCTATATTTGTAAAACCTCTAGCATTCGTTCTTTTAAAACTAGGAAAATTAGTAGGAAACTATGCAGTATCATTAATTATTATTAGTTTACTAATTAGATTGATTGCCTTTCCATTTACAAAGAAAACAGCAATGCAATCAGAACTAATGAAAAAAGCACAACCTGAATTAACTAGAATTCAAAATAAATATAAGGACAAACAAGATCAAGAATCATTAACAAGACAAAGTCAAGAAATGATGATGGTTTATAAGAAATATAATATAAGCCCTATGTCTGGATGTTTATTTTCAATGATTCAACTTCCTTTATTTATCGCATTTTTTGAAGCAGTTCAAAGAACACCAGCAATTTTTGAAGGAAAATTTTTAGGATTACAACTTGGAACAACACCAATGGTTGGATTTACAACAGCTAGCATCATAGGTTATATAGTATTAATGCTTTTGATAGGCGCAACAACATATTTTTCATTTAAACTTAATGCAACAGGAAACACCTTAGATCCAAGTATGGCAATGATGCCAGTTATGATGGTATTTATGATAATATTTATGGCTTTATTTATGCCATCTGCACTAGGAATTTATTGGATTACAACTAATTTATTTACAATATTTCAAAATATGTTAGTTAAAAGGAGTAAGGTAGAACATGGAAAAGCATAGTTATGTAGGAAAAACAAAAGAAGATGCAATTAAAGAAGCAGTAATTGATTTACAAGAAGTAGAAGAAAATTTAATTATTAATGAGATATCTTCAAAGACAGGATTATTTAAAAAAACAGAAATTGAAGTAATCGAAAAAAGAGAAGTAGTAAAATTCATTAAAAGTAAGATTCATGAATTATTAAAAGATATGGGAATTAATGCTAATATTGAAACTAAAGTTGATAATAATATAGCAAAATATACAATTGTATCAGATCAAGATGCCTTAGTAATAGGAAAGAATGGTAAGAATTTACAAGCTTTATCAACAATAATAAGCCAAATAGTATTAAAGGAAACTAATCATTCACTTAAATTTATTATTGATGTAGGAGAATATAAATTCAAAAGAGAAAGAAATTTAGAAAGACTTGCTAAGAATGTTGCAAGAGAAGTAAAAGCAACTAAAGTAGAAGCAAAACTAGATTCAATGAATTCTTATGAAAGAAGAATAATTCATAATACTTTAAAAGATTACAAATATGTATATACTGAAAGTGTAGGGGAAGAACCTAACAGATCAGTAGTTATCAAACCAAAAGAAGATTAAGTTCTTCTTTTTTCTATATAAAAATAAAATAGTGTGCTATAATAAGAAAGAAAAAAAGGAGGAGTTTATATGAATGATACAATAGCGGCAATTTCAACTGCTTTAGGAGTAGGGGCTATATCTATTGTTAGAATGAGTGGAAAAGATTCTATTTCGATTGCAAATTCTATTTTTTCAGGTAAAGATTTAGAAAAAGTTGCAACTCACACTATAAATTATGGATTTATTAAAGATAATGAAGAAATAATAGATGAAGTATTAGTTTCAGTAATGAAGTCTCCTCATACTTATACAACAGAAGATATTGTAGAAATCAACTGTCATGGAGGAATAACTACAACTAATAAGGTTTTAGAAACACTTTTAAAACATGGAGCAAGACTAGCTGAACCTGGAGAATTTACTAAACGCGCATTTTTAAATGGAAGAATAGATTTAACAAAATCAGAAGCAGTCATGGATTTATTAGAAAGTAAGACAGAAAGTGCCAGAAAATTAGCTATCAATTCGTTACAAGGAAAAACAGCCCTTTTAGTAGATAATTTTAGAGATAAAATCAAACAATTAATATCTTCAATTGAAGTAAATATAGATTATCCAGAGTATTATGATATTGAAGTTGTAACGTTAGAAAAGATTAAAGAAGAGACTGCAAGTATGAAACAAGAGTTGGAAACTATAATTAAGGAAAGTGAAAACAGTAAGATAATAAAAAATGGAATTGATACTTTAATAATAGGAAGACCTAACGTTGGAAAAAGTAGTATCTTAAATAAATTTTTAGATGAAGAAAAAGCAATAGTTACAGATATAGCTGGAACAACAAGAGATATAGTAGAAGGACAAGTAATGCTTGATAATATAGTTTTAAATATTATTGATACAGCAGGTATTAGACAAACAGAAGATAAAGTAGAAAAAATAGGTGTAGAAAAGAGTCTTTCTCTTATTGATAAAGCTGATTTAATAATATTAGTTTTAAATAGTAATGAAAAATTAACTTTGGAAGATCAAGAATTACTTGAAAAAACTAAAAATAAAAACACTATTGTTGTTCTTAATAAAAATGATTTGGAAAGAAATATAGAATTAGATAAGTTAGAAGATTACACTTTAGTTAGTACCAATACTAATGACTTAGAAGGAATTGACACCTTAAAAGATAAAATAAAAGAAATGTTTAATTTAGAACAAATATCTACAAAAGATTATAATTATTTAACTAATGTTAGACAAATATCACTTGCTAAAAATGCTTATCAAAAATTAATTGATGTTGAAACAGGGTTAAAAGATAATTTACCTGTAGATATGATTGAAATAGATTTAAGAGATTGTTTTGACATTCTTGGACAGATTACTGGTAAAACATATAGCGATGAAATAATAGATAATCTTTTTGAAAGATTTTGTGTAGGAAAGTAGGAATATTATGAAAATAGCAGTTATAGAAAGAATTGAAAATGATGATAACAAAGATACATTTAACAAAAAACTTTATTTAAGTAGTTATTTTCAAGAGATATTTGCCAACCTAGATATATTATGGATTCCAATAGTTTCAGAAAAATTTACTGAAGAAATTTGTGATATTTGTGATGGTTTGTTAGTAACAGGAAGTGCTAATGATGTCCATCCAAAATATTATCATGAAAAGGCATTAGCTGGAAAAGAATATAAATATGATGAATTTCCAACCGTAAAAAAGGCAATAGAATTATTTAATAAAAGACAAAAACTGATACTAGGTATTTGTGCTGGAATACAAGAAATAAATGTAGTATTTGGTGGTTCATTAAACCAAAAAATAGATAATCATAATTTACTAGATAATAGTAAACATTTAATAAAAATAGAAGAGAATTCTGTTCTATATGATATATATAGAAAAAAAGAGATTAAGGTAAATTCTTATCATAATCAATCTATTAAACAAATTGCTCCCGGTTTTAAAGTAACAGCAATTAGTAGTGATGGTGTAATAGAAGGAATTGAAAGAAAAAATATTTTAGCGGTTCAGTGGCATCCAGAAGTTACAAATGATATGAAATTATTTAAAAAATTTATAGATATGTGTAAAAAAAGTCAACAAGATTAAAATAAAATGTGGTGGTGATAAAAATGAAATATGAAGCAATAGTAGTTGGTGGAGGACATGCAGGATGTGAAGCATCTTTAGCAATAGCAAGAAAAAATCATAAAACTTTATTAATAACAGGTAGTATTGAAAATATTGCAGATATGCCATGTAATCCAGCAATTGGTGGACCAGCTAAGGGAATTGTCGTTCGTGAAATAGACGCTTTAGGTGGAGAAATGGGTAAAAATGCAGATAAAGCTGCTATCCAAGTGAAAATGTTAAATACAAAAAAAGGACCAGCAGTCCAAGCATTGCGTGCTCAAGAAGATAAAAATATTTATCCAAAAGAAATGTTAAAAACTTTAAAACAAGAAAAAAACTTAGATATAAAAGAATCATTAGTTGAAGATTTAATGGTAGAAGATAATAAAATTAAAGGCGTTATCTTAGAAGATGGTACTAAAATAGAAGCTGATGTTGTCGTATTAACAACAGGTACATATTTACGTGGAATGATTCTAGTAGGAGCAAATAAAACACCAGGAGGACCACATGGTGAAAGAGATTCAAAATTCTTATCAACAAAGCTAAAAAAATTAGGATTTAATATTTTAAGACTTAAAACTGGAACACCACCAAGAGTAGATAAATCAACAATAGATTATGAAAAAACATCATTAGAAGCAGGTGACGATAGAGTCTTAACATTCTCATATGATAATAAAGTATATTATAACTATAAAGACCAAACTCCATGTCATTTAATCTATACAAATGATAAAACACATCAAATCATTAAAAATCATTTAAAAGAATCAAGTATGTATGGTGGATATGTAGAAGGAATTGGTCCAAGATATTGTCCATCAATAGAAGACAAAGTAGTAAGATTTAGTGATAAGGAACGTCATCAATTATTCCTAGAACCAGAAAGTAATGTAGAAGATGATCCTGATTATGGAAACACTATTTATGTACAAGGATTTTCTACTAGTATGCCTGAAAATATTCAAGAAGAAATGGTTCACAGCTTACAAGGATTAGAACATGCCAAGATTATAAAATATGCTTATGCCATAGAATATGACGCAATTGATGCTAAACAATTAAAGCAAAGTCTAGAATCAAAATTAGTAGAAGGACTATATACTGCAGGACAAATAAATGGTACAAGTGGCTATGAAGAGGCTGCAGGCCAAGGACTAATCGCAGGTATAAATGCTGCTTTAAAATTAGAAGGAAAATCTCCTTTAATTCTAAAGAGAAACGAATCTTATATTGGAGTATTAATAGATGATTTAGTAACAAAAGGAGTAAAAGATCCATATAGATTATTAACATCACGTGCTGAATATCGTCTACTTTTAAGACATGATAATGCTGATATGAGACTTAGAGATTATGGTTATCAAGTTGGTTTAATAAATGAAGAACAATATCAACTATTTAATAAGAAAAAACAAGATATTGAAACTGTTTATAAAATTCTAAAAGAAAATAAAGTTACCCCTAAAAAAGAAGTTAATGAATATCTATCATCAATTGATAGTTCAACACTAAAAGATGGTATTACTCTATATGATTTATTAAAAAGACCAGAAATTTCAATAGAGAACATAAAACATTTTATCAAATTAGATTATGATGATGAAGTATTAGAACAAGTAGAAATAAACACAAGATATCAAGGTTATATTGCTAAAGCAAATAAAGAAGCTGAAAAAATGTTAGATTTAGAAAATAAAAAAATACCTGATGATATTGATTATGATAAAATTCCAAATATTGCTAGTGAAGCAAGACAAAAATTAAATGAAATAAAACCAACAACAATAGCTCAAGCTTTAAGAATTAGTGGAGTTAATCCTGCAGATATTTCTATTTTAATGGTTTATTTAAAAAGAAGAGGTAATGATGAATAAAGAAGAGTTTGAAAAAGAATTATTAAAATTAGGAATAGTTTTAACAGAAAAACAAAAATCTCAGTTAGAAGAATTTTATAATATTTTAATTGAAGAAAATAAAAAAATAAATTTGACTAGAATTTTAGAAAAAGAAGACGTTTATTTGAAACACTTTTATGATAGTTTGACTATTGTTAAAGTTGTTGATTTTTCAAAAATAAATACCCTATGTGATGTAGGAAGTGGAGCAGGTTTTCCTGGAATAGTTTTAAAAATAGTTTTTCCAAATCTTAAAGTAGTTTTAATAGACTCTTTACAAAAACGCGTTAATTATTTAAATAGAACTATTGAAAGCTTAGGCTTAGAAAATATTAAGGCTATTCATACGAGAAGTGAAGATTATAAAGAAACATTTGATTTAGTAGTAGCAAGAGCAGTCGCAAGACTTGATAAACTTATTAACTGGTGTTCTCATTTAATAGGAAAAAATCAACTTTTTGTTGCTATGAAAGCTAATGTAGATGATGAGTTAGTTGGTATTGATAAAACTTTAACTAAAAATAATTGTCTAGTAGAAAATATAGAAAAATTTAATTTGCCAAAAGAAAATAGTAATAGAGCCCTTGTTGTAATAAGAAAAAAGTAAGAAAAGTAAAAAATATCTATAATATATATGAATAGATAGTATACTTTTCTTTTTTATTTACTGACAATACTTTTCAAAAAAATTATTTCATGTTATAATCTATAATAGAATAAAAGAATAAAGGGAGGTATCAGATATGCAATCAAATGAAGAAGTAGTATATTTATACTTAGATGACATTATTCCAAATAGATTTCAACCTCGTGAAGTTTTTGATGAAAGACCTTTAAAAGAATTAGCTGTATCAATTAAAGAACACGGAGTAATTCAACCAATTATTGTTAGAAAAGTTAATGATAAATATGAAATAATAGCAGGAGAAAGAAGATATAAAGCCTCAGCCTTAGCAGGTCTAACTAAGATTCCAGCAATTATTAGAGATTTAGATGATAAAGAGACTTCAAAAGTGGCATTACTTGAAAACTTACAAAGAAAAAATTTAAATCCTATTGAAGAAGCAAAAACTTATCAAAAAATATTAGAACTTGATCAAATGACTCAAGAAGAACTTGCTAAAACCATGGGAAAAAGTCAATCAGCTGTAGCTAATAAACTAAGATTATTATCTTTACCAGAAGAAGTACAAGATGCCCTATTAAAAGAAAATATTTCAGAACGTCATGCTAGAACTTTATTAAATTTAAAAACACCACAAGAACAAAAGGATATGTTAAAAAAGATAATAGATGAAAGATTAACTGTTAGACAAGTTGAAAACTTAATAAAGGGTGATTCAAAAGAAGAGGAAAAAGAAGTGTTAAATTTAAATGAAAATAAATCAAATACAGAAGTTTTAGACCTACCTAAAAGCGAGGATGTTCCAACAGAATCTAACTATATCCCAATAAATCCAATTATGCCAAATTTTGATGGAGAAAATAATGATTTAAATACTCCAATTTTAACAAATATTCCAAGCAATACTCAAGAATTAAACCAAGATGAGGATGAAAGTGGACAACCTAGATTTATAAATTTTGGTGAAATATCAAAGGAAGATGATACTGATTCCTTAGATGAAGCAAATGATAACACTTCTATTGATATTGACAAATTAAAAGAAGAAGCAAATGATATTAATTCTAATTTATCTTCTGAAAATGAAGGATTAGACAGCCTATTAAAAATAGGTGATCCTATAGATACAGATAACTCTGATGATAAAGATACATCTGAATTTAAATTTTTCTCACCTGCACGAGAGGCAATCAAAGAAAGTGAGAAAACTGTATCGAATGATAAGACAGAGGATTATTTTAAAGCACCTGACTTAGTTTCTGTTAATTTACCAGATTCAGTTCAAACAAATAATGTTAATGGAATAAGTTTATCTAATGAAGATCTAAAATTAACACCAGATAGAACTAGAGAAGAAAATCCAATGAATAGTGCAATTGAAATAATTAGAAAAAGCTTATCTCAAATAGAAGATATGGGAATAAAAGTTGAAAAAGATGAAATGAGTTTAGAAAATTCATATCAAATAGTTATAAAGTTAGAAAAGTAGAGAAAGATAAATCTACTTTTTTTTCCTAAAAATATTTCAAAAAGAAGTGTTTTTTGATACAATGTAATAAGTAAAAGAAGAAAGGTGATAGAATGGGAAAGATAATTTCTTTGGTTAATCAAAAAGGTGGAGTCGGAAAAACTACAACAAGTATTAATCTTTCTGCATCACTAGCAGTACTAGGTAAAAAAGTATTATTAATTGATTTAGATCCTCAAGGAAATACAACAACTGGGGTTGGAATCAACAAAGGTGATATAGAAACAAGTATTTATGATGTTTTAATAGGAAAGTGTAGTATAGAACAAGCTACAATTAAAACAAAATATAAAAATTTATCAGTTATCCCTGCAACTATAAATTTAGCAGGATTAGATATTGAATTATTAGAAAAGAGTCAAAATGAACCAGGATTTTCTAAAGGAGAGCAATTAAAACAACATTTAGAAAAAGTAAGAGATAATTATGATTTTATAATAATTGATTGCCCTCCATCACTTGGAATAATCACAACTAACGCTTTAACAGCATCAAATTCGGTAATCATTCCAGTTCAATGTGAATTTTTCGCATTAGAGGGAATTATGCAATTACTAAATACAATTATGTTAGCTCAAAAATCATTAAACCCAGAGTTAGATATTGAAGGTGTTTTACTTACAATGTTAGATTCAAGAACTAACTTAGGATTTGAAGTAGTAGAAGATATTCGTAAATTCTTTAAAGAAAGAGTTTACAATACAATAATTCCAAGATTGATTCGCCTAACTGAGGCACCATCTCATGGTGAACCAATAATAGCATATGATCCAAAAAGTAGAGGTTCAGAGGCTTACTTAAACTTAGCTAAGGAAGTGATTGAGAGAAATGGAAACTAATACAAATAATAATAGTGGTATTAAAAGAAGAGCTCTTGGTAGAGGACTAGAAGAATTATTTAATAATGAACCATTAGACTATAATAAAATAGAAGAAAAAATAATAACAGAGACTCCAAAAGAAGAAATAATTAAAGTACCAATAGCTGAATTACGTTCAAATCCATATCAGCCAAGAAAAGTATTTGATGAAGAAGCACTAAAAGAGTTAGCTTCATCAATTAAGGAGCATGGAGTATTCCAACCAATAATTATTAAAAAAAGTATTAAAGGTTATGAAATAATAGCAGGTGAACGTAGAGTTAAAGCATCTAAACTTGCAGGATTAAAAGAAGTTCCTGCTATAGTTCGTGATTTTTCAGATAATGAAATGATGGAAATAGCATTACTTGAAAACTTACAAAGAGAAAATTTAAATGCTATTGAAGAAGCTAATGCTTATAAAAATTTACTAACAAATCTTAATTTAACACAAGAACAATTAGCAGAAAGAATTGGTAAAAGTAGAAGTCACATTACTAATATGCTAGGATTACTTACATTACCAACTCTAACTCAAAATTTAATTAGTCAAAAAGAAATAAGTATGGGACATGCTAGAGTTCTTTCTAAATTAAAAGATGAAAATCAAATAAGTGAATTAACAGATAAAATTATATCTCAAGGAATAAGTGTTAGAGAACTAGAAGAAATTACATCAAGTGATGAAAATTATGAAAGAAAAAATAAAACATTTAAACCACATAAAGAAAAGAAAGAAAATGAATATCAATATCTAGAAGAATCATTAAGTGAAAAACTAGGTACAAAGGTAAAAATTAAATCTAACAAATTAGAAATTAAGTTTACTAATGTCAATGATTTAAATAGATTATTAGAAATTATGAATTTAGATAAATAAAAATAAAAATAAAAAGAGGTGGATTCATTGAATATTTTAGATAAATACGCCGAAGAAATAATGAAATTAGTATGGCCTATTGTGTATATATTAATAGGTATGATTATATATGAAATTATTAAAAATATAGTGGATAGAGCTGAAAAGAAAAACACATCTAAAAGACATCAAGCAAAACGAGCTAAAACTATCTCAAGATTGGTATTAAATATATTTAAATATATAATTATTGTTGTCATTGCTGTTGCCATACTTGCAAATTTTGGAGTTAATGTAAAATCAATACTAGCAGGACTTGGTATTACAGCAGCTTTAGTAGGACTTGCTTTCCAGGATTTAGCAAAAGATTTAATTGCAGGAATATCAATAATTTTAGAAGACCAATATGAAATAGGAGATACTATAGAAGTTAATGGTTTTACAGGAGAGGTAGTAGCACTAGGATTAAGAACAACAAGAATTAAAAATTTTAAAGGTCAAACTTTAATAATAGCAAACCATACAATAACTGAAATTATTAATTATAATTTGGCACCTAATACAGCAATAGTTGACATTTCTGTTGCTTATGAAGAAGATTTAGAAAAAGTAGAAAAAACATTAGACAACTTAAATACAACTTTGAGAAAAAAATATCCTAAAATAAAAAAAGATCTTGTAGTACTTGGTGTTGATGAATTAGATGCTTCATCAGTTAATTATAAGGTAGCTTTGGAAACAACAACTTCTGAGTATTTTACAGTTCAAAGAATTTTAAGAAAAGAAATAAAACAAGCTTTTGATAAAGCAAATATAAAAATACCTTATCCACAAATAGAGGTGCATAATGGAAAATAAAGAATATGAATTAGGTTCTCATGTTATTATGAAAAAACAACATCCTTGTGGTAGTAATGAATGGGAAATAACAAGATTAGGAGCAGATATAAAGATAAAATGTGTTAATTGTAATCGTTCTATCTTTATTCCTAGAATTGAATTTAATAAAAAAATAAAAAAAGTAATATCAAAAGAAGGTTAATTTATGAAAGAAAAGAAGAAACTAAAACTGAAAAAATTCTATTTTCATCCAATAACTGTATTTATAGTATTAAGTTTTATAGTTGTACTATTAAGTGCATTTTTATCATTATTTGAAATGCAGGCTACATATAATACAGTTAATTCAACTACTAAAGAGTTAGAATCAACTATTGTAGCTGTAGAAAATTTACTTAGTTTCGATGGAATGAAATTTATTATAAGTAATGCAGCTACTAACTTTATTAGTTTTACTCCATTAGTTACATTACTTATATCACTTATAGGTTTAGCAGTAGCTGAAGCAACTGGATTTATTGAGGCCTTTTCAAGAAAATATGTAAGAAAATTATCTCATGCTCAAATGACATTTATTGTTATACTTATCGCAACGATTTCTTCATTAATAAATGAAATAGGATATGCTATTCTAATACCATTAGTAGCTCTTATTTATGCAACAAATGGAAGAAATCCACTTACCGGTATTGTAACAGCCTTTTGTGGAGTAGCATTTGGTTATGGTGTATCAATATTTGTTGGTTCTATGGAAGTATCATTAATGGATTATACTGAAATAGCTGCAGCATTAATAGATGATACAACTCATATAAGTTTAACTTGTAATTTATTCTTTATAATAGCTGCAACAATTATATTAACTATTATTGGAACTATAATAATTGAAAAATTTATTAGTCCAAAACTTGGTAAATATAAAATAAAAGAAGATTTATCAAAAACAGAAGAATTAAGAATAATCGATTTAGAAGAAGAGGAACAACATAAGATAGCACGAGAAAAAAGCCAAAAAAGAGGATTGCGTTTTGCTTTAATTAGTTTTATTGTTGTGATCTTAATATTTATATACATGGTAATTCCTAATTTACCTAATTCTGGTATGCTTTTAGATATGAAAGAAGTAACCTACTTGAATCAAGTATTTGGACCAAATTCTTATTTTCAAGATGGATTTACATATATGATGTCATTGTTATTCCTATTTATGGGTATTTCTTATGGAATAGGAGCAAAAACAATTAAAAATGATAAAGAACTATTAGAAAAAACAGCAAATTATTTTTCAAAAATAGGAAATATAATTATCTTAATGTTTGTAGTGTCACAGTTTATAGCAATATTTAAAAGAACAAATATTGGTATAATTATCACTGCTTGGTTAGCGAATTTAATTGAGTATTCTAAATTTAGTGGAATTCCATTAATTATAATTTCATTAGTATTTATATCTCTATCAAATTTATTCTTAACAACTCCAGCAGCAAAATGGCAAATATTTTCTCCAGTAATTGTCCCTATGTTTATGCAGTCAAATATATCTGCTCAATTTGCTCAAATAGTAATGAGAGTAGGAGATTGCATGACAAATGGTATTACTCCATTACTTGGTTGTTTTGCAATTTACATAGGATATTTAAATATTTATAATTTTGATAAAACAAAACCAATTACTATTAGAAGAGCCTTGAATATGGTTCTACCATACCTAGGAATAATCTATGCTACATGGTTATTATTAGTAATAGGATGGTATATAATAGGGTTACCAATAGGACCTGGAGTATATCCAACAATTTAGATTTAACAAGACTTTTTAGTCTTGTTTTTATATGTATTAAAATATCTTTACTTGATATCAGATAAATAATAATATATAATAAGACGAGAGAGAAAGTATATAAGAAAAGAGGTAATAATATGGCTTTAACAGCAGGAATAGTAGGACTTCCAAATGTCGGAAAGTCAACATTATTTAATGCAATAACAAACCAAAAAATATTAGCTGAAAACTACCCATTCGCAACAATTGAACCAAATGTTGGAGTAGTTACAGTACCAGATGAAAGAATGGATAAATTAAAAGAAATGTATGAACCAAATAGATTTATACCAACAGCTTACGAATTTACTGATATTGCAGGACTTGTAAAAGGTGCAAGTAAAGGAGAAGGTCTAGGAAATAAGTTCTTATCACACATAAGAGAAGTAGATGCTATCGTAGAAGTAGTTAGATGTTTTGATAACTCTAAAATAATCCATGTAGATGGTAGTGTTGATCCAATAAGAGATATAGAAACTATAAACTTGGAACTATCTATATCAGATTTAGACATTATTAATAATCGTTTAGAAAGAGTATCAAAAAAAGCAAGAACTACAAAAAATAAAGATAGTCTATTAGAGGTTGGAGCTTTAGAAAAAGCTAAAGATGCTCTTGAAAAAAATGTTCCACTAAGACAAGTTGATTTTAGTGATGATGAAAAAAAACTATTAAAATCATATAGTTTCTTAACAATTAAGCCTATTATTTATTTAGCTAATATTGATGAAGAAGAACTAGGTAAAGAAGATAACGAATATGTAAAATTAGTAAAAAACTATGCAGAAAAAGAAAATGCCAAAGTAGTTAGCCTATGTGCTAAAACAGAAGAAGATTTAAGTGAATTAGATAAAGATGACAAGCAAGAAATGTTAGAGGCCTTAGGACTTGAACATTCTGGACTTGATAGTTTAATTAAGGCAACATACGATATTTTAGGTTTAGCAACTTATTTCACAGTTGGTAAAGATGAAGTAAGAGCTTGGACCTTTAGAAAAGGAATGAATGCTAAAGAATGTGCTGGTATCATCCATACAGATTTTGAAAAAGGTTTCATAAGAGCAGAGGTAATATCATATACTGATTTGATAGATTGTGGCTCAGAATTAAAAGTAAAAGAAGCAGGAAAAGCAAGACTAGAAGGAAAAGAATATTTAATGCAAGATGGAGACATTTGTCACTTTAGATTTAATGTTTAAGGATGTATGTTATGGTAGATAATAAAATTAAAGACGAAGACAGAGTTTACTTAAGTAAAGAACTTAGTAATTACGTAGATATAATAAAAAAGGAATATGGGTCATATATTCCAAATTATAAAAATGAAATTTTAAATGTAATAGATAATTATGAAGATCAAATAGTAATAGAAAATACCGGGACCATTTCACTTTACTATGGTAGAGATGGAAAAATTCATTTGCCCGAACTTGCCTATGAAGTCATAGATAAATTCAAAAACAATCCATTATATGGTTCAGATAAAAATCATTCTCCATCGAATGGTAAAGATCTAGTTGATAATGACAATACATTTGATGATTATATAGAACATGCTATAAAAATTGGAATTTCACCAAGAAGATATTTTTCTGAAAATCTTTTACATGAATCTATGCATTTTTGTGGAAGTGATGGTGTTGATCCAATTTCAGAAGGGTTAACTGAACTGAGAACAAGAGAATTAGCAAAAAAATATGGATTATTAACAACAGGATGTGGTTATCCAAAAGAAGTTAGATTAGTAAAAAAACTTGAAAATTTATTTGGAAAGGATATTTGCTCAAAGATTTTGTTTGAGAAAGAATTTAACAACAAAAAGAAAATAGTTTTAGAAAATTTAGGAGAAAGAGAAGCAAATTTATTTGATAGAATATTTGAAGTTGCATCAAAAAAATTTAATGATTATATGAGAACACCTTATAACGGAATAAATGGTCCTTATAATAAAACAAAAATGTATAACAATATAGATTATAGTGAAGTAGATTATATAATTAAAAAATATGAAACTGAACAAAAAAGTATAGAAGGGATAAATTCTATGTTAGATGAAGGAAAAAATAATTTTGAATCATTTTCATCTACAAAAAAATAAAACCCTAGACAATCAAACAAAATTTTGTTATAATATTCTCGAGTATTTTAAATACTCCTTACTCTTTGTGAGTCATTAGTCCAAAAGGAGGTGTAGAAAAATGAATAAATATGAAATTATGTTCATTGTTAAATCAGATATGGAAGAAGCAGAAATTAAGAAGACTGCAGAATCATTAAAATCAGTTTTAACTTCTAAAAACGCTAAAGTTTTAGAAGAAAAAGCAATGGGACAAAGAGATTTAGCATATGAAATTAACAAGTTCAAGACAGGATATTATTTCTTATTCGTAGTTGAAGCTTCAGCTGATGCTATTGAAGAATTCAATCGTGTTGTTGGAATTAATGAATGTGTATTACGTCATTTAGTAGTAAAGAAAGAAGATTAATAAGAAAGAGGTAATTGTCATGAATAAAGTTTTTTTAATAGGAAGATTAACTAGGGATCCAGAATTAAGATATACAGGCAGCAATGTTGCTGTAGCATCATTTTCTTTAGCAGTAAATAGAAATTTTACTAATCAAGCTGGAGAAAGAGAAGCAGATTTTATTAATATAGTTGTTTGGAGAAAACAAGCAGAAAATGTTAAAAATTATTTAACTCAAGGAAGTCAAGTTGCTATCGATGGAAGAATTCAAACTCGTTCATATGATGGTGAAGATGGAAAGAAACGTTATGTAACAGAAGTAGTTGCAGACAATGTTGAATTTTTAGGAACAAAGGCTTCAAATAATAACCAAGGAATGGCTAGTCAAAATGTATCAACACCAACAGAACCAACACCATACGATTTTGGTAAAGCACCAGAATCAACTGGTACAAATGTTGATAGTAATCCATTCGCAGATTTTGGCTCTAGTATAGAAATAAGTGATGATGAATTACCATTCTAGAAGGAGGATATAAATTATGGCAGAATTTTATCGTAAAAGAAAAAAAGTATGTATGATGTGTACAGGTAAAACTGTAGATTACAAAGATCCTGAAACATTAAGAAAATATATTAATGAAAAAGGAAAAATTTTACCTAGACGTGTAACTGGAAATTGTGCATGTCATCAAAGACATATTGCTCAACAAATTAAAAGAGCACGTGCAATTGCATTATTACCATATACAAGATAAAAGCAAATTATTGCTTTTTTTGTTATTTAGAACATCGTTAAGTACTTTGACAATATTATCAAGTTATGCTATTATTAGTATGTAAGCAAGAAAAATTGCATAAAATAAAAAAGAGGAACATTCAATTCCATAAGTGAATGTCGCCTCTAGATTAGTAGAATTGACACTCTATCAATGCTTTAGAGTGTCTATTTTTTTATTGCTAACACCAGTAATGTAGAAAGTAACAAAATGATAGCAATGAGCTTTAGAACTTTTATTATAAAAGTTTTAGTTTTCATTCTTATTTACCTCCTTTCTTTTTCAAGATTGGAGGACGACACTCACATTAAATGTTCCTGTTAAAATTATATAATAAGTAAATTTATAAGACAATCGAACAAATGAAAAATTTAAGATTTCTAGTAATTTAATTTACTACATAGCTTTTCGTTTTATAGACAAATCATTTAATTTATTATATAATTATGTTGGGGGATTTCCTGTAGGAGGATGTCATGGAAATATTAAAAAATAAAAGAATATTAAACAAAAAAATTAAAAATGCAAATAAAATATTTATAATGGCCCACAAAAATTTAGATTTAGATGCTTTAGGTAGTTCTATTGGGATGTATAAAATCTTAAAATCAAGAAAAAAAGATTGTTATTTAGTTATAGATGACAAGACTCATGAATTAGGTGTTGAAAAAATTCTAAAAGAACTTGATGGTTGCTTAGATGTTATTACAAGTGACAAAATTGAAGCAAATCTTTCTAAAAATATGAAAAAAAATTTATTGTTAATTTTAGATACAAATAAAAAAGATTTAGTCCAAAGTGAAACAGCTTTAAAACTTATACCTAATAAAGTTGTAATTGATCATCATGGAGTAGGAAAAAACACTATTAAAGATGTTTTCATAATACGTGATGATAATACATCATCTACATGTGAAATGATAACAAATTTAATAGAAAACTATGAAATTGAATTAGATCCTTATTTTGCAACTATAATTTTATCAGGAATAGTTTTAGACACAAATAATTTCACTTTAAAAACAACTGCAGAAACTTACTATGCAGCATATTATCTATCAAGTCTAGGTGCTTCAGCAAAAAAAGTTCAGTATTTACTAAAACAAGATATCTTAGAATATACAGAAAGACAAAAACTATTAACGAGACTTGAAGTAATTGATGACAAAATTGCTTTTACAAAAGCTACTTCATCAACAATTTATCGTCGTGAAGATTTAGCAAAAATTGCTGATACTTTATTATTCTTTAATAATATAGAATCATCATTTGTAATTGGTAAACTTGATCGAGATACAGTAGGAGTAAGTGCTAGAAGTTTAGGTAATTATAATATCTCTAAAATATTAGAAAAACTTGGTGGAGGCGGAGATGAATACAATGGTGCTTGTGTATTCAAAAAGAAAAGCATTAGCCAAGTGGAGAAGTTAATTAAAGAACAAATAAAAAAACAAGAAGGTGAATAGGATGCAAGTTATATTTGTAAAAGACTTAAGAAAACAAGGAAAAAAAGGTGAAATCAAAAACGTAAAAGATGGTTATGCTCAAAATTTTCTAATTAAAAACGGTTATGCTATTCCTGTAAATGATCATAATTTAAATGAGTTAAAAAATCAAAATAAGAAACAAGAATTAGAAGATAAAAAAAATAAGGAAGAAGCTACAAAATTAAAAGAAAAGTTAGAAAATTTAAAACTTGAATTTAAAGTTAAAACAGGAGCTAATGATAAAGTCTTTGGTAGTATTAGTCCAAAACAAATTAAAGAATCTATTGACGAAAAAGGATTTAAAATCGATAAAAAACAAATAGAAATGGACGAATCTATTTCTAGTCTAGGTGTTCATAATGTAAAAATAAATCTTTATGGACCTATATTTGCCAAAGTAAAAATTCATGTTGTAAAGTAGAGGTGGTATTATGGCACTAAAAACAATGCCTAATAATATAGAAGCAGAAGAGTCAGTACTTGGAGCTTGTTTTCTTTCAAAATATGCTCTAGAAAAGGCTTGTGAATCTTTAACAGAAGATTCTTTTTATAATGAAAAGAATGCAAAAATATTTGCTTCTATGGCATCATTATTAGATGCTAAAACACCGATTGATATAACAACAGTAACAACAGATTTAAAGAATAAAAAAATATTAAGTGAAGTTGGTGGAGTAGAATATCTAACAGAAATCTTAAACTTTGTTCCAACTGCTACTAATATTGATTATTATATAAAAAGTGTTGAAGATACAGCTGTTCTTAGAAGACTAATTGAAACAGCAACAGATATTGCTAGCAAAGGTTATGATACAGAAGAAGATGTTAATGAAACTTTAGATAATGCTGAAAAAAGAATCCTTGGAATTGTTAAGACAAGAAAATCATCTGAATTTAAATCAATTAAAGAAGTATTAATTAAAACAGAATCTGATTTAGAGCGTCTTGCTGAAACAAAAGGAGAGATTACAGGGCTTGCAACTGGATGGTATGACTTTGATAAATTGACAGCTGGTCTTCATGAAAATGAATTTATAATTATAGCAGCACGTCCTGCTATGGGAAAAACTGCTTTTGCCTTAAATATGGCTACTCATATTGCTATGAATAATAAAAAATCAGTTGCTTTATTCAACCTAGAAATGGGTGCTGAACAATTGGCACTACGTATCTTATCTTCTCTAGGGCAAGTAGATGGTTACAAATTAAGAACAGGAAATTTACTTAATGAAGATTGGAAAAGATTAAATGAAGCAACATCACAACTTAGCGATACTAACCTTTTTATAGATGATACCCCAGGTATTACCATAGGTGAAATTAGAGCTAAGTGTAGAAGACTTGCTAGTAGTGATAAAGGACTTGGCTTAGTCATAATTGATTACTTACAGTTGATTTCTGGAGGTAAAAATTATGGAGCTAACCGTCAACAAGAAGTTTCTGATATTTCAAGAAGTTTAAAAACATTAGCTATGGAACTACATGTACCAGTTATAGCTTTAGCACAACTTTCTCGTAGTGTTGAAGCTCGTGAAGACAAACGTCCAATTATGAGTGATTTACGTGAATCAGGTTCAATTGAACAAGATGCTGATATTGTTTCATTCTTATATCGTGATGACTATTACAATAAAGAAGCAAGAAGAGAAGATGATAACAGTATCAGTGAGTTAATAATCGCAAAACATCGTAATGGACCTACTGCTACAATAGAATTATTATTTAAAAAGAATACTTCAACATTTTTAAGTTTAAGGAAAGATGGGGTGCCTAATAATAATGGATAATAGATCAATAGTCTTTGTAATAGCCGCAATACTTCTAAGCCTCGGCTTAGTAATGTGTACAACAGCTAATACAAATAAAGAACCTCAGGAGGTTTATAGAGTTTATTTAAAAGGAAAATCACTAGGTTTAATTGAATCAAAAAAATCATTAGAACAATATATCGATAAAGAACAAGCAAGTATTAAGAAAAAATATAAAGTAGATAAAGTATATATTCCAGAGGATTTAGATATTGAAAAAGAAATAACTTATAATGAAAAAATTTTATCAACAAAACAAATATATACAAAGATAAAAGATATTTCTCCATTTACTATTGATGGATATACAACAACAATTAAAGGACTAACAAAAACAAATAGTGAAGGAAAAAAAATTAAAGCTAAAGATGTAGTTATCTATACTTTAAAGAAAAATATTTCAACTAAGGCAATAACATCTACCGCAGAATCATTTATTACTAAAGAACGATATGACAGTTATAAGAAAGATACTCAAAAAGAGATTAAAGAAACAGGTAGTATTATTGAAAATATTTATATAAAAAATAAAATAAGTATTAAGAAAAATAGAATTCCAGTTAATCAAAAAATCTATGAAGAAAGTGAAGAATTAACTAAATATTTACTATTTGGAACTACTGATGAACAACAAAAATATACCGTTCAAGATGGAGATACTATAGAAGATGTTGCTTTCAATAATAAGATATCTACAGAAGAATTTTTGATTGCAAATACACAATTTAAAGATAAAAATAGTTTATTATTTCCAGGTCAAGTAGTAACACTTGGTATCATGCATCCTCAATTTGATGTAGTAGAAGAAGATCATACAGTATCTGATGTTGATGTTAATTATGAAACAGAAACAAAATATGATAATTCTAAAAGTACTAGCTATTCTAATGTAGAACAAGCTGGTGTAAAAGGTAAAAATAGAGTTACTCAAAAAATTCAGAAGGTTAATGGTGAAACTACCAACATTGTTACAGTTAATACAGAACAATTAAAAGCCCCAGTAAAAGAAATTGTTGTCAAAGGTGGCAGACAAAATTCTTATGGATATGATGGTCCAGGATATGGTGGAGTTGTCGCAACACGTGGAGAATGGGGATGGCCAGCTACATGTAACTCAGTATCATCACCATTTGGTTATCGTTGGGGAGTTTTACATGATGGAACAGATATTGCTGGTTGTGGATATGGATCAAATATCTTTGCGGCACAATCTGGTACAGTTGTAAAAGTATCTTATAAATATGATAATGGTAAATATATTATTATAAATCATAATAATGGTTACTATAGTTTATATGCTCACTTAGCAGGTTTTTCCGTAAGTGAAGGTCAAACTGTAACCAAAGGTCAAGTTATTGGTACAATGGGAAGAACAGGATTTGCAACAGGTGTTCACTTACACTTTGCAATATGGCGTGGTTATCCATATTATGGTGGAAGAGTTCACAACGCTATGAGTTTTTATTAAAATGAAAGTTCAAGTTTTAGCGAGTGGTTCCAAAGGAAACTCAAGTATAGTTCTTTGTGATAATACAAGACTAATAATAGATATAGGATTATCCTATCTAACAGTAAAAAGAATGCTAGAGGAAAAATCTCTAGCATTCGAAGATTTTGCTGGAATATTAATAACCCATTCCCATAGTGACCATATAAAAGGTCTTAAAGCCTTAATTAATCATACTAAACTTCAAGTATATATACCTAAAAAAATGTATGTTGATTTAGAAAATATTGTACCAATAGATAGATGCAATTTTATAGAAGATGATTTTAATATAAATGATGTTAATATAGAACTAATTCATACTTCACATGATACAACTTTTTCAGTAGGATATATTATTACTTATAATGATAAAAGTCTAGTTTACGTAACTGATACTGGTTATATTAATAGAAAATATCTTCAAAAAATGGTTAATAAGAATATTTATATAATAGAAAGTAATCACGATGAAGCAATGTTAATGGACGGACCTTATCCTAGATTCTTAAAAGAAAGAGTTATTAGTGACAAAGGCCATTTATCTAATAAAACAACAGCTAAATATTTAAAAGCTGCTGTTGGCGATAAAACAAAATATATAGTTTTAGCTCACATCAGTGAAAAAAATAACACGGAAGAATTAGCCTACAGTGAAACAAGAAAATTAATAGATGACAAAATTGAAGTTATCGTAGCTAAACAAGATGAAGAATTAACCGTTCTAGAGGTGTAAATATGATAAAGATAATTTGTGTTGGAAAAGTTAAAGAAAAATATTTAAGAGATGCCATAGATGAGTATACAAAAAGAATATCAAAGTATACTAAATTAAACCTTATAGAAGTAAAAGACTATGATTATGATGATATTAATAAAGTTTTAATTTCAGAAAAGGAACAAATAGAAAAATATATTGATTCTAAAGATTATTTAATAACCTTAGAAATAGAAGGAAAACAAATATCATCAGAACAGTTAGCAAGAAAGTTAGATGAAACCTTAACAATTAACAGTAACATTACTTTTGTAATAGGTGGTAGTTATGGTATAGATAAAAGTATAAAAGCTAGGGCTAATTATCATCTTTCATTTTCAACATTAACTTTCCCTCATCAATTATTTAGAGTATTACTTCTAGAACAAATATATCGAAGTTATAAAATAAATAATAATGAGAGTTATCATAAGTAGAGGTGATATACGTGATAGGAAATGATTGGGACTTATATTTAGAAGAAGAATATAATAAAGATTATTTTAAAAAATTAATAGAATTTATTGATAAAGAATATAGTGAAAAAACGATTTATCCAAAAAAATGTGAAATTTTTAATGCTTTTAGACATACAAGCTATAAAGATACTAAAGTAGTAATTTTAGGACAAGATCCATATCATGGAGTAAATCAGGCTGAAGGTCTTTCCTTTTCGGTAAAAAATTGCGTAAGAAAACCCCCTTCACTTCAAAATATTTTCAAAGAAATGGAAAGTGATTTAGGTATACCTTTTCCTACATCAAATTCTTTAATTCCTTGGGCAGAAGAAGGAGTTTTACTTTTAAATACAGTCTTAACAGTTCAAGAATCTCATCCTGCTTCTCATAAAGATATAGGATGGGAACAATTTACTGATGAAGTAATAAAAAAACTTAATGAAAAAGAAACCCCAGTTGTATTTATATTATGGGGTAATTTTGCTAGAAACAAAAAGAAATTAATAACAAATCCTAACCATTATGTTATAGAATCTGCTCATCCATCTCCATTTTCTGCATATAATGGTTTCTTTGGTAGTAGACCATTTTCCAAAACTAATGCATTTTTAAAGAGTAAAGGTCTAAAGGAAATAGATTGGCGTGTTGAAAAATAAGAATTTGTAAATGTATTGTAAATTAGAAAAACATCACTTGCTATTTTTACCTGATTGTTAATATATGTGATATACTTCAATTATGAAAGGAGAAAGAATGAAGGAAGAACGAAGAAAAAATCTAAATATAGTAGTAATAATAATACTTTTTATGGTTATATTAGGATTAGTTGGATATATTTGTTATGATAAAGGATTATTTTTTAAATCAGATAATAAAATTAGCTCAAAAACTGTAGAAAATAAGAGCAATGAAGTAAAAAATGAAGAGACATCAACACATAACTTTCATAATTATGTTATAGATTCTAAAAATTGTATTAATTGCACTAATAGTAATAGTGGTATAGACTACTCAATAAATGATGGTCGTCATATAGAGGAAGTAACTGCTAAATTTTATTCAAATAGCAATAAAAAAGCAGAAATTTATATTGATATAGATTCATATAATAAAAAAGCAGGAACGAGTTATAAATTAAATTCTAATCAATTTGATTATGGTTTCAATCAGTCTATTAGTGATATTATGATATATAATATTGGACAAGAAGAGCTATGTCCAGTTGTCGTATTCTTAAAAGAGGATGGTACCATAGAGTATGTTGATGTATATGAACAATTAGGTGAAGGAAGCCTAGGAAGCTCAAAAGTTTTAGATAATGTAAAAGATATTAATAAACTATACTCAGTTTCTGTATGTAATAAAGATATGTGCAATTCTAGCACAATTCTAGCTCAAAAATCTGATGGAACTTTTTATGATTTACAGAATGAAATTAATAAATAAAAAACTGATATCAATTTATCAGTTTTTATTTTTCTTTTTTGAATCTTTCTCTTCTTTTAAGATTTCAAACATTTCTCTTTTTTCATGTGAGTAAAATTCTTTTTGTTTATAACCAAATAATAAACGAATTATATTAGATGGAAAAGCAAGAATTAAATGATTATAATTAACAACAGTATTATTGTAAAATTTTATTGTTCCAATAAGTTCAACTTCGTTATCATTATATTCTTCTAAAACTTTGTTTAAAGCTTCACTCTTATATAACTTGTCATTATCATCGATCGTTTTAAATAATTTCTTAGAAATATCAGCTAGTTGATTATTAAATTCAAAGTGGTTAATATCATCTTTATTAATATTATCAACCTCAGGTAGATATTCCTTCATTTTTAACTCATCCTTAATAATAGGAATACATCTTTTTATAAGTTCTAATTTCTTATCTAAATAAATTTCTATGTTAGCTTCAGCTTCCTTTGTTTTAATAATATTATATTGAAATCTATTATAATAAATAACAATTATCAGTAAAATTAAAGCTATAAGAGTAATACTTCCTACAATGATATAAAACATATTTATCATCCCCTATTAATAAATTAATTATATCAAATTATAGGAAAACAAACAATTATTATTTTAAGAAGCAACTGAATTATTAAATTTTTCATCAAAAACAGGATCAGCTGCAGTCGGTTCTGTACCCTTTATAAAATACATTATTTTTTTCTTCTGGTCGGTATCGCTTGCTGGTTTACCAGTAATAGGATTTACTAGTACTTCTGAAATATTACTAGGTTTTTCATACCATTTATTTTCTTTATCTTTTAAATAATTTTCCATAGAATTTAACCAGATATTTTGCGAATATTTATATTCACTTGATTTCAAAACAGTATTATCATCATATCCAACCCATACAGCAGTTAAGATATCGGGATTAAATCCAATGTTCCAATTATCAGTTGAAGTTGTTCCACTCTTTAAAGAGTAAGTATGTGTCATTTTAGAAGCAATTCCAACAGCTGTAGGATAATTATAATCAATATAGTCTTTATCATAAGTAGCAGTAAGCATATTATTTAGAATAAAGCAAAGACTTTTATTTAAAACAGCTGTTTTTACTTCCTTATATTCATATAAAACATTTCCATCTTTATCTTCGATTTTTCTAATAAAATGAGGTTTAACTTTATATCCTAAATTTGCAAAAGCAGAATACCCTCTTGCCATTTCAATTATATTAATATCATTTGTTCCCAAAGGAAGAGATGGGACTTTTTCTAATTTTGATTCTATTCCAACTCTTTTGGCAACATTAATTAAAGCATCTTGACCTAAAAACAAATGAGTTTTAACAGCGTAGATATTTTCTGAATAAGCGATTGCTGTAGCCATAGAGATAGGCTTGTTTCCATAAACATCATTATTATTTTTAGGAGAGTAAGTTTGATTATTAGATAAATTAAATGTGGTAGCTTGACTAGTAAAAGAAGTAGAAGAGGTGAATCCATTTTCTAGGGCAGCATAATATAAATAAGGTTTCATTGTAGAACCAACTTGTCTTTTAGAATCAGTTGCTCTATTATATGATGATTCATTGTAATTTTTACCTCCTGCTAAAGCAATTATCTCTCCATTGTTTGGATTCATCATAACTGCAGCCGTTTGAATTTTTGATTCATTTGGAATAGCTTCTAAAATATTTTTATCCAAATTTTCTTGTGCACTACTATCAAGTGTTGTATATATTTTTAATCCCTTAGTTTCTGTTAAAGATTTAGGTATACTACTAATAGTTTCCAATTCATCTAAGACAGCATCATGAAAATACATCAAATTTTGTGAATTTTCTTCCTTTTTTTCACCAACAATAACTAAATTTTCATTATAAGCATTATTCTTTTCTTCTTCTGTAATGATATTATTATCTACCAAAGAATTTAAAACTAATAATTGTCTTTTTTTAGCCATATCAAAGTCGACTATAGGTGAGTAATTTGCTGGTGACTTGGGAATACCAGTAATCATTGCTGCTTCTGCTAAATCCAAGTCTTTAGCACTCTTATTAAAGTAAAACTTAGATGCGTTTTCAATTCCATACATACCATGACCATAGTTAATTGTATTTAAGTATCCTTCAAGTATTTCATCTTTAGAATAAGCATTTTCAATTCTTAATGTGTACCACATTTCATCCCATTTTCTTTTCCAAGTCTTATCAAAATCAAGAAATAAATTTTTCGCATATTGTTGCGTAATAGTAGAAGCACCTTGCTTTGTACTCCTAGAAGAAATATTAATCATACTAGCTTTCAAAATTCTTTTATAATCAAAACCATTATGGGAATAGAAATGTTTATCTTCCGTATAAATTGTAGAATCAATTACGTATTTAGAGATATTTTTAAGACTAGTCCATTCTTTAGATTCATTTCCTTGAAAGAAAAGTTTTTTATCTTTATCATATATCAAAATATTATTCGCACTACCAATTTCAAGTTTAGGAGTAGTCTTTAAATAGAGGAAAATCACACCCTTAAAGATTAAAACAAAAACAATTAGAATAACAAATAATTTACAAAGTAGTTTAAAAAATTTCCTCATCTTCATTCCTCCTAAATTTAGTATGAAAGAATAACTTTCAAAATATGTATTAAAATTAACAGTTTTATGGTATAATTTGAAATGTAAATTTTAGAGGTGCAGAAAATGAATAAAAATGCAAAAATTTCTTTAAAAACAAACGATAATACCATTAAATATGATATACTACTAACAATAAAAAATAATAAAATTAATTATTTAGAAAAAGACTCTGATACAAATGTTTTTTTATCATTAGATGAAAGAATTTTAATAAGAGATAATAAAGATATTTATTTGGAATATAATTTTTCTAAAAATCAAGGAGTAGTCTTTATCAAAGAGTTACAAAATAATATTAATATTAATTTAATTACTAATAAATTTAATGTAGAAAATGATAAAGTAGAAATAGAGTATCAAATAGATGATGATAACTATAATTATTTAATAGAGATGGAGTGATAATATGAGTATTATTAAAAGTGTAGAAAAAGATATAAAAGAGCTTATAAAAAGTGCAGGATATGAAATTGATAGATTTATTTTACAACCTTCAAATAGAAAAGAATTAGGTGATTATCAAATAAATGATGCGATGTCTCTAGCTAAAATCTATCATGAAAGTCCTATTGTAATTGCAGGTAAAATTAAGGATGTTTTAGAATCTGATAGTAGATTTACAAATATAAATATTGCTGGACCTGGGTTTATTAATCTAAGTTTTTCGGATGAATTTTTAATTAATCTTGTTAATAGTATGGAAGATGATATTTTAAATAATATTGATATGCAAGAACATAAAAAAATTATGCTAGATTATGGTGGTGCAAATGTTGCAAAAGCATTACATGTAGGACACTTAAGAAGTGCTAATTTAGGAGAAGCATTAAAACGACTTGCTAAATTATTAGGCCAAGAAGTAATTAGTGATGCTCATTTAGGTGATTATGGTAGACCTTTAGGACTTGTAGTTCTAGAATTAAAGAAAAGATATCCTGACCTTGCCTTTTTTAACGAGGCTTATCAAGGTGATTATACTTTAGTTGATTTGCCAATTACTAATAGTGATTTAGAAAAAATCTATCCAGAAGCAAGTACTAAAGCAAAAGAAGATGAAGAATACTTAGAAGAAGCAAGAATAATTACTACAAAAATTCAAAATCATGAAAGAGGATATTATGATATTTGGAAAAAGGTAGTAGATATTAGTAAAAAAGAAATAAAACAAGTATATGATAATTTAAATGTAAGTTATGATTTATGGGAAGGCGAAAGCGATGCAGCTGAATATGTTCCAGAATTACTAGAAATAATGAATTCTAAGAACTTAGTAAAATTAAGTGATAACGCCAAGATAGTAGAGGTTAAAGAAGAGGATGAAACTTCACCAATGCCACCACTATTATTAGTTAAATCAAATGGCTCTATTTCATATGAAACAACAGATTTAGCGACAATTTTAGAAAGAAAAAAGAAATTTAATCCAGATGAAATTTGGTATTGTGCAGACCTAAGACAACAACTTCACTTTGAACAAGTATTCCGTGCTAGTAGAAAAGCAGAATTAGTAGATTCTAACGTAAAATTAGAGTATATTGGTTTTGGGACAATGAATGGATTAGATGGAAAACCATTTAAAACTAGAGATGGTGGAGTTATGTCTTTAAAAGCATTAATGGATTTAATAAAAGAAGAAACTAAAAAGAGAATTAATTATGATATTGTAAAAGAAGACAAATTAGATGAAACAATAAATATAATATCTATGGCAACTTTAAAATATGCAGACTTTTTACCATTTAGAGGAACAGACTATATTTTTAACCCTGCAAAATTTGCAGATGTAGAAGGAAAAACTGGTCCATATATTTTATATTCAACAATTAGAATGAAATCTCTTTTAGAAAAAGGAAAAGAAGAGAAAAAAGAAACATATAGTAAAATAGGAAACCAAACAGATAGAGAAATATTACTAACTCTTTTAAAACTACCAATTACACTTACAAAAGCATATGAAGCAAAATCTTTAAATGATATAGCAGAGTATTTATATACATTGACTAGTAAATATAATACTTTCTATGCTGATAATAAGATTTTATTAGAAGAAGATGCACTATTAAAAGAATCTTGGTTAGTATTAACAGATATAGTTTATAAGACAAATTTACTATTATTAGATACACTTGGATTAAAAGTTCCAGAAAAAATGTAAAAATATATTGTAATTGGTTAGAATATATGTTATAAGTTTATTTGACAAAATTAATTACTATCAAAAAGCAATGCAGTTGCATATAATGCTTTAATTAGGAGGATTTATATGAATATAAATAAAATGTCAAAAGATGAATTAGAATTATTATCAAATAAAGATATTACATATTACTTATTGGAAGATGCTAATAAATCAATTAATACAGCAGATTTATTCAAGAAAATCATCAAATTACTTGAATTACCTGAATCTAGTTTTGATGCTAAGATAGGAGATTATTATACTTCTTTAGCGACAGATAAAAGATTTATAATGTTAGAAGATGGTACTTGGGATTTAAGAAGTCGTCATACATCAGATAAAGTTGTAAAAGTAATGGATACAGATGATGATGAAGATGAATCCGAAGAAGATGAAGATTCTAAGGATGATATAAATGATGAAATAGAAGAAGATAATTATGATGATACAGACGATGACGATGACATTTATGATGATGCAGATGATGATTTGAAAGATTTAGTAGTTATAGACGAAGATGAACTAGAATTAGAACAATAATTCTAGTTTTTATATTTAGAATATGATATAATATGTTTGACTTATGAAAGGATGATTTTATGATCGATAGATTAGAAGCAACTTTAACAAGATATGAATCAATAGAACAGGAATTAACTAAGCCAGAAGTATTAAGTGATATTAAGAAAACTAGAGAATTATCAAAAGAAATGTCTAGCTTAGAGGAGTTAGTTACTTGTTATAAAAAGTATAAGAAAGTTTTAACTGATATTGAGGAAACAGAAGAAATGGTAAAAGATCCAGAACTTTCTGAAATTGCCAAAGATGATTTAAAAAGACTAACATCAGAAAAAGAAGCTCTAGATAGTGAATTAGAAGTTTTATTAATACCAAAAGATCCTAATGATGATAAAAATGTTGTTATTGAAATTCGTGGAGCTGCAGGTGGAGATGAAGCTAATATTTTTGCGGGTGACTTATTTAGAATGTATACTCGTTATGCTGAAAAAAAAGGATTTTCATACAAAGTATATAACTCAGTAGATGGAACTGCCGGAGGATTCAGTCAAATTGAATTTCTAATTAAAGGAGAAGGTGCTTATTCACTATTAAAATATGAAAGTGGTTCTCACAGAGTTCAAAGAGTTCCTGTAACAGAATCTAATGGTAGACTTCAAACATCAACTGCCACAGTTCTTGTAATGCCAGAAGTAGATGACGATGTTGATATTGTTATCAATCCAAGTGATTTAAGAATAGATATTTATAGATCAAGTGGTTGTGGAGGACAAGGTGTAAATACAACAGATTCAGCAGTAAGAATTACTCACTTACCAACAAATACAGTTGTAACTTGTCAAAATGAAAGAAGTCAAATTCAAAATAAAGAACAAGCTATGAAAGTTTTAAAAGCAAGACTTTATGAACAACAATTACAAAAACAAGAAGAAGAGCAAGGTGCCGAAAGAAGAAATAAAATAGGTACAGGTGATCGTGCTGAAAAGATAAGAACATACAATTATCCACAAAATAGAGTAACAGATCATAGAATTGGTTTTACAACAAAACAATTAGATCGTGTTATGGATGGAGATTTAGATGATATAATTAATGCTTTAATTTCAGAAGATCAAAAAAGAAAAATGGAACAGCCTGAAGAATAATTATGAGAGTAGAAGATTTATTAATATATGGAAAAAGCTATTGTCATTCAAATCATGTTAAGTTTTTACTTGCAGATTTACTAAATCTTAATCCCTTAGAATTATTAAATCATTTGAATGATATAGTAGATTCTGAAAAAGAAGAACTATTTAAAAAAGAAATTTTAGCTTTAAAAGATGGCAAACCCCTACAATATGTAATTGGTAATGTTAATTTTTATGGAAATACCTTTCTTGTTAATGAAAATGTCTTAATACCAAGATTTGAAACTGAAGAATTAGTTGAAAATACAATTAGGTATGCTAAAGAAATATTTAATGGAAAAGCAAAGATATTAGATATAGGTTGCGGTAGTGGAGTAATTGGTTTAACTTTAAAACAAAAACTACCAGATAGTAGTGTTGACTTATTAGATATTAGTAAAGAAGCTTTAGAAGTAACTAGAAAAAATGCTGAAAGTTTAGGTTTAGACGTTAATATTATAGAAAGTGATTTATTTGAAAATATAAATTCTAAATACGATATTATTATTAGTAATCCACCATATATAAGAGAAGATGAAGAGATTGAAGATATCGTTAAAAATAATGAACCTCATCTAGCTTTATATGGAGGAATTGACGGTTTGGATTATTACAGAAGAATTTTAAAAGATATAGAAAAACATTTAAATATACCAGGGTTAATTGCCTTTGAAATAGGTTATCTTCAAAAAGACGATATAATAAATATTGTAAATTCTAACCTTAAAAATGTAGTAATTGAAGCAAAAAAAGACCTATCTTTAAAAGATAGAATGATTTTTATTTTAAAAAGTGAATAAAATTATTAAAAAGAAACCACTATTATGATGAAAGGTGGTTTTTTAAATGAAAAAAACATTTCTAATTTTAGGATTAATTTTAATAATTACAATTACAAAAACTAGTGAAAAGGTAATAATTCCAGATGAAGCAATTCGCTTTAGAGTGATTGCTAACAGTAATAGTAATCTAGATCAAACAAATAAAAAGAAAATAGCTAAAAAGCTATCTACTAATATTTCAACAGTTTTAAAGAATAGTAATTCTATAGATGATGCAAGAATCAAATTAAAAGAAAATATTCCAACTTTTAAAGCAGTAGTAAGTGAAGAAGCAAAAAAAGAAAATTATGATATAGATGTAGACGTTAATTATGGAAATAACTATTTTCCAGAAAAACATTATAAAGGAGTAACTTATAAAGAAGGAAATTATGAATCTTTAGTCGTTAAGTTAGGAGAAGGAAAAGGAGAAAATTTCTGGTGTGTTTTATTTCCACCATTATGTCTTTTAGAAGCAGAGGAATCTGATAAGGATGAAGTAGAATATAAATCTTTTATTAAAGAAATCATAGATAAGTATTTTTAATTTATAAATATAATAGAATATAAAAGGTGATAATATGTCTTTAATTCTATTATATTTTTTTATGGGTGTTGGTTTAAGTATGGATGCTTTTTCTCTAGCAATTGTCTATGGTACCAATAAAATAAGCAAGAAAAATGCTTTTATATTAAGTTTGATGGTTGGAGTTTTACATTTTATTATGCCTAATTTAGGAAGCATATTAGGTGGGAAGTTTCTTCAAGGATTTACAATCTACGGTAATTTTATAACAGCTGTTGTTTTCTTTGTATTAGCAATTCAAATGATTTTATCTTTTAATGAAAAAGAAGAGGTTAAATCGATTAACAATTATTTAGAAATGTTTTTCTTTGCAATAGCTGTTTCCATAGATAGTTTCACTTTAGGAATGGTTTTAAGTTTTGAAAACTATAATGTAATAGAAGCAGGATTAATATTTTCCATAGTCAGTTTTACTTTTACTATATCAGGATTATTATTAGGTAACTATTTAAGTAGTAAAACAGGTAAGATAGGTAAAGCTATTGGAATTATCATTCTTTTAATATTTGCTTTGAAATACTTATTTACATAAAAATCTTTACTTCCTAGTTGTTGACTAAGTTAAGTATTTTCTCTATAATTAATCTTAGATAGTTATAAAAAGTAACTACTTTAGCAATAAAGAGTAAAATATAATAAACAAGTAGTGAGGTATAAGATGAAAATTTTAGAGATAGAAGGACAAAGAGAATTATCAGGTACTATTAGAATTAGTGGTGCAAAGAATTCATGTGTTGCTTTAATTCCAGCAGCAATTCTTTCAGATGACGAAGTAACAATATGTAATGTTCCAGAAATAACAGATACAGATGCATTATGTGAAATTTTAGAGTCATTAAATGTTGGAGTAAAAAGAGCTAGTGAAAGTGTTTTAATAAATGCAGAAAAGATGCAAAATACAGAAATAAAGGAAGAATTTTCAAAAAAATTAAGAGCATCTTATTATTTTATGGGAGCATTACTAGGAAAATATAAGAAAGCTGTAATGTATTTTCCAGGAGGATGTTCAATAGGAGCAAGACCAATAAATTTACATTTAAAAGGATTCGAAGCCTTAGGAGCAAAAGTAACTAATGAGAACAATAAATATATAGTAGAAGCAGAAGAATTAAAAGGAGCAAATATATATTTAGATTTTGCATCAGTAGGAGCAACTATTAATATTATGTTAGCAGCAGTAAAAGCAAAAGGACTAACAATAATAGATAATGCAGCAAAAGAACCAGAGATAGTAAATGTAGCAACATTCTTAAATAATATGGGAGCAAAGATAACAGGAGCAGGAACTTCAACGATAAAAATAGAAGGAGTAGAAAAGCTACATGGATGTTTTCATGAAGTAATACCAGATAGAATAGAAGCGGGAACTTATATAATAATAGGAGCATTATGTGGAAATCGTTTAAAAATAGATAACATTATTCCAGAACATGTAGATTCATTATTATCAAAATTACAAGAAATTGGTGTTGATTTGGAAATAGGTAGTGATTATGTAATAGTAAGCAAAGAAGAAATTACCAAACCAACAAATATTAAAACAAGCGTTTATCCAGGATTTCCAACAGACTTACAACAACCGTTTACAGTTTTATTAACACAATGTAGTGGAAAAAGTAAAGTAGAAGAAACAATCTGGGAAAATAGATTTATGCATATAGCATATTTAAATCAATTAGGAGCTGATATTACAATAAAGAATCAAACAGCAACAATAATAGGTCCAACAAAACTAAAAGGAACAAGTGTTGTTGCAACTGATTTACGTGCAGGAGCAGCGATGGTAGCAGCAGCCTTAATAGCAGAAGGAAAAACCACAATAACAAATGTTGAACATATTTTAAGAGGGTATGAAAATATAGTTTCTAAATTAAAAGATGTAGGTGCTAAAATTGAGAGTAAAGAAATATAATTAATATATAGCTTTATTCTTTTTTTTGGAGGAAAAATGAAATTTATAAAAAAACATCTTAAATTAATTGTATTTATCTTAACCTTTTTAGCAATCTATTTAATTTATATAGGAGTGGGAAACAGAAAAATCATTTATACATCCTTAGGTGATGGTTTTGCTAGTGGACTAAATCCATATTTAAATAAAGATTATGCCTACAGTGATTTTTTGGCAGACTATCTTAAGAAAAAGAATCAATTAAGAAAATTTTATAATGGGTTTTCAGATGATAATATGATGATTAAAGATTTAAAAAATGATATATTAATAAATATAAAAGACAAAGATAATCATAATTTAAAACAAGTTTTAAGAGAAACAGATTTATTAACAATATCTGTGGGAATTAATGATTTTAGATACTATTTTGAGAATAAAAATAACTTAACAGATTATGAGAAAAATAAAATATTAACAAAAATTGTGGAAAAACTAGATGACGCTATTAAAGAAATTAAAAAATACTGTCAAGGAGATGTCTATCTGATAGGCTATTACAACTTTTATCCCCAAAATTCTGTTGAAAAAAAATTATTAGATAAACTTAATGAAAAATATAAACAGATTTGTTCAAAAAATAATATAACTTTTGTGGATAATAATAATATAAATAAAAATATTAATAAATATCTGGAAAATCCTAATACAATTTATCCAAATAAAGAAGGATATAAAGAAATTTTTAATAATATAGTTCAAAATAGTGATTTTTAGTAAGAAAAGCTTGCAAAAACAATAAATAATTGATATACTACATATGCATTTAATTACTATGATTATTATGTAATCATGGCGGAAGGAGAGAAAAAATATGAAAAAAGGAATTCATCCAGATTATAAAGAATGTACAGTAACTTGTGCATGTGGAGAAACATTTACTACAAAATCAAATAAAGATTCAATCACTGTTGAAGTTTGTTCAAAATGTCATCCATTCTATACTGGAAAACAAAGAGGAGCTTCACGTGCTGGACGTGTTGACAAATTTAATAAGAAGTATGGATTTACTCAAGATGAAACAGCTGCTTAGTTAGCTGTTTTTCTTTTTTATTTATGTTATAATAACTATAAGGAGGAAATTATGAAAATAGGATTTGCTAGTGATCATAGAGGTTATCAATTAAAAAAATATTTAATAGAAGAATTAGAAAAAAATTATGAAATAGAAGATTACGGAACTTATTCAGAAGAGTCTGTTGATTATCCAGACTATGCTTTTATCTTAGGTGAAAATGTAGTTAATAAAAATGTTGATTTTGGAGTAGCAATATGTGGTTCAGGTATAGGAATTTCTATCGCTTGTAATAAAGTAAAAGGCATTTTCTGTGCTAAAGTAAGTAATAAAGAAGAAGCATATTATACAAGAAATGATAATAATTCTAATATTGTAGCTTTTAGTGAAAAAACAAATAAAGAAGAAGCCTTAGAAATAGTAAAAACATTTGTTGAAACTCCATTTTCTAATGAAGAAAGACATTTAAGAAGAATCAATAAAATCAAAGAGTATGAGGCAAAATAATAATGAAGGGAAAATTTTTAATATATATAATTTCAACGATTTTAGTAATATGGTCAATGGAATCAGTTAATATAAATCAAATTTTTAAAAAAAATAAAATTTTACAAGCACGAATATTTTACTTTTTATTAGGTATTTCTTTAATATACTTAGTAACAAATTTCTTTATGGATTTATATACTTCTATAAAATTTTTTTAAAAGAAGTATAAATCTTTTTTTTTGGTTCAAACTTTAAATGAGGTGAAGAAAATGAAAAAGAAATTGAGATTAAAATCTTATGTAATTCCATGTCTATATGTTGTTTTATTTTCATCAATTATAGTTGGAGGAGCATTAATTACTAAGGAATTAAGTAAAAATAAGGATTATTCAACACCAGATTATACTTATGTATCCAATACAATCTTAAGCGAAGATGTTCCAGTAATTAATGAAGTTACTAAAATGTTAAAACCATATACTAATGAAAATGTAAAGGTTGGGAAATCATATTACGACTATAAAGCTGAAAGTAAGGCTCAAGAAGGTTCAATAACTTATTACGATGGTAGCTACATTCAAAATTCAGGTATTGATTACACACTAGATGAAACATTTGATGTAGTAGCAGTTTTAAGTGGAACAGTAGTAAGTGTAAAACAAGATGATATTTTAGGAAATGTTGTTGAAATAAAACATGATAATAACTATGTAACTACTTATCAAAGTTTAAGTGAAGTATCAGTTAAAAAAGATGATATGGTAACACAAGGACAAACAATAGGAAAAAGTGGAACTAACAAATTAGACAAAGATATGGGAAATCACTTACATTTTGAAGTTTATGTTAATGGACAAGTAGTAGATCCAAGTCTTTATGTAGATAAAGAAATCAAGAAAGAACAATAAAATTATTAAAAAAGTTCTTTTTTTTTGCCTCAATTTCATATATTATATGTAGGTATAAATAAAGTCTAAAAAAAATGTTAAAAAATAACTATAAAATTGCGATTTTATGGTAAAATAAATAATGATTAGAAAAGGAAGTGATTTTGGTGTTGTCAAAAGATATAGGAATAGATTTAGGAACAGCTAATGTATTAATATACATCAAAGGTCAAGGTATAGTATTAAATGAACCAAGCATAGTAGCGATTGATACAGAAACAAAGAAAGTTATTGCTGTTGGTAGTGAAGCAAATGAAATGTTAGGAAGAACCCCAGGTAAAGTAAAAGCAATAAAGCCTATGAAAGATGGTGTAATAGCAGATTTTGAAATTACAGAAATTATGCTAAACTCATTTATTAAGAAGGTAAAAGCGAAATCATTTTTAACTAGACCAAGAATTTTAATATGTTGTCCATCTAATATAACTCCAGTAGAAAAAAATGCTATCAAAGAAGCTGCTGAAAGAACAGGGGCAAGACGTGTATTTATAGAAGAAGAACCAAAAGTAGCTGCCATAGGTGCTGGAATGGATATATCAAAACCAAGTGCTAATATTGTTATTGATATTGGTGGTGGAACAACAGATATAGCAGTACTTTCTTTAGGAGATATTGTAACTAGTGCCTCTGTTAGAATTGCTGGAAACGTCTTTGATCATGATATTATAAAATATATTAGAGACAAATATAAATTGTTAATTGGCGAAAGAACTGCCGAAAAAATTAAAATTGATTTTGCTTGTTGTTACAACGCGGATAAAAAACAAACTTTAGAAGTAAAGGGAAGAAACTTAATAACTGGTCTTCCTCATATGATAACAATTAATCAAGAAGAAACAGAAGAAGCTTTAAAAGAAAGCGTATATAAAATTGTTAAGGCTGCTACTACCGTTCTAGAGCAAACACCACCTGAACTTTCTGCTGATATTGTTAACAAGGGTATTGTTTTAACTGGTGGAGGAGCAATGTTAAAGGGATTAACAGATTTATTATCTAAAGAATTAGAAGTTCCAGTTTTAATTGCTGATTCACCACTTACATGTGTTGTAGAAGGAACTGGAATTTTATTAGAAAAACCAAGTGAATTAGAAGAAGACTAAAATAAGTCTTTTTTCTTTTCTAAATAAATAAATTTTGCTATAATTGATATAAAGTGAGGAGTAATTATGGAAAGTGAAATTTATAATACTTTAACTATAGTTTTAGTAACATTTTTATTTTCAGCATTAATCATGCCCTTAATGAAAAAAGTTGCAGTGCATGTAGGTGCTATGGATATGCCAAGAAAAGAAGAAGGAAACAGACATATCCATAAGAAACCAATTCCAAAATTAGGAGCAGTAGGAATTTATTTAAGTTTTCTTTTTGGATATATGTTATTTGGAAAAGAAAGTATTCAAATGAATTCAATTTTAATTGGTAGTTTTATTATGATATTAACAGGTATTGTTGATGATTTAAAATCAATTAGAGCTTACCAAAAACTTATTTGTCACATAGTGGCTGCATCTATCATTGTTTTTTATGGAAGGATTCTATTAAGTAATATAACAGCCTTTGGTTTTGCAATTGATTTAGGGATATTTTCTTATCCAATAACTATATTATTCATAGTTGCATGTTGTAATATTATTAATTTAATAGATGGATTAGATGGTTTAAGTGGTGGTATATGTAGTATCTTTTTCCTAACAATTGGTATTATAGGTTTTTATCAAGGAAGAGGTGGAAGCCTAGTAATGATTCTAACATTTATTATGCTGGGTGCAACCTTAGGTTTCTTATTACATAACTTTTATCCAGCAAAGATTTTTGCAGGAGATTGTGCTACATTTATGGGATTTATTATCTCAATAATTACCCTACTAGAATTTAAAGGTCCAGCTTTAACATCATTCTTTGTACCAATTTTGTTGTTAGGTATTCCTATTATAGATACTGCTTTCGCAATAATAAGAAGAGCCTTAAAAGGAAAGCCAATATTCTCTGCTGATAAAGAACATTTACATCACCAATTACTAGGAATGAACTTTTCTCAAAGAACAACAGTATTAATAATTTATGGTATGAACATTTTGTTTGCTATGGCTTCAATATTTTATACACTAAAAGATCCTGTTACTGGTACTGTTATCTATATAATTTTATTTATTATATTTTTATGGTTTATACTACATACAAGTATTATTTCAGATAAAAGTCCAAAACTAACGAAGAAAATAGAACAAAAACTTAAGTTACCATCAAGTAAAAATAAAAAGAAAAATAAACAGAAAACAAAGAAAAAAACAACTTCTAAATAGAAGTTGCTTTTTTGTTAATAACTCGTAATTATTGGAAAAATATGGTAAAATTATATTGGTGATAGTATGATTAATTTTATAATATGTGAGGATGAGAAACCACTAAGAGAAGAAACAAAGAAAATTATAGTCAGTTATATGATGAATCATGATATTGATTATAAAATTTATGAGTTTGATAGCTATGATAAAAAATTTGACCAAATTATGAAAAAAGATATAGGTTTCAAAATATATTTATTAGATATTATCACAAAAAATGGAACTGGTATTGATGCAGCTAGAATAATAAGAGAAAAATATGATGATTGGGTTTCAGTTATTATAATGATAACTTCTCATAATGAATATAAGTACGAAGCATTATCCAGTAGATTATTCTTGCTTGATTTTGTTAATAAACTTGATAATTGTAATAAGAAATTAAGAGATGATTTAAATGTTGCGATGAAACACTATGACACTAGATATAAAATGTTAAGTTATGAATATAATCATACTTACTACAGAATTGAGTATAGACAAATAATTTATATTGAAAAAGAACAAGACAGTAAAAGATGTATTATTAGAACTAAAGATGGAAAACAATTAATACCAGGTAGTTTAAATGAAGTAGAGAAAAAATTAGATAATAGATTCTTTAAAACTCATAAAAGTTTGATTGTTAATTTAGATGAGATAGCACTATACGAAATAAAAGAAAATAAAATAACTTTTAAGAACGGAGAAGTAACTTATCTAATATCAAGAAACAAGAAGAAGGAGTTGATTGAGAATGTCTACCAATATAGTTAATTTCATTTGTTCAACAATAATGTCAATAATGGGTTTGATAGTAGTAAGAAAAATCAGTGGTAGTGGAGAAAAAATTTTTACTTTAAAAAACTTCGTATTAACATTATGTTTAATAGTATTACCGATATTTATACATGATGTTAAATATAATTATATTTATACTATAATAATATATGTGATGACTATAATTATTTATAAATATATCCTAAATATAAGTTTTGTTAAATCGATTATATCATGCGGTATTATGCTTATATCTTTGTTTTTCGTGGAATTTATTGCTAGTGTGTTATTTGCTTCTGTAACAACCATAGATAATGTTAGAAATACGTGGTACATAAATTTATTATCAAATGTTATAATATCAATTATTGTTATTTCAATATATAAAATAAAAATTATAGGTAATAACGTTATATTGTTTATAAGCAAATTAGAACAAAAAACATCAATAAAAATAATAATATCTATATTTTTATCTATAATAGCCATGAGTACTATTTTATATACACTAGGTAAAAATTTCTCTATAAATTCTGTCTTTACAACGAATTTTATTATTTTTACAGTGTTTTTTATTTTAATAATTATGTTGTTGAGTGAAAGAGGAAATTATGAAAAACTTCTTGATGAATATGATAGTTTATTTAAATATGTTAGAGTTTTTGAAGATTGGATAGAAACAGAACAACTAAATAGACATGAATACAAAAATCAACTTGCTGTCTTAAGGTGCATGACAAAAGAAAGAAAAGTTAAAGATAAAATAGATAGTATTATAACAGACTATATAAATGTTGATAATGAAATGATTAATCAACTAAAAAATCTTCCGAATGGAGGATTTAAAGGTTTGCTTTATTATAAGATGGCTGTTGCTAAAAATAACGGAATAAAAGTTGAATTAGATGTAAGTATGGGTGCTGGTAATATATTATGTAAGTTTAAAAATGAAAAATTAAAGACACTATCTAATCTTATAGGTATATATTTTGATAATGCTATAGAGGCAGCAAAAGATACAAAGAAAAAGATTGTTTCCCTAGAAATATATGAGTATGATAATATTATTGATATAGTTATTAGTAATACATTTAATCAAAAGTATAATATATCAAATAGAAATAAGAAGGGATTTTCAACAAAAGGTCAAGGTAGAGGTAATGGATTATACTTCGCTTCAAAATTACTTTCGAAAAACAAATGGATAATTGACAGTCAAGAAATATATAAAGATTTCTATATACAGAAATTATCAATAACAAAATAAAAAGCAGATTTAAATTATCTACTTTTTATTTATGTTAACTTACTTGAATCTAAACAATAGATTTTATTAATCATCAAAAGATACTAAAGCTTTTGGTTCATCTATTAACATCCAAAAGCATCCCATGCTAGCTGCTCCTGTAGCAAGTAAAGCAATAGCACTAATGAATGCTGCAACTCTTTTCTTCATAATAATCTCCTTTCTTAATTTCCTATATTATAAACATCAAATAAATTGATATTTATTCATGCTTGTAGTTATTAAAAGGTTGATTTAATAACATATAAATTAAGGGATTAACCATTAGTGATTCTATAATCACGCTTAGTATAAAGATAGTTGAAAGTTCATGATTGTTTATAACCAATGATAAAATTATATATATAATGGCAACACTTACAGTTGCTATTTTTCTTATTAATCTTTTCTTTTTATTTTTTAGAGGTCTTTTAACAGTATCAGCAGGTGCAAATATAAGTAAATCTATTAAACAGATAAAACCTATAATTAAGATGCTAAATTTTGAAATGTTAATATTTAACATAATGTATGGTAAAACTATAAAACATATAGTAGAAGATATTAAACATTGCCAACTTTTTTTAGCATGTATTCCAAATCCAAAATATCTGATAATGTTAAAAAATAGCAAGGTTAGAATGACTTCTTTAAAAATATTTAAAACTATTGCCAAGAAAAGTATTACAACTAATTTTGTTATTGTTAAATATATACCCTCTAAACCATACTTTAATTTTTCTAAATCTTCTCCTTCATATGTTTCGTACTTAGATAAGAAATTTACCATTTTATTAATTACTGCTGTTTTCAAAGTTTACCTCCTATCTTGACACTAGATTATCACTTAATAAGTAGATATTTTTATTGTTTTTTTAAAAGGTATAATAATCTCTTTTTTTTTGCACAAATAGTAGAAATTTGTCGAAAAACTCACACAAAAATCCCTAAAAATTACATTTAAAAGAAAAACGAGACATATTTTAACTAGGTTGTTAAACTAGTATCACTTGGCCAAGAGTCAAGAATAGTATTTGGGAAAAGAGGTGCAAAATGATAGGAAGAGTTAAGTGGTTCAATAATGAAAAAGGTTATGGATTTATTGAATATAAAGAAAATGAAGATATTTTTGTTCACTATTCAGCAATTGAAAGTGATGGGTATAAAACTTTATCTGAAGGACAATATGTTGAATTTAATTTAGTAGAAACAAGTAAAGGATATCAAGCATTAAATGTTAAACTTGTTAAGGAACCAGCTATGTCAAAATAGGTGGTTTTTTTCATATAAAAGTGCTATAATAAAAATAGGAGGCGATGATATGGAAATTATTATCCGTGGTGATAAAATTAAAGTAACGGATGCGATGAAAGACTATATAGAAGAAAAAATTGGAAAACTTAGTAAGTATATTGAAGATGATAGTTCTGTTCGTGCAACTGTTGTTGTTAAGGTTAAAAACCACTCTCAAATATTAGAGGTAACTATACCACTAAAATCATTTATTTTAAGATCTGAAGAAGTACAAGATGATTTTTATGCAGCAGTTGATAAAGCTGTTGATAAACTAGAAAGACAAATCAGAAAAAATAAAACTAGACTTATGTCTAAGCAAGTTAAAGGATTTGATTTTTCTTTTGAAAGTTTTGAACCACTTGAAGAAGATGAAAATTCAGATATAATTAAAAGAAAAAAAGTAGAAGTAAAACCTATGAATGAAGAAGAAGCAATTATTCAAATGGAACTTTTAAACCATCAATTTTATATGTACAAAGATAGTGAAACAAATAAAATTGCAGTTGTTTATAAAAGAAAAGATTCTGGGTATGGAATAATTGAATCTGAATAAAAAATATAATATAATTGAAAGAATTTTTAGTAATATGCTTTAATTCTTTCTTTTTTTTTGTTAAAATAATTAATTAAGGGAGATGATATGGTGAATATTTTAAGAAGAATGTTTGATCATGAATATAAAGAATTAAAAAGATTTACAAAGTTGGCTGATCAAGTAATGGAATTAGATGAAGAAATGTCTAATTTAACTGATACAGAATTACAAAATAAAACAAGTGAATTTAAAGAAAGATTAAAATCAGGAGAAACTCTAGATGATATTTTAGTTGAAGCTTTTGCAGTTGCTAGAGAAGCAGCATACAGAGTTATTGGAGAAAAACACTTCTACGTTCAAATTCTAGGTGCTTTAGCTATTCATTATGGTAATATAGCGGAAATGAAAACAGGTGAAGGAAAAACTTTAACATCAGTTCTTCCAGCATATTTGAATGCCTTAGAGGGAAAAGGTGTTCACATTATTACTGTTAATGAGTATCTTGCAGGACGTGATGCTGAATGGATGGGTGGAATCCACAGATTCTTAGGACTAACTGTTGGAGTTAATACTAGAGATTTATCACCTAAAGAAAAACAAGAAGCTTATAATTGTGATATTACGTATTCAACAAATAATGAAATCGGATTTGATTATCTTCGTGATAATATGGTTGTTCGAAAAGAAGATAGAGTTCAAAGACCACTTAATTTTGCGATTATCGATGAAGTTGATTCAGTATTAATTGATGAGGCAAGAACTCCTCTTATTATTTCAGGTGGAGAAATGTCTAGTGCAAATCTTTATATTTCTGCAGATAAATTTGCTAAAAGCTTAAAAGCAGAAAAAGAATATATTTATGATGAAAAGACAAAGGCTGTTACATTAACAGATGAAGGAACAGAAAAAGCTGAAAAAACATTTAAGATTTCTAATCTATATGAAGTAGAAAATGCTACTTTAGTTCACTATATAAATCAAGCATTACGTGCTAACTATGCTATGAAAAATGACGTTGATTATGTTGTACAAGATGGTGAAATAGTAATAGTTGATCAATTTACTGGACGTTTAATGAAAGGTAGAGCTTATTCTGATGGCTTACATCAAGCAATTGAAGCAAAAGAAGGAGTTAATATTAATCAAGAAACAAAAACTTTAGCGACAATTACTTTCCAAAATTTATTCAGAATGTATAAAAAACTATCAGGTATGACTGGTACTGCTAAAACAGAAGAAGAAGAATTTAGAAATATTTATAACATGTATGTTATTGAAATACCTACTAATAGACCTGTAATAAGGGATGACGAACCAGATTTAGTTTATGCAACACGTGAAGCTAAATATAAAGCAATTATAGAATTTGTTAAGGAACGTTATGAAAAGGGTCAACCTGTTTTAATAGGTACTATTGCTATTGAAACAAGTGAATTAATTAGTAGTTTGTTAAAACAAGCTCATATTCCACATGAAGTATTAAATGCTAAGAATCATGCACGCGAGGCTGAAATAATTTCTAAAATAGGTCAACATAAATCAGTAACAATCGCAACTAATATGGCAGGACGTGGAACTGATATCAAATTGTCAGAAGAAATTAAACAATTAGGTGGTTTATGTGTTGTTGGTACAGAACGTCATGAATCACGTCGTATTGATAATCAGTTAAGAGGACGTTCTGGTCGTCAAGGTGATCCTGGTTATACACAATTCTTTGTTTCAATGAAGGATGACTTAATGGTCAGATTTGGTTCAGATAGAATTGGTACTATGATGGAAAGTATGGGATTAGGCGATCAAGCAATAAAGAGTAAAACATTTACCAAATCTATAACTACTGCTCAAAAAAGAGTAGAAGGAAATAACTTTGATATTCGTAAACAATTACTTCAATATGATGATGTAATGAATAATCAAAGAGAAATTATGTATGATAAAAGAAATGAAATACTTGATTCTGAATCTATTCATGAGACAGTTTTAACAACATTTAGAAATCACATTTCAGATTTAGTAAAATCTCATATTGCACCAGAAGGTTATTTAACAGAACAAGACTTAGATGATATTGTTGACTTTAGTAATGAGAATTTATTAAAGAAGGACATGAAAAAGTCTCAAATAACAAACATGGAAGTTGAAGATGTAATAGATAAGATATCAAAATTAGTAATCAAAGAATATGAAGAAAAATTAAAAGATATCCCAGCTGAAGTGACAGACGAATTTGAAAAAGCAATATCTTTACAAGTTATAGATCATTATTGGATGGAACATATTAATACAATGTCTCATTTAAGAGAAGGTATCTATCTAAGAGGATATGCTCAAGAGGATCCATTACGTGCTTATACCATGGAAGGATTTGATTTATTTGATGACATGGTTCAAAAAATAGATAAAGATATATCAACTTTCTTATTACGTGCAGAAGTAAAACAAAATATAGAAAGAAAAGAAGTCTCAAAGAAAAAAATAACAAATGAGAGTGAATCTGAGGCTCCTAAGAAAAAGCCAAAAAGAGTAAGTAAAATTGGTAGAAATGATCCTTGCCCATGTGGAAGTGGCAAAAAGTACAAAAACTGTTGTGGTAAATAACCTCGCAAACCCTTATAAAATAAGGAATTGTTAAAAATAGAAAAAATGATAAATTTGTCCACAGATGACAATTTGTCCACGATTTGTCCACATAGCATAAATAATGTGGACAGAATCGAGGAAACCCCATAAAAATCAATAAAAAATCTACGTGGACAATTATTGTGGACATAGTTATATAAAATGTCAGCATTCGAAATGCTGGCATTTTTCCGTTTCATTAAGTTTTATAATGAAGGAGAGATAACTATGGTAAGCGTAAGAAAACGTGGAAAGGTATATGAATACCGATTTGAAATTGCAACAGTTAAAGGGAGCAACACCGGGAAATCAACATTGGGTTGCAGTCACAGGAGTAAATAACAATAATGTTATTATGGTTGATCCAGCGTCTAATCAAACAGATATGTGGAGTGCATACGAGTGGAGTAAATCATCCCAATTTAACTATTTTAAGGCTGAGTAAGAATGCTAATTGCAATTTTAAAATTAAGTATAGGAATACTAATTCTATATACTAAAATAAAAAAGGTTATTTCTAAAAT
>CAKOXP010000011.1 GCA_934130175.1 uncultured Bacilli bacterium
AAAATATTTAGCAAATGACCATTTTTACAAATTAAAAAGAGAAAAACTAACTAATTTTAATTTTTCCCTTTAGTAATCTTTATAATTGATATTTATAATTTCATGAAATAAGTAAGTTTCACCTAAATTTAGTTTTTTTATATTATATTTATTATATAATACCTATTTTTTTCTTCGAATTTTTTTATGCGATTCGGAAAGCTGGGGCAACACCGTTTTCAAGAAGAGCAATACAGTCGTTCCAAGCACCGCTGCTGCCCACACGGAAGAAGTAAACAGTACCATTGGATTTAGCCGAGCGCAACCACCAATAATAATTTGAACCATTATATTGTTTGATTGCTCCACTATAATTTGATGTTGTTACTCCTTTATTTTTATAATAATCTAACTGTCTTGTTTCAGCTTCTGCTGTATCAGTACTTATTGTATTTGATGTTCCATCTTTTCCCCATACTTCTTTTGTTGAAAGTAGATATAGTTTATCACTTGATGTGAAGTTTGCTTCACCTGATGTTGATCCATGTCCTGATACTACTGTTGTTGTTGCAATTACATTTTGTAGTTCACTTGGCAAGGCATTATATATTGTACCATTTACATAAGTTCTCATAGCACTTGCCGGCCAACCTCCTACGTTAGTATTTGTTGAATTCATTTTCTGCGTTGAAACAACATCAGCAAACTCTACTACAAATCCACATGCTGTTTGACTAGTTTCACCGTTTGTACAAGATGAGGTATTAGCAACTCTTACTGTATGTGTTCCTAAACTTCCCATATCTACTGTTTTTGTATCTCCTACTTGATATGCACTTACTTTTCCTGCTTTTACATTTGCTGCTATTGTTGACCATGAATCATCAGTGAAAGATAATGTCTGTACTTCTGTAGTAGTTTGAGTAGCCTCTAAACTTAGTTGTGTGTTAAAGACTTTTCCCATTATTTCTGCTTCTGTATTATTATCTCCTGCTTTTGAATCTATCCATATTCTTAAACTATAAGTAATTGTTTGATCCTTTGCTATTGTTCCTGTATCAATTGCTCTATCTGTTAGTATCTTTGATTTTGCTGGAGATGCTTCTTCTCCATCTTTTAATAAAATATATCTTACTTTAGAGTCAGCTAATCTATCTTCATCAGCTATTGTTACTTCTTGATCTTCATCATTTGTATAAGTGGTTAAATCTTTTAGTGACAAAGTATAAGTACTTGTACTACTTTTATTTGTTAATGTAAACGTATATTCTTTTGTTGTCATTCCTTGTTTATAGCTTCTCGGAACCTCATTTGTTAAGTTTATTCCATTACTTGATGTTTCATCTAATGTCAACTCTAAATTACCCGCTTTTATTCTATTGATTGTTTCTGATTGTTGTGTAAGTCTTAACCATGCATATGTTGTTCCTACTATTACTACTAATGTTAATACAACGGCTATTACTAACAATTTAATCGTATTTTTTTGTTTATTTTCTTTCATTTATATACACTTCCCTCTAGTATTAGAATACACTAATTTTTTATTATTAGTCAATTATTTTCAGTTCTAATTATCTACTTGACGACAAAAGAAAAGAGAAAAACATTCAAATTTATTTTTTCTCTTGTAATGAATAAATAATTGAGACTTCTTTTGGACTTAATCTTCTATATTCTCCTGATGTAAGTCCCTCTAAAGTAAATATTCCAACTCTTTCTCTTTTTAATTTTAATACTTTAAATCCAACAGCTTCAAACATCTTCTTAACTTGATGATTTCTTCCTTCATGAATTATTAAAGATACATAAGAAGTATTATTTTTAGGATCTACTCTTCTTAATTTAACTTTACATTTTTCTGTTTTTCTTCCATCTATTACAACACCGTTTTTTAACTTATTAATTTCTTCTCCTTTAATAATTCCATTTATCTTAGCAACATACACTTTTTCTATTCTTTCATTTGGATGCATCAAAATATTAGAAAATTCACCATCGTTAGTTAAAAGTAAAACTCCTGTTGTATCATAGTCAAGTCTTCCTATTGGATAGATTCTTTTATCTGATTTTATAATATCAACTACTGTTTTTCTATTTTTATCATCTCTTACAGCTGTTATTACTCCTCTTGGTTTATTTAAAATATAATATTCTTTTTCTTCCTTTTTTAATATATTTCCTTCTACTGTAATAGTTTCCTTACCACTTACTTTTGTACCTAGTTCTGTTACAATAACTCCATCTACTTCTACTTTTCCACTTTTTATTAACTCTTCTGCTTTTCTTCTTGAAGTATAACCAGCCTCAGCAATATATTTCTGAAGTCTTTCCATAGATAGCCACCTCTTTCATTAAACCCTATTTTATACTATTTCTTTTATTTTCGCAATTATTTTAACATAATTAAAAGTTTTACATATTTTAGAAGTAAAGGAGTGTTTTATATGTATAATTATTATCCAGCCTATGATTTAAGAGCTGCTAACGAAAATTTTCAACCTGTTAATTTTACAAATGGTAACGAAGTTTATCCTGAAGCACAAGATGAAAGATTCTTCTGGGCACCATTTGTTGTAGGAGGACTTGCTGGTACTGCCTTAGGTTATGGAATTGCTAATAACAATCAAATCAATAGTCCAAGACCTTGTTGTGGAGGTCAAAACATGATGTATTATCCTCAAGCTGTTTATCCATACCCATATCCTTACATGTACAGTAATAACAATTTCTATTATTAAAATTAAAAGCTACTTAATCGTAGCTTTTTTCTTGGTATGGAAGAATAATATCAACAATAGTATATTTTCCTTTAACAGAAGAATACTTAATATCACCACCATGTTGAGAAATAATTTCTTTAGATAAAGCAACACCAAGTCCTGTTCCCTTTTCTTTAGTTGTATAAAACATTTCATCTACTTTTTCTAAACTCTTTGTATCCATTCCAATTCCATTATCTTTAATTCTTATTATTATTTCATCATTTTTCTTAATTGTATCAATACTAACATAATTATTCTTTTTATGACTATCCTTAGCTTCAATACTATTCTTTAACAGGTTTACAAGAACTTGCTTTAACCTATTATAATCTAAATTCATATAAACATCATCGTCATCATCTATATTTAAAGTTAATTTTATTTGATTTTTCTTAAATAATGGCTTAACTATTTTATAAGTATCTTCAAGTAATAAATATAAATCTGTAATATCTTTTTCAACTTGAATTTTAGTATAATCTAAAAAGTCATCCATTAATATTAAAGTTCTTGAAATTTCATCCTTTATTATAGGAATATATCTTTCAACTTTTTCTGTATCTTTATAATCAATCATATCTAAATATCCTTTACACACTGCAATAGGATTTTTAATTTCATGAGTTATTTTAAATAAAGATTCTCTTAACTTCTTTTCTTTTTCTAGTTTAGATACAACATCATTTAAATCTATTATCTCCTCACCCTTATTTAAGAAATATAAAATCAAATATCCAATAAAAGTAAAAATAGTCATGATAGAAAAAATTAGCATAAAATTAATTATATAATTACTTTCAGGACTAAATATCAAAAACATCTCTAAAGACATTATAAAAGACTTTATAACTACAAATGTCGTTAATACTGAAATAGATGTAGCTTTTTTTGAATATAAATATCTATAAGTAATAAAGTAAATTGCATACTCTATTATTAAATAAATAATATCAATATGTGTGTGCTTTGCAAAATAAATTATTAGTATTAAAGAAATAGTAAGGGCTATTCTACTTTTTTCTTTTAAATAAGCTACTAAAAGAGGAATATTTAAAAGGATCAAAGGATAGATTAAATTAGTTTCACATCCATATTTAATAAGTAAATATATTGATGAATATAATGTAATTTCAAGTAAAACATCCTGCCTATTACATTTTTGATTTCTAAAATATGCCGTTACAATAATATAAATAGATATTGGAAATAATAAACACATAACCTCCAAAAACATTTCATCAATAAATACCATAACAGATTCCATACTAGTCACTTCCTTATAAAGCTATCATACAACAATGTTTTGTCGTATTTTGTCGAACCATGAAAAAAAATGACTTTTTTTGTCATTTTTTTGTTATTTTAAATCATTAATATATTTCTTTAATTGTTTTGATTCTGGTCCTAAAATAATTTTTAATTGATTATCAATCTCTACTATACCTTTAGCTCCAAGTTTTTGAATTGCTTCTTTATTAGCTTTACTAATATCTTTTAGCGTTACCTTAAATCTAGATAGAGCTACTTCAGTATCAATAATATTTTCTTTCCCACCAAGTGCTTCAACTAACTTATTCAAATCAAGTTCAGCATCCTTAGAATTAGCTTTCAATACCGCTAGTAATATAATCAATAAAATAAGACCAATAATAAGATATTGCATCTTTATCACCTCTTGTTAAATCATATATTATAAATTATAACCTATTATTCAAAAAAAGGAAAGATTTTTTGTCTGTAATCATAAAATAAACTAGGTATAAGCTATACACTAAATTAGATTAGAAGAATATCTTATATTAGAAAAGATAAGGAGGAGTTTTATGGAAAATACTGAATCTTGTTGCATTGCGAAGATCTTAAAAGTAATTGACGTCTTACAAAAAGAATGTTTCAATGAATGTTTTCCGGAAGGTTGTGATCGTCCATTTTTAGGAGTAAATGGTTGTTACATCTATAATACTAGACCAATTACACTTTACACAAGAAATGGTAATTTATTTGCAGTAAGTTATTTTGAAAATAATGTTCCAACTACTTCAAGTGTATTTAGAGTAGAAAACGTTGATGATTGTTGTGCAACTTTAAGAATCTTAAGACCTACAGGAGAAGATGATACTACTTATACTGCTACTAATGAATTTGTAACAGTAAACTTAGAATGTTTCTGTATCTTGAGATGTTTAAATGATACTTACTTAGAAATATAAGAAAGGAGAATTATGATGTGTGAAGATAAAAGACAAAAAAATTCTTGTAAAAATGAGTGCAACTGCATTAGTGAAATCATAAATAAAATTATTCACTTACAAAGAAACAGTTTTACTAAATGTTGTCAAGAAGGTTGTGATCGCCCATTCTTAGGACCTGAAACATTAGAATGTTATAACACAAGACCTATTTCTTTTTATAACTGTTCTACAGGAGCTATCTGGTCAGTAGATGATCAAACTATATTTAGAGTAGAATCATTAGATGGATGTTGTTGTACTTGTAGAGTTTTAAACTATAATAATGGTGTATACACTTCAACTAATACATTCTTTACTATTAATTTAAATTGTGTTTGTGCTATAAAATGTTACAGTGATATAAATTTAACTATTTAAAAATAAAAATCCGTTAAGGATTTTTTCTTTTTATGGAAACTATATCATCTATTTTAATTCTATCTTGATCGATAGTTAACAAATATGTAGATGTTCTAGCAACTAAAAATGTATCATATACTTTAGTACTTGTCTTTATAATTACAGGAATATTAAAGGCTTGTTTTTCTCCATTAAATATTCCATCTAGTAAAAGTTTAATATCCGGAAGTAACATAGTACTTCTTTCTTCATCATTAGAAGTTAGTGAATAGTAAGAACTTCTGTTATTCATAATTTTTTTATTAATATCATTTTGATAAATCTTAGGTAATTTTTTAATAATACTCACATCCTTTGTATATTTTATGATTATTTTAGATAAAACTTGCAAAAATTTGGTATAATATCTAATAAAAGGAGAGATTTTATGTATCAGAAAAAAAAATTAAATTTATCAATTCTAATACCAATTTGTCTTTTAGCAATTATAAGTATAATAACTATTTATAGTGCTCAAGCATTTATTCCAAAAACTAATGGTAATTTGGCTTTAAAACAATCGATTTGGTATTTAGTAGGAAGTATACTTGTTGTTATTTTAGTTAAACTAAAAAATGAATATTTATATAAGAATACTTGGATACTTTATGTCTTTGGAAATATTTTACTTCTATTACTTTTATTTTTTGGTAGTGAAATTAATAATAGTAAATGTTGGTTTGTAATACCTGGTATTGGTAGTTTTCAACCTAGTGAATTTATGAAAATATTTTTAATGTTAACTCTTGCTTCAATGATTCATAATTTTAGAATGAAGTATACCTCTCCTACTATAAAAGAAGAATTTATCTTTATTTTGAAAACTTTACTTGTTGTATTGATACCTTCAATTTTAACTTTCTTACAACCAGATACAGGATGTGTAATTATATATTTGGTAATTTATATTGCTATGATGTTTACCTCAGGCATAAGATTGAGATGGTTTATAATTGGGATTACAATTTTGATACTTGGAGTATCTTCAATATTAGGACTATATTTTTTGAAAGAAAAGTTATTTATAAAGTTATTTGGTACTAATTTATTTTATAGGTTCAATAGAATTTTTGATTGGAAAAGTGGTTCGGGATTACAACTTGAAAATGCAATGGCCGCTATTGGTAGTGCTGGTGTATTTGGACATGGTTTTAATAAGACACCAATTTATTTTCCAGAAGCTGGAACTGACTTTATATTTGCTGTTTTTGCATCTAACTTTGGACTATTAGGATCATTTCTTCTAATATCATTAATTGTATTTTTTGATACTAAGATAGTAATGCTTGCTCAAAAGAAGATTAATGATATAGATCGATATGTTTTAATCGGAGTTGTTGCTATGCTTTTATTTCAGCAAGTTCAAAATATAGGTATGACTATTGGACTACTACCAATTACAGGAATTACTCTACCATTTATAAGTTATGGAGGATCAAGCTTACTTTCATATATGATTATAGTTGGTATGCTTTTAAATATATCAATGGAAAAACCTAAAAAGTATAAATACAAATAATTATAAACCCAAGAAAAAACAAGCATAAAAATTGCTTGTTTTTAATTTAAAGAATTAACCTCATCAATAGATAGCCCCGTAGATTGCACAATTATTGATATATCTACTTTGTTTTTTAAAAGATTTCTTGCTATCTCCATAGCCTTTGTTGTTGAACCTTCCTCCAGTCCCTCTTTTTTTCCTTCCTTTCTTCCTTCATCTTCTCCATCTCGGTAAGCTTGGTCTTTTAGAGCCCACTCTTTATCGTATGACTCTCCTACTCCTCCTTCAAAACTTACTTCTTCTGCTTCTTTTACATATTCTTCCATTAACTCTTCGCCTCCTAAGCTTTTTAGTTTTTCTATGTCCATTTCTACTAAAGCTAAAATGTATTTCTCGGCTTCACTTAAGCTTTCTATACCCTCATTATACCATTTCTTCCTTAGGTTTGGTACATATATTTGGACAAATATTATCTTATCACTTAGAGTTAAGTCACTATCATTTTTTACTCCATAAATATCTATTATTTTATCATTTCCCTTAAATGAAAAATTATTTAGATTAAACTGAATTACTTGAGTATAATCATATTCTCTTTCTCCTCTTTTTATCTTTTTTGAATATAATCTATATGCATACTCTATATTTCTTTCTAATACTTCTAAACTACTATTATTATTTACTTCTATATTTAGACTTGTATTATCAATTACTGCTACATAATCACATCTTTCTGCTTTACTAAATTCTTTTTCTTTATCTAGTTCGTTTTTAGCTAGATAAATATTTTTTAAAATTACTTCATAATCTAAATCTATGAAATATGATAAGAACTTAGCTGAATACTTTAATCTATTTTCATTTTGAAACATTGCTTTTAACATTGTATCTGAAAGAATACTTATCTTTTGTCCTTTCTTAATATATCTTGGTAGTTCTAAAACATATTCTTTGCTTAGGTTTAAATCATGTAATGATTTAGGATTATATCCTCTTATATTTATTATATTAATCACTTCTTTCTAAATTATTTTACTTGCAAGTAGAAAGAACTTATCACAAGTAAAAATATTTAGCAAATGACCATTTTTACAAATTAAAAAGAGAAAAACTAAATAATTTTACTTTTTCCCTTTAGTAATTTTTATAATTGATATTTATAATTTCATGAAATAAGTAAGTTTCACCTAAATTTAGTTTTTTTATATTATATTTATTATATAATACCTATTTGTTCTTCGAATTTTTTTATGCGATTCGGAAAGCTGGGGCAACACCGTATGTATCAGTAGCATAATAGTAGCCCCAATCACCGTCGTATTTCACACGGAAGAAGGTAGTAGTAGTATAGACACCAGTCGAGCGCAACCACCAATCAAAGTTTGAGCCATTATATTGTTTTATTGCTCCACTACAATTTGATGTTGTTACTCCTTTATTTTTATAATAATCTAACTGTCTTGTTTCAGCTTCTGCTGTATCATTGCTTATTGTATTTGATGTTCCATCTTTACCCCATACTTCTTTTGTTGATAATACATATAATTTATCACTTGATGTAAAGTTTGTCTCTCCTGATGTTGAACCATGACCTGATACCACTGTCGTTGTTGCTATTACATTTTGTAGTTCACTTGGTAAAGTATTATATACTGTCGTATTTACATAAGTTCTTAATTCACTTGCTGGCCAGCCTCCTACATTAGTATTCGTTGAATTCATTGACTGTTTTGAAATAATATCAGCAAACTCTACTACAAATCCACATGCTGTTTGGCTAGTTTCACCATTTGTACATTCTGATATATTCGCAACTCTCACTGTATGTGTTCCTAATTCTCCCATATCTACTTCTTTTGTATCTCCAACTTGATATGGATAATTATTTTCTTTTACTGCTTTAGAAATAACATTCCATGAATCTGTTGCAAAAGACGCTGGTAATTCAGCTGATGTTTGTTCAGCTTCTAAACTTAGTTGTGCATTAAATACTTTTCCCATTACTTCTTCTTCTGTATTATTATCTCCTGCTGTTGAATCTATCCAGATTCTTAGGCTATATGTTATAGTTTTTCCTTTTTCTATTGTTCCAGAGTCTATTACTCTACTTGTTAATATTTTTGATTTTGATGCGACTGCTTCTTCTCCATCTTTTAATAAAATATATCTTACTTTAGAATCAGCTAGTCTATCTTCATCAGCTATTGTTACTTCTTGATTATTATCATTTGTATAAGTATCTAGATCTTTTAATGATAAAGTATAACTACTTGTACTACTTTTATTTGTTAATGTAAATGTATATTCTTTTGTTGTCATTCCTTGTTGATAACTTCTTGGTATTTCTTTTGTTAGTTTTATTCCTTCACTTGTTGTATCATCTAATGTTAATTCTAAGTTCCCCGCTGTTATTTTATTAACTATCTCTGAATTTTTAGTAATACTTAACCATGCATATGTTGTTCCTATTATTACTACTAGGATTAATACAATAGCTATTACTAATAGTTTTCCATTTCCTATTTTTTTCTTTTCTTCCATTTATATACACTTCCTCTAGTATTAGAATACACTAATTTTTTATTATTAGTCAATTATTTTCAATTTCAATTATTTACTTGACGACAAAAGAAAAAATCAAGAATAGAACTATCCTTAATTTTGATCATCTAAACTATCATATACCTTTTTTAGTTTTTCACCTATACTTTTTAAATCACGTTCTTCTGCCACTTTATAAGCTTCTTTTGTTAAATTTGGTAATTTACCATTTAATATTTTTCTAATTTTTATTTCAAATTCATCTACATCTTTGGCTTTATAAACATTTTTTCCATCTTCTAACCAATCTTCAAATATTGGAATATCCCTAATTATAGAAGGAGTCATACAAGCACATGCTTCAATTATAGGAATACCTTCAGTCTCTTCTAAAGTTGGAAATAAATATAAGTCACAACCAGATAAAGCATTTCTTATTTCAGACTGCTCTACATAGCCTGCAAAATAAAGATTATCTAATTTGGTATTTACTGCTCTAACAACATTTTTTCCAGCTGCAGCAAGAGGACTATATCCAAACCAAATAAATTTATATTCAGGTAATCTTTTAGCAAGCTCGACAAAGTCTATTATTCCCTTTCTTTCAATATAAAGTCCAATACCAATTATTACTTTTTCCTTATCTTTTATACCATACTGTTTTCTAAACAACTTTCCTTTTTTTTCATCCTTTTTAAAAAGTTCTAAGTCAATTCCATTTGAAATAGCATAAATTTTTTTATTTTCTAAATATTTATAAGAAGATATTAGTTTTTTAGAATATGGTGTTGGTGTAACTAAGCAATCACCTATTTTATAACAAGATACTAACCACCATTTGAAAAACTTTGCTGTTTGTTTTGATAAAATAAACCCATTCTTATAATCTTCTTCTGTGGAATGTGCATGATATACGACTTTTTTACCACGTAGTTTTGCGATTTTTGCAACAAAGAAAGACTTTATAAAATAAGTATTTATATGTAAAATATCATAATCATCATGTTTATTTAAAGTATAGTCAACACCTGCTAGATCTAGAGCTTTCTTTTGATGTTCAATAGCCTTACCTAAACCACTTTTTCTTATTGCTCTAAGGCCCTCAGTATATAATAATACTTTCAAAGATATCACCTCGTTCTTAAATTATAACACTAATTAGAAAATATTACTAATTCTATTTTTTATTCTTACTGCACTTTTCACAAAAGCTTTGATTTTGCATATAGGCACCACAATGTGGACATCTATCATTTCTTATAGTTGTCGTCATTAAAGACATTTCTTGTAATTTTTTATTAGCTTTAATAAACAAAACGATGGTAAACAGGAAGAATAAATAATACATAAGATAACTATTAGAATATACCATATAATCATATATTCCATGAAGAGTTATTGGTACTAATAAACTTAAAACCAAATACTTGTTCTTCAACTTTTTATTATTATTGATATCTGCAAGTTTTGCAAAAGACAAATAGTATCCCATAAATACTGCAACAGATGCATGTGTAGGTACTGCAAAAATAAGTCTTGAAATAGCTACTCTTACACCACCTTCAAATACATACAATAAGTTTTCTATCCAAGCAAATCCTAAGGCTACAAATACTGAGTATACAATCATATCATATAGCTGATCATATTCTTTATTATGGTAAGATATTAAATATGTAAAAATAAACTTTGATATTTCTTCGATAAAAGAAATAATACAAAAAGAATATAATAATAATCTTATATTTCCGTATTCTTTTATATCACCACCAAAAAAAGGAAAAATAGTTTGTAAAAATAACGATAAAATAACTGTTAAAATTACAGCACCAAAACCTCCGAAAAAAAGTTTTAATAAAAGTCTTTTTGGTTCTTTTTTACTATCCTGAGAATAAGTATAATAACCTAGAACTAAAATTGGTAATAATGCTAAAATAAAAAGTAATAATGTTTTATACATAAAATACCACTCCATTTAAATCATATCATAAAAATTATTCTTAAAGAAAAAAAGATAATTAAAATTATCTTCTATTTACACCGCTACTATCTTGTTTTACTTCTTGAATCATTTCTTTTGGAGCATCCATTTTTTCTAAAATGCTTATCTTTGCTTCTTCTGGGGTGTCAGCATTATTTAAGATAGTACCAAATTCATCTGGTGTTATTCCTAACTCCTTTTTTACCCATGTTGAAACAACTTTTTCTTCTGGAGACATACCAGTCTCCTTTATTTCTGCTACAGTTGATGCAATTGCGCTTACTTCTTTCTTAGTGGCCTCATAAGGGTTACTAACTATTCTTTTTAAGTGTTTTGCTTCATCTAAAGTTATATCATCATTATCTAGTTTTTCCATAACTTCTTTTGCAGTCTCTATGTTGGCCTGTTTTTTGTCATCAAAACTTTCTATAGTCATATTACATGCACCACCTTTCGTTTTTGCATTAATATTATATAACAAAAATAACTTAATTATTTATTAAAGCATTACACTTTACATATTATTTACACTGTTTTTTTAAAATTCAAAAGCAACCAAACGTTTTTGATTATCTTCTTTTCTTTCTTCCTTTATTAACATTATAGTAATACATATCTGCTCGTTTTTGTTTTTCTAATGCTTTTGCATGGGTATTTGCTCTTTGGTTAATACGCTTATTCTCTGCTACTTTGCTTACGACTTGAAAATCAACTTCTTTTCTTTCTTTATTAGCATAGCTCACCTTTAAATTAAGCCTATCGCCTAAATAATAATCTTCTTGGTTATCCAAAGATATATAAGATAACGTTTGAGGATAGTAAACATATTTACCTTTTAAATCTTTTTGTCTGACACGTCCTTCTACCATGTTATCTAACTCTATTTGCATTCCGTCATTATAAATCTCTACTACAGTACCAACAAACTCTTCTCCAAGATGGTTTTCCATATACTCTGCAACTTTCATTAACTCAACCATTCTTTCACATTCATCTGCAGCACGTTCTCTTTCAGAAGATGTTTTAGCTATTTCTTCTAATTCATTTTTCCATTTTTTCTTTAGGCTATCTTTATCTTCATCGCTGAAATGAAACTCTTTAACCAAGCGATGATTTGTAGTATCAGGGTATCTTCTAATTGGAGATGTGAAGTGACAATAATAACTGCTTGCTAAGCCATAATGTCCTAAATCTTCACTACTATAAAAAGCTCTTCTAAAACTTCTTAATAACTTAGTTTTCATCATATCTGATAAAGGATCAGAACTATCAATACTACTTGCTAATTTTTGACCTAAATCTTTATCTTCTATATCAAAATTATTCTTATATCCAAGTGTCTTAAGCATATCTAAATACTCTTGTAATTTTTCTTCTTTTGGTTGTTCATGATTACGGAAAACTAGTGGATATTCATTTCTAAACATATCTTCTGCAATAGTTTCATTTGTAATTAGCATAAACTCTTCAATAATTGATTCTGCTCTTCCTTGGTATCTTTTTGAAAAGTCTGCTACTTGACTTTTATCATCCATTATAAGCTTTAGTTCAGGTTTATTTATTTCTACTGCTCCACGTCTTTTTCTTTTTTCAAATAGTTTTTTAGATAATTCTTCCATATTTTTTAAAGTATCAACATGAGATGAATATCCTTCTGAGATAATTCCATCATTTAGAATCATATTTACTTTTTCATAACTCATTTTTATATTTGATTTAATCACACTTTTACAAATATTATATGATGTTCTATTTCCTTTTTTATCAAATTCCATAATACAAGATAATGCCAAACGTTCTACATTAGGGTTTAGCGAACAAATCCCATTAGAAAGTTTATGTGGCAACATAGGAATAACCGTGTTTGCTAAATAACTACTAGTTCCTTTTCTTCTTGCTCTTAAGTCAAGTAAACTTCCCTTTTTAACATATTCACTAACATCTGCTATATAAACACCTAATTTATAACCACCATTTTCTAATAATTCTAAACTAACTGCATCATCTAAATCTTTAGCGTCTATTCCATCAATAGTAAATATCTCTTTATCAGTAAAGTCCATTCTTCCTATTTTATCAGTATCTAATACTTTTGTTGGAATGCCATCTAGTTCTTCTAATTCTTCTTTTGTTATTTCATTATCAATATTATATTTGAATGCTTCCATTAAAATATCAACACCAGGATCATCTTTATGACCTATTTCTTTGACAATATTTCCAACATAAAAGTTATCACTTCTTTTATCCGCACAATTAACTACTACTTTTTCTCCTTCAATATAGTTATCACCATCTAAAACTATGATTAACTTTTGTTTTAATGGATCTTCAGGAACTACATAGTAATTTTCTCCATCTTTTTTTATTTCTCCAAGGATATTATCAATACTTCTTGAAATAAGTTTCTTAAAATAACATGTTTTTTCTTTTGATACTGGAAAGATATCAACTAAAACGGTATCACCATCAACAATTTTAGATGCACGTTCAAAAGATATAGGATATGTATCCTCACCAGAAATGATTATTCCATTACCATCACGAAATGTATGGTACTTTCCAACTCTAAAACTTGTTTTCCTTATTGGAATGTATTTGCCACTATCATTAACAATTAACTCATAGTTTTTAACTTTATTATCTATTAATTCTTTTAATTCATTGGCATCAACTTCACCCAACGTTTGAGCCTTTTCTAAAATTTTTTCAAAACTTATTGGCTTCTTAATTTTTTTCAAATAGTTTTCAATTTCAATCATAAATTATCCCCCTACTACAAATAAGTAATTACGAAACTACTACTTACAAATTTATTTTAACATAGATTATCTATATCGTTAATATTTTTTTAGAAAAATAAATTTTTCTTATATATAAAAAAATCAGCCATATTACTGACTGAAAATATATTCAAAGCTCAAACAAAACTAAACAATGATTTAATAACAAAGGCAACACTCAATATGCAAATAGTAAATATTCCTCTCTTAATTTATGATAGACTTTTGCTAAATACAGATAACGTAAAAAACTATTTTTTTACTAATACTACATGTTCTTTAGAATGTGCATTACTTTGATTATAGATACTATTATTTATACTAATTCTTTCATTTGCTTGTTTACTAGCTTCCTCTAATTTGTTTTTTAATAAGCCTGATATTGGCTTTGATTCTACTCCATATTTTTTTTCTAAATATTTTTGTGAACTACGACTGGAACTTAGTTTCTTTATTTGTTTTGTCATTTTAAGAACCTCCCTGTATGGATTATATCATATTTCAATTCAATTTGAGAGTAGTTTTTATTTTATCTCGGAAAAGTTCGAGTATCAATTAATCTGGTGCGAATGCTGTAGATATCTACAACGCTTCACAAAGGCAATTGATATTTGAATCAATCACTACATACATTTTATCAAATGAAAAGATAAATGAAAACACATTTTCGTTTAAAATCATTAAAATTTTTGAAATTCCATATAATATCTGCTATCTGTTTCTTCCTTAATTTTAAATCCTAAATTCTTATACAAATTAAAAGCTTTAATATTGTCTTTATATACCCAAAGATATATATTATAATCATTATTAAGAACATAATCCTTAATTATCGAAGAACCAATTCCTTTATTCCTATATTCTTTCTCAATAAAAATTTCATCCAACAACAAACCATCATCTATTTTTCTAATCAAAATACTACCTATGATTTTTTTGTTATAAATTATATTTTTATACTCTTTTATTAAAGTAGGAACACTTTCACATATATAATTATCTATTTTTGTCATTTCTTCTTCTGATAAACTTTTAGCATATTCAACAATTGTTTTTAATTTATAATATTTTATTCTTTCTAAATCATTAATTGTAGCAGTTTCTATTTTGAAATTAAATATCTTCTTTTGCGTAAAAATATAATTATAAAATTCATTACATGAAATATTATAATTTGGTTTATTATATTTATATATATGAACATCTAAACCTTTTGGAACTTCATTTTCTCTACTTTTAATAAATTTTATTTCAACATCATTTAATAAATCATTTAAATTATTGTATTCATGAATACCTTTTTCATCAAACCATGAATGTTCAAACCAATAGACTTTATTATCTACATAATATACAAGAAAAGTATGAGAAGGTAAATTATTTTTATCATCTATATAAATAAAATATGTTTCATTTTTTATATTATTTTCCTCAAATAATTTTCTTTCTAATTCTACTTGGTCCCAACATACTCCTATTTTCTTATTTAATAACTCTTCTGGTGACATTAAATAATATACTTTATTAAAAGTATCTTCAAGATCAACATTATCACAAATATTATTTCTATTATTGTCTAAAAAGCCATATTCAATTTCTTCCATTACATTCATTATTTTTTGAATATTATCCATTACACATCACCTTTATCATTTGACCAATCCTCGAATGGATCAAAATTATGTTGTCTTTCCCATTCTATATGACAATCTCTAGCATGTTTTACTGCTTCACATCCATTATTTGAAATTGCACTTGCACCTTCGGTAACAACAAAAAATGATAAATTATATTGTTTTGCTAATTCCTTAACTTTACTACAAAATTCTCTCGATTTTTCTATTTTATCAAATTCAATTACAATTTGATATTCATCTTTATAAACAATTTTATCATCATCAATCATAGCTTTTTCTATTTTTATAAAATTTTTATCTATCCATTCAGTAATCGATGATAAAGTTTTTTCTAAAAAAATTTCATAGCCATTTCCATTAAAATATGAGCGATATTCTTTAGATTCATCGGCATAAATAGTTGGTTTATTTAACCAATTAGTCTTATTGGATTTAATAAAATTATCCCATACTTCAGTAGGATTAGAAATATTATTCCATAGATATTTTTTTAAATATTCATATATTCCAATACCCTCACATGTAATTCTAAAATACTCATTATTCATTCAATCACCTCATATAAAATATTTATAATCTATTTATTTTCTATTAATAATTTATCATTATTTATTTGTTGTTGTAATAATTCTAAATCTTTAATATTCTTATTATTCCTTAATGCTTCCATTTGCATTCTCGCATTATTATTAAGTTTAATTAATCTTTCCCCTTGTGGAACATTATCTGATATTAAACTGGCATTTATTGTTTCTAAATTACTTAATATTACTAAATGTAATAAATCAGTATAATCTCTAATATTACCATTTTTTGCTAATTCAGGATTATTTTCTCGCCATTCTTTAGCAGTCATTCCAAATAATGCAACATTTAGTACATCTGCTTCTTCTGCATATACAAATCTCTTTTGTTCTTCTGTTAATGTAGGAACAATAAAGTTTTTAATAGCATCTGTATGAACTACATAATTAACTTTAGATAATATTCTATTTGCATTCCATTCAATTTTATATTGATAACTTTCATTTCGTTTTAATCTTTCAAATTCTTTAATTAAATATAGTTTAAATTCTGGACTTAACCAACTTGCGAATTCAAATGCTATATCAGGATGAGCAAAAGTTCCAAGACTATATTTGCCACCTTTTGAATATATTCCTATTGCATTTGTTCTGTCTATCCATCTTTTTGGACTTAAAGTAAATGAAGTATAACCAACTTCTTTATTTTTAATTTCACTGAATTCCGTGAAATTAAAATTTTCGTTATTTAATTGTTCCCATAATCCAATATAATCAAATGTTCCCTTATTACTCATCCAATGAATAATTACATTAGCCGGATTTTCAGGATTAGAATATTTTGCTAAATCAGTAAGTGATATATAATCAACATCATTTATTCTCATAACTCTAATTTTATTATTATTGACATCAAGTTCAGTTTGTATCAAATTATTTTTCATTTTATATCAAATCCTTTCTATTAGTTGTTTCCTAATTAATATTTTACCATATAAATTAGCGTTTTTCTCATATTACAATTCAAAATCATCTTTATTTTTATCTTTCTTATCATAATTATTTTTTATATCTTTAATTTCTATGTCATTTATAATTCCATGAGTATATAAATCAACTGAAAAATCATAATATTTATCTTTTTCTTTTTTATTAAGCATTCTATCTTTTAAGAATTTGATAAGTTTATTAAATAATCTTTTTAAACTTTCTAATGAAGTTTTTAATACATTATTTTCTTTTTTTAATTCATTTATTTCATCATCTTTCGTTTTTACTTTGTTATCAAGTGTTTTTACTCTTAATTCTAAACTATTATTATTTTCAGTTAGTATATTAATTTGTTCACGATTATATTTAAGTTCTTCATCTACATTAATTAATGTTATAGATAATTTTTGTATATTTTGATATTCATTATTTGTTTTATCTACTTTATCAATAAAATTAATTATTTTATCTTTGTCTTCTTGTTTTAAAATATATTTATATTTAGATGTTAGTGTTGTTTTTAAATCTTTTACTAGATTTTCAACATCTTTTGTACTTTCTTTTAATTCTAATGATTTTTTATTTGCTTGTTCTAGTTTTTGTTGATTCTTTTCTAGTTGTTGTTTCATTAAGGTATAGTTATCCATATCACTTACATTTATATCTATATTTCTACCTTTTAATTTAGGTTTTAAGGTATCATTTAAGTTATATTCTTTATTAAAATATTCCATACAAAGAACTCTCATTTTCTTTTGTAATTTAGATAATGATTCTTTTGTAAAGACATCAGTTTTTCCAACTTGTTTTTCCATACCATTTTTATTTTTATATTTTATAGGTACTCCAACAATATGCATATGTGGACTAGTTTCATCATAATGAATAATTGCGCTAGCAACTTTAAAATTAGGAACTAATAATTCTAAATCTTCTACTTGTTGAGAATATACACTTGTCATTCGTTTCTTAAACTCTATATCTTTTGTATCCCAATATTCTTTATTTCCAAGTTCAATAATAAGTTCACAGGCCAAATCATTTTTAGCATTATTACTAATATGAGAAAAATAATTATTTATCTTTCTTGTTTCTCTTTGATTTTCATTATACTTAACTCTTGCTTCTTCAAACTCTTTCAAATATAATTCTTTAACATCATTATATAAAGAAGTTGTTCCTCTAACTATTACAATATCATCTTGTTCATTATCATATTTTCTATAATTATGTTTATCTACTCTAGAAAGTTGTTGAGCATTTTGTATCGCATTATTACTCATAGATGTAGTTCCACTTTTATTAGTTTTCACACTCACTCTTACATAGTTCTTTTTATTTTTATCACTACCTAGATGTATTGAATATGCAAGTTCCATAAAAATCACACTCCTTTATTTTCATCAAAATATTCTTTTGCTTCTTTTAAAGTTTCAAAAAACTCTTGTCCCATCATAGTACCCATATCATCAATATAAGTACAAACTATATAATGTAAATCACATTTTTCAGCATATACTAAATACAATTTATTCTCCTTATCTAATAAATTACATTTACCATATTTAATATTATAAAATTCTTTTTTCATACAATTTACTACCTTTCTTTTATAGTTCATTTTAGGTCTATCCAAAATGTATAACCCCCTAGGTATTTTGGCAGAGTCAAAATTACCAGTGGGCTAAGGACTCCTTAGAATCCGTTTTATAATATGTTATCGCCACTTTCATTACTTCGTAACAAAACGTGCCCCACATTTTATAGTGAAGAACAGGTTTAGTTTCTACGAATATTGGTTTCTTACTATAAACAACATTACAATCACACTCGGCTGGTATATATTTAAATACATCATCCTCATTTTGGAGTAATGTTCCATTATCTTCTTTTACATATATAACACCTAGATTATATTTATCCATTTTCATATCTGGATCTATCTTTCTATAATCTTCAAGTGGGAATACTCTAACTAATGTCTTATTATCCTCGACAAAGTTAAAATAGAATACTTGATTTTTAACATTATAAGTTGCTTCATAATACCCAACATCATAGAATTGTCTTAATCTCATTATTTGTTCTCCAACTTCTTTTTCAGGTAGATATTCACTAAATCTTATATTGCCATAAATATTTCCAAATAATGATGGTACATATCTATCATAATAACCATTAAAGTATAATTCATTACTAGCACTCGCTATACTTTCTCTAAACTTAACAAATTTAGGGATACATTTACCATTAAATACTTCTTCAAGTTCTATTTCATCAACATACTTCATTATTAAATCTGATTTTTCTTCTCTTGTATATTCTTTCCAAAATTTAGTATTATTCTTATATTTTTCTGGATACTTGATAGAATTGATAAAGTCGATATCTCTCTTAACTAAAATATCATTTGGAGTAAATTTTAATTGTTCACATACTTCTGTTTTTTCTAGTTCTACTTCTAATTTATCAATTATTTCTTCTACTTTCTTACGTTCTTTATTATACTCTTCAAGAGTAAATACTTTTTCTATATATGCTTCTCTTATTCTTGTAAATCTATCTTTTTGATTTTTAATTTCTTTTTCAAGTTCTGATAATTTAATCTTCTTACCTAAATTTTGAATATAGATTTCATTAGAATAATTAAAAGCAAGATATAAATTATCTTTAATAATAATTCTATGTGGTTCAATATAAGTAAGATTAGTTTTGTCTATCTTTCTAATACTTCCGTTTATAATAGTTGGTGTAGTATTACAAAAATCACATATAATCATTATTCGTTGTTTTAAAGATTCTTCAATCTCTAATTCTTTTTTAATAAACTTAATCATAGATTCCACCTTTCTATGATTTTTTCAAAAAACGAAAAAATCAATCATTTCTGATTGATTCTATATATCAAAGTTCGAATAGTTCGAACAGATTCGCCAATGGTGCCGATTACGAGAATTGAACTTGTCTCTGATCCTTACCAAGGATCTGTTTTACCACTAAACTAAATCGGCAGATAAATAAAAGCATTGATTTTTCAACGTTAAATTCAAAATAATAAGCAGAGTAAATTAACATGATTAATCATATATAATCTATCATAAAATACCTATAAAATACAACAACATTTATTATTATAAATGACATAAAAATAACAAATGTTATAAATTAACGAGATAAAAACGAGATAATTACAAAAACGCACAAAAAAACCGTTGATATACAACGGTAATAATCAATATGGTGGAGCATAGCGGGATCGAACCGCTGACCTTCACGGTGCAAACGTGACGCTCTCCCAGCTGAGCTAATGCCCCATCTACTAACCTCAGTCAGTAATAAGATTATAGCACAGCAGTTTTTTAAAAGTCAACACTTATTATTAAATTTCTTTGATAAAATTTCTTTTTCAGTATAATATTTTCCATCTTTTTTAATTAAATGATTATAATTTCTCATGAATTCTCCAAAATCAGTTACTTCTTTTCTCTTCTTAAATTTATATTTATAAAGATATCTTTCCAGTAAAAACTTATCCATCATATATTTTTTATTTTTCCATTCATACCCTACTTTATACAATAAGAAACTAACAATAATAATTATATTTAAAGAAATATCTTTATACATAAAATATATTCCAAAAATAAATACCGTCAAATAGGAAATTATCAAAGTAATACTTAGACTTTTTTTAAAAGACAATTTCGAAGATAATAAAATATTTACAAGTTTTCCTCCATCTAATGGATAAATTGGTAATAAGTTAAATCCTAAAATTGTATAATTATAAATAGTAATTAAATCTTTATAATGACTAAAAAAATTAATATTTGTTAGAATTATAGAAAAAACAAATTGAACAAATGGTCCCATTACTAAAACAATAAATTCTTTTAATAAATCTTCATTTAGAGATATATCAAATCTTGAAATTCCTCCAAATGGATAAATATAAATTTTATCTGGTTTTATTTTTAAAATGATTGCGGTTAAAAAATGGCCTAACTCATGAACTATAATTAAAGAAAAAAGGATAATAAATGGTATAAAAGCCCCTATTAGAAAAGCAAGTAGTGCGAATAAAAAAAGTAATGGACTAACATAAATATACTTAGATATAGTCTTTATAATTTAAAACTTTCCCATCTTTTTGAAAAACCATATACATTTTTTTACCAGCAACTTCACCTAAAAGCTTTCCTTTTTCTATATAATCATAAAGTTTAATATCATTTGTATTAATATTTGAATACCAAACATCAATTCCATTAATTTGTTCAATAATTATAGTATTACCATAACCTTCTTTATCTCCCATAAAAACTACTATTCCACTTTCCAAATTAGGTACTAAATAATTATCATCTACTTTTAACTCCACCCCATCTTTATAAACACTAGCTTTACTATAACTTAATTTTTCATTAAATACTTTTTCTTCTTTTGGTACTACTTTATCAATAGATAATATTTTTCCAAAATATTTATCATAGATATTTTTTAGTTTTGTGAAATTAATATTTTCTTCATAAACATACTTTATAATTTTGTTTTTAAAACTAGGATTCTTTTTAATTACTATCATTGAAAGTAAAACAATTATAATTACAACTAAACATCTATTAAAGAAATTCTTAACACTTTTCTTTAAAACTAATTTTTTACTTACTTTTTTATTACTACGATAATCATTTATATTCATATTAGTTTCTCCTTATTAAATAATATGAAATAAAAAAAGAAATATTCTAGTCCAGACGAACTTTTAAATATTTCTTTGGGATTTTCTTTAAAATAAAATAAATTACTTCTCCATAGATTAAATTAAGTAATAAGCTATGACTTATTTTATAAACTATTTTATCTATACTAAGTGGGACTAAATTAAAACAGAATATTACAAGTACAGTTAATAATTCATAACTAATTATTACTAATGTTATATTAAGAATAATCTTTAAATAATTATTACCAATATTTTGATATAGTACCGTAATTAAAAGTCCTAGTACTAAAAAAATCAATCCATTTAAGAATAGTAAGTTGGTATATAACAAATCATAGATGATTCCTACTACAAATGAATATGTTAAGTATTTCTTTTTATCTTTTTTAAAAAATGGATAAATAATAACTAAGGATACTACTGTTAAAAGTGGTGTAAAAATAGATAAATCTGATACCATATATGGCAAGAAATTGGTTAGTATTCCATCTAATATTAAGGATACTATAACAATAATATTACTTACTAACATTACTTCTTCTCCTTTAGAACTGTTAAATAATGAATACTGTTAAAATCTTGTCCAGGATCTATATAAATAGTTTTACTTAGATTATATTTATCATTAGTCATTTTTTTAACAACACCTACATATATTCCTCGTGGTTCTTTTCCACCAAGTCCACTTGTAACAACAATATCATTCTCTTTAATATCAGAGTTTTTATCAACACCTGTTATAGAAAGTAGACCTTCTTTTTTAGAATACCCATTTAAAATAGCATAAGTATCTCCACTTGATACTGAAATACCAACAGAAACTTTATAATTAATATCATCAGAAGTAATTAATTTTACTTCACTAGAATTATGACTTACTTTTGAAATTTTTCCAACTAATCCTTTTTTAGTAACAACAGCCATATCCTTCTTGATTCCATCAGATGAACCCTTATCAATTGTAATTGTATTAAACCAATAGCTCTTATTTCTTGATAAAACTGTAGTATTAACAGTATCATACTCGGTCAAAGTTTCATTTAATTTAAGTGCATCTTTTAACTCTTCTATTTCTTTTTCTAAAGACTTATTAACATTTTTTTGAATAACATAACTCTTAGATAAATCTTCACCTTTTTCTTTATTTAAAGCTGTAAATGGATACATAATAACTTTATCAAAAAACATTGAAACATCTTTTAATATAGTTTCAAAAAAACTATAATTTCTATTTAAGGAAACAGAGGCAAATAAAAGCAAAAATATACCTATAATACTAGTAAAAATTATAATCATTTTCTTCTTACGTTCTTTTTTTCTATGATACATAATATCGCCCTCTCAACTCTTAATATTATAATATAATTTATAGTTACTTACAACATTTACAAAGTAAAAATATTTTTATTTTCATAAAAGCTATAATAGGAATCATTACTTACTATCACATGATCTACTACTGGTATTCCTTGAATTAATCCTATTTCATAAATACTTTTTGTAAACTTTATATCTTCTGCACTTGGACTAATATCACCTGATGGATGATTATGCATACATACAATAGATGATGCACTTACTAAATAAGCTTCTTTAAATACCTCTCTTGGATGAACTACACTTCTATTAATTGTTCCCATAAAAAGTAATTTATAACTTATTAGTTGTTGTTTATTATCAAAATATAAGGCATAAAAATATTCTTGTTTCTTATTATAGAATAAATACTTCATAGCTTGCCAAATACTTTTAGCATTACTTAATCTTTTCTTAGTATGTGTATCTTTCTCTAAAAATATTCTCTTCCCAAATTCTAAAGCTGTTACTAATTCAATAGCTTTTACTTCTCCTATTCCCTTTATTTGTTTTAATTTTTCAACACTAATATTTTCTAAATTAGAAAAACCACCATAGATATTAATTAATTCTCTGGAAAGGTCTATAACACTTTTATCCTTAGTTCCTGTTTTTAAAATAATCGCAATTACTTCTTCATTACTTAGTTTTTCAACACCAGCACTAAGAAGTCTTTCTCTTGGTCTTTCACTTTCTATTATATCTTTTACTCTACTCATAAATCACCTCTCTAATAATATTATAAAAAAAAGAATTAACTTTTCACTAATTCCTCGTAATTTGATAAAACTACTTCTTGAATTGCCAAAACATCATCACTAGTTTTAGCACTATCAAGTAGTAAATCATATTGATCAAGATTTGCTAAAAAGATTGCATCATCTACATTGATTTCTTTTTGATATGTAGCATATCCCTTTTTATTATAGACTTTTTTTAACTTTTTTAACTTTTCCAAATCTCTAGTTATACCAACATAAACATAATATTGATTATCTTTTTTCACAATTGTTTTAGGATTAATATCTTTAGTATTTCTATTTAGTGAACTTAAGCTCGTATAAACTCCTTCTTGTAAAACATAAACTTTTTCTTTTGAGGCAAAAACACTATTAGTCTTTTTATAGTTACTATAAAGGACTTTTCCACATAATGAACCTAAAACAATAGAAGCTACCATTAGTATTAATGTTTTTTTCATATCTTATCACCATAGATATAGTAACAAACCAAATATCAAAAATTTGTCGAAAAAAAATAACATGTAAGAAATTTTACACATTATTTTTTATTTAACTATTTTCTCAATTCTTCTAGTTTTTGTTTTTCTTCTTGAAGTTTTTTTCTATCCATCTCTACTATATTAGCAGGAGCTTTATTTACATAATTTTCATTTGATAATAATTTTTCTCTTCTTGCGATTGATTCAGTTAAAGTTTTAATATTTGCTTCTTTAATAGCTTTATCAGCTTCTGTTTCAATACGTTCAAAAAATATTTGAGCTTTAACTCTTTCAGAGAAAACTCTATAAGCTTTCATCCCAAGAGGTTTATTAACTAAATTATCTTGTAATTTTAACATCTTAACAATAAGTTCATTATCATCTTCAGTATCAAACATTACTTTCATATCTTTAGTTATATTATTTTCAGCTTTAACATTTCTAAAATTCTTAATAAATTCAACTTGATCATCAACAACTTTACTATCAAGTTCAAAGACATATTTACTTTGATATTTTGGATACTCTGATACCATTATTGATTCAGATTCCTTTACTGGTAACATTTGATAAATTTCTTCTGTAACATAAGGCATAAATGGATGTAATACTTTTAAAATACCTGTTAAAACACTACATAATACTGATTTAGTTGTGATATCATCTATTGAGTATTTTGCCATTTCGATATAATAATCACAGAAATAATTCCAAGTAAAATCGTAAATTGCACTACCAACATTATTGAACTGATACTTATCCATAAATTTCTTAACGGTATGAAGCATACTTTCATATTTAGTTAAAATCCATTTGTCTTCTGGTTTTAAGTTATCTAAATTAATTTCTTTTAAATCCTCAATATTCATAAGAGTAAATCTTGAAGCATTCCATAATTTATTAATAAAGTTCCAAGTTGATTTAATTTTATCTTCATCAAACTTCATATCTGTACCACTACTAACATCTGTTGAAAGGTAAAATCTTAAAGAATCAGCTCCGTATGATTCTATCATATCAAATGGATCAATTCCATTACCTAAACTTTTTGAAAATTTACGTCCTTGTTTATCACGAATTAAACCATGGATTAAGCAATCTTCAAATGGTCTTTTACCAAGTAATTCTTCTCCTTGGAAAGTCATTCTATTTACCCAGAATGGAATAATATCATAACCTGTAACTAAACAATTATTTGGATAATATCTATCAACTAAAGTATTATCATTTGGCCAACCTAGAGTTGCGAATGGCCATAAAGCAGATGAAAACCAAGTATCTAGGACATCATCATCTTGAACCCATCCATCTTCTTTTGGTTCTTCAACCCCAACATATACTTGATCATCTTTGTACCAAGCAGGAATTCTATGTCCCCACCATAATTGTCTAGAAATACACCAATCATAAGTAATTTCCATCCAGTGGTTCATAGTTTTTTCATAACGACTAGGTACAAAATGAACTTTAGTTTTACTATTTTTTTGATTTTCTAATACTTTATCAGCTAAAGGTCTCATTTTAACAAACCATTGTTTCTTAATCATTGGTTCAACCATAACACCTGTTCTTTCACTGTGTCCAACTTCATGAGATATTGGTTCTACTTTTAGAAGTAAACCTTCTTTTTCCAAATCTTGAACTACTTCTTCACGTGCTTTTTCACGACTCATACCTTGATACTTTAAAGGAACATTTTCATTCATAGTAGCATCATCATTCAAAATAACAATTCTTTCTAAATTATGTCTTTCCCCTACTTCAAAGTCATTAGGATCATGTGCTGGAGTTATTTTTACAGCACCTGTTCCTTTAGTCATATCAGCATGTTCATCTGTTATAACAGGAATTTCTCTATTAACTATTGGAAGAATTACATTTTTACCAACAAAATCTTTGTATCTTTCATCTTTTTCATTAACTGCTACTGCGGTATCACCAAATAAAGTTTCTGGACGTGTTGTTGCAACATCTATATACTCCTCACTATCTACAAGTTTGTATTTTAGATGATAGAAAGCACTTTTTTCTTCTGAATAAATTACCTCTTCATTTGATAAAGCTGTTTGTGCTGCAGGATCCCAGTTGATTATTTTTTCTCCACGGTAAATTAATCCCTTGTTATAGTAGTCTACGAACACTTTTTTAATAGCATCTTCCATACCCTTGTCTAGAGTAAATCTTTCTTTAGAATAATCCACAGATATTCCCATCTTTGCCCATTGATTTCTAATGATATCAGCATGTTCATGAGTCCAGTTCCAACATTCTTCTAAGAATTTATCACGTCCAACTGTATGTTTTTCTAGACCATTATCTTTAAGTCTTTTAACAACCTTAGCTTCTGTTGCGATAGCAGCATGATCCATTCCAGGAAGCCACAAACAGTCATATCCTTCCATTCTTTTATATCTAATAATAATATCTTGTAATGTTAAGTCCCAGGCATGTCCTAAATGAAGTTTTCCTGTTACATTTGGAGGAGGTAAAACTATACAATAAGGTTTCTTATTTAAATCTCCACTTTTAAAATAACCTTTATCCATCCAATATTCATATTTATTGTTTTCTACACTCCTATGATCATATTTTTTATCTAACATTATTACATCTCCCATCTATATATTTATTAATTACACTTTTTAAGTTTTCTAACTTTTTCTTAAACTCTTCATTATTACTTTTATGAATATATATTTCTATTTCTTTATCATAGTACTTTCTATTTCTTAATATCTGATAACTAATAGGAAAATTAAAATCAAAAACAAACCCTAAAGAAATAGCCAACATATCTGCCTTTGTCTTCTTTAGACTTCTAGGAATAAGTTCTTTCTTTAGAAAATAATTATATACATCATTACTAAAATCTTCACTACCTATGTTAATACTAATTTCTTCTATTGTGTATAGATATAGTATATCTATTTTATCAGCATCTCGAACGATATTACAGAATAATTTTTCTCTTTCGGATAAGTCTTTTTCTATCTTATATTTGTTATGATTTTTAACGGTTTTCAAAATCAAGTTATCTAATTTTTCATCTTTATTAAATTTCCTAATAAAATCATTTTCTTTTAAGATTTCCACTCCAAAGTCACCATGATCAATACTTTTTGAATCAGCAAAAGTTTGATATCTTTTCCATTGTTCAAATCTAGCAATATCATGGACGAGTCCACATGTTTTGGCAAGCTCTATATCCTCTTTAGATAGTTTTAAGCTTTCTGCTATTAAACCACATAAATACATGACTCGCATCGTATGATTTACTTTTAAAATACACATATGACTTAGTGGTATATAACTATCTGTGTATTTTTTGAATACTTCAACTTTTTCTTCCATAATGTATCCTCCAAAAATAAAAATACTACTCATCCCTAAGGACGAATAGTATCGTGGTACCACCTTAATTTGTTACAAAGTAACCTTAATATCTTTAACGGAAATTACCCGGAATTATTTACTTAGTTTCAATAATTATGCTTCCCTGCTACCTTCTATAATATCCATTAGTTATTTTCACCAACCATAACCTCTCTAAAAATATCAATTATATACTCCTCAGGTTCATCGCATCTACAACATATTATAAAATAAATTATTAGATTTTACAATAATATAGTTTAATTTTTTAAATGTCTTTCGTATCTTTTTTCAAATACTTTATAATCAAGCTCTTTTTCTAAATCAGGATTAATTGATTTTAAAAATATTCTTGGATTTTCATTAGGTTTTTCTATATATATTGAATCAAACGTTTTTATAAGTCCTTTATCTAGACCAAGTTCTTTTAAATAATTTAGGTATAAATAATAAGTATTGATATCTCTCTTAAAGATGTTATCTTTAGCTAAAGTATTTAAAATAATCATATTATAACAATATAAATCAGAATCATCAGATGGAATAATTATTCCATTATTTGTAGTTTTATACTTATCTTTCAAATTGGCTAAGTAAGGATTTTTTAATAAGTAATATGCCATATTAGAAGGTTCATCTTGCCCTACATAAGCACTATCCAAATCAACTGCTCTTAAGGATTTATCTTTATTAATAATAAAATTGAATTCATTTAAATCAGCAAATTGCATTCTAAAACTTTCTTCTTTTACATGTTGAACCTTATTAATAATACTGCCTAGTTTAATTAGATAGTTAAGTTTTTCTTCTAAATTGATACTATCATCATTTAATAGTCCACCTAAGTTTTTGTGATTTTCAATTAATGGCATTGCAAAACCTGCTAAATGTCCATCCACAGCAACACCGATATCAGGAATAATTAGCTCATTTATTTCTTTATAACTAGATCCATTTAACATATTAATAGTATACAACTTTCTAGCCATAACTTTTTCATCATCTTGGGCATCTAAATATTTTAAGAGCATTCTTTCTCCACTTTCGGTTTTTGCATACTTTTTCTTTAAAATTAGCATTAAGGCCTCTGTGTTTAAAATCCCGCTTTCCAAGTCTAGTTCTTTTAAAGCTCTTAACTGGTGCATTCTTAAATTTACTATTTTCAAAAAGCATCACCTCTTCTAGCGACATATTATACTATATTTTTGCTATTATGTCACTATTTTTTAATCACAACCATCTAAGGTTAAGGATTCTTTTTCATATAGTTTTTGATACTTTTTGCAATTTTTTAATAAATATTCATGACTACCACTATCTATGATTTTACCGTCATCTAAGAAAAGAATTTTATCACTGTTAATAACAGTAGACAGACGGTGTGCTATTATTAAAATAGTATATTCTTCTTTCATATTATCAATTGCTTTTTGAATTTGACTTTGAGTTTCATTATCTAAAGCACTTGTAGCTTCATCAAACAAAATAATTTCAGTTTTTTGAACTAAAGCTCTTGCGATAGCCAAACGTTGTTTTTGACCACCAGATAAATTAACCCCACCTTCGCCAACAATAGTATCGTATCCATCTGGCAAACTCATAATAAAGTCATGTAAGCAAGCAACCCTACAAGCTTCTACTATTTCTTCTTCCGTTAAATCTTCTTTTACAAGTCTTAAATTATCCTTAATACTTACATTAAATATATATGGACTTTGATTAATAATCGTTATATTTCCTCTTATTGAATCTTTATCTAGTTCATTAATATCAACACCATCTATAGTTATCTTACCAGAATCAATATCATATAGCTTACACAATAAGTTAAAGACTGTTGTTTTTCCTGAACCACTCTTACCAACAAAGGCAACTGTACTATTAGCTTCAACTTTAAAACTCGTCTTCTTTAATACTTTCTTTTTACCATAAGAGAATTCTACATCTTTAAACTCGAAATCTCCATTAACTTTATCTAAATGTTTTTTACCAAACTCCTCTTTCGAAAAAGATGAAGAGTCCATAATTTCTCTAATTCTACTTACTGATAAGTTAAAGTCTTTTATTCTTTCTAAAAACGAACCTATCCAAAATACAATATCGGTAACTCTACTCGAATAATTATTAATTATTAAAGCATTCGCAACTACTATAAGCTTATTTTCTATTAAAACTATTAATAAAACTACTAAAATATAATCTTTTAGATCTAATAATGTCCCGATTCCTAAATGATAATTTCTGTCTACATTATTCATCTTATATCTTTCTTGATTTAAATTAACGACTTTATTATGTAGTTCATTTATAAAACTATCTTCAGAATTAAGCATTTTAATATCTTTTATTCCTCTTATCATTTCTCCTACAAAACTAGAAACCTTTTCATTCATTTTTCGGAACTTTTTATCATTTTCATTTCTTAGTCTAACTCTTCTTTTTTCGATAAAATACAAAATAACTGTCATAAGAATAATATAGAAAAAAACTATTCTATTAATTATAAATATCGCTACAAATATACCAATATTAGTTATTATATTAGTCAAAAAATCTATTAACATCGGGAATACTTCAGAAAGTTTAGAAGTATCATTTGTAAGGCGCTGAATAAACAAACCTGAGCCTTCACTATCTATATTTTTATTTTCTATTTTTAGAATTTCTTTTCCTAGGCTAGTTTGTAAATTAACATACGTTTCTCTAAATAAAACATTACTATTATATCTTCCAATGTAATTTAATATATTTCTAAACCACTCTACTAATAAAATAACAAGCGCAATTAATAGTAGTTGTTTAAACTCATTATCTGTTAAGTAAATAATTATTTTTGCTGATAATATTGGAACAATAACACTTATTACTATTATTAAAATATTTGTAAAAATAAATCCAATTAAATTCTTTTTTTGATTTTTTGAATATTGCCAAGCAAATTTAAGATTATTTAGAAACTCCTTCATATTACTACTCCTCTTATTACTAATATAAGTATATCATGGACAAATATCACTTGTAAATTAAATAAAAATAATTGAAACAATAATATTTTTCGTGTTATAATCGAATCCATAAGGAGTATTTTTATGAATCAAAATTTAGACATTTTTAAAGTATATGATATGAACACACCATTAAATTTTGATATATATTCAATAGGTAGATTTGGATTTATCATTCCAAAAAAATATGAGAACAAAACTATCTATTTACCAAGTAATATTATTGAAGAAGAAAGTTTTGTACACCATGGAAGTGTATTAAAGTTTACATTAGGAAAACTATTCAAATATGAAAAAAGTAATTTTTTTGAAAGTTTTGTAAAGATAAATCCTGGTGATGATGATATGTTTTTCATGGATTCAGAAGAGATTGCATATTCTAGTTTTATTGCTAGCTTGGATTCAATTGTTTTTCTAAATACTAGTACAGATCATGTTAAATCAGGAATGATATTTATACCAAAAGATTTAAGTAGAGATGATAGTAGAATTGAAAGATTAAATCAAATTATTTATTATTTAAAAGATGGTAAAAATTTCACATCACATGTTGTAGTTGTTCCTTCTTTAAATAAAGCTTTAAATTCTAATAAAATAAAGGTATATGAACTTGATGAATATATAAAAAAGAAAAATAGACATCATAAGTTATTAGTTAAAAAAATGGAGAAAAAAGGAGAATTTATAAATGTTATTAGATGAAAATATATTAGGTAATAAAAGAAAAGATTATATAGATTGGGATGAATTCTTTATGGGAATAAGTAAACTTGCTGCTGCTAGAAGTAAAGATCCTTCTACTCAAGTAGGTGCTTGTATTGTAGATAAAGAAAACAGAATCTTATCTATCGGATATAATGGAACACCGAATGGATTTAGTGATGACAATTTTCCATGGGATAAAACTAGTTCCAATCCTAATGAAACTAAATATCCATATGTTTGTCATGCTGAGTTGAATGCTATTTTAAACTATCGTGGTAGTAGAAAAGACTTTAATGATTCTAAAATATATGTAGATTTATTTCCATGTAATGAGTGTGCTAAAGCTATTATTCAATCTGGTATTAAAGAAATTATTTATTTATCAGATAAGTATAATGGAACAAAAGAAAACTTAGCTTCTAAACATTTATTTGATACTTGTGGAATTAAATATAGAAAGTTAAGTGATCTTCATCAAAAAAATTTATTAGTGAGCTTAAGACCAGATGAGGCTGTAAAAATTATTAATGAGTGATTTTGAAAATCACTCTTTTTGTGTTATAATATCTTACTTGGAAGTGGTAGTATGAAAAAATTAGTAACAGGTCTAACCTTATATTCAACATCTATATTAATGTTACTAACTGCAGGAATAAAAATTAAACTTTGTAAAGACAAATCACATGAATACACAAAAAGTATTGAAAGTTTTGATGAAAACTTCATAGATGATGATTTTTTAGTAGCGGCTCATAGAGGTTTTTCCTCTAAGGAAATTGAAAATACTACTAACTCTATTACTCTTGCTAAAAACACTAAATACATTGATTATATTGAACTGGATGTTAGACTTACAAAAGATAGAAAATTAATTTTATCTCATAATAATAGTCATGTTATTGGATATCATTCTAAAATATTTATTTCAAGTGAAACTTTAGATTCTTTAAATAATTATAATTTTTACTACTTAAATGATAGTGGTAAAATAAGTATTGATAATATGTTTAATACCAAGGATGGAGATTTAGTAACTTCACGTGCTTCAAATCTGGATTCAGAAAAATACAAGATTTGTACTCTAAGTGAAGGATTAAAAGCTTGTGGTAATAAAAAAATAATTCTGGATTTAAAATTTAGAAAAAATACAAAAGAATATGTAGATTCATTGCTAGAAGAGATGGAAAAATTTGATACTAGTAATATAATCTTTCAAAGTAGTGATTTACTTTCACTTTTATATTTAAGAAGAAAAAGACCAGACCTTAATTATTTGGCAATTATAAAGGATAAAAATAGTCTAAATTATATTGATTTATTTGATAACATTGGATTAAGAGAAAACTTGGTTTCTGATGAAATAGTGGAAAAATTACTAGGTGAAAATAAACAAGTAGCAGTATGGACTGTTAATAGCGAAGAAGAAACAGAAAATATTATTAATGAAATAGGATCTAATTATAAAAAAATAATATATATTAGTGATTACCCAGATGTAGTTGCTAAAACCTTAAATGATAAAGAAAAGAAGTTTACTAAGAATTAATCTTTTCAACTTCTTTATATTCTTTTCCTCTAGTATCAACTAGAGCTTTTTTTATGGTTAAATTTTTTCTAAGTTTTCCGGTCTCACTATCTGAAACTATTTCTTCTGCTTCTATTTCTTTAATAATATCATAGCCATCAATTACTTTTCCAAAAGCAGCATAATCTCCATCTAAATAATCAGACTTGCCTAACATGATGAAAAACTGACTACCAGCAGAATTCATATCTTGACTTCTAGCCATTGATACAATTCTTTCTTCATGTTTTAATGTATTTTTTGAATAACCATTATTCTTAAACTCACCTTTAATTGAATATCCTGGTCCACCAGTTCCATCTCCATCTGGATCTCCTCCCTGTAATACAAATCCAGGTACTAGACGATGAAATGTATTATTATCATAAAAACCAGATTTAGTTAACGAAATAAAATTATTAACTGTATTTTCAGCCATATCCGGATATAATTCTATTACAATTGCCCCATAATTTTCTAGCTCCATCGCAACAAGTGGATTTTCTGTCTTATACTTTTCTAAAGAAGTTTCATTTCCACTTTTTTCAAAATCAATTCCTAGTAAATCGATTTTTTTATTATTATCATTACTACAACTACAACATATAAATATAACTAATGCTAGTGTTATCAATTTTATAAATTTTTTCATTTCTAATATCCTCCTACTAATAGGATATCACAATCTAAGAAAAAAGAAAAATATTTATACTCATATTTTTCTTCTTTTTCTTAGTAATTTCCATACTTATATTTAGGTGTGTCAGAAAGTTCTGCTACTGTTGAAGCAATATATATTTTTACTCTGCCAAAATCACTAGTTTCTATTTCTACTGTTGTATTAGAATCATGAAATCCATGAATTAAATAACTTAAGCCCCCAAATTTTTTAGGATTTAAATAGGCCTTAGCGTTTTTCTTTACTGGAGATACTGCTACATCATATACCGCCCACCTAGAAATACTAGGTGGTAAATTAACATATTTCTTTCCTTCTGAAGGACTTGGAATAGATGATGTATACTTTGGTTTTAAATATTCACTACGATTTAATATGTTGGTATTATCAAAGAAACATACCTCGTCTAAATCAGCTTCATTATTGAACATGTATATACCATATTTATTTTTATACCATGCTGTATCAGAGGTTTGTGCTATTTGCAAATGACAATGAACACCAGTGGCGTTACCCTTATCACCCATATTACCTAGTTGATCACCTTGAGAAACGGTTTGTCCAGCTCTAGCATCCATGCTATTATCATGAGCAGCCATTAAGGTTACAATTCCTACATACCCATTTGCACATCTAACTTTATTTATTGATTGCCACATTACTTGACCACTATCACTATAGGTTCTAATACATCTTAAACTACATGGTGCATAATAAGCATATTTTTCACCAGAATTATTACCTCGTACGTCAACTGCCATTGTTCCTTTATGAGTACCCTCACCAGCTCCTTGTGTTATATACATATCTGTAAATGGACATAGGAAATTTTCTATATCATTATTCTTAGATTTTTGTCCTTTTAACATTATTTCTTACCTCCTCTTCTATTTTTTAATATTTCAATACAAGCGCTGATACCAGAAATAATTGCTCCTATTAGAATAGAGACAACAACACATTTATTGGAAAAATCTACATTAACAATAGTAACAGCTAAAGCTCCTAAAAATCCTTGGATAAATGTTTCGATAACAGTACGGACAATTCCTTTAGAAAAAAATTCTTTAATCATATTATCAGCTCTCTTTCACTATATAATATGAAGAATTACAATTTTAGTATTGGCCATAATCATGGTAAAAATAATTTTTAAGAAAAAAAGAAGTCATATGACCTCTTAGTATTCTATATCTGTTTTAGCAACTTCAATTGCCGGACGAATTCCAAGTGTGCTGTAATTGTTGACACGTACATAGATGGAAAGGATGGCACGGTAGTCAGCACCTACACCCCAAGCAAAGTCAATGTCAGATGCGCGAGGCGATTCCAACCATTCTCCATACGTTTTTAAGTTACTTGATGAATATTTTGTATTTTCCATTAAATATTTACATTTTGTACTTAGTCCACCAGATGACGTTATGTCAGAATTACCATCATAACATCCATTATTTACCTCTTGATATGTTAATAATCTTGCTGCATAACCTAAATAACTAAATTTCATTGGAAGATTTTCAGCAGTAGTTATGTTTTCTCCATTTTCATTTGTTATTGTTCTTGTTGTATTTGCTAAACTTACATTTTTCCATTGACTTGTTGTTGGTAATTGTTTTATTGCCGTTACTGGTCCATTATTATTCTTGCCACTAGAGTCATATGCATATGCAGTTGAATTAGATGCTACTCCTCCACTTACATTATTATAATAGATTAATACTGCTGTATTTGAGTCTTGCGTTACTCCATTTGTCATATCTGACACATAATAAAATCTTTCAGTTGCAGAATCATATACTCCATCACCATTAACATCACAGTCAAAAGCATCTCCACTTGTTAGAACTCCTTTTGATCCAATGTTTCCATAGGTTATTGTTGTTGTTCCCATAGTTCCACTTGTTGTGTATCCATCTCCACTACAATATGATGAAGTATCTGTTTGAGTACATTCCTCTGTATGAAGTGTTGTTGCTCTTTTACATACTGCTGTTTTTGTTGGTGTTACTGTTTGAGTAGCTTCTAAACTAAGTTGGGCATTAAATATTTTTCCCATTACTTCTTCTTCTGTATTATTATCTCCTGCTTTTGAATCTATCCAAATTCTTAAACTATACTTAATAGTTTTGCCTTTTTCTATTGTTCCAGAGTCTATTACTCTATCCGTTAATATTTTTGATTTTGCTGCAGTTGCTTCTTCTCCACCTTTTAATAAGATATATCTTACTTTAGAATCAGCTAATCTATCTGCATCAGTTATTGTTACTTCTTCATTATTATCATTTGTATAAGTATTTAAATCTTTTAATGATAAAGTATAACTACTTGTACTACTTTTATTTGTTAATGTAAATGTATATTCTTTTGTAGTCATTCCTTGTTGATAACTTCTTGGTACTTCTTTTGTTAATTTTATTCCCTCACTTGTTGTATCATCTAAAGTTAATTCTAAGTTCCCTGCCGTTATTTTATTTACTACATCTGAATTCTTTGTTAGTCTTAACCATGCATATGATAATCCTATAAGAATAGCAAGTATAGCTGCGATTATCACAACTATTAGACTTTTCATATCAATAGTAATTTTTTTATTTGTATTCATATTCTACACCATCTTTCTATTGTTAAGTATATTATTTTTCTATTAATTAGTCAAACTATTTTCATAACCCTAGGTAGACATTATGCTAAGTTTTTAAGAATTGTAATATAATAAAAGGAAAGGAGAACTTATTATGATGTACGGATATGGATACCCAACATACTGTTCTAATAACAATACTGGATATGGTAGTGGTTGGATTTGGGCTATAATTATAGTTATAATTATCATATTCTTCTTGTTTTCAGGAACTGGTTTCGGGTATAATCCAAATAATTAGTAAATATTTTACTATAAGATACACTTTTTTAAGTGTATTTTTTTAAAACTAAAAACTTACGAACACTTAGGTCCGTAAGTTGATTTCAAATGGAGCGGATGAGGGAAATCGAATCCCCGTCACAGCCTTGGCAAGGCCGTATTCTAACCACTAAACTACATCCGCAAAATGGAGGGGCCTAACGGATTTGAACCGATGATCAGGGTGTTGCAGACCCACGCCTTACCACTTGGCTAAAGCCCCATTACAAGTGATATTATAACAAAATATCACCTCTTTAGCAAGCCCTTAATTTAATATATGTTTATAATTTTTATTTATAATAAATATCATAAATATTTTGATAATTATAAGTTAATTCCCTATTCTGTGCAACTTTTCTTAAACCAATATTGTTATTATACATATATACTGTATCACCTACAATACCAAAAATATTATTATTTTTAACTTTCATTTCCTTAAAATCATCGAATCTAAATAATAAAATCTTATAATCTGGAAAATCTTTTAATACTTGGTACACATTATTATTAATATCTTTATAATAATAACTATCATGAGAATAAATTAAGTTTAGGCCACTGTATTTACTAGAAATTTTTTCATCTACTTTATCATCTATAAAATATTTTTTTTCATTGATTAGTTCAGAAATATCAACTTCTTGTAGTGATTCTCCATCAAAGTATTTAGCTTTATTTCCACTACCTACCTCTTCTATTTTTTCACTTGCAGGATTAATTGCATATTCTACTCTTCTATCCATATCAGTTATATAAATTTTTCCTTTATATATTCCATTTATATAGGAATTTTTAGATAATGAAAAATCAAAATCTATATGAGCTTTACCACCATCTTTGATATTAGCAACATAAAAGGCTTTAATTTCATTATCATCTGTGTCTAATGAAACGTAATATTTATCACATAAAATACTATATGTATTAAAATATGAATCTTTATTTAAATAATCTTTGTATTCTATTTGATTTTGATTTAGGACATATACACCTTTATATCCCCACATAGTTACATATAAATCATCTTCAAGATTATCGAATGTAGAAATGTTAGATGATGTTGAAGAAATATTATTGTTCGAATCTATTTCATTATTAAATGTATATCCATCTTGTTTTAAGCTATCAATAAATTTATTTATACTAGTATTTCCTATTTGATGAAGATAAGATATACTTACTTGATCATTATCTAGTCTACATGATAAATTTTCGATTTTCTTATCTTTTAGGATTGGTGCGATACAAACTAAATTACCATCAGAATATTCTTTGACATCTTTAATTATTCTTGATGAACGATTTAAATCTACATTATAAATAGCCGCAAAAATATTTTTATCTTTATCCTCTATTAATAATGAATACATGTTAAAATTCTTTTCTTTTCTATAATTTTCTTTTACCATATAACTATTATCACTTGTTTTAACAGAATAGGAAGCATCATGTCTACTTATAACAAACGAAACAAAAAATTGATATACAAGAGCAAGAGCCCCTAATAATAATATTACAGTCACCATTTTTTTCATATTCTTCACCTTAACTAATTGTATCAAAAAAAAAGACTTTTTTAAAGTCTAATTTACTCACTAAAGTTATTATTTTTTAATCCATATTTTTTCTTTTGTTCCATCATGAATGATGATATCTTTGTTTCTATTTCACTTAATGCATCTTTGGAAATATTAGATAGAGTTACATATTCTTTAACATAATCAATATAAACTTTTCCCCAAATAATTCCACTTAAAATTTTCAAATCATTAAACATATCTGGAGTAATAGAGTCTAAAAAATATCCCATTACAACTCTTTTTCTTCCAATTAAAATTCGTTCGTTTGTAAGAGCTACTACAGCAGTTGAGATTATATCTAGGGGATTATCATTTTTTTGAGCAACGAAAGCATAAAAAACTTTTTCTCCTGGATTTAAGTGTTTTTCAATAACCTCAGAATTTTGCTTTAATCTCCATCCAACAGTCATTGGATACTTATTTTTAAAAGCTCTTACTTGTTCATAAACACTTCCCATAAATTATTCCTCCATAAATTTATTTTCTTTGAAGAAAGATATATATTCACTCTTAGTTGCTAAACCCTCAATTTTATTTAAAATCTTTCCATCACCTACTACTAATAATAAAGGTGTACCATATCCTTCAGAAAAATAATCATCTGATGATACTAATTTAGCTGTTTCATCATTATCTAAGTTATCAATGTTTAAGTAATTAATTTTTACGTTATATTTATAAATAATATTTTCAAGAATTGGAGTTGCTATCTTACAATAACTACATGTTGGTCTTGAAAGTAAAACGATGGAATTTTGATTACCATTATATAAGTCAAGGTACTCATCTATTGATATTTCATTTGGTGATATCCTTTCATCATCACTTATTTCTCCTGCTTCTTTAGTAGCTACTTCTAAAGTATCATCGCCACTATTAGAACTACTACTTTCAGAAGTTGAATTTTTACTATACTCTTCTGAAGCAGAATTTGATATTGCAAACGAAAGTAATATGAAAAGTAGAGTTGCAATTACAATTCCAATAATTTTAAATAATTTATCTTTTTGAATTACTATTTCATTATCTTTTTTCTTTGCCATAAACACTTCTCCTTTGAGATATTATAACATAGATTTAATTTCTTTCCTAATATATTTATAGATTTTATCTAAAATATTATCTATTACTTCATCTTCTAAATCAGATGTTTTTTTATCACTCCAAATATTTAACTTTTTACTTTTAGCTTTTAATTGAGCTATCTTTAACCTATCTGTATACTTGTAATCTCCATATAAGTATTTAACCTCAGCATAGCCTTTTTCTACTAATTCTTCTTGTAAGAGTTTTCCATCTACAAATATCCAAGCTAACTTTCTTCCATATTTATCCTCTTTATCTGAATTAGGATCGTATTCTAAAACGATTTTTTTAGCTTGTCTTAACTTGTTACAAGTATAATTACTAGCCTTTTTCGCATAAGGTTCTTCTTTTCTAGAACCATGTTTTAATTCCGGAGTATTAATTGCTAAAAATCTAGTTGAATACATCTTGTCCTTAATAATAAACCTAGCAGTATCCCCATCAACACACTTAGAAAGCTTTACAACATCGCTTTCTGCTTCTACATTAGAAAAAGAAAATATAAGTATTAAACATAATAATGTTAAAAATTTTTTCATAATATCTACCTCTTCTTATATTATAACAACTAAATAAAATTTGTCGAAATAATTATTTACTTTTTTTAACTGTTTTTACATATTATTTTAACGGAGGACTATATGAAAATAAAAATTGGATTACCTAAAGGACTTTTGTATTATTACTATAAAGATTTATGGATTTATTTTTTTAAATATTTAGATTGCACTACTGTAGAAAGTATCAACAGTAATAAAAAGATTTTAGAAGAAGGAGAAAAATTAGTTCTAGATGAATCATGTCTTTCCCTAAAACTTTTCTTAGGACATGTCTCTTATCTAAAAGATAAATGTGATTATATTTTAGTACCTAGAATATTTTCAGTTAAGAAAAATGAAGGAGTTTGTACTAACTTTAGTTGTTTATATGATCTTACTAATAATGTTTTAGATGATGTTAATATTTTAAATTATAATATTGATTTAACAACAAGAGATAGTGAACTATTGGGGTTCTTAAAAATAGGAAGAGATTTAGGATTTTCATATATTAAATCATATAAAGCCTATAAGTTTGCGAAGAAGAAAAGTTTAGAACTTAGAGAAGAAAAAGAAAAACTTCAAGAAGAAAAATTAAAGAATAATAACTTGAAAATACTACTAGCTGGACATCCATATAACTTATATGATGAATTAATTGGTAAGCAAATTACTAAATATTTAGAAAAGGAAAATATTACTGTTTTATATAGTGATAGAGTTAATTCAAGCTTGATTGATTCATTGTGTAATAAATTATCTACTGATATTTATTGGACTTATAGTAAGGAAGTAGTCGCAAGTATTGAATATTATAAAGATAAAGTTGATGGAATTATTATGTTATCATCATTTCCTTGTGGACCTGACTCTCTATCCAATGATTTAATTTCAAGAAGAGTTAAAAATTTACCAATTCTTTCTTTATTATTTGAAGATTTAAATAGTGATGTTGGTCTTTTAACTAGATTAGAAAGTTTCTGTGATATTTTAAAACAAAAGGAGGAGAAAATTTGAAAGATATAATTAGTTTTCCTCATATGGGAAAGTATTCTTATCCTATTACTTATTTATTAAAGAAATTAACCAATATGCAAGTTAAACCAGCTCCACCTATTACTAAAAAAACTAAAGAATTAGGTGAAAAGTATTCTCCTAGTGATGTTTGTATTCCTTTTAAATATAACCTAGGAAATTTTATAGAGTCCCTTGATAATGGAGCAACTATCTTGTTTCAAGCTGGTGGTGGTTGTAGATATAGATATTATGGTGAAGATCAAGAACAAATCTTAAGGGATATGGGATATAAGTTTAAATTTATAAAAATTGTTTCTAAAGATAAGATTCATGTATTAGAAGTATTTAAGATATTTAAAAATCTAAATAAAAATTTATCTTTTATAAAATTTATCCATACTTTTATAATTACCTTTTTTTATATTGTTTATATGGATAAAATTGATGTTATTATCAGAAAGAATATTGGTTTTGCGATTGATAAAAATGAATTTCTAAATTTAAATAAGAAGATGTTAAAAGATTTTTCTTCTAAAAACTCACTATTGGGACTAACTATTTCTTATTTAAAATATAGGCATAGATTCAAGAAAATTAAAGTTAATAAAAGCAAGAATTGTTTAAAAGTTGGTATTATTGGAGAGTTATATACTTCAATGGAGCCTTTTTCAAGTTACTTTTTAGAAGAAAAGCTTGCTTTATTTAACATAGAACTTAAAAGATATACTGACCTTACCTATCTTCTTTTTACAAAAGCCTTATCAACAAAACATATGTTGAGAGTTACTAAAAAATATTGTAAGTATACTCTAGGAGCTGATGGACTTGATAATGTTTATAGAACCATAAAATTATCAAAGAAATATGACGGAATTATCCATACAAAACCTTTTGGATGTACCCCAGAAATTGGAGCTATACCTATTATTGAGAAGGTAGCTAATGAAAAAAATATTCCAATTATTTTCTTTTCTTTTGATTCTAATACCTCAGAAGAAGGTATTAATACAAGACTTGAAGCTTTCTATGATTTAATAAAGTATCGAAAGGAGAAACTATGAAAAAAGCCTATTTAGGAGTAGATATAGGATCTATTTCAACTAAAGCTGTAATAATTGATAGTGATAATAATATTCTTTTAGAAAAATATATTTGGACAGAAGGAAATCCAATTAAAGCTGTTAATGAAATTATGTCTTATTTTAAAAAGAATATAAATAAAGATATAAAAATTGTTGGTGTTGGTACGACTGGTTCAGCTAGAAAACTGATTGGTAGTATTTTAAATGCTAATATTGTAAAAAATGAAATAACTGCTCATGCAATTGGTACCCTATCTAGATATCCCGATATTAAAACCATTATTGAAATTGGTGGACAAGATTCTAAAATTATTTTACTTGAAAATGGGATTGTCATTGATTACGCTATGAATACATTATGTGCTGCTGGAACTGGTGCTTTTTTATCTAGTCAAGCTAAAAGATTGGGCGTAGATGTAGAGGATTTTGGTACCATTGCAATATCTAGTAATAACCCTACTCCAATTGCTGCTCGTTGTACAGTTTTTGCAGAAAGTGATTTAGTTCATAAAGCCCAGATGGGATATCCTAAAAAAGATATCATTGCAGGTCTTTGTAAAAGTATCGCCCTAAACTATTTGAATAATGTAGCTAAAGGTAAAAAAATTAAAGAACCTATTATTTTCCAAGGTGGAGTTAGTAAAAATATTGGTGTAAAAAAATCTTTCGAAGATATTTTAAATACCAAAATAATAACTGACAAAGATGGTCATCTAATGGGTGCTTTAGGAGTTGCCATCTTATCTAAAAAAGAAAAAGAAATTGATTTTAGTTTTGATATAACTAATTATAAATTTGAAACTAGTAGTTCTTTCTGTTCTAAATGTCCTAATAATTGTGAAATAATAAAAGTTATGAAAAACAAAAATTTAATTGACTCCTGGGGAAATAGATGTGATAGAGGAAAAATAAAAGCATAAAAGCCATAACATTAATAAGTTATGACTTTTTATTTATAATTTTCTTTGCTATCCTATTTTGCCTTTTTATTAAATTTTTATTAAGTTTAGGCACCAAATTAATATCTTGTAAATACCTATTATTTTCTCTAAAAGATATATCATCAATTATATCTTTTAAACATTCAGCATTCTTTTTTGAAAATATATCATCAGTTATAACTAATGACTCTTGCAATAATAATTTTGATATTTTTTCTAAATCGTAAAATCTATAGATATGATTTAAAAAATGAAATTCATTTCCTATTTGAACGTAACTAATTCCATTTTTTATCAAATCCCTAATTAATTCTTCTTCAAACACTTCTAAATTATCAATTAAAATATTTACTACTCTACCCATTTTTTTTCTTTTCTAAATACTCTTCATATGGAATACTTCTATCAATAATAGTACCATCACTTTTTATTTCTATAATACGATTAGCAACAGTAGAGTTTAATTCATAATCACGAGTTGTAAAAATAATTTCTCCATCAAACTTTTCCATACCCTTATTTAATGAAGTAATACTTTCTAGATCTAAGTGGTTTGTTGGTTCATCTAAAATTAAGAAATTAGGTTGTTCTAGCATCATTTTTGATAACATACAACGAGCTTTTTCTCCTCCTGATAAGACATTAACTTTTTTAAATACATCTTCTCCTGAAAATAACATTCTACCTAAGAAACCGCGTAATACAGTTTCATCTTTTATATCATAGTATTGTCCAATCCATTCAATTATATTTTTGTCTGTTTTAAAGAATTCTGTATTATCTTGAGGTAAATATCCATAATTTATAGTTTTACCCCATTCAATCATTCCTTTAATATCTTTATCTTTATAAGTTAAAATATTAAATAATGCGGTTTTTACGAAGTCATCTTCTGCAATAATTGCTACCTTATCACCTTTTAAAATAGTAAATGATACTTTATTAAGAATCTTTCTACCATCTATTTCTTTAGTTAAGCTAGTTACTTTTAATATTTCTTTACCACTTGGTTTTTCTACCTTAAAATCTATATATGGATATTTACGTGATGATGGAACAATTTCATCAAGTTCAATTTTTTCAAGCATTTTCTTTCTAGATGTAGCTTGCTTAGATTTAGATGCATTAGCAGAGAATCTAGCAATAAATGATTGTAGTTCTTTAATCTTTTCTTCTTTTTTCTTATTAGATTCTCTCATTTGCTTTTGTAATAGTTCACTAGATTCAAACCAGAAGTCATAGTTACCAATATATAGTTTTATCTTACCATAATCAATATCTGCAATATGAGTACAAACATTATTTAGAAAATGTCTATCATGTGATACAACAATTACAGTGTTATTAAAATTAATTAAGAATTCTTCTAACCATTTAATTGCATCAATATCTAAGCTGTTTGTTGGTTCATCTAAAAGTAAAATATCAGGGTTACCAAATAATGAACCAGCAAGTAAAACCTTAACTCTATCTTTTACAGGTATTTCTTTCATTAAAGAGTAATGAAGTTCAGGTAAAACACCAAGATTATTTAATAATGTAGCGGCATCAGCCTCAGCATTCCATCCATCTAAATCCATAAATTCAGATTCAAGTTCTGCAAGCTTCATTCCATCTTCATCACTAAATTCAGTGTGAGAATATAATTCATTTTTCTCTTCCATTATTTGATATAGTCTAGCATTTCCCATTATAACAACATCAATAACTCTCATCTCATCATATTGATAGTGATCCTGCTTTAAAACAGAAATTCTTTCACCCTTGGTAACAATAACCTCACCAGTAGTAGTTTCAATTTCACCAGAAAGCAATTTTAAAAATGTAGACTTACCACTACCGTTTGCGCCAATCAAACCGTAACAATTACCATTTGTAAATTTAATATTAACATCTTCAAATAAAGTTCTCTTTCCAAACTTTAAACTAACATTATTTACTTGTATCATTATATCACCTCAAAACTAGTTAAAATTTTATCAAAAATTAAGCAAAATTACAAGCACTTATAATTTTCACATAGAAAAAAGCATCTTCATTAATATTATAGAAGATACTTTTAATTTTAAATTACAGTCTAATTAATTTTTTTGGACAATCTTTTAAGTTTTTACTTTTTTTTGCTTTTTCTTTTAAAAATTCACTTATAAATTCACAAGAAGATGATTTTAACATTTCTTCCATAAAACTAAGTGTTTCGCTCTTTTTCTTTTTAGATAATGATTTACTTAAACTATTTCCTAATAATTCTTCAATAATATAAGTGTTTAATTTATCTAGATTTTCTCTAGATAAAGATTTATTTTTCACACTGAGCCTGAAGCTTCCTGGATCAATCAAGTAAATAGAACCGTCGTAAATAGTATTATCATAAGAAAGATCTTCAATATCAATACCTTTTTCTGAAAGTAATAATGTATCTTCTTCTAAGAATTTTACTTCATCAATAAATTTATCAAAAGCCATATTATTAATTGTTTGATAATGTTGTTTGAATAGTGTTGCATAACCTAAAAAACACGCTGAATCATCAGTAATTGTTGCAGTTGGTAATAAGTATCTTTTAGTATCAATTGTCTTTAAATACTCAACTAGTTCTTTATCAATTACCATTTTTTGTGACTTCTCTTTATAAAATTTTAAAGCCAAATTTTTATATCTATATACCTCAGCCTCTAAACCCTCCTCTAGATAATTATAATCATTTTTTTCAAAATCAATTTTCTTTCCATCTAAATATATACAACTCATAATAACCCCTCTTTATGAGTGCATATTATATCATATTTTTTGACTTTTTACTAGTGTTTTATTCTATTTTCAACAAATTCAGATAAACTTTCTTCTTTAATATCATTAAAAAATTCTAAAACATCATTTTTACCACTTTTATTATATTCCCTATTTACTTCTCTACTAAATCCATAACTATCTACTTTTTGATATTTGTTTAAGACATAATTTCTTAAGACACTATAAATTAGGTAATGATTAACTAAATCTAAATTAATTCCATACACTTGATTAGAATCTAGATTAGTATCTATTTTATAACTACCTGGATCTATTAAATAAATACCGTTATGATATGATGTGTTTTCATGATTCAAGTCCTCTATTAGTACTTTCTCATCACTTAATTTGACTAAATCTTCTTTAAGTAGATCATTTTCCCTAACTAAATTTTCTTTATCTAATGAAACATAGCTATCAACACCAAGATTTTCTATATAATCCATCTTATAGCCACGAAATTCATGTTTTTTATCCAATAAAACTGTTGTTGGTAGAAGAATTCTTTTTGTATCGATTTTCTTCATTTTTTCAATTGAACTTTTATCAAGGAAAATCTTCTTACCAGGACATCTTTTTATAAATTTAGCTACTTCATTACCTATTTGATATACATCAACTTCTAATCCCCAACCAATCTTTTTATCACGTCTCATATTAGAAGGATTGTATCTTACCTTTTTTCCATTTTCCAAGAATTCCATTTTATCACCTACTTGCATTTATAAAAATTAGAAATAAATTTTGAAAATTCATAAAGAATAATATCACATTTATTAATAGCAAAACTTTTACCTATAGCTTTTCCACCAATAGTTAATGAGGATATTATGGCTGTTACTAATAAAGTAGTAATTAAAAGATTAAAACTAAAGTTTTTAGAAATCATACTAGCTATTGCTACTGCAGTTGATCCTGATATTACTCCACAAATATCACCAACAACATCACAACAAAAACTAGATACTTTTTCACTGTTTTTCTTAAATTTAACGGCGATATCAGCACCCTTTACTTTTCTTGAGTTCATAGAGTGAAATACCTTCTCATCACTTGCAGTTACACTAACACCAATAATATCAAATAAAATACCAATAGCAACGAAAATTAATGCTACTAATATTCCAAGGACAAGATTAAGATTAGGAACTGTTATTTCTGAAATAAATGATAATAAAATAGAAAGAGAAAATGATATTGTAATTATTCTAATTACCCACTTTTTATCAACTAATTCTTTTTTTACTTTTTCTTTTCTTCTAGTTTGAACTTTTAAGTTTTCAAGTTCTGATAGTTTTCTTTCTTTCTTCGATTTCATACTTCTTATTTTCTTTCCCTTGAATTGTCAAAGATTACTACTTTATCATCATCTTTAAACATTTTTTCTAATTCTAAAACAGCTAAATCATTTTCTCTACTCTTTTGATAATTTTCATCAGAAAAAACAGTTGTAGTTTCTGCAAGTTTTTCACCTCTATAAGGATCAAAAGCAACAACATTTTCATAATCTTTATTTGCTTCTTTTATTTTTTTCACTTCATTTTGTGTCTTTTTCCAATCTTCTTCATATTTATCATATAAAACTAAACTATTAGGATCATTTCTTATTCCATCTAAAAATTCTGTTAATTCAGCTCTAGATATAGTAATTTTTTCTATTTTACCATTAACAAATACTGGTTTACCTCCAAACAAATCGTCCATAAAATCACTCTCCATTTTAATTTTATCATAAATCCAAAAAAAATAGTAGTTTCCTACTATCTTATACTTAAACATTATAAATTAATGGCTATCAATACAGTAAACTTTGAGTCTTAGGTCAAGTAGGATTTCCCTAATTCTTACATATTCGTTACCAAATATGTGGTTCCCCTTTAAAAGAATTAATATGTAGTTACCTGTACATATGACTTGATTACCACTTAGTACCCACTGCAATCCTATATCGACGACATTCTAGGAGATTTCCTCACCAAGCTTTATTATTAATTCTTTTTTGCAGTAATAATTTCAAAACGCAATACTTATAATAGTTGGCCTACTATATAAGCAAGATCATTTATCCCGATATTACCACGCAAGACAAGCTACTCTACACATAACTTTCGCCACAATGTAGGTTCAAAGCCTAAGTCGTAATAAGTCCATCAGTATACACGTATAGGCTTACCACAAGAATAGGTCTCCATGAATACTGGGTCGTTTGTCGTATGCCATTACGAGCGCCCAGTACTCTAACCCTCCAGCATCCACCCCAAACTGGGCGTAAGAAGCAAACACCAAAGGTTTCACAGATATGCTCTTTAACGGTTGTTTAATCCCGTCTTCATAATAAAGTGATTGACTAGAATAATGTGCCATCAATCATAGTCATGATTATATCACATTTTAGTAAAAATGTCAACTTTACACTCAATATAGTATATGTAAAAAAAAGAAAAAGAGCACTTTAATTTGCTCTTATAAGATTTACATACCAATTAATTTTTCCACTCCATGCAGTTGATGCTGCATATCTTGGTGCTATTGTTTCAACTGTAGTTCTGCCTTTAGAAAAATAATTATAATATAAATTTTCAATATGGCCAACAATACCATCATCAAGTGTAGCATAATATTTATAACTTCCACCACCACAACTTGGGGCACCTTTTTGTCCACCTACATTATTACATTGTTTTACCAAAGTACTGCAATTATACTTACAACCTGTTTCATGAAGAATTATAGCAGTGACTATATAAGGATCAACACCTAATTCTATACATTTACTAGCAATCAAACTACCTTTACCACTAAGATAGCCTGTTCCTAAATTTCTATTAATCTTTTCACCTAACTCTTCCAAAGTCATTCCTTCATATACTTCAACTCTTGGTGGTATATAAACGGATTGAGGAGCTTGCTCCATATTTAGTTCAACAACATTATCATCTGAATCCATACTATTATCAGAAATAATTTCAGCCTTTTTCATACGATTAGATGAAGACATATTTATAACACTAACAATATCCATTGCGTTATTATTAACACTTTTTTTAATATCAAATGAATCGTTTTCCTCTATAATAGAAGCAATACCAACCATTAGTATCCCAACTATTGATAAGGTAATACCAACAACTCTTGATTTCATAAAATAAATTCACCTCAGTTTGTATTTAAAATACAATGCTACGTTTTTTCATAAACGTTAGGAGTATTTTAACATATTTTTATCGCAAAGTCAATTTACACGCTAGTTGTAAAGAAAAATGTCAAGTAGTATAATAATGTTAGGATGTGATTAAAATGGATAAAATAACTACTTTAATAAATTATATTAAAGACTCTAAAAATATAGTATTTTTTGGTGGTGCTGGAGTATCTACCGAATCTGGATTAAAAGATTTTAGAAGTAAAGATGGCCTATATAATGAAAAGTATAAATATAATCCTGAAGAAATACTATCTCATCATTTTTTTATGGAAAATCCAAGTGAATTTTATAAATTCTATAAAGATAAACTAAATAGTCTAAATTATAAACCTAATAAAACACATTATGTATTAAAAAAAATGGAAGATAAGAAAATTTTATCAGCTATTATAACTCAAAATATTGATGGTTTTCACAGTATGGTTGGTAATAAAAATGTCTATGAATTACATGGCTCTGTCTTAAGAAATTATTGTACTAGTTGTCATAAATTTTATGATGGTGATTATGTCTTTAATTCAAAAGAAATTCCTAGATGTAGTTGTGGAGCTATTATTAAGCCAGATGTTGTTTTATATGAAGAACCCCTTAATGAAGAAATATTAATTAATTCAATTAAAAAAATAGAAGAAGCTGATTTATTGATAATTGGTGGTACTTCTCTTACAGTCTATCCTGCTGCTGCTCTAATCAACTATTTCCATGGTAAACATATTATTCTAATTAATAAAGATAAAACAAAAAAAGATAATCTTGCTGATTTAGTTATAAATGAAAACATAACTGATATATTTAAATCAATAGAAAAAGAACTGCATTTATAAATATTATGCAGTTCTTTTATACATATAAACAACTGTATATGGTTGGATTGTGCTTGTTGTAAATGCTTTACCTTCACCTGTTGCACCAGACTTAGTTGTTGATTGAGTTGCAGTTGATAAAGATGGAATCGTTCCTGTTACTGTATGTGCATGGGTATTTGTGTATAAAACATTCCAAAAGTAGTATTGACCTGTACCATATGCTGTTTTTCCACTTAAACTAGAATTAGTAGATGTTGTATTGGTTCCTCCATATAATGTACCTGTTGAATCTGATGTTTCTGTAGCAAACCATGTTGATGTAGTATTAGAAGCAGTCCAATTGTTTACACTTTTAGTACTAGTAGTATGAGTATGACTAATATCATGTGTATGACTTGGTAAATTAGCAGTTGTAAGTGTTGTAGATACAGATGAGGAACCACCCGTTGTTCCTGCTTTATATGTAGAACCATCACTTCCAATTAAAGTTTTTCCTGAGCCATATGCTACCCATGTCGTAGTTTTACCAAATGATTTAAATCGATTTTGTACAGCAGTAACTGATGAATCTGTTTCACTTATATAAATACTTCCTACTGGATATATTGTATCTATGATATTTGTTTTTAAATTAGTAAGTTGAGTATTAAATTTAGTACATGTTCCATCGATTGCTGCTTGAACATTATCTACTCCTAATGATGAATTATCTGAGTAACCTATTCTGTTAGCACTAATTGCATATGTTGTTGCGGCATACATTCCAATACCAGATAGTGACAATCCCATAATAAGTCCAATAACTAAAGTTATAATAATTTTTCTGTTCATTTTAAGACACCTACTTTACTATATCTAAAGCCATTATAACCCCCCCCCAGATGAAAAAATCAAGCACAAATTGATGCTTGATTAACGGTAAATTATTTATTTAACTTCCCGTTTTTTTACTAACGGGATTTTAATTTTGGAATTCTATGGGGAAAAATCTTTTTATTAGTCAAGGGTGAACGCATGTGAACTTGTATACCCTTGACTAATTTCTTATTTTATATAAT
>CAKOXP010000012.1 GCA_934130175.1 uncultured Bacilli bacterium
TTTTTGTGTTTAACTCAATTATACGACTTAAGTCTTTTTTTATATAGAATTTGTTTCACATCAATTGTATAACAACAGGAAAATCACTAAAAAAACGTATAAGATATTGACAAAAACGTATAATATATTTATAATTTAGTTACTTGCGTTGAAGGAGAAAAGTAAAATATTTGAAATTTTAGCGAGCTAGGATTTGGTGTGAGCCTGGTAATGGATTTATTTGAAAGAACACTCTGGAGTTGTTTACCGAAAGCGTTTTAGCAAGTAGGCTAGACCGGAAGTATTACCGTTATTAATACATACTTAAAGTGATTATTAAAGGTTTACCTTTATAATAAATTGGGTGGTACCGCGGAAACACTAGTTTTCGTCCCTTTGTGGATGAACTAGTGTTTTTTGTTTGATAGGAGGATTTAACGATGATAGAAAAAGAAAAGTTAAAGAAGTATGCCAAATTATTAATGTTTGATATGGATGAAGAAGAATATTCAACACTTCAAGAAGAATTTGATATTATTTTGAAACAAATGGACTTAATAGCTAATATTCCTGATATAGAAAATGTTAAACCTATGACATTTCCATTTATAAATAAGGATGCCAAATTAAGAGAAGATGTTGTAAAAGACTATTTAACAACAGATGAGGTTTTAGCAAATACTAAACATCAAGTAGATGATCAAGTAAAAATACCTAAGGTGGTGGAATAAGATGTATAGAGGAAAAAGTATTACTGAATTAAGAGATTTAATTGATAATCAAGGTGTTAGTCCAGAAGAGATATTTAAAAGCGTAGTAGAAGATTGCCACAAGTATCAAGATGAATATAATTCTTTTGTTACAATTATAGATAAATTCAAAATGAAAGCAAGAAAAGATACTTTAATTACTGGTATTCCCTATGCTTTAAAAGATAATTTTTCAACAGCTAATATTTTAACAACATCATCATCTAATATTTTAAAAGATTATATTCCTGTATATGATGCGACTGTTTATAAAAAGTTAAAAAATGCTGGTGGAGTATTAGTTGGAAAAACAGTTTTAGATGAACTTGCTATGGGTGGAACTGGTACAACAGGTCATACTGGTGCAGTTAAAAATTCTTGGGATAAAACAAGAATGATAGGTGGTTCTAGTGCAGGATCAGCTTCAAGCGTTGCTTTAGGACTTGTTCCTTTTGCAATTGGTTCAGATACAGGAGACTCTATTCGTAAACCTGCCTCTTTAGGTGGTGTAGTTGGATTTAAACCAACATACGGAAGAATTTCTAGATATGGATTATTCGCTTTTGCATCTAGTCTTGATCATGTTGGCTGTTTAACAAGAAACGTTAAAGATGCTGCAATCGTAACAGATATTATTAAAGGTCAAGATGAAGCTGATATGACTAGCTTAAAAGATGATTTAAAAAACTATGTTGATACTTTAGAAAATGATATAAAGGGAAGAAAATTATTCTATATCAAAGAAGTATGTGATAAAGAACTATATAAGGATAGTAATGATGAAGTATTAATGAAAGTATTAGATGACTTTTATAAAACTTTAGATAAATTAAGAGAAGAAGGATTTATTATTGAAGAAGTCTCAATTGATAAAAACTTACTCGAAGCAATATATCCATCATACATGAGCATTAGTTGTGCTGAAGCTACAAGTAATAATGCTAACTTAACAGGAATTCAATTTGGACCTAGACCTGAGGGAGTAGCTTCTTATCAAGAGTTAATGATGAAGGCAAGAACCGAGGGATTTTCAGAGTTAATTAAAAGACGTTTCATTTTAGGAAGCTTCATTCTTCAAAAAGAAAACCAAGAAAAATTATTCTTAAATGCTTGTCGTGTTAGAAGATTAATTGTAGATAAAATTAATGATTTATTTAAAACTTATGATGGAATGATTTTACCTGCAAGTGGTGGTATTGCTCCTAAATTTTCAGATAATTCAGAAAAACTATCAGATAGATATTTAATTTTAGAAAACCATCTAGCAATAGGTAACTTTGGAGGATTTCCTTCAATAACATTACCATTTACAATGGTTAACGATATGCCTGTTGGAATTAATTTAACTGGTAGAGTATGTGAAGATGATGTAGTTCTAAATATGGCTAATTACATTGAAAAAGTAACAGGACTAAAAGATATATATAGTAAGGTAGGTGAAGAGTAATGAAATACAAAGTTGTTATTGGACTAGAAGTTCACTGTGAACTTGAAACAAAATCAAAAAACTTTTCATCAGCACTAAATACATTTTCAAATATTCCAAATGAAAATGTCGCAACAGTTGATTTAGGATTACCTGGAATTTTACCTGTTGTTAATGAAGAAGCTGTAAGACGTGCCTTACTTACTGCAATGGCACTTAATTGTACTAATCCAGATGAAGTTATGTTTGATCGTAAAAACTATTTTTATCCAGATCTACCTAAGGGTTATCAAATTACTCAAGTTACTAAACCAATGGGAAGAAATGGTTATTTAGATGTTTTAGTAAATGGAAAATTAAAAAGAGTTTATATCCATCAATTACATCTAGAAGAAGATACAGCATCTCTAGAACATAGAAATACCTATTCTTTAATAGACTATAATAGAAGTGGTATTCCTCTAATGGAAATAGTTACAGAACCTTGTATGGAAAGTGCAGATGAAGCAGTTAGATTCCTAGAAGAATTAAGAGATGTATTTATCTTTTTAGGAGTAAGTGAAGCTCGTAGTAACAAAGGTCAAATGAGATGCGACGTTAACATTTCCTTAATGGAAGAAGGTTCAGATAAACTTGGTACAAAAGTTGAAATGAAAAATATTAATGCTTTCAATAGTGTTAGGGAAGCAATCGAATATGAAATTAAAAGACAATCTGAACTTTTAGATAAGGGTGAAAAAATTGTTCAAGAAACTCGTCGTATTGCTGAAGATGGTAAAACTTACGCGATGAGAGAAAAAGTTGATGCTGTTGATTATAAATATTTTGTTGAACCAAATATTCCACCAGTACCACTTAGTGATGAATATTTGAAATCTTTGAAGGATAGTCTTCCAGAATTAAAATTAGAAAGATATAATAAATATATTGAAAAATATGGATTATCAGAATATGATGCTTCTGTCTTATCTGCTAATAAAGAAACATCAGATTACTTTGAAGAGGTATTATCATATGGTTCTGATGTAGAATTAAGTGTTAACTTTGTAACAACTTCAATTCTATCAACTGTTAAAAAGTTAGAAGTAGATATTAAAGAGTTATTTATAACCCCTAAAATGTTAAGTGGTGTAATTGATTTAGTTCATAAAGGTGATATGAGCTTGGATCATGGTAAAAAACTTTTATATAAAGCAATTGAAGAAGAAACAGATCCAGTAGAAATCGTAAAACGTGAAAACTTACATCAAATAAATGATGAAGGTGAACTTTTAACATTAATTAGTGGATTAATGGATGAAAATCCTGAACAAGTAAGACAATATGTCGAAGATGATAATAAGGCGATAATTAATTTCTTTATAGGTCAAACTATGAAAAAATCTAATCGTCAAGCTAATCCAAACAAATCGTTAGAAATAATTAAACAAGAATTAGAAAAGAGGAAAAATAATGCTTAATAATAAGTACAGAACACATATGTGTGGAACAATCGGAGAAAAAGAAGTAGGACAAAGTGTAAAAATAGCTGGATGGGTTGAAAATATTAGAGACCATGGTGGAGTAATCTTTGTTGATATTAGAGATATGACTGGAGTTATCCAAACAGTTAGTAATGATGATTCTATCTTTGATGGTATTACACGTGAATCTAGTATTACTTTAAGTGGTACTATCAGAAAGCGTGATGAAGATGATTACAATGATCATATTGAAACAGGAACTATTGAACTTTTAGTAGATAGCTTAGAAGTTTTAGGTAAAAGTAAAAATGTTTTACCATTTGAAGTTATGACTTCTATGGATGTATCAGAAGATGTTAGATTAAAATATCGTTATCTAGATTTAAGAAATCCAAAAGTTAAGAATAATATTATCTTTAGAAGTAAAGTATTTGACTTTTTAAGAAAGATAATGAAAGAAGAAGGTTTCTTAGAATTACAAACTCCAATCATAACTGCATCATCACCAGAAGGAGCAAGAGATTTTATTGTTCCATCTCGTAAATATCATGGTAAGTTTTATGCTCTACCTCAAGCTCCACAACAATTTAAACAATTATTAATGTGTGGTGGTTTTGATAAGTATTTCCAAATCGCACCATGTTTCAGAGATGAAGATGCTAGAAGTGATAGACTTTATGGAGAATTCTATCAATTAGATTTTGAAATGGCTTTTGCTGAAGAAGAAGATGTTTTAAAATTAGGAGAATATGTATTCAGAAGTGTATTCAACGAATTTGGAAAAACTAAATTAGATGAAGCTCCATTTGTTCGCTTGTCTTATAAAGAATCTATGGAACGTTTTGGTACTGATAAACCAGACTTAAGAAATCCACTTGAAATTATAGATTTAACAGATGTATTTGAAGAAACAACATTCCGTCCGTTTAGAGGAGTACCAGTAAAAGGTATTGTTGTTGAAGATATTGCTTCAAAATCAAATTCTTGGTTTAATGAATTAGGTGATTTCGCAAAAAGCATTGGAATGAGTGCTGGTGTTGGATATTTCAAAGTTAATGATGATATGTCTTTTGTTGGACCTATTGATAAATTCTTAACTGATGATGAGAGAGAAGATTTAATTAAAGTTGGTAACTTAAAACCACAAAGTGTTATCTTCTTTATCGCAGATCGTAAAAATGCTTATAAGTTTGCAGGTCAAATCCGTGACGAATTGGGAAGAAAACTAGATTTAATTAATAAAGATGAATATAAATTCTGTATTGTAAAAGATTTCCCAATGTATGAATGGAGTGAAGAAGAAGATAAATATATCTTTACACACAATCCATTTAGTATGCCTCAAGGTGGTATGAAAGATTTAACTACTAAAAATCCAGAAGATATTTTAGCTTACCAATTCGATTTTGTATGTAATGGTATTGAAATGTCTAGTGGAGCAGTAAGAAACCATGATACAGAAATTATGAAAAAAGCTTTTTCTATTGCTGGATATGAAGAAAGTGAAATTGAAAAAAGATTCAAAGCTTTATATGAAGCATTCAAGTATGGTGCTCCACCTCATGCAGGTATGGCACCTGGAATTGATAGAATGTTAATGTTACTTTTAGACGAAGATAATATTCGTGAAACAGTAGCGTTCCCATTAAATGCTAGTGGGGCAGATCAGTTAATGCAAGCTCCTGGTGAAGTTAGTGAATTACAATTACGCGAAGCTCATATTAAAATAAGATAAATATAGAAACACTTGATAATATCAGGCGTTTTTTTTCTATGTTTAATTAAAAAAGCAATATGAAACTTTTTTCAATTTAGTGTTGATTTTTTATAGAAAAAAGAATATAATCTTATATGAAAGAAGTTTCACATAAAATGTTTTATATATAGAAGGAGAGTAGAAATGAAAGATTTTATTGAATTTAAAAATGTCACTAAGACTTACGAGATTGGTGATGAAAAGTATAATGCCTTAGATGGTATAAGTTTTAAAATTTCCAAGGGTGAATTTGTTGTTATTCTAGGACCTAGTGGTGCTGGTAAATCAACATTATTAAATTTACTAGGAGGAATGGATCAAGCTACTAGTGGTAATATTATTATTGATGGAGAAAATATTGAAAAGTATAATGCTAATGAAATGAGTGAATATCGTGCTGAAAACGTTGGTTTTATCTTTCAATTTTACAATATTTTACCAACATTAACTGTTTTGGAAAATGTTGAAATTGTAAAAGATATCGTAAAAAGACCACGTAGTGCTAAAAATATTTTAAAAGACGTTGGTCTTGAAAAACATATAACAAAATTCCCAAATCAATTATCAGGAGGAGAACAACAAAGAGTTTCAATTGCTCGTGCTATAGCTAAAAATCCTAAGATTTTATTATGTGATGAACCAACAGGAGCACTTGATTCAAAAACTGGTGTTGAAGTTTTAAAACTATTAAAGAAATGTTGTGATGCTAACAATGGAGAAAATACAGTAGTTATCGTTACCCATAATGCTTTAATTGCTGAAATTGCTGATCGAGTTATTAGAATTAAAAATGGTCAAATTGATAGTGTTGTTGAAAATAAAAAACCAAAAAATATTGATGAGGTAGTGTGGTAATATGTTAAGAAGAAAAATGCTTAGAGATATCAAAAATAATCTTAGTCAATTTATTACAATCTTCTTAATGGTATTTATCGGAATTTTAGCTTATACAGGTATTGAAAGTTACATGATGGGAATGCAAAAAACTGCCGATAAGTTTTATAAAGAAAACAACCTACAAGATTTAAATGTAATTGGTGCCAACTTTACTACTAAAGATTTAGATGATATCAAGAAAATTAATCATGTTAAAGATGCAGAAGGAAAATTATCTATAACTGCTACAACAGATAATGATAAAACTTTACTTGCTAATTTTATTGAATCAAATAATATTTCACAATTTTACATTGTAAAGGGTGAAAAATTCGATGTTAATAAAAAAGGTGTTTGGTTAGATAATTTTTATGCAGAAGAAAATAAACTAAAAATAGGTGATGAAATAACTATTAAATACGATGGTTATAGTTTTAAAGAAAAAATAGTTGGATTTATTAATGTCCCTGATCATGTTTATGATGTTAAAGATGAGTCAGAACTATATCCAGATCATGGTGAGTTTGGATTTGCTTATCTTTCTGCAAATGAGCTTGCTTCATATATAGAGCAAAAAGCTATGGATAAGTTAGGTGTTGATAAAGAAACTTTAGAAAAAATGAATTTTAATTATAAAGATGAATTAGTATTTAACTATGTTATGGTAGATGTTGATAAAAAGAAAAATACTGCTTCTGTAAAAGATGATATTGAAAAGAATGTTGAAAATGCTAAAGCTATTATTAAAATTGAAGACTCTTCATCTTATAAACAATATCAAGGAGAAATTGATGAAGGTAAAACTTATATTGGGGTATTTTCTGGATTATTTATCTTTATCGCAATGCTTTCAGTTATTACAACAATGACACGTGTAGTTAAAAACCAAAGAACTCAAATTGGAACTTTAAAAGCTTTAGGATTTAAAGATTATAAAATATTCTTACATTATATGAGTTATGGTTTTTATATTTCATTGATGGCAGCTATTTTTGGTATTATTGCAGGTTACTATGGAATTGGTAATGTCTTTATTAATCTTGAAATGAGTTTCTTTGAAATACCAAATGGAGCTCCATCTTTAGAAATTGCCTCATTTATCTGTGCTATAGCCGTTATTTTTGCTGTAGTATTAGTAAGTTTCTTAGCATGTCGTAAGCAATTAAATCAAACTCCAGCAGAGACATTAAGAAAGGATTCTCCAAAGGTAAAAACAGCATCTATTAATTTAACTACTAAGGGAATATTTAAGAAATTAAAATTTTCTAGCAAGTGGAACCTTAGAGATATGCTTAGAAATAAAGTTAGAACTATTACAGGAATTGTTGGTATTATAGGTTGTTGTATGTTAATTGTATGTGCATTTGGAATGTTAGATAGTCTTAACTCTTTTGTAAAACTACAATTTAGAGATTTATATAATTTTGATTATAAATTAAATTTAAAAGAAGATATTTCTAAAGAAAATTTAGAAAGTTTAAAATCTAAATATGGAAATAGTACTTCTAAATCTAATTTAATTGAAATAAAAGATTCTAAAGGAAATAAAACATCAAATAATGTCTTTATTACTGATGCTTCAGATAAAGTTAGATTTGTTGATAATAAGAAAAACTTTATTAAGCTTAGTCAAAAAGATGGTGTTTATATAACTTATAAATTAGCTAAAAATGAAGGTTATAAATTAGGTGATACTATTACATGGCATCTTGTTGGAAGTAATAAATATTATAAGTCAAAAATTATTGGATTTAATAAAGATCCTCAAAATCAAAATATGACTATTACTAGAAAATATTATGAAAAACTAGGTAATACTTATCAACCTGACTCTTTATATACAAATAAGAATTTAAAAAATACTAAGGAAATTAAAAATGTTGAATTGATTCAAAACCTTGCCTCTTTAGAGGAAGGTATGAGTAAAATGTTATCTACAATGAAAACTATGATTGTTTTAATTATAGGTATTGCAATTGTCTTAGGTGCTGTAATTATCTATAATATGGGAGTATTATCATATACTGAAAAACAATATCAATTCGCAACATTAAAAGTCTTAGGATTTAAAGATAAACAAATTAGAAAAATATTTATTAAACAAAATAATATTATTGCAGTAATATCTATTATCTTAGGTTTACCAGCAGGATACTATTTAACAGATTGGTTATTTAAAACAGCTATAGAAGAAAGCTATGACTTTGGCGCAAGTATTAGTATTATGACTTATATTTATGCTATAGTAGGTACATTCTTAGTTTCTTATATAGTATCTAGATTTTTATCAAGAAAGATTAATTCTATAGATATGGTAACTAGTCTAAAAGGTAATGAATAAATAATTTATTTAGAAAATAGAAAGAGTATGTTAAAATAATAATATACTCTTTTTGAAATATTAAAAGTAGGTGATTTAAATGGGAAAGGTAAGAGAACCAATTAAGAAAAACTCTATTGAAAAGAAAAATAGAATAATAGAAAAAGGCTTTGAACTTATGTGTAATAGTGGATATCACAATGTTAGTTGTGTTGATATTGCTAAATATGCTAATGTGTCAACGGGAATAATTTATCAATATTTTAAAGATAAAAGAGATATTTTTCTAGAAGGTGTTAAAGATTATTCTAATAAGATAATGTTTCCTATGATAGATATTTTAGATACAAAAGATTTTGATAAAGAAAATCTGGAAACAATTATTTCTAATATGATAGATAGTTTTATTAAAACTCATACAATGAGTAAAAATGCCCATGAAGAATTAATGGCTATGAGTTGTCTAGATAAAGAAGTAGCTTCTTTATTTAATGAAAGTGAAATGACTATGACTAAAAAAATTTCTATTATACTTGAAAACAATAATATAAATGTTTGTGGTATTGAGGAAAAAATTCATATGATAATTGGTATTGTTGATAATTATTGTCATGAAGTTGTTTATCATAAACATAAAGAATTAGATTATAAGGCTATGAAAAAATATGTAATTGATACTATTGTTTATTTATTAAAGTAGGTGAGAAATTTGTATAGATGTAAGTATAATTCTCCACTTGGTTTAATATATTTAGAAAGTGATGGAACTTATCTAACAGGACTATGGTTTGATAATAGTAAAGATAGTAGTAAACATAGTGATGTTTTTGAAGAAAAAAATTTAGAAATATTTGATGAGACCAAAAAATGGTTAGATATTTATTTTAAAGGTGAAGTTCCATTATTTACACCTAAATATAAAGTAAAAGAGACTTTGTTTCAAAAAAGAGTTAGGAATATTATGGAAACAATTCCTTATGGTGAGGTTATTTCATATGGTGATATTGCAAAAACTATTGCAGAAGAAAGAAATATTTCAAGAATGTCTAGTCAGGCAGTAGGTAATGCTGTTGGTACTAATCCTATATGTATTATTATTCCTTGTCATAGAGTGGTTGGTAAAGATGGAAATTTAACAGGATATGGTGGAGGCCTAGATAATAAAGTGAAATTATTAGAAATAGAAGGTCTTGACATGAGTAAATTTTATCTTCCTAAAAAAAGAGGTCAAAATGAAAAGATGTAGTTGGTGTAATCTAAATAATGAGGCTTATATTTCTTATCATGATAATGAATGGGGAATTTTAAATTTAGATGATAATTACTTGTTTGAAATGTTAATTCTAGAGTCATTTCAAGCTGGACTTTCTTGGGAGTGTGTCTTGAATAAAAGAAAGTATTTTAAAGATTCTTATGATAATTTTGATATTGAAAAAATAGTTAATTATGATGATGAAAAGTTAGATGAACTACTTAATAATAAAAATATTATTAGAAATAAACTTAAAATAAAAGCAAGTATTAGTAATGCTAAAATATTTAAAAGTATTCAAGAAGAATTTGGTTCTTTTCATAATTATCTAAAACAATTTACTAATGATGAAATAATATATGAATGCGATAAAACTTGTTCAAAATTATCTGATGATATTTCAACTGATTTAAAGAAAAGAGGTATGAAGTTTGTAGGTACAACAATTATTTATTCATACTTGCAAGCTATAGGAATAATATATTCTCATCAAGATGATTGCTTTATGTTCAAAGAAAAATAAAAATACTTAACAATTATTTTTGCTAAGTATTTTTTTCTATTTCATAACTTTTTTATTCCAACTTTTTTTATGACATTTAGGGCATTTTAAATATCTAGTTGTTCCATAGTGCATCGCAAAATAAACACTTTTATAACTTGGTATATATTTATGATGACACTTCTTACATTCATAATATCCTGTTTCTGTTTCAATTTTTAATGCAAATGAAACTCCTACAATTAGTATTAGAAAAGCAATTATAAATAAAATGATTCTAACAACTTGATTTTCAACGGCATAAGATAGGGTGAATATTAAAACTAAAAAAGTAATGCTTGATATAAATCCAATTACATATTCATATATCATCATTTTTTTATTTTGAGCTTCTTCTTTTTTTGCCAAGTCAAGTAAATTTTCTTCTAGTTTCTTATCATAATCTTTCATTTTAACTATTTCTCCACTAAATAGATCATTAACTGTAATATCTAATATTTTACATAATTCTGGTATTGTTCCAACATCAGGCATACAAATTCCATTTTCCCATTTTGAAATTGCTCTATCAGTTATTCCTAGAATAGAGGCAAGGTTACTTTGCGTAATATTTTTTAAATTTCTTCTTTCTTTAATAAATTTTCCAATTCTTATCTGATCCATAGGGATTCTCCTTTCATGTATTTAATATACTATAAAATAGAAAAAATTAACACGAACTAGTAGTTGAGTTTAGTTTGCAATCACAAGTATTTTATGTTATTATGTATGTAGCAAGTATTCTTGCATAAAATAAAAAAGGGAGCATTCAGTTTTTTGCTTAGTTGAATGTCTACCAATTTAAATGGAGAGACACTTATCATTGCGGATGAGTGTCATTTTTATTTATAGGATTTACTACTTCAAGATAATGAAGAGTAGGCTTATAAGTAAAATGATAATAATAAGTAAGATAAAGATTAAAAAATCTTTCTTTCCCATATATCAAAGACCTCCTCTCTATAAAGATTAGAGGTAGACACTCAACAACTAAATGTTCCAAGTCAAATATAACACATGTTCGATAAATTAAACAAGAAAAAACTAGAAAAAATAAAAAGAATATGTTATTATGTATGTAGCAAGTATTCTTGCATAAAATAAAAAAAGGGAAGCATTCAGTTTTTCCGAGTTGAATGTCTACCCAATTTATATTGAATAAGACACTTATTCTAGCGAATGAGTGTCATTTTTTTATTACAATAATCAAAGTGATTAAGAGTAGTAAAATGATAGAAATAAGTTCTAAAACTTTTACAATGAAAAGTCTCTTCTTCATTTTATCAAACCTCCTCTCTATAGAGATTAGAGGTAGACACTCAACAACTAAATGTTCCAAATTAACTATAACACATGTTCGATAAAACAAACAAGAAAAAACTAGGAAAATTAAATCCTAGTTTATTTTTCGTATGGGGCGTCATAAGAGAATCGAACTCTTGCATACTGGTGCCACAAACCAGCGTGTTAACCACTTCACCAATGACGCCATTTGTTTAAGACTCTTATAGTTTATTATAAATTGATTAAAAAATCAAGTCTTTTTTGATTATTTAGTTATTTGTCCATACACTATTTAATTAAAAGAATAAAGTAAAAAGAAGGAGGAATATATGTATAACTATAATAGATATATGGGAAATGATTATTTTAGAGATACTACACCTGGTATGCTAAACAATAATCAAACATTTAATAATAACGAATTAAATCTTTATACTCCAGAAGAGGGGTATAATAAGGGAAATCTTTTCTCTGATTTATATGTTAGTTATAAGAACTATCAACCTGTAAAGTTACAACCTGCTAATGAACAAGGAGCTTTACTTTTAGAATTATCACAATATGCTTTTGCCGCTCATGAATTAAATCTTTATCTAGACCTTCATCCAGAAGATGATACAATGTTGACATTATTTAATGATTATAGATCAAGAGCAGATAAATTAGCACAAGAATATGAATCTAAATATGGACCACTTACTGTTTCAAGTGATGTGATGACATCAGGCTTCTTGTGGGAGCAAGAAAGTTTTCCATGGGAAGGGGGAAATAACTAATGTGGGCTTATCAAAAAAGATTACAATATCCAATTAATATAAAGAAAAAAGATTTACAAATGGCTAAATATTTAGTAACGCAATATGGAGGTCCAAACGGCGAATTAGGAGCTGCTCTTAGATATTTAAATCAAAGATATACAATGCCAGACAATAAAGGAAAAGCTTTACTTACAGATATTGCTACTGAAGAATTTGGTCATGTTGAAATGCTTCAAACTATGATTTATCAATTAACAAAAGACGCTACTGTTGAAGAATTAATAAATGCTGGACTTGGTTCTAACTTTGCTGAACATGGTATGGGTATTTTCCCAACTGATGCTTCAGGAGTTCCATTTACTGTAGCTTATTTTGCTGCAACAGGGGATGTTTTGGCAGACCTTTCTGAAGATATGGCAGCAGAACAAAAAGCAAGAGCTGTCTATGAAAACTTAATTGATATGACTGATGATCCAGATATAATTGGACCACTTCTATGGTTAAGACAAAGAGAAGTAGTTCATTATGATAGATTCAGAGAATTATTTGAATATTATAAAAGTATGAACCTAGAAAATAATAAAGTTGATAATAGTAATAATACAAATAATACAAACATGAACAACAATATAAATAATAATATGAACAATAGTAATAACATGAATAATGGTAATAATAATATTTTAGATAGTATTAATCAAGGTCTTAGTCAAGCAAATCAATTTCTAAATAATTTTGAACAAATGTAAAAAAGATTCATTGGAATCTTTTTTTATATTATTTTAGCATCTACTTTATAAATATAAGGATTTAGTTTTAATTTATTAAATTTATCATGGTTAATAACTAAAATTTTAGCAATTGCTTTTTCTATATCAATATCATGAACATAGTAGATGAAGCAATGGTCTTTATCAATGTTATCTAATTCTCCACGCATAAATGCAACTTCCTTTTCTGATATAAAAAATGAAACATTATCTTTAGAATTAGTTAATGAGCATTTAACTTCTATATAAATTCTCTCTCCTTTTTCATTATAACTAACAATATCATAACCTATACCATCATTGGTAATATACTCATAATCTGTTTTAGCAATCATTTTCACATTAGGAACTAAATCATCTAAATGAAGGCTTTTTAGCTTTTCAATTTCTTCTTTATAAACGATTTCTTCACCAAGTTTTCCAGATATAATTTTATTTTCATAAGCTTTCTTTTGATTGATATTTTTACCATATGTTCTTTTCTTTTTCATAGTTTTCTTATTTTTAATTTCATATTTAGTTTCCAAAAAAGGATCATAATCTATTTCTAAATTCTTTAAAATATCAGAATCATTAGTATAATTTTCTATATCATTATCACTATCACAGTCATCATTATTATAATCATCATTGTCATTAAGAAATGGTTTGATAATGTCAGTTTTCCATCTTTTACTTTTTGCATAGCTCTCCATCGTTTGATAATATATATTTTTATCAGTAATTTTTAGATTGTCTGGAAGTTTTTGATTCATATTTTCTATATAATTATCAGAAAAATCTAAAGTTTTTTTCAAAAACTTATTATTTAATCCGTATTTTGTTCTTAAATATCTTACCTGTGAGATTTTTAAATTAAAAATATCTCCGATTAAATAGTCCGTTAGACCTTCTACAATTGCCAGTTTATACATAATATCAGCTGTTAAATCTTCTCTTGAAAAAACTTTTCCATTTTCTTTTTCTTGCCTTAACTTATCATATAAATCTGTTTTTTCTTCAGTATCCATTTTTATCACCTAAGTCAATTATATCATAATAGCTAATTGTATGATAAAATGAATACAAGGAGGTAGCTATGATTTATCCAGAGTTTATAAAGAAAAATGATACTATTGGAGTAAGTGCACCATCTGATGGTATTACCAAAAAAGAAAAATTATATAGATTAGATTCTGCTATCAATTATTTTTCTAGTTTGGGATATAGAATAGAAGAAAGTAAAAATGTTAGAACAAGCCTAAAAGGGAGAAGTAGTTCTTCTAAAGTTAGAAGCAAACAATTAAAAAGCCTTTTTGAAAAAACAGAAGTAAAAGCAATTATTTGTTCTGGTGGAGGAGATTTTCTTTTAGAGATGTTATCAGATTTTGATTTTAGTTGTGTTTTGAAAAATCCTAAATGGCTACAAGGTTATTCAGATCCAACAGGTCTTTTGTTTACAATTACAACAAATCTTGATATTGCAACTATCTATGCCGATAACTTTCCTGCATTTGGAATGAAACCATTAGATAAGTCACTCAAAAACAATTTAGAAATATTACAAGGAAATATAGTTAAACAAAATAGTTTTAAAAGGTACGAAAAAGAAAATTTAAGTTATATAGTTGGAGATGAACCCTATAATTTAGATACTGATGTTTATTGGGAAAACCTAAATAGAGATGAAGTTAATATTACAGGACGTATGATAGGTGGATGTCTTGATATTATAAATGATTTATTTGGAACAAGATTTGATAAGACTAAAGAATTTATTGAAAAATACAAGGACGATGGTATCATTTGGTACTTTGATAATTGTGAGTTTAGTAGTGAACAGTTAATTAGAACTTTGTGGAAATTGAAAGATAATGACTGGTTTAAATATACTAATGGAATAGTCTTTGGAAGGAGTATGACTGAGAAAAGTTATTATGATATTTCTTTTAAAGAAGCTGTAAAAAAATCCCTTGAAGATCTTGATGTTCCAATCATTATCAATACAGATATTGGACATATTCCTCCAAGAATGACAATTATCAATGGAGCAATTGCAGTTATAAGTTCAAAAAATGGTAAAGGTACAATTGAATTTTTCTTAAAATAGCAAACAAAAAATACAAGGTTCAAACTTGTATTTTTCTATTCTTCTTCGATAGCACCAGTAGGGCAAGCTTCAATAGCTTCCTTACAACTATCTATTAGACTTTCATCAACATTTTCATCTTTAGCAAAAGAAAGTCCTTCATCATCAAGTTCAAATACTTCATCACATATAGCAGCGCATGCTCCACAACCAATGCAAGCATCTTGATTAACTTTAACCTTCATAATAACACTCCTTTTTTTAATATCAAATTTATTATACATAAATATTTCCTTTACGTAAAGAAAAATATCTATTTATTAATATTTATTAAAAAAAATGTAGTTTTATGTTATTCTTATAATAAGAAGGTGGTAAAGATGAGAAGTCGTATGGATCGATATAGAGACTATGATGATAACAATCAAACAGTGCAACGTTCAAGGAAAAATCAGGAGTTATACGAAACTATAGGAACAAATGCTAAATATACAAACTTTACTGATGTTAGTAATAGTAACACATATTTATTAAATCCTTCTAAAAAGTCAAATTATACAAGAGAAAATTATCAGCAATTAAAAGAGTATACAAATATTACTCCTACAACTAGAACTAGAAAAGAATTAGATGACTTTAATCATCTTTATCAAAAAGAAGAAAATAAAATTTATGATATAAATAGTTTTTTAGAAAAAGCTAAAGAACAAAGAAAAGATAAAGATGCCTTAGAAGAAAAAAGAAAACTAAAAAATACCAACTATAACATTTTAGCATCAATTAATCCAGAAGAATTAGAAGAGTATCGTAAAGAAAAAATGAAGCGAATAGCTCCAGAAGAAGATGGCTTAAAAGAATTAATAAATACAATTGCATCTAAAACTTTAGCTGGAGAAATTTCAAAAGAAACAGGTGTTGATTTATTAAGTGATTTGATGGCAACAAGTGCTTTTGATCGAATACCTAGTGAAAATAAGAATGAAAAAGATAAGGGCTTAGAACTTTCTAAAGAAATACTTGATAAAGATGCCTTAAAAGAAATAGATAAAGTCAAAGAGGAAGATAAAACACCTAAGAATAATAGTACTAACTTAAAAGATATGGATGATTCATTTTATACTAAATCAATGGATTTATCTGATAAAGATTTCTTTACAGATGATGATGAGGAGGAAAAGAAAATTCCAGTTGGAATAAAGATATTACTTGTGTTAGTATTAATAGTTTTAATAGGAGTAAGTATTTATTTTATATATCAAAGTGTTTAAATGTAATTTTAAATACTTTTTTTTATGTTATAATAAATTTAGGTGGTATTATGAAAAAAGAAAATATAATATTAAGTATCTTACTTATTTTGTTTTCTATAATAACTATTTTAGTATTAACTAATAAAACTAAAGATATAGATATGTATGTTTATAATTTATTACATTCATTTAGTAGTGATAAACTAACTAGTTTTTTTAAAGGTATTACTAGTCTTGGTAATTCTAAATTTTGTGTTATTTTAGTATTAGGATTTTTGATGTTACTCAGAAATCTAAAGGGATTATTTCCACTTTTAGCAGCAATTGATGTTGAAATAATTAATTTAGTTCTAAAATTCATTTTTAAAAGACCTAGACCCAATCTTATTCATTTAGTTCATGTATCTAATTATAGTTATCCTAGTGGACATGCGATGATTTCTGTAGGAATATATGGTTGTTTTATCTATATGATTATGAAATATATTAAGAATAAGAAATTAAAAATTCTTAGTGTTAGTTTGTTAAGCATATTAATTTTATTAATTGGAATGTCTAGAATCTATTTAGGTGTTCACTATTTTACAGATATAGTAGCAGGATACATTATTTCTTGTTGTTATTTAATTATATTTGCTAAAGTAGTAAGAAAGTGGGGGAATATAGATGAAAGAGTTAATAGTAAGTGATTTTGATGATACTTTAATTAATAGTGATGAAGAAATACCAGCTTCTACTGTAGTTGTCCTTGATAGTTTAAGAAGAACTGGGTATAAGTTTGCGATCGCAACAGGAAGACCTTTGCAAACAATCCTTGATTATAATCGTGATTTTTTATTTACTGATTATATAATATCTAATAATGGAGCAGTTATCTATGATTGTGTAAAAGAAAAAATAATTTTTCACAAAAGTATGTTAGTTAGTAATGTAAAAAAGATAGTGAAAACTTATTATGATAAAGCAATTATTTATCTAGTAGATAGTTATAACTGGAATTTAATAAGTGAAAAGTCTGCTTATAATAATGATGCAGATATAGTTAATAGAATAGGTAATTATGAAAAATTTATAGAAGAGGCAAAAAAAGATATTAATAAAATTGAATTATATTTTAAGACTTTGAAGGAGGCAGAGACTTCTTTAGAAGAGATTAAGAGTTTGAATTTAAAGGTGAATGTTAATTTACAAATATCGGGTGATAGATTTATGCTAGAAATTACTCATCAAGATGTTAGTAAACTAACAGGTGTTAGTTATATTGCTTCAAAAAATAAAATTGGTCTAGATAGTGTTGTTGCCTTTGGAGATGGCCATAACGACATTGAATTAATTAAAAATGTTGGTGTTGGAGTAGCTGTAGGTAATGCTGTTGATGAGTTAAAAGAAGTAGCCAAAGAGTTAACTGATGATTGTAATCATAAGGGTGTTGAAAAATTCTTGAAGAAGAAGTTTATGGGATAAAAATTTATCCTTTTTTTGTTGGAATTTAATTTCAGTTATGATATAATATGCGAGAAGGACGTGGTAGTGGTGACTGAATTAAAAGATGTTAAAGGAGTAGGTCCAAAAGCATTGGCTCTTTTAAACAAAATTAATATATATACTATAGAGGATTTAGTTACACATTATCCTTTTCGTTATGATATTTTAGAACGTGGAGATCTTACAAAAACAGAAGATCAAGGTCATATTATTATTGATGGTAAGGTAGAAAGTGTTCCTATCTTAATGAGATTTAAAGCAGGACTTAATAAAATGAACTTCAGATTAGTAACAGCAAGTGGAGTGGTGGGTGTATCCATTTTTAATAGAGCATTTTTAAAAAATCATTTACAAGTAGGAACAGGAGTTACTGTTATTGGTAAGTTTGATAAAAAGAAAAATGTCATTACAGCATCTGAATTAAAACTTGAAACACTTTCAAATAAAGTTAAGATAGAACCAGTGTATCATGCTACTAGTGGTCTAACTAATAAAAATATTTCAACATTTATAAATATGGCATTATTATTTTATGGAAAAGAAATACCTGATTATATTCCAGAGGAATATCTTTCTAAATACAATTTTTCAAATAAAAAAACATCTTTAAATGTTATTCATAATCCATCTACTATGGAAAAATTAAAAGAAGTAACTATCAGATTAAAATATGAAGAATTATTTGCTTTCATGTTTAAAATTAACTATCTAAAATTAGAAAACAAAAAGAATAACAAAGGTATAGCACATGAAATAGACCGTTCTAAGTTGGATAAATTTATTAAAACAATTCCTTTTGAACTTACAAAAGATCAATTAAAAGCTGTAGATGAAATAGTAAATGATTTAAAAAGTTCTAGTAGAATGAATAGACTTTTACAAGGTGATGTTGGTAGTGGTAAGACAATAGTATCATTTATTGGAATGTATGCTAATTACTTAAGTGGTTATCAAAGTGCCTTAATGGCTCCTACTGAAATACTAGCAGTACAACATTATAATAATTTGAAAGATTTATTAAAAGATACAAATATATCAATAGAACTATTAACTGGTTCAACCTTAAAGAAAGATAAACAACGAATTTATAAGGATTTAAAAGATGGTAATGTAGATATGATTATTGGTACTCATGCACTAATTCAAGAGGAGGTTGAATATCATAATTTAGGTTTAGTTATTACTGATGAACAACATAGATTTGGAGTTAATCAAAGAGCTAATTTACAAAATAAGGGGATCAGACCTGATATTTTATATATGAGTGCAACACCAATCCCAAGAACATATGCCTTAACTATTTACGGTGATATGGATATGTCTATTATTAAAGAAAGACCAAAGGGTAGAAAACCAATTAAAACTTATGTTAAGAACAACGATGAAATAAAAGATGTTTTACAAATGATGTTAGATGAGTTAAAGAAGAATCACCAGGTCTATGTAATTGCACCATTAATAGAAGACAGTGAAAATGATACTTTAGCAACTGTTTGTAATTTAAAAGATCAAATGATGCTTGCTTTTGGAAAACAATATAAGATAGATATAATTCATGGTAAGATGGCAAGTGGAGCAAAAGATTTGATAATGCAAGAGTTTGCTCAAGGAAAAATTCAAATTCTTATTTCTACAACTGTAATAGAAGTAGGAGTAGATGTTGCTAATGCTACTACAATGGTTATCTTTGATGCTAATAAATTTGGACTTTCTACACTTCATCAGTTAAGAGGTCGTGTAGGTAGAGGTAATGATGAATCTCAATGTATTTTAATTAGTAGTAGTGATACCAAAAGACTAGAAATAATGAAAGAAATAGATGACGGTTTCCTAATAAGTGAGGAAGATTTTAAATTACGTGGACATGGAGATCTATTTGGTACTAAGCAAAGTGGTGATATGGAATTTAAGATAGCTAATCCAAGAGAAGACTATAAAATATTACTTCAAGCTAAGAAAGATTCATATGATTATTTAGTAAAAGAACTTGATAGTGAAGATGATTTAAAGAACAGGTTAATTGCAACTATTAATAGTAATTAACTATAGTTTTATTTGACAAGATAATTAAAATATGATATTATTAACAGCGAGTGAGAGCATATAAGCATTATTTATAATGTGAGCTATGCTGGAATTATTTTTAATTCTACACGAGCAAACTGAGCACGGAGTCACTGAATAAGTATTCTGTGTTTTTTTTCCGAAAAACACGAATATAATATTATGGAAGGAGAGAAAAAAATTCGTGGAAGCACAACGAGATTCAGAGCAGTTAAAGAAAGAATTAGAGGTATTACTTAAAGAACTTGGATATGATATGTCTAATAAAGATGATAAGAAGGTATTTGTAGATGTAGTGGTAGAAACTATGGAGTGTATTGGTCAGGGGATGTCCAAAGAAGAAGTCTTTAATTTAGTACATAATAAAAATGGCTCTATTTATGTTGAATTAGCATATTTCTGTTATGAACAAGGTATGGTAAAATTACATAGTTCTCTAGAAAACTTTCATCAGGGAAGAAATGAAAAAAGTGTAAATAGAAAAGTCTATGATAGAGTTTTTTCTGGAGAGAAAAATCCAACTGTTTTTGATTCAGCTTATTATGTAGCAAGCTATTTAGAAGAAAAAACAAAACAAACTATGCAAGATTCAAAACAAAAACAAAAAGTAAAAACTGTCAACTAAAAAATATTTAAAACAAATTTTAAATAAATTAATTGACAATTTATAGTTTATAATTTATGATTAAGATGCATGATGGTATAAATATCATGCTGATATCACTCATTGATATATAGGATGAGTGTATATTCAACCGAACCCCCTGAAGAGAGCGAAAGCTCTCATTTTTTTTTAACTTTTAGTATTTTACAGTTTTCCTTAAAACTATAATAAGGTTGTAAAAAAAATTGATTAGATCATAATCAGATACTTTGATTACAAAATAAAACCTTAAAATATTTATAAATTACTGTTATTACTAAATAAAACCAATTTTTAAAATGTAATTTTATAATATTTGTATAACTTATTATCAAAAAATAATATCATTAGCTGATAAAATAACATGTTTATGTGATATAATTAAATAAGCAACAGGAGGTATAAAATGAGATATATTGGTAATAAAAATAAAATTCTTGGTTATATAGAATCGTTAATTAATGATAAAAACATAAATAGAGAAAACTATACTTTCTGTGATGCTTTTAGTGGTACAGCTACTGTAGGAAACTATTTTAAGGATAAATTTAAGATTATTGCTAATGATAATTTATATACATCATTTGTAATGAGTAATGCTAAATTAAATACTCCTGATTTAAAATTTGAAAAATTAGGTAAAGATCCATTTAAAATTTTTAATGATGAAAGTAATAAATTATATGGTTTTATATATAATAATTTTTCACCTGGTGGAAGTGAGAGGAGATATTTTAGTGAAGATAATGCTGCAAGAATAGATTATATTAGAACTAAAATTGAAGTATGGTACAACAAAGGTAAAATTACACGAAATGAATATTATTATTTAATTGCATGTCTAATCGAATCAGTATCAAAAGTTGCTAATGTTGCTGGAGTTTATGGTTCGTATTTGAAAAAGTGGGATCCAAGAGCAATTAAACCGATGAAATTCATACATGTCGAACAATTAAAGACAAATGCACTTTATGAAAATGAAATATATAATAAGAACATAGAAGAATTAATAAATGATATTAGTGGAGATATATTATATTTGGATCCACCGTATACAAAAAATCAATATTCTGTACAATATCATTTGTTAGAGACTATAGCCTTATATGATGAACCTGAACTAAAGGGTAAAACAGGTGCTAGGGATAATAGTTCTAAAACTTCTAAGTTTTCTAAACCAGGTGAGGTACATATTGAATTTGAAAAAATAATTGCAAAAGCAAACTTTAAATATATCATATTAAGTTACAGTTCTGATGGAATTATGTCTAAAGAGTATATTGAAAGTGTAATGAAAAGACATGGTAAACCAGAGACATTTGAATTTAGAAAATTTACATATAAACAATATTTAAATTCAAAAGCGGAAAAAGATGAAAAACATTGCGAATATTTATTTTATGTAGAAAAAAAGGATGAATTAGAAGATGTAAATTACTCATCACCATTAAACTATATTGGTGGTAAAGCGGATATGGTATCTTTTTTAAAACAAAATGCTCCTAAAAATATTGATAGGATTATAGATATTTTCGGTGGAGGTTTTAATGTGGGCATAAATTTTGATGCAAATCAAATAATATACAATGACTGTAATTTTAAAGTGAAAGAGTTATTGGAAATGTTGAGAAATACGGAAACGTTGGACTTATACAAATATATAACATCGATGATAAAAAAATATAAATTAGAAAAAGGTGAGAAAGAGCCATATCTAAAGATTAGACAATTATATAATAAGCAACCGAAGGAAAATAGAGATCCTAGATTATTATATTTGTTGATATTATTTGGATATCAACAACAAATTAGATTTAATTCATCATATGATTATAATAATCCGGTAGGACAGGCTGGTTTTAATGATAAAATCTTAGAGAAATTGGTTTCATATTGTAGAAATCTTAAAGAAAAAAATGTAGTATTTATGTCAAAAAAATTCAATGAAATGTGGGAACATATCAATGAGAATACATTTATATATTTGGATCCTCCATACTTGATTACATTAGGTAGTTACAATGATGGAAAAAGAGGATTTAATGGATGGACAGAAAAGGATGAAATTGAACTACTTGACTTTCTATTAAAAATTGATAAAATAGGTGTTAAATTTATGTTATCTAATGTTTTAGAACATAAGGATAAAAAAAATAATTTATTAATTAAATGGATTAATGATAATGGATTTAGGGTAATTGAATATACTGAGAAAACCCGTAAAAGTAGAAAAGAAGTAATTATAGTAAATTATGGTAAGGAGGACTGCAATGATTAAAATTATTATTCCAACTTTTATTAAAGAAAAAAATATATTAAATGATGATATATTGGAAGATATTTGCAAGCGCTCATTTAATGATAATGAATATAGAATAGAATATGAGAAGAGATCTAATGGGAGATATATAAGATTAGAAAAAAATAATGAGGTCCATTATGTTTGCTTATCCGCTAATAAGGAGGAGTATAATGGTAGAAATTCTTTCCTATCACAATATTTAGGTACTGCTTTTTGTCGTTATGAAGCAGCAAAAGAAGAAAATAAGAAAATGGAAGTATATCTCCTTATGAAAAGCAGTGAGGCTTTTACTGCCTATCAAAAATTTATCTATAGATGCTGCAAAACATTAAAAATTAATCTTTTAAATTTAGATGAAATTATTTTTCCTTTTTCAACTTATAAAGAAATGAAAAATGTTAGATCATTAACAAGCGATAGAAATACTAGTAATAATGCATCTTACTTTAGTGACACAGGTGATTTTATTGAGTTTTTTGCAAAATGTTATGGTGCTAATGGTAAAGAGTCTGTTTTTATGGCAATGGTTGTTAAACAGTTAACGGATAAAAGGATAGTAATATATCAAGTAGAAGATAATGGTCAAAAATCCCTTACTGGTCCTGATAAAAAGATCTTACTTTCAAATGGTTTTGAGTTTGGTGAAGATATAATAAGTGAAGAATTTAATAGAGTAAATCTAGAAGCACCGGAAAAAGATTTAAGGGATCAACCAGCATTTAGATTGAATTTATTAAAAAAATATGGAGATAAAAAATGTTATTTATGTGATTGTGATATAGATAGTATGATTATTGCATCACATATTCACAGAGTGACAGATATAAAAAATGATTCAACATTAGCAGATGAAGAGAAAAAGAAACAAATTATTGATGGTGATAATGGTTTATGGTTATGTGCAAATCATGACAAGTTATTTGAATATGGTTTAATTTATTTCGATGATCAAAAATTGTTAATCTCTAATAGATTAAATGAGGAACAAAAAGAATTTGTCAAAAATACCACTTCAAAGTTATCATTATCTAATACTGAAGAGTCTAGGGTAGATGATGAAATGCCATATGAGATAACTGATTTTAATATTGAAGATAGAGATTTTAATGATAATATGAAACATTACTTAGAATTACATAAATATAGAGCAGAGCATATAGTAAAGTAGAGCATAAAGAGTGCTCTTTTTGTTTGATAAAGATTTATTATTATAAATAGCAAAAACAATAGGTTTAATTTTTGAACTCAAATTTTCCTGTAAAAGATTATTTAGGTGATTTGGAAATATATCTTTTAGGGGGTATGTCGGCTTTTATTTATAATTAAAAAGTATGCATAAAAATAAATTTTTTAAACTTTAAATTTTTTCTTCTGAACTAACTATTTATTTAATGGTGATATTCGTATTTATAATAATTATTAGTGTATATTTTACAACATAGCTACATTCATTAATAAAAAATAATGAAAATACTATATAAAATATTAAAATAATTAATGATTATATGATAAAATGTAGATTAAGGAGGGGTTACAATGAAGTTTAAATTAAAAAAAAGATTAGGTATATTTTTATTAATTTTAGTAGTAGGCTTATGTACTTTTACATTAATGGATACGGGTGTAGTAGAAGCAGATAGTGGTTGGGATTCATCTTATGGTGGAGGTTCAAGTAGTTGGGGCTCATCAAGTTCAAGTAGTTGGGGCTCATCAAGTTCAAGTAGTTGGGGCTCATCTGACTATAGTAGTTGGGATTCATCTGGTTCAAGTTCTTCACATACTTATTCTGGCAGTTCAAGTGACTTAGACTCAAATTTTTGGATGGCATTTGTTGGATTTACTGTGATGGTAATAACGGCCATGTTAATTAGTTTTCTAGTTGACACTCGAAAAAAAGGAAAGAAAGTATTTAAATCAGATGGTGATGACGAAGAAAGTATTAGGTTATTAGTAAAAGAAGGAATAAATGTAGAAAAACTAAAAGATGAATTATATGATAAATTTGTGAAGGTTCAAGAAGGATGGATGAATTTTGATTATAACTTATTGAGTAGTTTATGTGGAGATGAATTGTATAATCAATATAAGACAGATTTAGAAACATTAAAATTAACTAATGGTCAAAATATAATGAGTGACTTTAGAAAAAAATCAATTTATATAAGAAATACAGAAATAACAGAAACAACGGTTAAAGTTATAGTTGATTTAAAAGTGACATTCAAGGATTACGTAATTAATACAGAGACGAAAAAGCTAATTAAGGGAAGCAACAAAACCTTTATGAATAATGAATACTATTTAGTATTTGTTAAAGTGATTAATAATACAAAAAAATGTCCATCTTGTGGAGCTCCATTAAATAATCAAGCAAAATGTGAATATTGTGGTTGTGTTGTACCTAATAATAATGATGATTTTGTTTTGGTTGATAAAAAAATATTAAGGTAAATTAATAAAGAAGGATGAAATTATAATATGGAAAAAAATGTGATTAATCAGGAAGAATTAATTTCAAAAGTAAATAATATATTTGTAAAGTTATTATCATCAGTAATGTTGAATAATCTTGAAACCTTAAAACATTTTATTAGTGAAGATGTGTACAGTAGGTATAATAATATAATACATGAAGATATAAATAATAATGTTAGACATATGTATGAACAATTAAATGTTTTTAAGTCAAATATTGTTGATTTTTATGAAGATGATACTAATGTAGTAGTAATAGTAAATATAACAGCAAGATACTATGATTATTATGTTAATTTAAATACAGGAAAGTATATATCCGGAAATAAAAATACAAGAATGGTGGTTGATTACCATATAGTGATGAAGAAGAAAAAAGATGTAAATGAATTAGAAAAAGTAAGAAGATGTCCGAATTGTGGTAATCCATTAGATGTAAATAATAATGGCAAATGTCCATATTGCTATTCAATATTTAATCAGGAAGATTATGATTGGATATTAAGTGATATTTCAGCTAGTTAGTATTAAATACATATGAAAGAATTCTATAATTTAAAAGCAATAGATGACTCTCTTGTGTTTAGCAAAGAAAGATTAAAACTTTTTGAACAATTAAAAACTTTTGAATGCAAATAACATATTTTAAATAAGAAGATCTAATCTTAAATGATTAGGTCATTTTTTTGTTTTATTTTTTAAGAGTATATCAAGGACCACAATATTTAAAATTATTATAGTAAAAATATGTATAAAATATTCAAAAGAATTTAAGAAATCACTCATTTTATGATAAAATATTTTTATGTTAAATATAAACTATGATTTGTAAATAGTAAGAATTGTGTTTAAATACTAATGACAAAGAATGAAGCTTTAAAGATTCAACAAAGAGGATGTGATTAGTTTGATAAAAATGATAGTTATGGATCTAGATGGAACTTTGTTAAATAATGAACGTAAAGTTTCAAAGAAAAGTAGAGATTATTTAAAGAAGTTAAAAGATATGGGGTATATTATTGTAGTAGCTTCAGGCAGAATATATGAATCAATAAATTATGCAATTGATAATTTTGAGTGTGTAAATTATGTAATAACTGATACCGGTGCATCTTGTTATGATACTTGTGATGGACATACTATTTTTAATAATCCAATAGAGTTAGACACAGTTAAAAAATTCCAAAATTTTTACAATGATAATTGCATATTTATTGATGTTTGTGATAAACATACAATATATAAATATTCAGATATAGATGAAAATTATTATTTCATAGATACTACAAAGGATTGGGATTATATTTTTAATAATTGTAAAGAAGTATCTCATATTTCAATAAGTATGAAAACAAATGAGCAAGTAATGGAGTTATATAATAAGTTACAAGAGAAAGATATTTCTGAATTAGATATTAATATTATGCAAGATTCTTTTGATGATAGAAAGTGGATTGAAATAATAAAAAAAGGTTGTACTAAATATAAAGCTATAGCAGACTTAGCAAATTATTTAAATATTAATAATGATGAAATCATTGCTTTTGGCGATGGACTTAATGATATTGATATGTTAAAAAAATGTGGTACAGGTGTTGCATTAAGTAATGCTTTACCTATAGTTAAAGAAATTTCAAACTTTGTAACTGTCTACGATCATAATCATGATGGAGTGACAGAGTTTTTAAAGGAGTATTTAAATGTTGAGTAGAAATTATAAAGTTTTATTTTCAATGAGATTATTAAAAGGTATACTAACTAATTTTGTAGATGTATTTTTAGTTTTATATTTTATTAATGTTTCTAACAATAATATATTACCACTTGGAATATATAAATTAGTTGATATAACAACTATATGGTTAGTAATATTTTTATTAAGAAATTATTGTAAATCAAAAAATAGAGTTTGGTTAATGAGAATAGGTATTGTACTGTATTTCATTTACTTTTTGGCTATTATATTGTTAAAAGAACAAGTTGTTAATTATATTTATTTAATAGGATTATTATATGGTTTAGAAGAAGGATTTTATTATTCTGTATATAATACAATAGAATCTGATGGTATAGAAAATAAAGACAGAGAAAAATATTTAGGAACTTACAATGCTTGGAAAAACATTGTATCTATTATATTTCCACTGTTTTTTGGAAGCTTAATAGAAAAATCAGGATTTATTAACACAATTATAGTTGTATTAATAATTGTTGCATTACAAATAATTTTATCAATAGTCCTAAAAGATAATAATATTCCTAAAGAAAGTAAAACTGATTTGAAAGAATTTAATGATGTTATAAAAGAACATCCAGAATTGAAAAGTATCATCCAAACTAATATTTGTTCAGGCCTAACTTACTCAGAAGGTGCTTTATCATATGTTATAACAATATACATAATTAAAGTTTTTTCTGAAAGTGTAAGTTTAGGTATATTCACCTCAATATTTAGTGTTATTTCTATAATAATAGGATTTCTATTTGTAAAAGTAATTAAGCCTAAATACTATATAAAATTGTTATGTACAACATTACCAATTACAATAATATTACTATGTATCATGTTATTAAACTGTAACTTTATAACAGTAGTTTTGTATAATTTATTTCAAACTATTTCCAAACTATTATCTGATTTAATTAGAGAAAGAAATATATTTAATTTTTCTAATATTGAAACAATTAAAAGAAAATATAAAGTAGAGTATTTTTTAACATTAGAGAAGTCTTTATTTATAGGCAGAGTTATAAGTAATACTTTATTTATATTAATGGCATTTCTAGATGCAAACTTTATAATGGCTATATTTGTTATATTTGTAATACTTCAAGCAATAAGTGTAGTTAAATTACAATATGATATGAATAGGTGCGGTGATATAGCTAATGCTTAGAAATAATTTTTTGAATTTATGTTGGTCTATACTATCAAAATATTGATTTACTATCATTCTTACTCGTGATATAATATCTTCGTAAAAACTTATAGGAGAAAGATTATGAATCAAGAAAAATTTGGTAAATTTATAAAAGAAGTTCGTAAGAAAAATAATTTAACTCAAAAAGAGTTTGCCGATAAATATAACGTTACATATCAAGCTGTTAGTAAATGGGAAAATGGTAAAAATCTCCCTGATATTTCTTTAATGATGCAAATTAGTAAAGACTTTGGAATGACACTTGATGAAATATATGATGGTAAATATAACGATTCTAAGAAAAAGCAATTTATAATTTTACTGGTGGTTTTAGGAATAATCTTAACTTTAGCTATTTTCTTTACTATTTTTTCTCATGATGATGATTTTAAATTTAAAACTCTATCTTCTACTTGTAAAGATTTTAATATATCTGGAAACATTGCTTATAATGATAAGAAATCAGCAATTTACATATCTAATATTGAATACTGTGGTGGTAATGATAAATTTGAATATAAAAAAATAGAGTGTGTGTTATTTGAAAAATATCATGACATAGATAGAAAGATTAAATCTTATAGTTATGCTAGTAAATCTGGAATAAAATTAGAAGATTATCTAAAAAATTTGACTTTGACAATAGATAATTTTTCTAAAACTTGTAAAAATTATAAAGATGGTAGTTTGTATCTATCTATAAACGCAACTACTAAAGATAATAAAACTATTACTTATCAAATACCTTTAAAACTAGAATCAGAATGTAATTTCAAATAATATAAAATCAACTCAACTAATTGTTGAGTTTTTTCAACTTCTTCGTTATTTAATATTTTCTTACTTATATAGTAAAATGAAAATATCAAGGAGCTGATAAGAATGAAAAAAATTACAAAAAGACATTTATTAATAGGATTATTATTAATTACTGGAATGATTCTGGGAGTAACTTTTATGAAAACTAATTCTAAAAATATAAATACTAAAAGTGTAAGTATAACAACTAGTTTAATAAAGGAACAGATAAAAAAAGAATCAAAATTTAAGATAAATGGTTTTACAATTAATAAGCCCAATATCATTGTTGATCCTTATGGAAATTCACCATTAACTGCTTTAGTTATATTTAAAACAAAAACTAAAGTTAGTCCTAAAGTAACAATTGTAGGTAAGGACAAATTAACTACCTATACTCATACGTTTAGCGAAGATACTAATCATTATCTTCCTATCTATGGTCTTTATGCAGAAACTGATAATAAAGTTATTATTGAATATAAAGAAAATAATAAAAAAGTAAAGAAGATAATTTCTATTAAGACATCTAAATTGCCTAGTGATATGATTCTTCCTGAAGAAATAAATAAGGATGAAGCAAATCTTACAAACGATTTATATTTTTATACACCATCAAGTACAGGTTATACTACTGCGTATGATGTTAATGGGGATGTACGTTGGTATTTAAAAAAATCAGCTATTTGGAAGATAGATAAGCTAAAAAATGGTCATTTATTATTAAGTACAGAACGATTAGTTAATAGTCCTTATTATATGACAGGATTATATGAAATGGATTTACTAGGAAAAGTTTATACTGAATATAGTTTACCCGGTGGTTATCATCATGATTATTATGAAATGGATAATGGAAATTTATTAATAGCTTCTGATGATTTTAATAACAGTTATGGTACCGTAGAAGATTATATTGTTGAACTCGATAGAAAAACAGGTAAAATTGTTAAACATTTTGATTTAAAAGATATTTTAGAAATCAATGATGGTAAGAGTGAAAATTGGTCTAGTTATGATTGGTTCCATAACAATTCTGTTTGGTATGACAAAAAGACTAACTCAATAACATTATCAGGAAGACATCAAGATGCAGTTATAAATATAGATTATAAAACAGGAAGTTTAAACTGGATTATTGGAGATTCTACTAAATGGAGTAGTAAATATAAAAAGTATTTCTTCAAACCAATTGGAAAAGATTTCGAATGGCAGTGGAGTCAACATGCCGCAATGATAACTCCTGAAGGATATGTATTTCTTTTTGATAATGGAAATAATAAATCTAAAGATAAAGATAATTATGTAAAAGCAGAAAATTCTTACTCAAGAGGAGTTATGTACAAAATTGATACTAAAAAAATGACAATAAAGCAGATTTATGAATATGGAAAAGAACGTGGTAGTAGTTTTTATTCTCCATATATATCAGATGTTGATTATCTTGCTAAAGACCATTATATAGTTCATTCTGGTGGAATTGTTTACGTAGATGGAGTAAATTCTAATCAACCAGCAGGTTTTAGTAAGAATACTACTTTAGTATCAGATACAGTAGAGTTAATAAATAATAAAGTTGTCTTTGAATTAAAACTTCCTACAAATGCTTATCGCGTTGAAAAGATGAGTTTATATAGCAAAGATGAAAAATTAAAATTAGGTAAGGCTAGGAGATTTGGAACTCTTGGAAAAACCGATGTTGAAAAAACAGTAAGGGTCTTTAAATTAAACTCTAAAAAAATAGATGAAAATTATAAAAAACATAATATTTCAATTACAAAAGAAGTAGATAGACTTGTTGTAAAGGGAAAATTTAAAAGAGAAAATAAAGTAAATATAGTTTTGTATAAAAATATGAAATCAAAGTATTATAATGTTAAAGTAAGTAAAAAGCCATATACTGCTTTATGTGTTGATTTATTTACTGAAGAAGAAAATGAACAAGGAATAGATGTTACTAAGTATATTAATAAAGATGGTTTAAGTGGTAAATATTCCATTTATATCGAGTTAGATAATATTTTATATAATACGGAAAGGTATGTGGAGTTTTAAATGAAGAAGTTTATAGTAATTATAGTTATACTTTTAACTGGTTTATCAATGGGAATAATAACTTTATCAAGTCAAAAAAATAATCAAGAAAATACTAATTCTAAAAATATTAGTTATGAATCAAAAATTACTGATATTAAGTTTAATGATAAAGTAAATATTTATCTCTTTTACGGAAAAGGTTGTCCTCATTGTGAAGCATTATTTACTTACCTTGAAAGTATTAAATCTAAATATTCTAAATATTATAATCTGTATGCTTTTGAGGTTTGGTACAATGAAGATAATGGTAAAATAATGGATTATTTCTTAGAAAAATTTGATAAAAAAGTATCATCAAGATCTGTACCATTTCTAATTATCGGTGATGAAGCATTTGAAGGTTATAGTAGTAGTATGAATCAAAAAATTATTGATACAATAGAAGAAAAATATAAAAATAGGGATAATATCAAAGATTTCAGTGATGTTTTAAATATTTAAGAATCTGATAAATTAATTTATCAGTTTTTTTTATAAAAATATTAAGAATAATTTAATTCTAATTAAACAGGCTATACATAAACTATATTGGAAGGGTAACATATGAATAATAAGCATGATTGCTCTTGTAATGATAGTTATGAAGAAACTAAAAAATTAATAGGAGAGGCTAGTAAGAATATAAGGTTTTGTTATGCTAAAGGTCCAACAGGTCCAACAGGACCTCAAGGTGAAGCTGGTATTCAAGGATTAAGAGGCGAAATAGGTCCAACGGGACCTAGAGGAGAAGACGGTGGTGCAACAATTGAAGTTGGTATAACTGAAACGGTGGATGCTGATACCGAAGCTTTAGTTACAAATGTTGGAACTAATAAAGATGTAGTATTAAATTTTAAAATACCTAGAGGTAGTCCTGGAGTAGAGGGAAAAATTGGTCCTACTGGTCCAGAGGGTCCAAGAGGATTACCAGGAGAAATTGGAATAAGTCAAGTAATCACTATTGATGGTACTGAAACGCTGGAGCCTGGTGAAGAAGCTGAAGTTCAAGATGATTTTGATGGAAATATTCATCATCTTACCTTTTATATACCAAAAGGAGAAAAAGGTGATACTGGTCCAATAGGTCCTCAAGGAGATAAGTGAGAACAAGGTGAAAAAGGAGAAACTGGTCCAGTTGGACCACAAGGTCCTGCAGGTCAAGTCTATGGATTAGAAGCATATGGTTATAGATTTGCTCATAGTAATCAAAGATTTAATGTAGTTGCAGGTATGGAAACGATTATTCCTCTTGAAGAAACTGGTGCAGCTATATTTACAGATTATGATAATTCTTACACAATAGAAATAAGAAAACAGGGAATATATCAAATTAATTATTTCTTAAATATATCTACATCTGTTGATACAAATTATGTGGTTAGTGTAAAAGCATCAGGTATAACAGTTGCTGGAAGTGACATAAAAGGAGAAGCTAAGGCTAATTCTATTACTAATGTAGTTGGTTCTACTCTATATCCACTAAAAGAAGATGATGAAGTGACACTTGTTATAACAGCAGAAAATGCAACAGAATTGATTTTTGATGGAACTACTACTGCAAGTTTGGCCGTTATAAAAATAGATTAATAAAAAATTAAAGAGGCAAGGTGCCTCTTTTTGTATGTAAAAATATAGGCGATTATAAAAAATAAAAAAGCAGTTGACAGAGATACCCCCTACCCCCTATAATGATTGTGGGTGATAAAATGACAAAAACAAAAAAGTGTGAAAATTGTATACGTTCAAAACATAGAACAGAAGAAGAAAAGAAAGATTTAACAAGAAGACTAAAAATAATATCAGGTCAAGTAAATGGTATTTTACAGATGATTGAAAATGATCGTTATTGTGATGATGTCTTACTTCAAATAGCTTCTGCTACTAACGCTTTAAAAAGTTTAGGGGGAGAAGTTTTAAAAAGCCACATGAAATCATGTATGGTTGAAGATATCGATAAAGGAAATCTTGATGTAATAGATGATGTTTTTAACTTATTTGGAAAACTAAAATAAAATGAAAAAATTATATATAAAAATAGATGGTATGAGTTGTTCTCATTGTGAAGAAACTTTAAAGAATACTTTACTATCCTTAAAAAATGTTAAAAGTGTAGAATTTAATGGCTTTGTAGCAGTTATTTCATACACTAATAAATTAGATCATAATTTAATTATAAAAACAGTTAAAGATAAATCATATTTTACAAAAGAAGAATATATTTCTGATGATATCAGAGAGTTAGATACTAAAATCAAATTGAAAGAATTTATTATAATAACATTATCTATAATTAGTTTTTCTATTATTTTAAATAAAATTTTTGGATATAATATTTTTAATATGATTCCAACTATTTCTACTAATACTACATATAAGCTACTATTTGTAACAGGACTTTTAACAAGTATTCATTGTATAAGTATGTGTGCATCTATTAATTTAGTAGCGACAATTAATACTAGTAGAAAGAAAAGTTTAAAAAGACCAATCTTGTATAACTTAGGAAGATTAATTTCTTATACATTATTAGGTGGAGTAGTAGGACTAATTGGTAATGTCTTATCAGTTAATAGTATTATTTCTAAAATTATAGTTATTTTGGCAGCTACTTTTATGTTTTTAATGTCTTTAAATATGCTTGGTATTATAAAGCTTACTAAAATAAGATTTTTAAAATACAAAACTAATACTAGAAATCCTTTTGTTATTGGACTACTTAATGGCTTCATGCCATGTGGACCATTACAAGCTATGCAGATGGTTGCCTTATCAACAAAAAGTTTTTTTAAAGGAGCTTTTTCGATGTTTTGCTTCTGTAGTGGAACAATTCCTCTTATGTTGTTAGCGGGAGTTATCCTTAACCTTGTAGATGGAAAGTTAAAAATAGTCATTAATAAGATTGCTGCTATAATAATCATGTTACTTTCCCTTGTTATGATAAATAATGCTTTGTCATCTTTTGATATTAATATTTCTAAACTGTTTAGTAGTGATAAAACTTTTCAAAAATCTATTATAAAAAAAGATTATCAAGAAATTAATATTAATTTAGATTATGATAATTATCAAGACATAATGGTTCAAAAAGGTATCAAAGTAAAAATGATTATTCATGTATCTAAAGATAAGTTAAATAATTGTAATAATGAAATAATTATTAATAAATATAATATTAAGAAAAAATTAGAAGTAGGAGATAATGTTATTTTCTTTACTCCTACTAATGTAGAAAGTTTTAATTATACATGTTATATGAATATGATAAAAAACAATATAAAAGTTGTTGATAATAAAAAGATATTTAAAGGAGGAAATAAATGAAAAAAGTAATTTTAAATATAGATGGTATGACTTGTAGTGCATGTTCTAGTGGTTTAGAAAAGTATTTAAAAACTAAGAAAAAAATAATTGATGCTTCAGTTAACTTAGTTCTTGCTCAAGCAAGTATTACTTATGATGATAGTATTTCACTATCAGAAATAGAAACATATATTAAGGAAGCTGGATTTAAAAGTTTAGGAGTATATGATCCTTTAAAAGAATCTAAAAAAAATCTTAATAAAAAGCCTTTGATAATTTATGGAATCTTAACTTTATTAGTTCTTTACATCGCAATGGCTCATATGATTCATTTACCTGTAATTAACTTTTTAAATATGGAAAAATATCCTCTTAATTATGCTTTAAGTCTTCTTTTTCTTACTATTCTTTTCTTAGGATATGGTTTTGATATTATAAAAAATGGTTATAAGAATTTAATCCATAAAACACCAAATATGGATACGCTTGTCTCAATTGGAGTCTTATCTAGTTTTATTTATAGTTTGTTTTCAACTATTATGATTATTAAAGGACAGACTAATTATGTGGAATTTTTATATTATGAATCTAGCTGTACCATTATATATTTTCTAAAATTAGGAAGATATATAGATAATAGAAGCAAAGAAAAAACGAAAGAAGCTATAAAAAAACTTGTAATGATTACTCCTGTTAAAGCCTTAGTAAAAAAAGATGATAAGGTAGTAGAAGTTTCTATTGATGAGGTTAAAAAAGGTGATATTTTAGTTTGTAAAAGTGGAATGAAAGTAGCTGTTGATGGAAAAATTATTGAAGGTAGTTCTTATTTTGATGAAGCCTTTTTAACAGGTGAAGCTACTCCTTCTAAAAAGAGTGTAAATGATTCTGTAATAGCTGGTAGTATTTGCTTAGATGGTTATATTTTATATGAAGCTTTAAAAATTGGTAAAGATTCAACTATTTCTGAAGTTGTTAGATTGGTTGTAGAAGCTACTAATACAAAAGCTCCAATATCTAAAATAGCTGATAGAGTAAGTTCTTATTTTGTACCAGGAATTATAGTTATTGCTTTAATTACATTCTTTATAGATATGATTATAGGATTTAGTTTTGCAAACAGTTTAACTTCATTTGTAACTATCTTAGTAGTAGCATGTCCTTGTGCTTTAGGTCTTGCAACTCCACTTGCAGTTGTAATATCAGAAGGATTGTGTGCTAAAAATGGTATCTTAGTAAAGAATAGTGAAACTTTAGAAAATGCTCATAAAATAGATACAGTTGTCTTTGATAAAACTGGAACTTTAACGTATGGATCGTTAAAGATAAGTAAAATTTATAATTATAGTAGTTATAGTGATAAAGATCTTTTAAAAATAGTTTCTAGTATTGAAGATAAATCTACTCATCCTATTTCCAAAGCATTTACTGAAAAAGATTTATTAAAACTAGATTCTTATAAGCAATTAGATGGGTTAGGTTTATGTGCAAAAATTAATTCTAAGACTTATTATCTTGCTAACGGAAAAATATTTGATAAATTAAAATTAAAAAATGATTATTTAGATGATGAGAAAAATTTATTAGAAGATGGTAGTAGTATTATCTATGTAATTGAAGATAAAAAAGTTCTTGCTTTAATTGGTGTTTCTGATATAGAAAGAGAAGATGCTAAAATAATAGTTGCTAATTTACAAAAACTTTCTAAAGAGGTTATTCTTTTAACGGGAGATAATAGTGTTGTCGCAAATCGTCTTGCTAAAAAGATAGGAATCTCTAAAGTAATTGCTAATGTTTATCCCAAAGACAAAGCTAAAGTTATCAGTGATTTAATAAAAGATGATAAAAAAGTAATGATGATAGGAGATGGAATAAATGATGCTCCAAGTCTTGCTACTGCAACTATTGGTGTTTCTATTTCTAGCGGGACAGATATCGCTACTAATTCAGCTGATGTTATTCTAATGAATGATAAATTAAACAGTATTATTAAATTAATGTATATAAGTAAAAGAACAATAAAAAATATAAAACAAAATTTATTCTGGGCATTTTTCTATAATATTTTGATGATTCCAGCTGCAGCGGGACTTTTAACTAAATTTGGAATTAGAATGAATCCGATGTTAGCGTCTCTTGCTATGACAATAAGTAGTTTAACTGTTGTATTTAATGCCTTAAGATTAAAAAAATAAAATTAGGAGATGATATAGATGTTTAATAAAAAAGTAAAACAAGTAATCAATGTAGATGGTATGAGTTGTTCTCATTGTGCTAAAAAGGTAGAAAATTCACTAAAAGAGATAGATGGAGTTTTAAAAGTAAGTGTTAATTTAGATAAAAAAGAAGTAATAATAACTTCTAAGTTTGAAATTGATACAAACTTATTACGTAAAAAAATAGAGGATTTAGGTTATAAATATTTAGATGAAGGTGCTGATGTATGAGAAAAATAGTTTTAACATTAGTTATAATAGTAAGTATGTTTCTTCTTACTGGTTGTGGTAAAAGCCAAGAAAATAAATTTGTAAATGAAGAAGCAAAAGAAGATAAGATAGTAATTGATACTAAAGATATTACAAATAAAGTTACTTTTGTAAATTATAAAGTAGATGATACAACAATTCAATTTTTAGTAGTAAAAGGATCTGATGGTAAGATTCGAATTGCTTTTAATACATGTAATTCCTGTAATCCATCACCTAATGCTTATTATGTTCAAGAAGGTAATTACATCGTTTGTCAAAACTGTGGTAATAAATTTCATATAGATGAAATAGGAGAAAAAGGTATAGGTTGTAATCCTATGGTAGTTGAAGAAAAACAAATAAATGATAATAGTATCATCTTAGATAAAAACTATGTTGAATCATTTAAAGAAAAATTTAAAAATTTTAATGGACCAACAGAGTAGTTTTCTATATTTTCAATAATCAGAATTTTTAGAATATAATTATTAATAATTAAGATAGAAATAGTCATCTATCTTTTTCTTTTATAATAATATGTTATAATATTTATATATAAAAAAGGAGAGAAATAATATGAAAAATTTAAAAAGTATAATATGGGGACTTGTTTTGATTACTCTTGGAATAATAATAGGATTAAATTCATTTGAAATAATTAATGTAGATATATTTTTTGATGGATGGTGGACATTATTTATAATTGTTCCTTGTTTCATTGGTGTTATTACAGAAAAGGATAAACTTGGAAATATAATTGGATTAATAATTGGAATAGGATTATTATTATGGAGAAGAGATGTTATAGAAATTGGTATGTTATGGAAACTTATTGTTCCAATAATATTAATATTAGTTGGAATATCATGCATATTTAAAGGAAAAATAGGTAAAAAAATAGAATCTGAAATACAAAAAATAAATAAAACAAATGATAATAATTATTGTACTGTTTTTTCTGGTCAAGAAGTTAATTTATCAGATGAAAAATTTGATGGTGCAAACTTAACAAGTGTATTTGGGGGTATTGATTTAGATTTAAGAAATGCAAAAATAAATAGTGATACTCTAATAGATGTAAAATGTGTATTTGGTGGAGCAGATATTTTAGTTCCAGATAATGTAAAAGTAAAAATATCATCTTCATCATTCTTTGGTGGAGTAGATAATAAAAAGAAAAAAATAGATGATCAAAATAAAAAGTATACACTATATATAAAAGCAATTTGCGTATTTGGCGGAGTAGATATTAAATAGGAGAAAAATAATGGAAAATGTAATAGAAGTTAAAAATTTAACAAAAGAATATAAAAATTTAAAAGCCATAGACAATTTATCATTTAATGTTTATGAAGGAGAAATATTAGGCCTATTAGGTCCCAATGGAAGTGGTAAATCAACAACTATTAACTGTATACTTTCTCTTTTAAATTATCAAAGTGGCAATATCAAAATATTTTCCAAAAAGATGGAACCTAATTCCTATGATATAAAAAAAGATATTGGAGTTATTTTCCAAGATATAGCTGTTTTTAATGAATTAACGGTATATGAAAACATTGATTATTTTTGTGGATTATATATAAAAGATAAGATTTTAAGAAAAGAATATGTCTTTGATGCAATAAAGTTAGTAGGATTAGAGGAATTTTTTAAATTTTATCCTAAACAATTATCAGGTGGTCTTTTAAGAAGACTTAATATAGCTTGTGGAATAGCTCATAAGCCAAGACTGATTTTTTTAGATGAACCTACAGTTGCGGTAGATCCTCAAAGTAGAAATAATATTTTAGATGGAATAAAGCAACTTCGTGATAATGGTGCAACTATCATTTATACAACTCATTATATGGAAGAAGTAGAACTACTTTGCGATAGAATAATTATCTTAGATAAAGGAAAGATTATTGCTGAAGGTAGTAGTGATGAATTAAAAAAGAATGCCACTACTGTCGAAAAGATAACTGTTGAGTTAACATCAATTACAAAAGAAATTATTGATAAAATAGAAACACTTAAAAATATAGATGATGTCTATATAAATGATAATATAGTGGTAATTACATACAAAAAAGATGCAAATAACTTAGAAAAACTTATAGATTTACTAAAAGATAATAATGTTTCATATAATAGTATATTTTCAGAAAGACCTACATTAAATGATGTTTTCTTAGAGTTAACAGGGAAGGATTTAAGAGACTGATGTTTTTTCATAATTTTAGATATAGTTTAAAAATATTAACTAGAAATAGAACACTACTTTTTTGGACTTTTATATTTCCAATTCTTTTAGGAACATTTTTTTATTTAGCTTTTAGTGATATTGAAAAAAATGAAACTTTAGATGTGATTAATATAGCAATAATTCCTAATGATAGTTATAAAAATAATAAAATATATAATGAAGCATTTAAAAAATTAAGTGATAAGAAAAATAAGGATAGATTGTTTAATATTAAATATATTGATGAGACAAGAGCTAAGAAATTACTTAATAAAAAGAAAATAACTGGATATTTAAATTTTGAAGATGAAGATATTAAAATAACGGTTTTAACAAGTGGTATTAATGAGACAATATTAAGATATGTAATAGATGAGGTTAAGAGCGAAGAAACAATTATTAATACTTTAGTTAAAAATGAGGCTATGAATGACATAAAAAAAGGTAATTATAACATTGATTATAACAAGATATATATGAATGCTAATAAATTATTAAATAGCGATGACATAAAAATAAAAGATATTTCTAATAATAATTTGAGTTATACCATGATAGAATATTATACTTTGATTGCCATGGCAGCTCTATATGGAAGTATTATATCTATGTTTATTACTAATTACTATTTAGCTAATATGAATAGTATTGGTAAAAGAGTATCCATATCAAAAATAAGTAAGTTTAAACTGTTATTTAGTGGATTACTTTCTAGTTATATTATCCAAGTATTTGGACTTTTATTATTGTTTTTATATACTATATTTGTATTGAAGGTTGATTATGGAACAAACTTTAATTTAGTTATGCTTCTTTCATTAGTATCAGTTTTAGCAGGACTTTCTCTAGGTGTTGCGGTATCAGTTTTAATAAAAAAGAATGATAATGCTAAAACAGGTATCTTAATTGGTATTACAATGCTTGGCTGTTTCTTATCTGGAATGATGGGAATAACTATGAAATATATTGTTGATAAGAATATTCCTATTTTAAACTTAATTAATCCTGCTAGTATGATAACAGATGGTTTTTATGCTCTTTATTATTATAATACTTTAGATAGATATTATTTTGACATTATAAGTTTAGTTTTGTTTTCTGCTATTATGTTAGTTATATCAATTAAAAGTTTGAGGAGGCAAAAGTATGACAGTATTTAAGACTTTTTTCAAAGTAGTTAAAGCCTATAGAGGAACAATAATTTTTTATACAATATTACTTATTGTTTTTGGTGGAATGAACTTTCAAACTAATGATAATAGTATGACATTTACTAATACTAAACCAGATATTGCTATTGTAAATAAAGATAGTGACAATCCTATTACCAATAATCTAATTAAGTACTTAAAAAAGAATGCTAAAATAATAAAATTAGATGATAGTGAATCAAAAAGAAATGATGCCTTATTTTATAGAGATGTTAACTATATAATCTATATTCCAAAAAATTATGGAAAAACTATCTCAGAAGGTAAAAAGGTAGAACTAAGTATTAAGAAAACACCTGACTATAATGCTTACCTTGCTTCTATGATGTTAAAAAGATATTTAAAGGTACAAAATATTTATACTAAGACAAATACTGATGAAAGAGAAATAATTAAAAATATAAATAATAGTCTAGATAATAATACAAAAGTTAAAGTTATGTCTAAATTAAATACAACTGAACTATCTAATATGAATTCTTATTTTAATTTTGCAAGTTATAGTATTATGGCAATAGTTATTTTTATCGTTTGTTTAGTATTATCAAGTTTTCATGAAGAAAGTATTATAAAAAGAACTATTATTAGTAGTATGGATTATAAAAGATATAATAGATTAATTTTAATATCAGGTATTATCTATACCATTATAACTTGGTTAGTATTTACTATTTTAGGATTTTTCTTACTTAAAGAAACACTTTTCAGCTTAAGAGGATTAATATATTTATTTAATTCGTTACTATTTACAATGTGCTCTTTAACTATTGCTCTTTTAATTAGTTCTTTACTAAATAATAAAAATGCAGTTAATGGAATAGTTAATGTAATTGCACTTGGTTCTTCATTCTTATGTGGGGCATTTGTTCCTTCTAGTTTCTTGCCAAAAAGCGTTCTTAACTTTTCTAAAATATTACCAACTTATTGGTATATCAATACAAATGATACTTTAGCTAAACTAGAAATTATTAATTTAAATAGTCTTAGAAATGTTTTCAGTAATATGATTATTATTCTTATATTCATTTTAGTATTTATAATTCTTAATAATATAATCACTAAGTATAAAAGAAAAATAGGGTAGTAATAGTTTACACTACTAGACATCTGTCTATTTAAAATCTAAAAGATGTTTGTTATAATAAAAATATAAATAAGAATTGAAAAAATATTTTCTTATTTAGTGTATGGGGAGATGTAGTTATGGAAGAAGAAATTAAAATAAATGCTCAGTCATCAATAAGACTAACAGATCAAGAAACAGTAATTTATTTAGATCCATATTTAATAGATGAAGAAGTAAATGATGCTGACTATATTTTTATAACTCATGATCATTATGATCATTTATCAATAGAAGATATTAACAAGGTAATAAAGGAAAGTACAATTATAATTATTTCTGAATCTTGTTCTAAAAGTTTAGAAGAATTTAATAATCAAATAGTTAAAGTAAAGCCAAATAACAAATATCTAGTTGGAAATTTAAACTTTCAGACAGTAGCGTCTTATAATACAAATAAGCTATATCATCCAGAAAAAAATGAATGGGTAGGATATTTAATAGATTTTAATAATAAAAAGTATTTTATAACAGGAGATACTGATATCAATAAAGAAAATAAACAAATTAAATGTGATGTTTTATTACTTCCTGTAGGTGGAGTTTATACAATGGATTATAAGGAAGCTTCAACACTAACTAATTTAATAAAACCAAAACTTGCAATACCAACACATTATCAAACTGTCGTTGGTACAAAAATTGATGCTATTAACTACACAAATTTATTAGACAAAGATATAGAATCTAAAATATTATATTAGTAGGGAGTGAATTTTATGGACAGTGAATTTAAGATAGTTAATGCAACATTAATAGATTATACTGGTGATTCTAAAAAAATAATTATTCCTGAAGGGGTCAAAAAAATTGATAATGGAGTCTTTAAAGATAAGAAAATAGAAAAAGTCGTTATACCTAACACGGTAGTTGAGATTGGAGATTTTGCCTTTGGAAAAAATAAACTATCTCAAGTTATTATTCCAGAGAGTGTTAGAACTATAGGAGCTTTTGCTTTCTATGAAAATGAGATAAAATATGTCTATATAAATGAGGGGTTAATAAAAATAGGTGATTATGCTTTTTGTAGTAATAAAATAATTCAATTAACTCTTCCAGAGTCTTTAGAAGAAATAGGTAAAAATGCTTTTAATATGAATAAATTAAAAAATCTTGTAATTCCGGAAAAAATTAAGGTAATAAAGGAAAATGCCTTTAGTATCAACAGTTTAGAGTCAGTTATCTTTTCTAAAAAGACAGAAACAATTGAGAAAGAAGCATTTAAATATAATCAAATCTCTTCTTACATTATGCCTGATGGTGTTAGTATAGCTGAAGATTCATTTGATTTATCAGCTAAACAGAAAATAAAAAAATAACTTACATTAAAGATAATAAATATGTTATAATTCATTTTGTCGTGCCTCTAGTATTAACTAGAGTAAGTCCAGATAATATATTTATTATCTTTTTGTTTGGAAAAAGGAGTGATTTAATGTGCAAAAAGAAGAAAATATTTTAGGTACAGCAAAAGTTAGTAAACTTATAAAAAAGTTTTCTATTCCCTGTATTATATCCCTGGTTGTTAATTCTTTATACAACATAGTCGATCAAATTTTTATTGGTTGGGGTGTAGGATATTTAGGTAATGGAGCAACTAATGTTGTTTTTCCACTTACTATGATTTGCTTAGCTTTTAGTTTAATGTTTGGTGATGGAGCTAGTGCCTATTTAAGTTTAAAATTAGGTGAAAAGAAAAAGAAAGAGGCTGCAGAAGGAATTATTAATGGATTTTTATTATCTATTATAATTTCAATTCTTTTCTTAATAGGAAGTTCTTTATTTTTAAGAAACTTAATTTATTTATTTGGTTGTACTAAACCATTAGAAAAATTTGCTTTAGAATATGGTGGAATAATTGTTTTAGGTTTACCATTTATGATGATTGGTACAACTCTAAATTCAATTATAAGAGCAGATTCATCTCCAGATTACGCAATGAAGACAATGATTTTAGGAGCAGTTTTAAATATCATTTTAGATCCAATCTTTATCTTTGTTTTCAAAATGGGAGTAAGAGGTGCTGCCATCGCAACTGTTATTTCTCAATTTGCAACTTTTATACTTAATGTTTTGTATTTAAAAAGAATAAAATCTGTAAAGATTAGTAGAAGAGATTTCAAGTTAAATAAAGATGTTTCTTTAAAAGTATCAGCTCTTGGAATATCAAGCTTTATAACTCAAATTAGTATTGTACTTGTAATAGCTTGTGAAAATAATTTATTAAGTAAATATGGAGCAAGTTCTAAATATGGTAGTGAAATTCCAATTACGGTTTTAGGTATTGTTATGAAAATAAATCAAATTCTAAATAGTATTATTATAGGAATAGCTGCAGGTTCTCAACCTATTATTGGCTATAACTATGGAGCTGCTAAGTATGAAAGAGTAAAAGAAACCTTAAAGAAGGTTCTAACTTTCAGTATCATTGTTGGAACAGTTGGCTTTATTTTATTCCAAGCTATACCAGATAAGTTAATAATGATTTTTGGTTCAGGTAATAAACTTTATATGGATTTTGCTAAATATGCCTTTAGAGTATACTTAATGCTATGCATTGTTAATGGTATTCAAATATCATCTGGAATCTTTTTTCAAGCAATTGGAAAAAGTGCCAAGAGTGCCATCCTTTCATTATCAAGACAAATCTTATTCTTAATTCCAGCAATGATTATTTTAGGAAAAATTTATGGAGTAGAAGGAATATTATATGCTGGACCATTCGCAGATTTATTAGCATTCATTATTTCTACTATTTTATTAGTAATTGAGGTTAAACACTTAAATTCTTTAGTTACAGAAAAAGATGATATAAAAGTTCAAGAAGAAAACTTTAAACCATTAAAAGATAACGTCGTAATAACAATATCTCGTGAATACGGTAGTGGTGGAAGATATGTTGCTAAAATCCTTAGTGAAAATCTAGGTATAAAATTATATGATAAAGAATTTATAAATGAACTTTCTAAAGAAACTGGACTAGATACAAATTATATTGAAGAAAAAGAACAAAAAAGGACTAGCTTAGATAACTTTAATAATGGATATTATTATTCACTTAATAATGCTGATGAATTATTTATAAAAGAGTCTAATCTAATAAAAAAACTGGCTAGTAAATCATCTTGTATCATAGTAGGTCGTTGTGCTGATTTTGTTTTAAAAGATAATAAGAATTTAATTAAAATCTTTATTTATAGTGATATAGATAGTAAAATTAGTAGAGCAGTAAAGTATTACAAAATCAAGAAAAGTGATGCTAAAAAACAAATAGAAAAAGTTAATAAGCTAAGAGCAAATCATTACAAATACTATACAGGAAGAGAATGGAATAATCCAGCCAACTATGATTTATGTCTTAATAGTGATAGTATTGGTGTTGAAAAATGTGCTGAAGTTATCAAAGAATATATATTAAGTTCAAAAAGGTAGAAGAAATTTTATCTTTTTTTGATATAATTTAGGTGGTGATAAAATGGTTTTAAATGTAAGTGGAAGATGTGATATAGTTGCCTTTTTTTCTGAGTGGTTTATGTCTAGATACAAAGAGGGTTATATTGATGTAAGAAATCCATTTTACAAAAAGTTAGTAAGTAGAATTTATTTTGATGATGTTGATTTGATAGTATTCTGTACTAAGAATCCAACTCCTATTTTAGATAAAATTAAAGATATTAAAATTCCAATTATTTTTCATGTTACTATTACTCCATATCAAAGTGATATCGAAAAAAACGTTTGTAATAAAAGTGTCATAATTGAATCAGTTAAAAAACTATCCAAAATTATTGGTAAAGAAAATTTATATATTAGATATGATCCTATATTTTTAAGTGATAAGTATAATTTAAATTATCATATAAAAGCATTTAAAAGATTATGTAATTTACTAGATGGTTATACTTCTCATATTATAATTTCATTTATTGATGATTATAAAAATGTTAAGGCTAATTTAAAAGTATTAAAGTTAAGAGATTTTACTGATAATGACTATAAAGTTATTGGAGAGGAATTTTCTTCTATTGCCAAAATGCATAATATGACGGTCCAAACCTGTTTTGAAGAGCATAACCTAGTAGAGTATGGATTTATAAAGAAAGATTGTGTTGATTTTAATCTGGCATTTAAGAAAACTAACAAAACAAACTTTAAGAAATGGAAAGCTAGAGGTTGTAATTGTGTTGAAATGGTAGATATTGGTGTCTATAATTCTTGTAAACATTATTGTAAATATTGTTATGCCAACTATGATGAGGAAAAAGTAGAGGAAAATATTAATAATCATTATAAAGATTCATCTTTATTAGTAGGGAAAATTGAAAAAGACGATATAATAAAGGTAAGAAAATAATAAGTTAAGGCTATTAAAAAATAAAAATACTTATATTGTCTACTTTTAACTTGCCACTACAGATTAAATAAAGTAAAGTATAATAGATATATTTGTTATTGTAACAGCTATAGAATTATCTAGAGAAAAAATTCAATAAACTTATAGGAATAAAAATAAGGAGAAGTAGAATCTTTCTACAATAATATAAGTAGAAAGAAGTTTACTTTTCTTTTTTTCTTTCTTTAGTAAATTTCCTTTTAATAATAATTTTTTCATTTAAAGGAAATTTACAAATTAGTCAGTCTAACTTAGAAAGGAGCAAAATATGTCAAAAGATTTAGTAAAAACTGAAATTAATGTTATAGATAATAAAATAGGAATAATGAGGATTGAAGATGTAGATTATATATCACTTACTGATTTAGCAAAATATCAAAATTCAGAAGATCCGTCAGGTGTAATTAGAAATTGGATGTCTAATAAAAATTCATTTGATTATTATGGTTTGTGGGAACAAATAAATAACGAAAATTTTAATTCCGTGGAATTTCACGTAATTAAAACTGAAGAAGCACCATACAATAGATTTACTATGACTCCAAAGAGATGGAAAGATAAATTTAATGCAATAGGTATTGTTCCGAGTGCAGGAAAATATAGTGTTGGAACATTTGCTCATCCTGATATTGCATTTGAATTTGCTAGTTGGTTAAGTCCAGAGTTTAAACTTTATTTAATAAAAGAATTTGAAAGGTTAAAGAAAAATGAAGCATATCAACAGAAGTTAGAATAGCATGCCAATAGAGTTTTATCCAAAGTAAATTATGTAGTCCATACAGATGCAGTTAAAAATTATATAGTTCCTACATTAACAGAAGAACAAAAAAGATTCGTATATGCTGAAGAAGCAGATGTATTAAATGTAGCATTATTTGGAATGACTGCTAAAGAATGGAGAGAAAAAAATTTAGAACTAGCAAAAAAATGAAATATAAGAGATTATACTGATTTACTTCACTTAATCATTTTAAATAATTTAGAAAATACTAATGCAGAATTAATTAAAATGAATATAAAACAATCAGATAGATTAGTTCATTTAAATGAATCTGCAAGAAATCAAATGGAAGTATTAAAGAATAATAAAAATATTAAGAAATTAGAAATATTGCAACAAAAAGTAAATAAAATTGATGATAAAATCTATTAAAATTATTCTTAATGTATTCAAATATTTTATCCGGTTGATTCAAAATAGTTCTTATATAAGGTGAAAAATATTTATATTGTTTTATCCATTTTAATTGTCATTGAGACAATAATTTTGAGAAATAAAAATGGTGTCGTGGCCTTTGGAACATTTCTTTTTGTTTTTTTCTCAAACCATTTTTCACAAACTTTCTATTTTTTTCTATTTTATTTTTTGAATCTATAGTTTACTCTAAAAAAAGTATAACGTTAAATATAGAGATAACATCCCATAATATTTTTATGTTTATAAATGTAATTTTGATTAAATCTAATATAATTATAATTTTCTATACAATATTTTAGAGCTAAATCAAGATTTCAAGCAATATTATAATACATATATTAATAAATAACAAATAAAGATGAACTTTATTTGGAATAATATTATATAAAATAAGAAATTAGTCAAGGGTATACAAGTTCACGTACGTTCACCCTTGACTAATAAAGATGTTTCCCCATATAATTCCAAAATTAAAATCCCGTTAGTAAAAAAACGGGAAGTTAAATAAATAATTTACTCTTAAAAAAAGTAGGTTAAATTCTAAAGTAACTGCACGTATATTTAAATAAAAAAATTCTAAAAGTAAATGCACATAAAATGGTTTGTA
>CAKOXP010000013.1 GCA_934130175.1 uncultured Bacilli bacterium
TTTGTGTTTAACTCAATTATACGACTTAAGTCTTTTTTTATATAGAATTTGTTTCACATCAATTGTATAACAACAAATTCATAAGTCTTTTTTGCGATAGTTAATTGACTTTTTATACTAATATGGTAAAATAAAATATAGATATGATAATAGGGAGTATCCGTTGTCTTGCTAAAAAGGAGAATATAAATTATGCATAATAAAAAGAATGAAAAGACAGTTAAATTAATAATTACTATTGTTGTTGTAGCATTATTGTTGTGGTTTTTAGTGTTAAGTCCAATAATCAAGTTTAAGAAAATGGAAAAAACACTTCTAGATTCTGCTAAAAGGTATTTTGAAGTAAATGAAAATTTACTACCTACAGGGAACAGATTAAGAAAAATATCTTTACAAACACTATACGATAAAGATTATATAAAAGATGACTTAAAGGCTCCATATACAAATTCACTTTGTGATACTAATAATAGTTGGGTCAAAGTAAGTAAATCAGATGATGGATATGACTATAGTGGATATTTAGAATGTGGAATATTTAGATCCAAAATAGATCATGAAGGTCCAGTAATAAAACTAAATGGTTCAGATGAAATAACTATATATAAAGATGATAAATACAAGGAACTTGGTGTAGAAAGTGTTTATGATAACACAGATGGAAAAATTTCTAAAAATAAAGTAACAATAGATTCATCAAAAGTTAACACCGATAAAGTAGGTACTTATGAAGTTACCTATAGTATTAAAGATAGTTTAGAAAATGAAACAATAAAAAAACGTATTGTTAAAGTTACACAGACACTTAATAATATAGTTAAGAAAAATACTGATAAAACTAATTATTACAAAGGAAGCAATACTGATAACTACCTAAAAATAGATGGCATTACTTTTAAAATAGTTGGAATTAATTCTGATAAAACAGTAAAAGTTGTTTCAAATGAAGCTTTAGCTTATATTGATTATAATAGTGTTAGTGAATGGTTAAATAATTATTTCTATGAAAAATTGAGTGATACAGCTAAAAATTATATAGTTAAGAGTAAATGGTGCAATAGTACTGTTTCTGATCCAAAAACAAATACTAAATGTAATGGTTATACAAAATCTCAATTTGTAGGACTATTGGCAATAGAAGATTATAATAAATCATATGATGAAAATAATGTTTCTAATCTTAATAATAATGTTGCAGTATGGACTTATAATAGAAAAAATAATCAAGAAGCTTGGATAAATTCATATTATGATGGTGTTACAAGAGATTTTAGTGAATATAAGAATGCATCTAGAAAAACAATTGTTGGAGTAAAACCAGCATTAAATATTAAAGCTGATTCTATCATAGTTGATGGAACAGGAAGTAATATAGATCCTTATATTTTAAAAGAAAATAAGACTACTCTAAAAGCTGGAAGTAAAATTTCAGATGCTGTTACAGGTTCATACATTAATTATTCTGGATATAATTTTAGAGTTATTTCAAAAGAGTCTGATGGAACTGTTAAGGTTATTATGTTAGAGTCATTAAAAACTCAAAATGCTAATTTCTATTCAGAATTTGACAATACAGAAGGATTATATAATCCTAATAAGAAAGCAAATATAGGATATAAAATAAATAATAAAGTAACAGAGTATATAAAAACTAATTATTTTGATTCAAAAACAATAAATATCAAAAATTATACTAATTTAGTATCTTATACTAATAAAGTAACATCAAAAGAATATAAAGCTAAATTATCGTTAGCAAGCTTATTTGATTTATATAGTGCTCATATAGAATCTGGTGTAAGTACATGGTATCAAGAAAGTTCTAAAAAAGAAAACTATATTAATTCTCCAACAATTGGTGTTGTAGCAATTAAGTTTAGTAAGGATGAAGTTAATGGTGTTAAATTAGTTGGATATTTGAACAAAAATGTAGTTGTTAAGTCCGGCAATGGAACAGAAAATAAACCATATACATTAACAAAATAGGAGTAGATAGTATGAAAGAAATCAAAATAGATAAACAGAATCGTTGGCGGCTATTACTAGTTGTACTATTATTGATATTAAGTAGTGCAGTTATAATAATTAAACCATATTATAAAGTTGAAGATAGAACTGATAAAGTTAAGAACTATAAAGGTGTAAGTGGAGAAAAAGCTTTAGGTTGGTTGAGAGTTCAAGGAACAAATATTGATTTTCCAATAGTATATTATTATGCTACAGATGTAACTGATCCAACAAATGATTTAGGGTGGAGTTTTTCAAACAAAAAAACATTACAAGAAAAAACAACTATATTTTCTCATAATATTCTAAATGTTTCATCAAAACCACTTATAGCTGATAAGAATCATAAAAGGTTTGAACAATTACTTAGTTTTGTCTATACTGATTTCTTGAAAAAAAATAAATATATTGAATATACAACTAATGGTAAAAATTATCTATTTAAGATATATGGTGTTTCATTTCAAAAACAAGATGATTTAACATATAAACAAACTAAATTATCTAAAGATATGAAACAGAAATATATAAAGAAAGTTAAAAAAAATAGTTATTTTGATTTAAATGTTTCAGTTGATACTAATGATAAGTTATTGACATTAGTAACTTGTACAAGGTTTTTTGGTGATAATACAGATTATTCATTTGTGGTAGATGCCAGAATGGTAAGAAAAAATGAATTAATTAGTAATTATAGTTTAAAAGAACAAAAGAATTATGATAAAATAAAAGAGATAATGAAAGGAGATGCTGATAATGTATAAAGGTATTAAAAGGGTTGGCTATAGTGTTTTATTTGCTACATCAATTATGCTTGGTCTTATGCCAAATGTAAGTGCAGAAACAAAAGATGAAGCTGCTAAAAAGGCTTGTGATCAAGCTTTATTTTCAGGAAAAATGTTAAAAGCTGATAAAAATAGCAATAGTATAAGCATCTATGCAAAAGAGGGACAATGGACAATAAAATATGCTATAGATTATGATTCAACATCTGCAGACTATAGTTTGGTTCTAAGTACTTCAGCTTCACCAAGCATAGATAAGTATATTGGTGGTTCTACAAAATCAATACCTGTTGGTGCTGGAAATGCTATACTAGTGATTGCAGAACCAAAATATAAAACAGAGAAAGATGGTAACGAAAATGTAAATAGAATTGTTAATACAAAGGGAAAAGTACTAAAAGTTCCATATAAGTATAATGGTAAAGACTATACTACAACATGTAAAGCAGGAACTGTTACCTTAGATCCAAGTGGAAAAATAAAAATAACTGATACAGCCGCTTATGTTTCAAAGAAATTTAATGCTTCATCTTTGACTACTATTACCCTTGATGAAGAAGAAAAAGCTGAGTGTCAGGCTATGCAAGAAGGAAAGTTAAAAGTAGGTGACACTAGCCCATATTTGGCAACTAAAGATGATGTTGAGAAGTATAGGGAACAAATGAGGCTCAGCTTCCCATATTGTTATAACGCGTATTCTTCATCTTTTGAAATAACAGCTAGTACGATCAAAGAGGTAAGACAATCATCATTAAAGGCATATAAAGCTTATCTTGATTTTCAAAATCAACAAAAAGATAATAGTAAATATACTGCAGCAGAAGAAGAGATAGCAAGGGATGGATACAAAGAGTTAAAATATTCAGATAGAGATAATAAAACTGAAGTAAAGCCTCCTTTATCTTGTAAAAAAGAGCAAACAACAGCTGCAACAGAAAGGTATTACACAAAGCATCAAGAAGTAAATAATAAAGCTTGTCAAGTTGACTGTATAGAACAATTACAAGTTACTTATGATCCACCTGTAGCTACAAAAGCAGGTATGTGTTTTCAATATAAAGTGACAGTAAGAAGTAAGGTTTCTTGTAAAACAGAATTAAAAAATGATATTAAATGGCCTAGTGGTAATGCTAATATTTGTGATTATTCACCAATTTGTAGTGGTAATGATCAAGAAACTCAAGCAGGACCAAACGAAGAGTTTGATTCATGTATAAACGAGTGTGATAACGGTAAGTACTCTCAAAAGTGTATAAATAAATGCTATAAAGAAATTTATGAGAAAAAGAAAACCAAAAATACTGAAACAAACATTAAGAAAACTTCAAATAATAATACATCAAATTCAGCAACTGTCATTAAATTAGCAAAATCTAGCAATGATGAATATTACAAAATAGAAGGTTGTAAAAATAACCAACAAATACAGAAAAATGCAGAAACCTGTGCTAGGAAGTTTTATAAACTAAAACAAAGAGAACCTATGGGTAGCTATGACCTAGCAACAAATCCTCCTGATTGGTATGATTATGTATGGAACCCTGTTGATAGCGTTGAGATAACCTCTGGGAAACCATCTACAGATAATTGGATTGAATCAATTAAAAGATCTTCTCCATATTATTTCCGTAGTTATTCAGTGGCACTAAAAACTATTCAATCATTCTTTGGTGTTAATAGTGGAACAAATGGATATGGTGAAGCAAGAACTTATATAATAGATGATAATGGAATTAAACGACAAAGTACTAATAATTATAACTGTTCCGAAAAATGTGGATTTAAAATTTCAAGTAGTCCTAATTGTGTTAGTACCAGCCAGCAATTAGAAGAATACTATAAAAAAGCATTTGATAATATTTATAATCAATTATCAGATTGTACATCAAAGGCGGAATGTAAAAGTGGAGTAGTATCATCATTTAATATTGGTGTTGATTATGATAAGGAAGATGTAACAACAGGTAAAGAAAATTCCGGTAATAATAGTTGGGAAGCTACAAATAAGTCTGGAACTGGTACATCTGACATGGATAACATTGGTACTGATAAAAATCCAGCTGGCTCTAAAAAAATGTTTATTCCTATTACTGTTGAAGATGAACAGCAAAAAAATAGAGGTAATAGGGACTTAGAAACATCAAATAACAATGGTATTAATGGTACATGTTATGGTAAAGATAATGCTAGTTACTGGCAACATTATAAAACTACTATTACATTCCCAGGAACTTGGATTAATTTAAAATCAGGTAAAAGAATATTTGGTGAACCATCATCAATTGAAAAAGATTATTTAAGAGAAAAAGAAAATTATTATTGTACAGGATATGATTATAAACCAGTTAATGAAACTTGGTGGGATTGGAAAGTAAATAACGTTGGGAATATCACAGAAATAAAATTAGAAAAAGCGGATAATATTAAGGCTGAAATAAAAAAATTTGGTAAATATAATTGGTCTTTAAATTTAAATTGTTTCTATGGTTTAAGTAATGAAGTAACTAAATGTGTAGGTCCTACATGTGACCCTTCATGTAGTGGTGGAGAATGTAGTACAACAATCAAGAATATAAAAATGAGAGCAGTAGATCAACAAGATTTATTTGCAGGAAGATCAAATGATAAAGTTGGATTCAACTGGACAAGTGCTGCACAGGATCAAGTAGCATTAAGTGCTAGTAGTTCTAATGCAAAATCATATGGTGTAGATCCAGGAAAATATGCTGAAATACTTCAAAAACAAGCAAAAAGCAACTCAGAAATTGCTTATAGTGGTACTGCTGATTACTCTCTACATTTAACTAAAGATAATATAACAGAATTAAGAAAATATGTTAAAGAAAATGGATATACTTCATATCAAGGAAAAAAAGGTGGAAAACCATATACAGAAGTTGAAGGTATTGAATTATATTACTATACAAGTGGTATTTTAGATGACGCAACATTTACAACTAACTTCAAAAAAAATACAAAGCTTGGAGTAAACAATGCTTATAAGGTGGTGTTAGATAATGAATAAAGCATATTTATTGGTAGGTACAATAATATTAAGTATTTTAGCTTTAGCAGCTATTAACCTAATTAGTAACTATTCTTCAGGTAATGAATTAGATTATTATCTATTAAAAGAAACAACTCAAGCAGCTATGATGGATTCATTGGATACAGCTTATTGGGGTGGTGCTAGAGGAGTATATAGAATCGATAAGGAGAAGTTTGTTGAAAACTTCGTCCTTAGATTTGCTTCTAATGTAGATAATTCAAGAGAATATGATATTAAATTCTATGATATAAATGAAGTTCCACCAAAAGTAACTGTTCAAATAGACTCTCTTAACTCAAGTTTATCAGTAGACGGAAAATCAAATATAAACATATCTACGCGTTTAGAGGGTATATTAGAAACAAATAATAAAAAAGATCCAATATTAACTACTAAATATTTAAAAGGTGATTATTAGGATTAAGAAAGGAAGAATAAAATGGGAAATATTAGTGTAACAATCAAAAGAATTTTATCAAATAAAAATACAGTTACTGTACTTGGTGTTATTGCAGCTGTATTAGTATTATATTTTGGTTATAATTCAAGAGTAAAAAAGGCAATTACTCCAATTAATGTACCTTATGCTAAAGAAACAATTAAACCAGGTACACAAATAACAGAAGATATGATAGGGTATAAAAATGTATCAAGTGAAACTGTTAATGATGGTATGGCATATACAAATGTAAATGATGTTAAAAACAAGTATGCAAATGCCGATAGTGTAATACCACAAGGAAGTTTATTCTATAAAAGATCAGTTGTAGAAAAAAGTCAATTACCTGATGAAATTATTTATGACTATCCTGATGGATATGTATTATATTATATGAATGTAGACACAGAATCAACTTATGGTAATGCAATTTATCCAGGTAACTATATAGATATTTATTTAAAAGCTCAAAATGCTCAAGCAGAAGGTGAAAATATCGTTACAAGTGATAAAATTATGGTTGGTAAATTATTAGAAAATGTAAAAGTAATTGCGGTTAATGATGCAAATGGTAATAATGTATTTGCCGATGTTGATGAAAATAGAACTCCTGCAACGTTAATCTTTGCAGTTCCTCAAGAGTATTATATCCTACTTAATAAGGCTAAGTACTTAAGATCAGTTTCAACTACTTTAATTCCAGTTCCAACAGCTGAGAGTTTAAAAGATGATCCAGGAGATTTAAAACTAAGTAGTGAAGAGTTAAAGAATTACATTAACAGTATTACTGTTTGGACAGAATAAAAAGAAGAAAAAAAAGAAAAAGGGATGTGGTTAGATGAACGAAAGTATCTTTGACAAATTAGATTTTGGACCATTAAAACCATTGCTAGATGATGATGATATTACCGATATTTCATTTTGTAATAAAGGACAGATTTGGGTTCGTTCTCTAACTCAAGGTTCAAAAAGAATTGAAGTAGAAGGCGTTACTCAAGAATTCATGGAAAAGTTAGCATTTCAGTGTTCAAATGTAATGGGAACAACATTTAATAATGCAAAACCATTTTTGGATGCTGAATCTGCTGAATTGCGTTTTAACTTTGTTCATGAATCTATTGCTACTAATGGTATAGCTTGTGTTATTCGTAAAACACCTGCTAAAATCCGTTTGGAAAAGCAAAAATTATTACAAGAAGATTATTTTACAGCTGATATTCATGATATTTTGATTAAATGTGTTGAAGGACATTGTAATATCTTAGTTGCTGGAGAAACTGGTTCAGGTAAAACTGAGTTTGTTAAATATCTAGCAAGTCATACAAAAGAAAATGAAAAAATAATTACTATTGAAGATACACTGGAACTTCACTTGGATAGAATATTTCCTGAAAGAGATATCGTTGCAATGAAAACAAATAATGTTGCAAGTTACACAGATGTTTTAGTTACTTGTATGCGTCAGAATCCTAAGTGGATTTTACTTTCAGAAGTTCGTAGTGCTGAAGCTGTTAGTGCCGTACGTAACTCAATATCTTCAGGACATAATATTTTATCAACAATCCATGCTGATAAAGCAAGTGCTATTCCTTATCGTTTATACAGTTTGATGGAAACCGATTTGGAAGTTGATCAATTCTTAAATACAATCTATCGTTATATTCAATTAGGTGTACATATTAAGGCATACTATAGTAAGCAATATGGTAAATTTCATCGTGAACTTGATGAAGTTGTTGAGTTTTATGTAGATGATGATAATAAACCGCAATCACATATAATTTACCAAAAATTATTTGGAAAGGCTCCAATTACCCATAAACCTAGTAAGCATTTAATAGAGTATTTGGAAAATCAAAATATCGATATTTCCTCACTTGTTGAGCATATGGCAAAAGAATCAGGTGAAAGTGTAGCACAACAAAATGCTGAAGCTTTAAATAATAAAAATATAAATAATAATCCACAAAAGACAACTCCAAATCAAGTAAATACATCAACAATAGTAAATAAACCAGCTCAGGTTCAAACTATTCCAGTTCAAAATGTTCCAAAACCAGAGGTAAAACAAGTTATAGTAAATCAACAAGTAACTACACAAGTTCCAAGACCACAGGTTGTAACTGTGCCACCTGTAGGAAGTAATTAAGGGGTGATGAAAGATGGTACTGTTTTTATTACTACTAATTGCATTTATTATCTTAATAAGTCGTAATTATAATGGTGATAACTTAGGAAAATATGTTGTGCAGCAAGCATCAAATATATACAGTAAATATGCTCCATACTCATTTAAAGTTGTACGTGAAAAAACAAAACAATTAGGTAAGGAGTTTACTCCTAGAGATTACCTAATTCAAGTAATCGTCTTTTCAGTAGCAACTGGTGTTATTACATATATGTATTTCTATAGTGTCGCAACAACAATATTCTATATATTTGTAGTAATTGCATTTATCCCATATTTATCATACTTAAGATGTAAAAAAGTTTATAGTGAGTTTATTTTTGAACAAATTCAAACATATACATCAAATACTATTATGGAGTTTGCAACTACTCAATCATTTGTAAAATCACTTGAAGGTGTAAGAGATTCTGGAATATTAGAAGATCCTGTAAAAACAGATGTTGAACATATGATAGAACTTGCTTATCAAAATGGTACAATTGATGAATCTGTCAATTATATGTCAAATCTATATCCATATTTTATAGTTAAAAATATGCACCAATTATTTTTACAAATAACAAAAGAAGGTGCTAGAAACTCTATGGATAGTTTGGAAAATATGCAGATGGATATCGATATGCTTGTTGAAAGTGTTTACCGTGACCGTATTGATAGAGCAACATTCCATAAACAATTTCTACAATTTGGAATTATGCTTTACTTGATGGTTATGCTAGTCCAATACTTACTTGGAACAGAAGCGTATTTAAAACTTTTGGAATCTTGGGTAATACAGGTATTACTGCACGGGGTTATTATAATTAATAGTATGTTCCTTCTTAAAGGTGAAAAATATTATTATGAGAATGTAGGTGCTGAGTAATGGAAATAATTATTGTATGTGGACTTATAGTTTTTGTCTGTTTTTATAATAAAACAATTGATGGTAAAAAGTTTATTGCTGATAATGAAAAGTTTTTTCAATTACTTAGAGAAAAAGATTATGATTTTTTAGTCTTTTCTAAATATGGTGATGATGTTGATTGTGATGAGTTGTTTAAGAAAAGAGTAATGAATGGTTTACTATTTGGATTATTGTTCTTTATGATTTTTTTAAGTAATTTAAGCCTTATAAATGTAGTTTTAGCATTGTTAATAGCATTTGGTGTATTTAAACTACCATATATACAGTTAAAGAATTTTTATAAATCTCATCTTCATGAAATAGACCTATTATTACCTTACTATCTAAAAGGATTAGAAATTCTAATTCAACACTATACTGTTCCAGTTGCAATTGGTAAAAGTATAGATGATGCTCCTGAAATATTTAAACCAGGACTTAGAAAACTTGTTGAAAGGGTTAATGCAGGTGATTCAACAGTCGATCCCTATATGGAATTTTCTAATACTTATCCAGTAAGAGATTCAATGAGAATGATGAGACTTTTATATCGTTTGGGTTTAGGTTCTCAAGAACGTAAACAGGAACGTTTAATGATGTTTTCAAGAAGTGTATCTAATTTGCAGAACAAAGCAAGAGAAGTAAAATATAAAGAAAGACTTAGTCATATGGAAAGTCAAACAATGAAGATGCTTGTTATTACAGGTGTCGCTGTCATGGGAATTATTTTAATTTCAATGATGGGAATGTTTAGCATGTAATTTAAATGTTAATATTAAAAATAAAGTAATCTAAATTTTCTATAAATATTGTTATTTATTAAAAAAGTTGTTATAATAAAAATGTATATATATGATATGAAAGGATGTGTATAATATATGAAAGCAGCATCAGGTGAATTAAATTTAACAGTTATTACATTAATTGCTATCGCAGCTGTACTTGGATTCTTTTGGTGGATGTGGCCAAAAATTCAAAATTCAATTCAAGAACAATGGAATGATATTAGTACTCAAACGAGAGAAAAATAAATAAAGGTGGAGCAACAGGTACGAGTACAACTCTAGGTTAAATTGTTCCTGAATACTTTTTTGAAAAATAATTTTGGAGGAGTGTTGTAAATGCGTGATTCTATAGGTGGTGTATTTAACCTTACTTTCATAGCTATATTTATGTTAGTAGTAAGTGGATATCTTGCCTTTTCAGTAAGTTATAATAAAGCTTATAAAGTTAAAAATAAAATAATTTCCACTTTGGAACAATATGAGGGATACAATAGTAAATCAAAAGAGATAATTGAGAACTATATGGATAAACTAGGGTATAATGCAGGAGAGGTGGCTTCAAATTTGAAATCAGATTATAACTGTTGTTCTAATCGTGGGTATTGTGTACAATGGGTTTCTGATGATAGTGCAGATTCTGGATTGCCTAGGGGATATTATAAGGTCTTAACTACCGTTAATATAGATGTTCCAATATTTAATAAATTTTTACCATTTATGACATTTTTTAAAACTACTGGTGATACTATGACTATTTATACTTCAGATCCAACGGCAACAAGTAGTTGTAATTAATCATTATTAAGTAGGAGGTATTTATGAATGTAATAGTATCTAATCAGAAAAAAGAGCAACTTACATCTTTGGATATTGATGTTATTAAAAGTATTAGTGGTGAATATGATATTGATGAATTAATATCAATGTTCAAAAATTTCTTTTATGAAAAAATGATAATTGATGTCACTGCTATTAATAATTATCATGACATTAATAATATTGAAAGATTAGCCATGGGACTTGGTTCTGAAAAACTAATATTATTATTAACTGATGACTTATGTACATCAGTTTATTTGTCAAGATTAATAGATATTGGTATATATAATTTTACTAATAATATTAATGCTATTAAAAGATTAATAGCTAGACCTAATACATATGAAGATGTAAAAAAACTTCAAGTGTTGAATACAGTTTCAGAGGAAATTGAAGAACATGCTGAAACGACAAATTCTAGAAATAGTAATTTGAAAGTTTTAGGTATTAAAAATGTAACTAATAATGCTGGTTCAACTACACTTACATATATGCTATTAAAAACTTTAAAGAAACATTTTGGTAGTAATGTGTATGCTATAGAAATTGATAAACATGATTTTAAATATTTTAACGAAAAAAATATGTTGTCAATTAATTTTGGTGAATTGAAATCAAAGATGGGCGACTTAGCAAATGCTAAAATTATCTTAGTAGACTTAAATAATTCGAGTGGTGAATCATTATGCCAGGATGTTATTTATTTAATTGAACCTAGTACTATTATGTTAAATAAACTTATAAGCACTAATCGTAATGTTTTTGAAAAACTAAGAAACAAGAAAATTGTTCTTAATAAAAGTTGTTTATCAAATAAAGATGTTACAGAGTTTGAGTATGAAGCTAATGTTAAAGTTTTTTATAATATTCCAGCTCTGGATGACCATACAGACAATGGTGTACTTGAGGATTTTCTTTCGAGATTAAGTATCTTTGATGCAACTGCAGCAAGAAAAGAAGATGGAAGCAAAATATTTGGTATATTTGGACATTAAAGAAATCTCTTTTAAGATTTCTTTATTTGTATTAAATGAGGAGAATAAGTTATGAAAAGAAATTTTGTCAGATTTTTAATATTAACATTTATTTATTTGTTTTTCACTTATTTCATACATTCCACAACTGGTGATGAAGTTTGGAATTTTGGATTTTCATATAATATAGCAAAGGGTGCCATCCCGTATCGTGATTTTAATATGATAATTCTTCCATTATATTCATTGCTATTTGCTATTCCACTGAAATTATTTGTCAACAAACTATTTGTTTTTCATTTATTTAATGCAATTTTTTCTAGTTTTGTATTAGTTTTTATAAATAGAAATAATAATATATTTTCAGTTATTTACTTATTTCTACTTTTTAATTTAGTTCCAGTAATATATGGATACAATTATTTTATAATGCTGTTATTAATACTTGTATTATATATAGAGGCTAACAACTATAAATATAAAAATGAAATTACAGGGTTATTATTGGGATGCATTTTGGCTACAAAACAAAATGTTGGTTTGGTTTTGTTTCTTCCGTATATTATTAATTCAAAAGATAAATTAAAGTCACTAGTTTATTTTTGTTTTCCACCGATTTTAGTTTTAGTATATCTCCTTATCAATAATGCTTTATTTGAATGCATAGATTATTGTTTTTTAGGACTTAAAAATTTCAAAAATAATTTTTATAATCCTTCGTGTATAGCATTTATCATATTTGAAATTTTATTAATCAGTTATTTACTTATTAAGTATAAAAAATCAAAAGATATAAATTATTTATACTTATTAGTGTTTCAAGTGTTAGTTTATCCAATCTTTGATACATATCATATATTGATATCTTTAATACCAATATTTTACTATGTATCATCAAAAATTGATAATAAAAAGTATTATATTCTATTAAGTATAATCATTGCTATTTGTTATTTTAATAATGAATATAAAATATATTTATCTAATCTTAATAATTTTGAATATAGGAATCTTGGTAGTAGTATTGTTGATAAAAATATAGAAAAACAAATTGATTTTTTAAAAAGAAATAATAAGAAAAGAATTTTTATTTTTACCGATGACGCTTACATATTAAAAATAGCAATGGACAAAGAAATTAATAAATTTGATTTAATTAATACAGGTAACATGGGTGCTGATGAGAAAAAGTATATTGATGATATAAAAGAAATTTGCAAAAATAAAAATTGCATTTTTATTGCTAATAAAGTGCCAGCTGGACAATTAAGTCCTACTATAATAAATTATGTTAATAAAAATTATAACAATTGTGGAGAAATCACTGTAAATCATTATTATTTTTGCAGTAAAAAAGGCAAATAGGATGTGCTTACTATGAAAAAAAAGATTATTTTGATTTTATTCTTAACCTTATTTATATTTTCATTTAATTATTTCATTATGCATGAAGTGATAGCTGATGGTGATGAAATTTGGAATTTTGGATTTTCATACAATATAGCAAAGGGTGCCATTCCATACCGTGATTTTAATATGGTAGTGTTACCTTTATATTCATTATTAATGTCAATACCACTTAGAATATTTAGTAATAGTTTGTTTATTTTTCATTTATTTAATGCAATTTATATTAGTATAATCATAGCAATTATAAGTGACAATGAAAAAGATGTTGCAATTGTCTTAGCGTTATTTATGATAATTGTTGATCCGATATATGGATATAACTGTTTTATTGTAATGCTATTAATTTTGATTTTATATCTCCAAAGTAAAGATTATAAATATAAAGAGGAAATAATAGGGTTATTATTAGGTTGTATTTTAGCAACAAAACAAAATATAGGAATAGTTTTATTTTTTCCATACATATTTCATTCAAAGCATAAATTAAGATCAATTCTTTGCTACTTAGTTCCTATTACTTTAGTAGCAGGTTATTTAGTTATTAACAACGCACTATTTGAATGTATAGATTATTGTTTTTTAGGACTTAGGAATTTCAGTAATAATTTTTTAGTGACACTTCCAATCCTAGTGGTATTTGATATAGTTATAATTACATATTTAATCATTAAGTATAGAAAAACAAAGGATATAAATTATATTTATTTGGCATGTTTTCAAGTTATAAATTATCCATTATTTGAAATTTACCATTTTATAATAGGAACATTACCAGTAATTTATTATTTAATTGTTACAGAAAATAATAAATATATTAATTACGTATTTATTATCTTTCCAATAATTATAATTTTAATCGTTTATGTTCCAAGAATGATAAATAACGGTATTAATCCATCTAGTATTAATAATTTTAAATATAGAAATGTTACTGATAAGGCAACAAAAGAGCAAAATCAATTAGCTGAATTTATATCCAGTAATAAAGATTCAAGAATATTTATATTTAATTTCTATTCATATTTTATAAAAATAAGTCTAGATAAAAAGCTAGATAAATTTGATTTAATAAATATAGGTAATATGGGTGCTGATGAAATTAAATATACAAAAGACATGGATAAGATTTGTTCTAATAAAAAATGTATATTTATAATTGATGAAAAAGCATTTACTACATATACATCACAGATGAATCCAATAATAAGAGATTATGTTTTAAATAATTATGATTATTGTGGAAAAATTAATTCTAGAGATTCATATTATTGCAATAAAAAATAAGATAAAAACAGATATCTTATTTTTTTATCAAAACATAATCTTTATCATTAATAACAGTTTTATATATACTTTTTCTTTTTGATAAATAATTATATATATTTGAATTTTTAGATACTAAGAATAAATCAAAATTATATTTTTCAATTATTTTAGGATTATTTAATTCCATATTACAATTATCACTAAAAATTGTGGAAACGTATAAATCAGCTCTACTGTCTATAAATGGTTTAATATCTTTATAGATTAAGTAACCACCAATATCATATTCGTTATATAGCTTGCTTTTATTATAGTTTTTAATATATTTTATGGTTTTTTCTTGTAATATTTCAACTTTTGGAATTTTATAATTTACAATTATTATTCCATATATAAGAAGTATAAAGATAAGTAGTATATAAATATTTATATTTCTTTCTTTATTAAAATAGTTAAAAATATAAAATGATGATGAAATATAAAGATATGGAACAAATTTTCTTGATTTTATTGAAATTATTGTAAACGATACAAATAGAATTAAGTCTACTAATGATATCTTTTTTTTAGTTCTTATAAGTTTTAATGTAATATATCCGATAAATATTAAATAGAAAATACCATCAATTTTAAAAATACTTATTGGGTGCCACTCACTTATACATCTAATCATATCTGTATAAGTCATATTTTGATATGGATACAATAACATTATCAATCCATGAGGGTTTATACATATTCCAATTAGTGAAAGAATAATTGCAATTATATATTTTTTTCTTTGTATTGGTGATATATTCTTGTTCGTAATTTTTTTATAATTTTTATTTGGGAAGATACTACAGAAAAGAAATATTCCATAAATAATGTATGACAAGTTGTTGCTATCACCATGAAGATTACTCCAAAGTATAGATATTAATAAACTTAAATATATTTTATTAGAATCTTTATTTTTATATAAATCATATGCAAGTATTAATGTTATTGTAAATAGAAGATAACTAAAAAGATGAGGTCTAGGTAATGCTTTAGCGCTAATTATTAAAAGACCAAATATAGCCCACACTACTGCATAAAAAGAATTTTTATAAAAGAAGCCTTTATTTATGATAAATATTAGGACTCCAAGTATTAATATCATTATAAATACATAGATAAAAGCACCATTTTGCCCAAAAATATTCGAAAAAAGAAAAATTATAACTTCTGATAACCACTCATGACTAATCCATCTTAATTTATTAACACTTCCATACCAACTGAAAATATCGATATATGGTATTGTTTTTGATTTAAAAATATATTCACCAATTTTTACATGCCAGTAATAATCGTTTCCATATGAAAATAAAAAACTTCCAATTGAGAATATTATAGTGAAAATTATAAAAATAATAATCTTTCTTTTCTTCATTGAGCAATTCACCTCTAATATAATTAATTTTAACACATAACTTATCATTTAAAAATATTTTTGAATATGATATTATATTTATAAGTGTTTGTAGTATAGAAAGAGGTATATATGAAAAGTTTAATAGAAAAATTTAAAAATTATAATCCATCTAAGTATTTATGCTATTTATATTTTTTTGTTCCAATTTTTATGTGCTGTATTTGTAATGTTGATAAGGAAAATGATATTTGGTTTTTATTAAATCATGGTAAATATATTTTAAATCATGGTTTTCCACATCTAGAACCATTTACTATGCATCATAATTTTTCCTTTGTTATGCAACAATGGCTATCATCGGTTATATTTTATATTTCACACGAACTTTTGGGACAATATGGGATTTTGTTAGTGATTTTAATGGCTAATATTTTAATACTGTATTCTCTATATAAATTATGTATGCTTATATCAGAAAATAAATTTAGATTATCAATAATAATTAGTTGTATTACAGATGTTTTATTACTTATTTTCATGGTACCAAGACCTTGGATTTTTACAATGTTAAATCTGATTTTAGTATTATATATAATGGAATTATTCTACAAAACAAACAATAAAAAAGTATTATATTTTTTACCACTTATTTCATTATTACAAATAAATATTCAATCATCTATGTGGTTTATGTTATTTGTATTTATGTTACCATATATTGTAGATTTATTTTTGAAAGAAAGAAAAAGACTAAGTAGTTTTCCTATTATCATAGTTTTGATGTTTATTTGTGGGTTTATTAATCCATATGGAATTGATAATATTTTATATATATTTAATTCTTATGGTAACTATTACATTAACAATGTAGTTAGTGAAATGCAAGCAGTTTCCCTAAATATAAATGAAGTATCAATTATATATAGCTATTTATTTTATGTTGTTATTGCAGCTGAATTGTTAATCTATATATTCTGTAGGAAAGGAAAATTTGAACTTAGACATTTATTCTTGTTTTTAGGTGTTACCTTTTTAGGACTAAAGAATATAAGAAGTATGTGGATTTTTATGATTGGTACAATACCTTTTTTAGCATCATATCTTAAACCATATTTTAAAAAGTTATCATCTAAGGAAAAAAATCTTAAACTAGAACCAGATGAAAGAAAAAAATATTATTCAATTATAGTTATACTTGTTATTTATACTTGTGTGGTATCAGTTATTGTAAATAGTAAATTTACTAATGAATTAGAAAAGGGAATTGATGCAATATACAACACCTCCAATGTTACTGATAGCACTACTATTTATACAAATTACGATAATGGTTCTTATGCTGAATATAGAGGTCTAAAACCTTATATTGATACAAGAGCAGAAGTGTTCTTAAAGAAAAATAATCATAAAGAAGATATAATGAGGGAATATTATCTAGTTTATAATGGTTATATAAGTTATGATGAATTTGTTAACAAGTATAAATTTGATTATATGATTATTATGGAAAATGAAAGAATTTATGATAAAGCATTAAAAGATAAAAATTATAGATTAATTTATCATAGTAAAAAATATAAGTATAGTGTTTTTGAACGTACTATCGATAGAAAGTAGTGGATGTATGAAAAAAGTAGTTATAATAGGAGCAGGTCCAGCAGGACTTACAGCGGCATATGAATTATTAAAGAAAAGTAAAGATTATGAAGTAATTATTTTAGAAGAAGATAAAAGTGTAGGTGGAATTTCAAAGACTATTAATTATAAAGAAAACAGAATGGATCTTGGAGGACATAGATTCTTTACTAAAAATCAAAGAATAAAAGATTTATGGCTAGAAATATTACCTATTCAGGGAAAAGATTCTTATGATGATAAAAAACTAAAGAAGCATAAAGAATTAGTAAAAAATGGACCAGATCCTGAAAAAGAAGATAATGTAATGTTAATAAGAAATAGAGTATCTAGAATCTTTTATCATAATAAATTTTTTGACTATCCAGTAACGTTCAACTTTAAAACAATAAAGAACTTAGGTTTTATTAATACAATTATTTGTGGATTTAGTTATTTAAGATATAAAATTTTTAAAAGAAAAGAAAATAACTTGGAAGATTTTTATATTAATCGTTTTGGTAAGAAACTTTATTCAATGTTTTTTGAAGGATATACAGAAAAAGTTTGGGGAAGAAGTCCTAAAAATATTTCTAAAGAGTGGGGATATCAAAGAGTAAAAGGTATTTCTATTACAGCCGTTTTAAAGGATTATTTCTTAAGAGTATTTAAAATCAAAAATAAGAATAAAGAAGCGTCATTAATAGAACAATTTTATTACCCTAAATATGGTCCTGGAGAGTTATATGAACAAATGGCTAAAAAAATTGTAAAGATGGGTGGAGTTATAAAGAAAAATTCTAAAGTTATATCTATAAGAAAGACTAAAAATAAGATTACTAGTGTAAAATATATGGATAATGATAAAGAGTATACTTTAGACGTTGATTATTTAATTTCATCTATGCCTATCAAAGACTTAGTTTCAAGTTTAAATAATGTTTCTAAAGATGTAAAAGCTGTTTCTGATAATTTACCATATAGAGACTTTATTACTGTTGGAGTCTTAGTAGATTCTCTTTCGATAAAAAATAAGACTAATATTAAAACAATTAATGATAATATTCCTGATTGTTGGTTATATATACAAGATCCTAGAGTAAAATTAGGAAGAATTCAAATATTCAATAATTGGTCACCTTATATGGTAAAAGATGTAGATAATAAGGTTTTTCTTGGACTCGAGTATTTTTGTAGTGAAGGTGATGACTTTTGGAACTTAAGTGATAAGAAAATAAAACAGTTAGCAGAATCTGAGTTAAGAAAAATGAATTTGATAGATAGTAAAATTATAGATAGTTGTTGTTATCGGGTAAAAAAAGCTTATCCTGCTTATTTTGATAGCTATAAAGATTTTGAGGTTGTAAAAAAATATTTACTAAATATATCTAATTTATATTGTATCGGTAGAAATGGACAACATCGTTACAATAATATGGATCACTCCATGATGACAGGAATAATGACAGTTGACTGTATTTTGAATAATAGTTCTAAAATGGATGTATGGAGTGTTAATACTGATAAGAATTATCATGAGGATAATATAAATAAGAATAAAAAAATGTAAAATTTGTCAATTACTTTGAAAATTATTGACTTTTAAAAGAAAGATATGTAATATATTATTTAGAGAAGGAGAGGTTATAATGTTAGATTTAGTACAATTCTTAGCTGCTGATCCATGTCAAGGATTAGGACCAATAATAGTTGTAATTAAGGCGGTATTTAAGTTAATCCAATTTGCTATTCCAATAGCTTTAGTATTATTTGGTACTATTGACTTAGGAAAAGCTGTTATATCAAGTGATGAAAAAGAAGTAAAAAAGGCTCAGAGTACATTAATTAAACGTTGTATTTATGCTGTTGCTATTTTCTTTATTGTTACATTAGTTACATTAATTATGAACATTGTTGCTAAAGGTGTAGCAGATGATAGCGCTAATGGTGCTGATACATCTAGTTGGGCAACTTGCTGGAATTCAAAATAATTAAAACAATTAGAAAATAAGTAGTGATATTAATTGCTATTTATTTTTTTTTTTGCTATAATTAATTTGGATTATTTTGTAGCAAGGGTGTGCAATAAATTATGAAGATGAAACTATCAATTATATATATATTATTTATGACTATTTTTACAATAATTCCAAGTAATACATATGCTTTTGGAGTAAGTACAAATACGAATACAAATTCATATGTACAAATCTTAGATGGTGAAACAATAGATTGCAATGGTGACAATAGTTTATTAGGTAATGTAAATGATGAAAAATCAGTAGCATGGTTATTACAAAAGTTATTAAATTATATCAAAATACTAGGACCATCAATTGCTATTGTTCTAGGAAGCCTTGATTTTATAAAAGCGATAGTTTCATCAGATGAAGAAAATATGAAAAAAACCCAAAAGAGATTTGTTAATAGATTGATAGCAGCAGCATTATTGTTTTTTATTCCCTTGATAGTTGAACTTTTATTAGGCTTATTTGGTTTTACTACAAATGTTACTTGCGGATTAAAATAATGATTAAGGAGGTAAAAATATGGTACAGTTATTGTTTGGACTTAGTACAGATCTTTCAACGCCATCTTCGATTTGGGATGCCATAAGAAGTTTATTATCAGTGTTTGATCTTGTTGTTTATAAGCTAATTGGTATAGTCTACAATGTATTATTTAATATTTCAAACGCATCTATAATTAAATCTGACATTGTTAAGGATTTTTTTAGTAGAGTTCAGCTAATACTTGGTATCGTTATGATTTTTAAGATATCAGTATCATTATTACAATATGTAATAAATCCTGATGCTTTTAATGATAAGAAAACTGGAATGTCTCAAATGATTACAAGAATAGTTGTGATGTTAGCAATGTTAACTGCAATAGTACCATTAAATATTCCAATTTCAGAAGATGATGAAACCAATAAAACTTATAATTATTATTTGAATCAGCATGGACTTTTATTTGGAACTTTATTTTCATTACAGAATAGAGTTTTAGAAAACGGTGTTATTGAAAAACTGGTTTTGGGAAATAGCACCGATGAAAATTACATATTAGAAAACGGTGACGAAACTCAAAGTTTAAAACCTTCAGATGATAGAAACCTGGGTGAGGAAATAGCTGTTTATATTTTAAAAGTGTTTATTGATGTAAATAAAAAAGAGGGTGCTACTGATGAGGAGTTGGAAACCGGTAGTGGCTATATATGTTATGATAAAACTTCGGACAAATTAGACTCAATATTTTCAGATATGCTTTCAAACTTAAAAGCCAATGCTATCTTAAGTCCTATATTACCAATGGGTTCAACTTCTTTAATAACATTTCTGAATACTGCAGCTAATGCTATTAATGCTGATACATATAATTATTACAAAATTTATGCAGGCGCAACAAAAGTGTCAGAAATAGTTTCACTAGTTAATGTAAAATGTGGTTCTTCATATGTTTTTGCATATTTTCCAATTGTGTCAACTATTTGTGGAGCTATTGTATTAATTTTATTCGCAGTTTCGTGTCTTGATGTTGCAATACGTGCTTTGAAATTAGTTATTTTGAGATTAATTGCTCCAATTGCAATTATAAGTTATATTGATCCAAAATCAGCCGAAAAAGGAGCTTTTGGAAATTGGTTAAAATTACTTGTTTCAACATATATTGATTTATTCTTACGACTAGGAATAATTTACTTTGTTGTTTTCCTAGCTACAAGAATAACAAGTGGTGGATTAGAATTTGGACATGGAGTTGTAGGTGCTATTTCAGATGTTATTATAATTATAGGATTATTCTATTTTGCTAGACAAGCGCCTAAATTTATATCCGATGCTTTAGGTATAAAAGGATTTGGCACTGGCGTAGGACTTTCCGGTGTACTTGGAGCAGTAGGGGCACTTATGGGTGGTGCAGGACTTTCAGGTGCAGCTGCAGGATTTATGGATGCATCTAATCAAGCAAGTGATGCAGCAGCACAGGGTAAACAAGCACCATCTGCTTACAGTACTCAACGTGATAAAGTTGCTCAGATGTTAACTGGTAAAAAGGATGCTAAAGGCGGTATCTTGGGTAGAGCTACTGGTGCAATGCAAGATAGAGCTAACTCAAATATGGCTAATCGTGTATTTGGTCTTAACAGAGAAAAAGTTGGTCAAGCTAAAGATTTGAAATATGCTATGGCCAGTGGTGCTTCAGATGCAAAAGACACATATGATAGATTCATTAAAGGAAATATGAATAGTACAGAGCTAAATTCAATTTTAGATTCAGATAGGAATAATTTTGGTAATATGGAACTTGATACCTTCCAGGATTATCTTGCATCTGGTGGTTATGGTATGTCAATTAATCAGAATGGTCAACGTTTATTTACTGCTACTGATGCTCAAGGAAATATTAGGCAATTATCACAGGACGAGTCTAATAACTTAATAAAAGATTATCTTTCTAAAGATGCAAGTGATAAAGAAACATTATCTGCTAAACAAAATGCTTGGTATGAGGAAGGTGCTAAAATGCTTGAAGGTATGGGTATTAATGAAACTCTTCAAGAAAAATATAGTGCTAGAGGAAGAAGAAGAGCCCGTATAATTGGTGATTCTGCTAAGAATTTAGCCGCAAATGGAAGAGCACAAAGAGAATATAAGGTTGAACATCAAAATAGGGGTACAGGTTGGAATTAAAATAGGAGTGTGATACATAATGAATTCATATTTGATACCTGCTAATACGAAAAGCGGTAAATTGATTTTAGGAATGTTTAAACCTTTTGATTTGATATTATTTGGTTCAGGAGTATGCATGACATTGTTACTGTTAACAATTCTCCCGTTGGAGTCACTTGTTGCCACTGTAATTATAATGTTACCTGCATTGATAACTGGGGTATTAGTTATTCCAGTTCCTAATTATCACAATATGTTAAATGTCATTGGAGAATTAATTGAGTTTATTACAACTCAAAGAAATTATGAATGGAAAGGTTGGTGTGTTGGTTATGAAAGAGAAAAAGTCAAAAAATAGATCTACAGAAGATTGGTTACCTGTAAGAAATATTCAAAATGGATGCATAATAACTTATGGAAATAATAAGGTTAGTGGTGTAAAAATAACTCCTCGAAATATTTTTATCCTTGATGATAATTCTCAAAATAGTATTTTAATAAGTTTGAAGAATTTTTATAATACTATCGACTTTGAATTTTGGTTAGTTGTTGCAGATAGACCTGTGGATATTTCTGTATATATGTCACAATTACAGCTGTTGTTAAATAATACTCAAAGTGCAGCAATTAGAAAATTGATTCTGCAAGACTTAGATAAAGGTAATACATTTATTAACAATAATATTGTTGATACAGAATACTATATTTTATTTAAAGAAAAAAATGATGATTTAGTTCAAAAGAAAATTAGACTATTGATTAATGGTTTAGCAACTTGTGGATTAAATGCTTCACAAGTTACTAACGATGACTTAAGAATAGTCTTAGATAATTTCTTAAATGGGGGAACTACAACAGAATTTGGAACGGTGATGCCAGTATGAGTATAAGTATAAGAGGAGAATTAGCTCCTAAAGGTTTAAGTTTTAATGCTAGTGATTTTTTTATAAGCGATAAGTATGCAACTATTTTAACAGTTGTAAGTTTTCCGAGATATATCCAACCAGGATATTTATCAACATTAACTAGTATGTCAGGTATAAAAATTGTTATTAAACATATCCCAGTTCCATTTTCAACTATGTCTAAAATGCTTAATAAACAAGTAGCAGATTTAAAAGAAAAATATCAAAGAGAGCACGATCAAGTAATGCGTGAAAGAATTAGGCAGGATGCTGAAAGTTTAGAGTATTACACTTCAATGCTTGCTGCATCTCAAGCTAGAATTTTTGATTTTCAGATGCACATTATGATTACTGCTGATACTAAAGAAGATTTAGAGTTAAAAAAGGTAAATGTAAAGAACTATTTAGATGCTATGGAATTAAAGGCAATTTCATTACGTTTTGAACAAGAAAAAGTTCTTAAGTCAATTCTTCCTATTTTCCCATCTCAAGAAATAGAAGATAGAATTGGTACTCCAATCCCATCAGTTACCTTGGCTGCTATGTATCCATTCATTTTTGATAGTATAAAAGATCCAGGACTTTCAACTTTACTTGGTGTTGATTTTTCTGGAGGAGTTATTTTATTTAATCAATTCTTATATAAGCTAAAAAAAGAAAACAACAGAAATAATGCCAATATGATTATTCTTGGTACATCAGGTTCAGGAAAATCAACAGCAGCTAAATTAATGCTTAGAACCCATATTAGAAATGGTTGTCAGATAGTTGCAATCGATCCTGAAAATGAGTATTCAGAAATTACTAGAGCTTTTGGTGGAGATCAAGTTGATATTGGTAAAGGTGGAGAATTTGGTCTTATAAATCCGTTAGAGGTTGTAATTGATGCTGATGAAGAAGAAATTAAGCAGGGCCTTGGTTATACAATTCTTACTCGTACTTTACAATTTTTAAAGGCTTTTATGAAATATTATGATCCATCTATTCAAGAAGATGTCTTAACCATGTTTAGTGAAGTAGTTCAAGATACTTACAAAAGATTTGGAATTGATTTTAATACTGATTTTTCAGGTTTCACTTCTAAAGATTATCCTACATTTAGTGATGTTTATGCCACTATTAAAGGACGTTTAATGTCAATGACAGAACAAACTCAAGAACGCGATATTATGGAACGCCTTGAATTAAAGATAAGACCAATAGTTAAAGAATTAAAATTTTATTTTGATGGTCATACAACAATAGATGGTAATAGTGATTTTATGGTATTTAATATTAAAGAGTTAATGAATAGTGATTCGAATGTTAAAAATGCTTTATTCTTTAATGTATTAAAATATGCTTGGGGACTTTGTCTAGATACCAGTGTTGATACTGTATTGATGATTGATGAGGCTCATGTATTATTAGGTGATCACAACAGTTTGGGAGCAGATTTCTTAGCACAGGTTCAACGACGTGCTAGAAAATATAACACAGGTACAATTATAATAACTCAACAACCAAGTGATTTTTCTTCTCCTGATGTTATTACCCAAGGAAAAGCAATTTTTGATAATGCTTCATATTACTTAGTAATGGGACTAAAAAAACAAGCAGTTGAAGATTTAAGTTTGTTAATTGATTTAAACGAAGGGGAAAAAGAAAGTATAAAAAGATATTCTCAGGGAGAAGCATTGTTTGTATGTGGTAATAGAAGAATGAGAATTAATGTAGCAGTTACTAAAAATGAATTAGATTCATTTGGTAGCGGAGGAGGATTCTAATAAGATTTTCGAAGTAGGTGAGATTTATGGCAGGAGGAAATGATAAATACCATGCTAATCGTAATGATAATGGTATTAACAATAACGAAAATGAAGCTAGTGACTCTAGTAAAAAGGCAGCAAAAGTGGCAGCTAAAGGGGCTGCCAATTATTTTACTGGAGGAAAAGGCGGAGCTCTTGTTGATAAACTTGCTGATACAAAATTAGGAAATGAAGTTCTTAATAAAGCAGGGAAAGTAATAGATAAAAATCCAGGATTAAAAAAAGCTACTGATAAATTGAATGATACTGGTGTTTTGGATGCTGCTGATAAAGGTCTTTCAGCAATGGGAAAAGATGGAGGTAATATCACTACTGTTCCTACTAATCCTAATAGTATTAGTAATAATAACATTGGTACTGATTCAGAAGCAAAAATGGGATTTAAAGATAAATCTATGGGCTCATTTTTTGGTAATAAAAAAGGTAAAAAGAATGGTTCTAATAGTATTAACTCATCTTTAGATGAAGAATCAGAAACAGACGAAGAATCATCTTCTACTTCAATTGCTGGAACTGTTGAATTACCAAAATTTATGTCCTTAAAACTGAAAATAGTGATAGCTATTGTTGGTTTCTTTATTTTTATTATTCTTTCAGTCATAGTAATACTTACAGATGAATTTGGTAAAGATAAAATTGACTCTGATAATGCAACTGCATGTAGTACAATTTCTATGAAATCAACAACTTTGTCTGAGACTGAATTTACAGAATTATTAAAAGCTAAACAAAACCTTGGTTCTGGTTATAGAATTTTTTATCAGAATGCAAGTACAATATATAACCTATCTGTTAATAACAACATTAATCCTGAAATGGTTGTTTTAAGAGCGGTTAGTGAAGGATTTAGTCCAGGTACAACTCATAATAATTACTGGGGACTAGGTTGTACTAATACTGGTGGTATAACTGCTTGTGCAAGATATCCATCTTTCTCAGAAGGAGTATTAGGATATATAAAAAATATTTCTAAATATGATACTGTTACTAATATGATGAGTAAATATGCATATATTGGTAGTTATTGGTATAGTCCAGGTAATTCAGGATTAGGTGGTTGTTATTATTACCCATATATAAAAAAGTATTTAAGTCCGGAAAGATCTTCACAAGTAGAAGCAGCTTGCTCTAAAAGTTGTTCTGATTCAAGTTGTCTAAAAACTACAGATGAAGACCAAAATGCTTATGCTTCATGGCAAGTTGAAAAGATGGTCAATACTAGAAAAACAGTCTTTAATATAGAAGAAGATAAATGTGATTCTGCACCTGTTGCAAGTAGTGGAAATGGTTCAGAAATAGCTAACTATGCTATTTCAACATTTGATAGTTTTTCATATAGTCAAGCTGATAGAATGGGGCAATCAGCAGTTGACTGTTCCTCACTTGTATGGAGAACATATAACCACTTTGGTATAAATTTTGGTACTAAAAATTATGCTCCAACAGCTCAAGGTGAATATAGTTGGTGTAAAAGTAACAATAAAATAGTATCTGAAAATGATTTACAATCAGGAGATTTGATTTTCTGGAATCATGGCACTTCTGAAATGCAACACGTTGCTATTTATGTTGGTAATAATAAACAATTTGCTGCTCGTTCATCAAGATATGCACAACCTGATCAAGTAAGTGTAACTAGCTATTATAAAGGTTCTGGTAATAGTTTCTGTAGACCATGATAATGAAGGGAAATGATCAAAATGAAAAGAAGAGAAATGATAGTTTTTATAGTTTTAATAGTTAGTTGTTTATTAATAATCTTTTGCTATTTTACATTTGTTAAAAAAAAGGAAGACAAAAGTCAGGAAAGATTCTATATGGTTATAGATAATGTAGCAAACCTTATGTATACAGATAATTCTTGGTTTTATACTACTAGTTTTGAAGTGGAGAAACAAACTAATTATGAGACATACTCTTATAATAATTATTTAGGTAAAAATAATTTAGAATATGTCAATGCTTGGAATTTATTTGATAAAAATAAAAACTTTGTTAATTATAAAGATAGTTTATTTGCTTATTCAGATAATTCTAATATAAAAAAGATTAATACAAATATTAGGAATATAACTGAAATAGAAAAGCAAGAAATAATTTCCAATTTTCATTATGATGACTTTAATTATCTATTATCAAATGAAGTAATAGATATTGATTTAGATGATGATGGGGTTATGGATAAAATAGTTTGTGTTTCAAATACAAATGAAAATAAAAATCTAAAGAATAAATATTATAATTTAATATATATAAAATTAAATGATAAAATTATTAAAGTAATAAATGAAAATTCGAAAAATTATGATATACTACGTACAGATATTTATGATCTATCATATTTCTTTTCACTTGATAAAACAAAATATTTTATTATAAAGAAGACAAATAATGTTATTTCTGATTCACTAACTGAAGAAATTTCTTTATATAATTATACTAACATCAATGAAATAAAAAAAGTAAAAATAAATTAATTTCAATTTGAAATAGAAACTTATATATTATATATGTTATAATATATGATGAGAGAAAGAAGTGAGCTTTATGAAATTGAAAATTAGAGTAGATTCTGAAGATTTATTGTTATTTGGAATTTTTGCAATATTCTTATTATTCGTAGTAGCTATAGCAGTTGCAAATTTATCTTCTTTAGCAACAGATGGATTTTTTTCGGGTATTAATCCATTACCTGCTTTTAGTAGTGATAATATTGCAACAACTATTGTATTTTACTTATTATGTTTATTTGCCTTAATTGTTAGCGTTAGCTCTAAAATATTTGAGTTTGATAAAGGCGTTGGTATTACAACAAACAAAAAGGATAAAGGTTATAGTAGATGGGCTAAAGAAAAAGAAATGAAGGAAGAACTTTCAATGATAACTCCGTTACAAGAAAAATCAAATGTTGCTGGAGTTCCATTGATTTTAAAAGATGAAGAAGCATGGATTGATAACAGCGAATATCATACATTAGTTATTGGTGCTACTGGTTCTGGTAAAACTCAGACTGTAATTAAACCTACAGTTAAGTTCTTAGCTAAAGCAGGAGAAAGTATGATTATAACAGATCCTAAGGGTGAAATTTATGAAAGTACTGGTGAAATGCTTCGTAGTAAAGGATATCAGATATTATTATTAAACTTTCGTGATCCTCAAAATGGTAACGCTTGGAATCCAATGTCTTTACCATATGAAATATATAAATCTGGCAAACAAGATAAAGCAATAGAGTTACTAGATGATTTAGCATTAAATATTCTTTATGATGAATCAAATGCTAATGCAGATCCTTTCTGGGAAAAAACTTCAGCTGATTATTTTTCAGGACTTGCTTTGGGATTATTTGAAGATGCAAAAGCAGATGAAATTAATATTAATAGTATTAACTTAATGAGTACAGTTGGAGAAGATAAATTTGGTGGTTCAACTTATATTAAGGAATACTTTGGAGCTAAAGATCCTGCATCAGCTGCTGCAATTAACGCTTTCGGTACTATAACAGCACCATCTGAAACTAAGGGCTCAATTCTTTCAGTCTTTAAGCAAAAAGTAAAACTTTTTGCATCACGCGAAAACTTAAGTGAGATGTTATCTCATAGCGATATAGATTTAGCATCTATTGGTAAGAAGAAAACAGCAGTATTTATTGTTATCCAAGATGAAAAGAAAACATATCATTCACTTGTTACAATTTTATTAAAGCAAATTTATGAGACTTTAATTGATGTTGCTCAAAAAAATGGCGGTAAACTTCCTATTAGAACTAATTTCTTATTAGATGAGTTTGCTAATATGCCACCTTTGAAAGATGTTACAACCATGATTACAGCAGCTCGTTCTCGTCAAATTAGATTTACAATGATTATTCAAAATTTTGCTCAGTTAAATAAAGTTTATGGAAAAGAAGACGCTGAAACTATTAAGGGTAACTGTGGAAATATTATTTACCTAATTAGTACAGAACTTGCAGCTCTAGAGGAAATCTCTAAGATGTGTGGTGAAGTCAAAAGTAAAAAAGATGATAAAACAGCATCAACTCCACTTGTTACAATCTCAGATTTACAACGTATGAAACAATTTGAAACTATTATACTACGTATGAGAAAACAACCATTTAAAACAAAAATGACACCAGATTTTAAGATAGATTGGGGTAAGAAATATCCAAAAGCAACTTATCCAACACGAGATAAAGAAGAGGTTCATACGTTTGATATAAAAGAATTTGTTAAAGCAGAGAAGAAGAAAAAATTATTAGAGATGATGAATGCTACAGATAACGATAGTGGTATACCAAATATTCCTAACTCACCATTTTCTGGTAATGGTTTATTCGGTGAAATGCCTAAAATGCCAGTAGGTGGTATGAATCCTTTTAATGAAATGTCTCACAGACCTAATAAAGAAATAAATAAAATAGATTCAGGAGTATCAGATTTCAATGTTGATGAACTTGTTAAAAAGATAGATGCTAAAATAGCTGAATTAGAAGAAGAAGAAAAAAGAAATAAAAAGGAACAAGAAGAGAAAAGGAAATCAGATAATTTAGAAGTAATTGGTGATAAAGAATCAGAGCTTCTTCATACTAATCCAAAGGAAAAAGAAAAACCTAACACAAATATTACATTAGATGATGATGATGATGACGATGAATTCTTTGATGATTTTTTTGATAATTAAATGAAATGAGGTACAGGTATGAATAATAAGAATGAACTTACTTCAAATAAAGAAGAAACTTTAGATAATGAAGTAGACACTGTTAATGAAGAAAATTTAGAACAAAAAGAAAATAAGGAAACTAATGATTCAGGTAACAGCAATGAATTCAGAGAAAAAATAATCAAAATGTTTGGTATTGTAATTATAGCTCTAGTAGTTGTTCTATTTGTTGGTTTTATAATTTCTTTATTTTCACATAAAAAATATACTTATGCAGATGTAGAAGATGTAATGAAAGATGCAGCTATTGCTTATTTTAAAGATAACAAAAATAAGTTACCAAAAAGTTCAGAAATAGTAGAAATAGATTCAAATGTTTTGGCAAATAATAAATACATGAAAACACTGGATAAGTATTTAAAAAATAAAGAGTGTAGTGGGAAGGTATCTGTAGAAAAAGCTGATAGTAAATCATATAGCTATACATCAAAATTAAGTTGTAGTGATTATACTACGACAAAATTATATGCTGAAGTTACTAAGTCAGATAATATAGTAACAGATGGATATGGATTATATAAATCAAACAACGAATATGTCTATCGTGGTAGTAAAGTCAATAATTATGTACGTTTTAGTGATTCTGACAAGCTATGGAGAATTGTAAGAGTGACATCTAATAATGAAATTGTTTTAATTAGTGAAGATAAAACTAAAAATTCATTTTCATGGGATGAAAGATATAATTCACAATATGATAATAATTATGGAATTAATACTTATAAAAACAGTAGTATATTTGAAGTTATGAAAAAGTTATATTCAAATACTTTAAATAGTGATGAAGAAAATTACTATAATAACGAAGAAACTGACATTTTAACAGATGAAGAAAAAACTAAAATAGTAAAGTTTAATGTTTGTGTTGGACAAAGAGGAAATTTAGATACAACAAAAGATGGATCAAGTGAATGTGCAACAGTAGATAGTACAAAGATGTCATTGCTTTCTGTATATGATTTCATGAATGCTTCACTTGATTCAAATTGTAACTCAACTGAAAAACCTGATTGTCAAAATTATAATTATTTAGTGACCAATTATAATTATTGGTTGGCAAATGGATCATTAGAAAATTCTAGCAAAGTATACAGGGTTACATCTTATGGATATCTTCAAGCTTCATATGCAAATATTGAATCATATATTAGACCTGTAATTCATTTATCAGAAAATACAATGTTAGAAAAAGGAAAAGGTACAAAAAGTGATCCCTATGTAGTAAGGTAGTACTTATGTAATTACTTTAAATTTTAACTTTTCATATATTATATTGAGGTGTAGTATGTGAATAAACAAATAGATTCCTATAGTTTGAGAAGGTTGTTAAAAACAAGTAATATCAACTTAATTGATATTAGACCTTCATACATATATTCTTCTGGAACAATAGGAAATGCTAAAAATATTCCTGCAAATTACTTGATGACTAATCCTACAGATTATTTAAATAAAAATGATGAATACTACATATTTTGTAACTATGGAAATACTAGTACTAGAGTATGTAGTTATTTAGAAAAACTAGGATATAATGTTGTTAATGTAATTGATGGATATCAAGGTTATAAAGATAGTATCATGTGATACTATCTTTTTCATTATGTTCCAGGATAGGGACATAATAAAATCACCAACTATACGGGTAATGGTTGTAAATCGTATTTAAAATTGAACAAGAAGAAGATTATTATATATCTGAAAATAATGAAAACATCAAACTTGTATACTCCTAAACAAAAAAATATGGTATAATTTAAATAGAATAGGTAAGGTAGGTGAGTCTATGGAAAAATATGAAATCAAAAAAGCAGGAATCGATTTTAGTTTTATACAAGATGAACCTATTGTTCGTGGATCAAGAAAAAAGATGTTAGCTATTAATAATAAACGGGAGATTGCAATGTTCAAATATGAACGTGAAGATTATGACTGCAGTGAAGCTTGCTCTGAAAAATTAGCATATGAAATTGCAAAAATATTGAAGTATGATTGTGCAAAAATTGAATTGGCAGTTGATAACGATAATAAAATTGGAGTTTTAAACTATTATTTTTCTGATAGATTTAATGCTCCTCATACTGATATTGTTGCATATTTAAATAAGGATACCAAAGAACGAAATAATTATTATACTATTTCAAATATTAAATCTGTATTAGATGATATAGATATTGATCTGTTTAAAGATTTTATTAAGATAATGATTTTTGATGCACTAATAGGAGAACAAGATAGGCACGAGGAAAATTGGGGAATTACAGAAAAGCAAGGGAAAAATTTTATTTCCCCATTATATGATAATGGAGATAGTTTACTAAGAGAGTTTAGAAATCCTGTAAATGCACAAAAATATTATGATGGTATAAAAAATTTTAATGCATATATAGATAGAAGTCAGACAATAATATACAAGGAAGACAATAAAAGTAAGTATAAGCATTTTGAATTGATTAAATATTTATATGATAATTTTCCACAATATGTTATACCTGAAATTAATAATTTAAAGAAGCTTACTGATGAAATAATAGTAGAATTAGTAAATAAAATACCAGATGAATTGTTGACTAATGAACATAAAAAATATATAATAATGTACTTAAACAAACGAAGAGAAATACTCTTAAATATAAAGTAAAAAGAGGTGATAGTAATGAAAGAAGAATTATGGCTAATTTGGAAAGATTCCACTTCACGTAGAAGATATAAAATTGGATCATTAATTAAAGAGAATAATAGATATAGTTTTAATTATGTTAATCCAGAATTAGATGATGCCAGAACAGTTGGATTTAAATATTTTCCAGGTTTTGAAGATTTAAAAAGATCATACGAGAGTGATACCTTATTTACAAATATTTTGACAAGATTGCCAAATGAAACAAGGCCAGATTATTTAGAAATTTTAAATTGTTATAATTTAGAAAAAGACTCAGATGATTTTGATATTTTGAAGGCAACTCGTGGAAGAGCATTAACAGATAACTATGAATTTGTTCCAGCTTTTGATCCAAGTAAGATTGAATTTGATGTTGCAGGGACAAGTCATTGCAGTGACGTAGAAGAATGTAAAAATTACCTTAAGGTTAATAAAAAACTATATTTAGATCCAGAACCTGAAAATTTAAAAGATCCGAATGCAATTAAAATTATTTTTAAAGAAAATGATAAATCATATCACTTAGGTTATGTGCCAAGGTATTATTGTAAAGAATTGTTAGCTGAACTTGAAAAAGGAACTCAATATTCTGCAATGATTCAAAGCTTAAATATAGAATCACAATTAAGTGATGAGAATATTACTGCTAATGTTAAGCTTATTCTTAACATTTAATTAGTGCACATTTGTATGTGGTATTTTACTCTAATGAACGTGCCTCCGTTTTGGAGGCTTTTTAATGTAAACTTTTAATTAATTTAATGCATCACTTTTAAAAATTATAATTTTATACTATAATAATTAATAGGGTGATGCATGTTGGAAATGATATATCATTATATAGAAGTAGCAACAGAACTATTAAAATCAGGTGGAGTAATCTGTGGAGTTTTACTTGTTTTACTAGAATCAATTATTCCCGCATTACCACTTGGAGTATTTATTGCTTTTAACATAAATGCTTATGGATTAGTTGTAGGTATTCTTATTTCTTGGTTTGGAACATGTCTAGGTTGTTATCTTGCATATTCCTTCTTTAAATATCTATCAAAGAAATTTTTTACCAAATTACTGCAAAAGAAAAAATATGAAAAAATTATTACTAAAATTAAGACAATCAGCTTTCCAAATTTAGTTGTTTTAATAGCTTTGCCATTTACACCGGCTTTTCTTATAAATATTGCTTGTGGAGTAGTTAATATTTCTAAAAGAAAATTCTTAACAGCTATTGGAATTGGAAAGGTATTTATTGTGATATTTTGGGGATGCATTGGTAAAAGTTTATTGGAAAGTGTTACAGATATAAAAACAATTATAGTTGTTTCCTTATCAATATTAGTTGCTTATTTTATTTCAAAATTTGTAAGCAAGAAATTAGATATAGAGTAGAGGTGTTTAGATGTTAGATTATATAATTATAGGATTACTTATTATAAATTTAATTCTTATAGTAATTTCATTATTTAAAAATATCAATGAAAGTAATATTACAGAACGACTTGGTAAATTAGAAGTAAATATGATTAAAGAGTTAGGTGACTTTAAAAATGATTTAACTCGTAATATGAATGATGATTTTAATAAGCTTAATGATCAAGTAGAACAAAGATTAATTGTTATTAATGAAAAAGTAAATGCAAGACTTGATCAAAACTTTGAAAAAACAAATAAGACATTTACATCAGTAATTGAAAGATTAAGTAAGATTGATGAGGCTCAAAAGAAGATTGAAACTTTATCAACAGATATTGTTTCACTTCAAAGTATTCTTACTGATAAAAAGAGTCGTGGTATCTTTGGAGAAGTTAATCTAAAACATATCTTAGTTAGTGTCTTTGGAGAAAATAATAATTCTATTTATAGTCTTCAACATACGATGAGTAATTCATATATCGCCGATTGTTGCTTATTTGCGCCAGAACCACTTGGAACTATTGCGATAGATTCAAAATTCCCACTTGAAAATTATCAATTAATGGTTGATAAGAATTTATCAGCTGATGAGAGGGTAAGATATGAAAAACTATTTAAGATGGATGTTAAAAAACATATAGATGCCATCAGTAGTAAATATATTATTCCTGGAGAAACTTCAAATCAAGCTATTATGTTTTTACCAGCAGAGGCAATTTTTGCAGAAATTAATGCCTATCATCCTGATATTATTGAATACTCATATAAAAAGCATGTTTGGATAACTTCACCAACAACCTTAATTTCAACTTTAACAGTTGTTGAAATGATTGTAAAAAATATTGAAAGAGATAAATATACTTCAATTATTCATGAGGAATTAAATAAATTAGGACTTGAATTTTCAAGATATAGAGAAAGATGGGATAAATTATCTCGTAGTATTCAAGCTGTTAATAGAGATGTAGAAAATGTATCAATTACTACTGATAAAATAACTAAAAAGTTTGAAACAATCAATAAAGTAGAAGTAAATAAATTAGGACTATCTGACAACGAAGAATAGTCTTTTTTTTGTATATTTAAGAGAATTTGTTTGTATACTATAATTAGATGTTTCATAAATATAAGTAAGGAGAATTTATGTTATCTAAAATAGTTTTTTTTATTATTGGTTTTTGTCTGATGGTAATTGGTCTTTCTTATATAATCGTCTACAAGAATTTATTAACTTTTGGTTATAGCCTAAATGAATATTTTGAATTTCTAGTAACTAGATATGAGTGTTGGTATTTTGTTATAGGATTATTAATAGAAATTATTGTTGTTAATAGAAAGGGGAAGAAAAAGTGTTAAATGTATATGATATATTATTAAATCTTCTAGATAGTGAGCATGTGTATGAATTTTTTGAATGGAATAATAAAGATGATGTTGAACATATAAAGAAAATACCAATGATTAAAATTACTAGTAATAGTTTGGATTCATTTATTAATGACATAGTTATTATTGATAAAGAATTTTTAAGTACAATTTATCAAAAAACAGAAGTTTTTAATCCTGATAGGATAGGTGTAATTGACTATGCTTGTCTATTTACAGATGGATATAAAGTTTTGGGAGTTGAGTTTAATAAGGAAGGAAAATCACTTTTTAAAAGTTTTCTTCTACTAGATGAAGAAGAAGAAATACTAGAAATTAGTAATGAAATAAAATTAACTAATATTAAATATAAAGTAATAAAGAAAAAAAATAATTCAAAGTACTTAACAAGAGAAGAAGAGTACCGTAAGAATTATTTATTAAGAGAATTAAAATATGCTAAAAGACATGGAATGTATGAAAAAATTAATTACTTATATGAGGAAATATATCCAATCAGCAAGAAAAATATAGAAGAAAAATATAAATTATTAATAGATGATATTACTAATAATTATAGAGACTGTTATAATGAATTATTTAAAATATTAAAACTATCTCATACCAAGAAAAAAACTACCTCAAACTAAAAGACTACCAATTAGTAGTCTTTTAATTTGTTAAATCTTTTTATAATAGTAATTATATGGTCTTGAATTAGATTCCTTTTGATTTAATAATATTTCCATATACGTTTCATTATTATATTCTTTAGGCTCATATATATAATTAATGAATTTAGTATTATCTTCTTCAATAATTAAGTAATTTTCTTTCCAGGTTATATTACTAAAGTTGGTAGTACCATCCTTATGTAATTCTAATGTTTTATATTTAGTATCTGGTATAAAGTGTTCCTCATCATATTTAACGAATCTAGATGGTTCAATTATTTCACCTTGTAAGTACCATGTTCCTACATATTTATCTTCATGTATATCTTTTAAACTGTTTATTTTAATTTTATTATATTCATCAGATACCTCATATTTTTTATTTAAATCATACGCTTCTACGTAAATATCTGCTTCTTCATTATTTCTGATTTCTATAAATTCACCACGTATTTGGATATTATTTTCATTAGCATACTTAATAATTGCTTTATAACCATTTTCTATATTATTAGTTTTAATATGTAACATATTTTTAACTTTACCATTATTTGTTAGATCAAATAATATAGGTTTTTCTTTTATAGAGTTGATAATATCATATGTTTCTTCATTAAATACCTTTCCAATAAAACACTTAATATTATTTTCTTTGTATCCTTTTTCATAAGTTATAAATACATCTTCTGTTTTATTAAATAGGGGATTATTATTATATATTTTTCGTATTCTTTTTAATTCTTCTCGCGAAGATAACACTTTATATACTCCTATATAATAAATTTTTTTAGGTTCAATTAATTCTACTTTTTCTTTTTCCATATTAATTCTTTTTACTAATATATCAATTTTGTTGTTAAATTCAGTTTTTAAATCAATTAGTTTTTGATTTAATAAACTAGTATTGTTATTTTCTAAAATATCTTTTATTTCAACTAGAGTAAAGCCAACTTTTTGTAATTCTTTGATTTCCAAAAGCTTTTTAATTTGTTCATCACTATAATATCTATAACCAGAATAATAATCAACACTAGCTGGTTTAAGTAAATCTATTTTATCATAATAACGAAGAGTCTTAATTGTAGTTTCACATATTCTAGAAAATTCACCTATTTGATACATAGTATTTCTCCTTTCGCTTTTAAAATATCACTACCCTTAAGGGGAGAGTCAAGTAAAATTAATTTTTTTTATTCAATGAAAAAAATTACTAATCTTAGTAATCTATTTTCATAGCTTTTTTTACATTTTTCATATTTTCTTTAGCAACATTTCTTGCATATTCAGTTCCTTCATTAAGGATTTTTTCAACCTCTTGGGGATTATCTTCATAGTATTTTCTTCTTTCTTTTATTGGTTCTAAGAAATTAGATAAATTTTTGATTAGTTCTTTTTTACATTGAACACAACCACGACTTCCTGCTTTGCATTCACGACAAATATTTTTAAGTTCAGCTTCTTTTGTTACTAGTTTATGATAATAATAAACCATACAAACATCAGGGTTAGCAGGATCATCCTTTTTTATTTTTTTAGGATCAGTAACTGCAGACATAACTTTTTTAGAAATTGTATCCAAATCATCTACTAAAAAGATAGCATTTCCTAAGCTTTTTCCCATTTTTTCATTACCATCAAGTCCTTTAAGTCTTGATGTTGTACTTAATACTTGTTCAGGTTCTATTAAAACATCTCCATAAATACTATTAAATTTTCTAACTATTTCGCGGCATTGTTCAAGTAAAGGTAGTTGGTCATCCCCAACAGGAACAACTTCACCTCTAAAAGCTGTTATATCAGCTGCTTGTGAAACAGGGTATCCCAAAAATCCATAAGTAATACTTTCACCATTAGTTCCAAATAACTCTTGTTTTTGCTTAACTTCATTTTTTACAGTTGGATTTCTAAATAATCTAGATACAGTTACTAAATTAGAATAAAAGACAGTAAGTTCAGCTATTTCAGGAATTTTAGATTGAATAAAGATATGAACCTTTTTAGGATCAATTCCTATTGCTAGTAAATCTTTAGTTATTTCATAAACATTACGTCTTACTTTTTCTGGATCATTAAAATTATCAGTTAGAGCTTGAACATCAGCTATTTCCAAAAAGAAATTATAATCATCTTGCATTTTTACATAATTAACTCCGGCTCCAAATAAATGACCTAGATGAAGATTACCTGTAGGTCTTAGTCCTGTAAGAATAGTTTTTTTCATAGTATCACTTCCTCTTAAATATTTTAACACATAAGTATATTTCTGGAAAGAAATTTGCAAAAAATCATAAAATATGTTATAATACAACTTACTTTTAGGAGGGGATATATAATGATTGGTGTTGTAACATCAAAACTAGAAGAACTAATTAAAGAAAGTGAAAAAGAAAATGGAAAAATTAGTGTTGATAATTATACATTAACAAGTGGTGATGCAATACTTTCATCATATGAATATGAACTGTCAGTATCAGAAGAAGGATTATTAGATTTTATTTATCAAGCTGATCATTTACAGTTTAGTAGTGAAACTGCAAGTATAATAAAAAATAAAGTTAGTATTGCAGAACAAAAATCATTTTTTACAAAATTATTTATTTACGAAACATTAGCAGAGCATGAAACAAGTTTTGTTCTACCATATGATGAATATATAACTACATTAAATACTGGATTTTCAGATGGAATACAAAAAACAGTAAGTGATTTAGTAGAAATATATGCATCAGATAAACTTAAAAAAGATAAAAAATTTAATAGTACAATAAAGAAATTGAAAAAATGCCAAATTGATTGTGATTCTAACTATGATGTAGGATATCAAAAAATTAAAGGACATGTTAAATAAGGAGAGATAGAATATGTTATTTGTTAATATAGACTTGATTTTAGAATTATTAAATACTAATTATTTAAAGAAAAACAGTGAAAATAAACTAAAATATTATGATTTAATTTGTGATTCTTGTTTGAAAGATGATTTAAAGTTAACACCAAGAGAAAAAAAGATTATTGAAAGTTTTATTGATGATAATCCTTTAGATACTATTTACTTTGAACAAGAAAAATCATTATTTACGAAACTAATTGTCAGTGATTATTTATTAAGAACTGGTGAATGTTCAGAAAAGCATGTTGAAAATAATCAAGATTTAGCTGAATTATTTGATAGATATGCTTCATCAGAATTAAAAAACAACAAAGATTTTGCTACTGTTATTTTAGGTTTAGATGGTAGATATATGAGGTATATGGGTGAAAAAATTAAGAATAGCAGAAGTATGATGAGTATAGCAATCATAAATGATTCAACAGATGATATAGAAAGCTTTACCAAAACAAATACCAGATTAAAACGTGATTCTGAAATGGCTTTAGAATACTTTAAGAAGATGAAAAGTAATCAAGATGATAAATTTTCTGTAGAAGAAGTATACAGTAGTATCTTTAAAAAAGATGAAAATGGCTTTCCAACTACAATCTTTAAGAATGATGAACAATCTTCTTGGTTAGATAATTCAGAGTTCTTACCATCCTTAGTACGTATTGATAGAAGATTTAATGATTATGTTGTTGATGGTAGAATTTCAAGAAAAAATAGTGATAAGGGAATTTCAAAAATTAAAAAGTAGTAGTTTTATGTAAAGTTTTAAGGAATTAGTTCTAATTCCTTTTTTTGTATGGTATAATTTCATTATGATGGGAAGTGATAGTTAGTGGAAGCTTTGGACAATAAATGTCCAGCATGTGGTGCAAAAATAAAGTTCAATCCAAAAAATCAAAAATGGGATTGCGAATATTGTGGTAGTAAATTTAGTTTAGAAGAAATGCAAAAGTATGATAATGCTAGTTCTTCTGAAGCTAATAAGATTGAAGTGAAATTGAATTCAACCAATAAACTAGAAGATATGGATGTTTATCATTGTAAAAACTGTGGAGCTGAAGTTATTGCAGATGAGACAACAACTGCAACATTTTGTTTGTACTGTGGAAGTACAACTATCTTAAAGGATAGAATGACAGATGGTATTGCTCCATCAAAGATAGTTCCTTTTAAAAATGTTAAAGAAGATGCTATTAAAGCATTTAAGGGGCTTTATAAAGGTAGACCATTAATGCCAAAACTTTTTAATGAAGAAAAAAACATCGAAAAATTAACAGGTGTTTATATTCCATTTTGGTCATATGAGTTAAGTGTTTCTGGAAATATTGATTTTAAGACCAGTGATACCAAAACTTGGAGTGATTATGACTATAACTATACAAAAGTCGATGAATACTTAACTAAAAAAGAAGCTAGTATGAATTATAATGGAGTATTAGTTGATGGTTCATCAAGATTTGATGATGACTTAATGGATTCTTTAGAACCATTCAATTTTAAAGAATTGGTAGATTATAATCATGCTTATTTATCAGGTTTTTTAGCAGAAAAATATGATGTAGATCAGAATAAAGCAATAAAAAGAGCAAATTTAAGAGCAATGAATACATCTATAGCTCAAATAAGAAAAACTGTAACTAAACATATAGATTATGTTGAATCAAACAATTTAAATATAGCAAATACAGGTACTGATTATATATTATTACCAGTTTGGATGATGAATATTGATTATAAAGGTAAGAAGTATACCTTTGCGATGAATGGTCAAACAGGAGAAATAGTTGGTAATATTCCAATTGATAAGAAAAAAGCATTTATAATATTTGTTTCTATATTTGTGCTTACATTTATTATTGGCGTAGTTATTTCTATTTTAATGGGGGCTCAAATATGAAAAAGTATATAAAAATTAGCTTCTTATTAGTGATAACATTAGTACTAAGTTTAAATAATGTATTTGCTAGTACAAATACAAAGGTAAGGACTGAGTCTGATTATTTAGTTCCTGATAACATAAAAATAACAGATTCTAATAAAGACAAAATTCTAGCAACACCAGCTGTCGATGCAGAAGAAAAAGTATATGACTTTGCAGATTTATTTACTGACAATGAAGAGCAAGATTTATATAATCAAATAACTGAATATATTTCTTTATATAAAATGGATTTAGCTGTTGTTACTATAAATGAAAATAATAAAGATGATGTAGAAAAATATGCAGATGACTTTTATGATTATAATAACTTTGGTATAAATAGCAGTAGAGATGGAGTTTTATTCCTAATAGATATGGATACAAGACAAATTCATATGACAACAACTGGTCAGGCTATAAAGATGTATGATGATGAAAGAATTGATGATGCTCTTGATTTAGTCTATCAACATATGACTGATCAAGAATATTATACTGGAACAAGTAAATTTATAAATAAAATAAGTGAGGATGCTAAATCTGGTGTTCCAGCTAGTAATAAGAATATGGTCATTGATAAAGATGGAAATGTTCATATAATAAAAAAAGTTAATTGGTTTTTACTACTAATAATATCTTCTGTTTTTTCAGTAGTTATTACAATTATATTAGTGGCTAAGAACAAATTAGTAAGGAAGGCAACCACTGCAGAGGAATACCTTAATAAAGACAGTGTTAAAATAAATGGACAAGATGTTTTCTTACATACTCATACTACTAAACATAAAATAGAACATAGTAGTAGTGGTGGATCAGGAGGATCATCTAGCCACAGTGGAAGCAGTGGAATGTCGCATGGTGGAGGAAGCCATGGTTTTTAAAAAATATTAAATAAAAAATTAATTAACAAGAAAAGAGGTTTTAAATATGGGATTAATTAAAGCAGCAGTAGGGGCTGTAGGAAGTACTCTACACGATCAATGGAAAGATTATATAAGATGTGAAGATTTAGGACAAGATATTTTAATGAAGAGAGTGTCAACTCCTAATGGTGTTATTTCAAAAGATAGTGCTATTCAAGTTTCACCAGGACAAATAGCAGTAATATTCCAAAGTGGAAAAATTTTAGATGCAACAGCAGAAGAGGGTATTTATACATTTGATAGTTCATCTTCTCCTTCATTCTTTGCAGGACAATTTGGAGCAGTATTTAAAGAAATGTGGAATCGTTTTGTTTATAATGGTGCTCCTAGCAAAGAACAAGCAGTATTTTATATAAATGCAAAAGAAATTATGGATAATAAATTTGGTACACCAGCACCAATTCCATTCCAAGATTGGTCACATGCTATACCAAATCAAATGACAGGAAAAGAAACTCCTATGGGAGTAAAAGTTAAATGTTTTGGTAAATATACATTTAAAATAGCTGATCCTGCTACATTCATGCAACAAGTTGCAGGTACAGCTGAAGAATATAGAAAAGATCAAATTTGTGAACAAATGAGATCAGAAGTAATTGGAACATTCCAAAATGTATTAAATGAATTAGGAAATTCAGTACATAAAGTTCCAGTATTAGAATTACCAAGTAACACAGATGAAATTAAAAATCTAATGGATGAAAAAGTATTTGATGAACCAATTAGAAGAAGAGGAATTAATATTGTTGGATTTATAGTTGAATCTGTAACATTAGATGAAGATTCTGAAAAGAAAATCAACAATTACGAATTATCAGCAAATGCAGCAATGCAACAAGGAACACTTGCTGGGGCTTATGCAAATGCAGTTGTTGATGCAGCAAATAATGCAAATGGTGCTGCAAATGGTTTCATGGGTGTTGGAATGATGAACATGGCTTCAGGTGGAGTTATGGGTGGAGTAGCAACAAATGCTCAACCAGCACAACAAAATCAAGCTCAAGCAGGTTCAAAGTTCTGTTCTAATTGTGGTAGTCCAGTATCTGGAGCATTCTGCTCAAATTGTGGAAATAAAGTAGCCTAGATTAATCATAAAAATCAAGCAATTTGTGCTTGATTTTTTTCATATGGGGGGGGGTATAATAGTCTTAGATATAGTAAAATAGGTGATGTTTATGTCTAAGATGAAAAATATAGGAAGTTTAAAGTATATAGTTTTGGGAATGTTAATAAGTAGTGTTATGTTTGTAACTGGAACATATGCTGATAGTATAATATCAGCTAGTAGAATAGAATATTCAGATAATTCCAGTTTGGGGGCACAGAATGTTCAAGATGCAATAGATAAAACTTGTATTAAGTTTTCTAACCAATTAACTGATTTAAAAAAAGATGTAATTAATGAAATGTATCCAGAAGGAAGTATTTATATAACAACATCTATATCAGATCCTAAGGTAGTTGCATCAACGCTTGGTGTTGGAGAGTGGGAAGCTTATGGAACAGGAAGAACACTCGTAGGTGTTGATATTAACTCCAAAGACGAATTATTGAATACGGTAGAACAAGTAGGAGGAAAAAATAAAATTGCTTTGACAACAGCTAATCTTCCTTCTCATACGCATAAAGTGACAGCAAAAGGTAATGTAAGTTCTTCTACTAGCGGAACTTATATAAATGGAAAAGCATCTAATGGTTACACTATTAGTTATAGTGTTGCTTCAAATGAAACATCGCAGAATGGGGAACATACTCATAATTATACTGGCCCATCAGGAGTTTATATGACAGGTGGTTCTTCATCAGGAGAGTGGAGTAGAAACTTAGTTGGTTCTGCTAGAGCATCATCTTTGGCAGGAGCTCATACTCATACTGTATCTGATAAATATGCATCAAGTATTAGTGGAGTTGCTGCTCATTCTCATAATGTAGAATCTACATTTACAGGTACAGAAGTAGAGACAACAGCTACTGGTAATGGCAGGTCAATTGATATCACTAATCCGTATATTACAGTCTATATGTATAAGCGTATAGCTTAAGTCATTTCTATAGTTAATCAAGCATCCGTTAAATATAGAGATAACATCCCGTAAGGAGTGGTTATCTCTTTTTAAATGGAAAATCCCGCAAAATAAAGAAA
>CAKOXP010000014.1 GCA_934130175.1 uncultured Bacilli bacterium
TGTTTTATAATCTTTATAATTTTCTTCATTTTAGATACCACCTATTTTCTTATCTAAAATGATTATAACCCCCCCCCGAATGAAAAAATCAAGCATAAATTTGTTTGAGTTTAGATGCATAAATATAACAAACATCTCCATATTGTGTTAAAAACTCTTTACTTTTAATTTTTAATCATGCCTATACTTATTTGCAAATGTCTCTGCTACTTTGATTCCATCAATTGCTGATGTTGTAATTCCACCAGCATATCCTGCTCCTTCTCCTATTGGATAAATTCCCAAAATATTAGAACATAAATTACTATCACGTTCTATTCTTATAGGAGATGAGGTACGTGATTCAACTCCTGCTATAATAGCATCAGCTCTAGCAAACCCTTTAAGTTTATTATCAAAATTATCAATTGCTTCTTTTAAAGAATCATTTATAAACTCTGGAAAAATATCATTGATATTAGCAAAGTTATAATCTCCTTTTATTTCTAGAGAAACTTCTCCTAAACTAGAAGAAATTTTATTTTCTTTATAATCTTTATATAGCTGAATTGGTATTTTACCTTTTCCAATTGCGTATGATTTTTCTTCTAACTTTCTTTGGAAATTAATGCCATCAAAAATAGAATCGCCATAGTCTTTTGGACCTACTGAAACAACTATTGCACTATTACTTGTCTTACTATCTCTTTTATAATTACTCATTCCATTAACAACTAAACGATTTTCTTCACTTGAAGCATTTACAACATATCCTCCCGGACACATGCAGAAGGAATATACTCCTCTTTTATCTTTTGTTTGATAAGTTAACTTGTAACTAGCACTTGATAATTTTGAATTTTTACCATACTGATCTTCATCAATCATAATTCTTGGATGCATTATTCTAATTCCTACTGCAAATGGTTTGGGACTCATTTTAATACCGCTATCATATAACATTTTAAATGTATCTCTAGCACTGTGGCCTATTGCTAAAATAAGATTTTCACAAGGGATTTTTTCATTAAAGTTTACCTCTATTTGTTTTAGCTTATTATCAGAGATAGTCAAGTTAGTAAGGATAGTATTATATCTAAATTCTCCATTCATTTTAATTATATTATTACGCATATTGATAATAACTTCTCGTAATAAATCAGTTCCAATATGGGGTTTATTTTCATATAAAATTTCTTCAGGAGCACCATTTTCTACAAATATTTCTAAAACTTTTTTACCTCTTTTTAATTTATCTTTAACTAATGTATTTAACTTTCCATCAGAAAATGTTCCTGCTCCTCCTTCACCAAACTGAACGTTAGAATTAATATTAAGCTTTCCTGTTTCAAAAAATTCTTCTACACTTTTTACTCTATCTTCAATTTTTTGTCCACGTTCAATCACTAAAATCTTATAGCCAAGACTTGATAAAATATAAGCACTGAAAAGTCCAGCAGGACCACTACCTACAATAACAATTTTACCATTTAGTTTTTCTTTTCCTGTAATTTCAATTTTATAAGGTATATCTTCTACTTTAGAAATATCAAGTTTCTTATTTTTCTTTAAGACTTTTTCTTCATTAACTAACTTTAAAATAACTTCATAGACATAAAATATCTTTTCTTTATCTCTAGCATCAATTGATCTTTTATTTATCTTAAAACTAATTAACTCTTCATCTTTTACTTTCAACTTTTCAATAACTTTTTTTCTTAAATAAGATTTACTGTCCTTATTAACATCTATTTTTATTTGTCTAACTTTTATCACTAATATCACTTCCCGCTAATATTCCACTCATCCAAGCAAATGTTAAATTATATCCTCCACAGATACCATCTACATCTATAAGTTCACCAATTACATATAAATTTCTTATTTGTTTTACTTCCATAGTACTTAAATCAACTTCATCTAAACTTAATCCTCCAGTACAAGTTTGAGCTTTAGAGTAAGAGTTAGTACCAGTTAGCTCCAAGTAAAAACTTTTAATAGTTGAAATTAATGCATTTCTTTCATCATTAGTTAACTCTTGATATAATTTATCTTTTTTGATATGAGCTAAATCTAGGAATAAATCAACTAATTTATAATTTAATAATGGTTCTAAGAAAGTTTTAATACTTACATCATTTAAAGTTTCACTTCTTTTAAGAAAAAACGCCTCTAGGTTATCTATACTTGGTAGAAAATCTATTTTAATAAATTCGTGTTTTTTCTTGTTAAGTCCTCTTGATACATATCCACTTAAATTAAAAATACAAATACCACTAATACCGTAATCAGTTAGTTGTAACTCTCCTATTTCTTCTTTTAGAAAATTATCATCTTCGTATAAACTAACCTTAGCATCACATCTAACTCCATTCCATTTTTTAAAGAAATTTCCTTTAGCTTTTAGTTGAACTAATGAAGGTAGAACTTTTTCTATTTTTAAATTAAACTTATTTAAAACATCATAACCACTATTTGATATGTCACTCACTCCAGCATAAGAACCTGTCGCTAAAACTACTTCATCAGCGATAATTTCTTCATTATTATAATAAACTCTAAACTTATCATTTTCTTTTACTAAATCTTTAACAAAAGCATTTTCAATTATTTTAATATTCTTAGATAAAACTTTTTCTACTAAAATATTTCTGATACTACTAGCCTGATTAGACATTGGATAATAATAACCATTTTTAATCTTAGGAACTACTCCTAATTCTTTAAAAAATTGTTCTACTTTTAAATTATTTTCTTTGGTTATTATTTTATCTAAATTTTTACTATTAGAATAATAATTACTTAAATCTTGATTATCATTATAATAATTACATCTACCTGCTCCTGTTGCTAAAATCTTTTTACCACAAACTGAATTCTTCTCTAGAATAATTACTTCATTATTATTACTTTTTGACTTTATAGCACAAACAAGCCCACTTGCTCCTCCACCTATAATAATAATTTTTTCCATAAGTATCACTTCCTAAATAAAATTATATCAAAAAAAAGGAATTTAAATCATCCCTTTATTTATTTTTTTACTTTTTCTACAGCCTTTTCTACTTCTTTATTACGTAAATCTTCAACTGTTGTATAATTACCATCATTGTAAACTAATACTGCCTTTAAGTTATCTTCTACACAGTCCTTATTTAAAATAATTGATTTAAATTGATCACTAGTTATAGCTTCCCATCTAGCCTCTTTAATAGAATTCTCTACAGTTGATTTTAAACTTCTTGCTCCTGTTTTTAGTTTTAGAGCTTTTTCTGCTACTGCATCTAAATAATCATCACTATATTTAATTTCAACATTTAGCTTTTTTAGTTTTTCTGCTTCTAAATTTAAAACACTTATATTTGAATCTGTTAAAATAGTTTTTAAACTTTCTTTAGTGTGACCACTTAACTGAACAATATTGGAAATTCTACCAACAAGTTCTACTGGAAAATCTCCATGTTTTACAAAGTCCTCAATATCAAGCTTTTTATAAGTTATATCTTCTTTATTTTCATTTTCTAATCTTGTACCAAAGCCTATTTTAGAGTCAGAATATGAAGAATTTTCTGATACACCTTTAGCAACATCAGTAAATGCTCCTGTCATAAAAATTGTTAAATTCTTTGTATTAAAATTAACTTTACGATGATTATAAGAAACCGTATAAGTTGTTCCTTGAATGAATGGAAGTAATGTATTTAGAACTCCTTTTCCTGAAACATCTCCATTACTCTTTGAACCTTTTTTATCGATCTCATCAAGCATTACAATTCCACTTTCTGCTTTTTCAATATCACCATTGGCACTTTCTATTAATCTTCCTAAAAAATCTTCGATATTAGCCCCAACATAACCAGGCATTGTAAGTTGAGTTGTATCAATATTTACAAATGGTAAATCTAAAAATTCTGCAACTGACTCAGCAATTAAAGTTTTACCTGAACCAGTTGGTCCTACAAGTAAACAGGTATTTTTAGAAATGGATTCATCTGCTAAAGAATTCATAAATATTGCTGAAATAATATCTTTCTTAGCTTCTTCTTGACCAATAATCTTTTTATCAAAAAATTTCTTCATTTCTTTTGGATTAAATAATATATTTTCTTCTTTATTGTCAAAATCATTAGAAAATACTTTTTCTAATTCCTTTTGTTTTTCAGCTCTTTCTTGTTGCTCTCTATTTTCCTCCATTAACAATGTACTAAAATGGATTTTTTGTCTGTCTCTGATACTAGCCATAGTATTTTTAATTTTCTCTATGTCAGACGAATTTGCTAAATCATGATAAATATCTATGCTTTTATAACAAAAATTTTCTATTTCAGCTTTTATTTTATCACTGCTAAATTTATGATGTTCATCTAATGAGAAAACCAGTTCCATATAGATTTCCTCAAGACCAGAACAAATTTTATTTAATTCATCAATATTATTTAAACTCAATACTTTGTCATATACATTATCTATTCTCTTTAAAATTTCATTTTCTTTTTCTAAAGTATCTTGTTTCTGAATTTTTTCATATGTATCATAAAGTTCCTTCATTTTTGATTTTAATGCTTTGTCATTTAACGTTAATAAATTTTTAAATACACTTATCTCAATAGATATTGCTTCTATTTCTTCACTATTTTCAGTTTCCCTTTGACTTTCACTTTCTAATGGTGGTTCATTATTAAAAAGTTGCTTGACTACTCTTTTAAAATCAAGAATCACAGTTTTAGACTTTTCATCAGGTTCTATTTCATTAATATATTGGGAAACATCGTTAAAATTAAAATCCAAAAATACTAATTTTCCACTAGGATAATGATAAAAACTTATAGGTGTTGTTTCGGTCATATCATCAAAGTATTCAACTAATGCTTCTTCTCTTTTTAAACCATCATATTCTTTTAATAATTCACTTTCGGCTATACAATAACCGACAACATCATCATTAGAAAAAGCACTAAATACATCATTCATAAATGTATACTCATTTCCAAAGTTATCTATAAAATATGTGATATTATCTTCATCATCAACTTCAACTGTTCCTGATATAATATGATCTGGAAAAAATATACTAATACCCTCTTCAATATTCTTTTTTTTCATTAAAATTGATATATATTTATTATTCATAACTACTTTTCCCCCAAAAAAATTAACACTACATTTAATATAAATAAATAATAATAATTAGTCAATATTTCTACTTTAAATAATCATTAAAATTGTATCCTCTTCTCCTAGAAAGATTTTTCATCTTATGAAGAGCTTTAAATTCTATCTGTCTTATTCTTTCTCTTGTAACGTTTAATTCATTTCCTACTTCTTGTAAAGTCATAGGTCTATTTTCTTCATTAAATCCAAATCTTCTCATTATTACTTCTTTTTCTCTTTCTGATAAAGTTTCAAATAATTTACTTATGTCTGTTTTTAATATTTCTTTTATCGCATCATTTGAAACATCTGTATTTGCTTCTATAAAATTTCCCATTGTGGTTTCCTTATCCTCACCAACTGGTTGGTCCAATGATAGAGAAGAAATTGAATAATGTTCATATTGTTCGATTTCTTCTTGTGTATACCCTAAGAAATCAGAAATATCATCTCTATTAAGTCTATCCCCAAATTTTTGTTCTAACTTGTTAACTTCTCTTTTGTATTTAGCAATTTTTTCTCCCAAATTACTTGGTATTCTAATATTTTGGCTTTGTTCTTGAATTGCCTTTCTTACATATTGCCTTATCCACCATGTTGCATATGTTGAAAATTTATTTCCTAAAGAAATATCAAACCTTTCAATGGCTTTCATTAAACCAATATTACCTTCACTAATTAAGTCTAAAAACTCATACCTACTCTTATATCTTTTGGCTATACTAACAACAAGTCTTAGATTTGAATTATACATCTTATAATATGAATCTCTATATTTTAAATACATCTTAACACCGGTTAATAATTCTGTATTTGATAATCTTTTAGCACTTTCAAAATCTATATCAAAATTTTGCTTTAGTTCAAGTTCAGACAACGCCTCATGTTTTTTCGAAGATATATCCATATATTTTTTTAATACTTCATAATGATTTTTTGTAGATTTATTTCTTGTATTTATATAATAACTAAGTAGTATTCCTATTATGGTCTCATAATCTTTATTACCACAACAAGATATAAACACTGTTGCTAAATCTATATCTTTAACACCTATTTCAATTCTATCATTTGTTTTTAGAACACTTATTTGGTTAACATTATTTAAATTGTCATAACAACTCTTTACTTCTTCGTCAGTAAGTAAGGGATATTCCACTATCTCTTTTAAATATAACTTAATAGGATCTAGAACTTGGTAATCATCTTCACTAATATCATCTCCATTAATGATATTCTCCTCTATTATAGCTTGTTCTAATTCATAATCATCAGTTTGTTCATTATCATCTATCTGTTCATTTATTTCTTCTTTATTTTCCATAAACCTTGCCTCCATCACTAAAAATTTTGTTACTATTATAACACTATTTTTGATTTCTTGAAATACTTAAAATTATTCCCATAGAAAACATGGTAATTAATAAGGATGAACCTCCATAAGATAAAAAAGGTAGAGTAACTCCAGTTACTGGAATCATTCCTATTACCACCATTAAGTTCATCATAGTTTGAAAACTCAACTGAAAGATCATTCCAAAAGCTAAATACTTGCCAAACAAATCATTACACTTTAAGGCTACCTTAAGTCCTTTATATATTATAAATAGAAACATCGAAGTAACAAAGATTGCTCCTAAAATACCAAACTCTTCTGCTATAATCGAAAAAATGAAATCTGTTTGAGGTTCCGGTAAGTAAAATTGTTTTTGAATAGAGTTTAAATATCCCGTACCAAGAAGTCCTCCAGGACCTATCGCATATAAACTTTGAATTATCTGAAACCCAGTTCCTAACGGATCTTTCCATGGATCAATAAAAGAAGTAATTCTATCCATACGATAAGGTGCTATTATAATTAAAACAATTACTCCTATTACTCCTAATATTCCACCACCTATAAAAAACTTCATATTAACTCCAGCAATAAATAAAAGAGAAATAATTGATACTACTAAAATCATCCCAGTTCCAAGATCTGGTTGTAGCATGATAAGACCGAAAAATAAGAAAACAACTCCAAGGATTGGAAACACACCATCTTTATAGCTTTTGACAAATTTATTATTTTTAGATAAATACTTGGAGGTAAAAATAATTAAGGCAAGTTTTGCAGCCTCACTAGGTTGAATACCTAAAGAACCTATTCCAAACCAACTTCTACTACCATTTCTAACACTACCGATGCCCGGAATTAGTACAAGTATTAAAAGAATAAAACAAATTAAGAGTATTTTGTTCGATTTCTCATAATAAACTTTGTAATCTATTTTAGATACTGTATACATTATAAATATTCCAATTACTATAAAAATAAGTTGTCTTTTAAAATAGTAAAAACTGTCATTAAATTTATATTCAGCCCAAATAGATGAAGCTGAATATATCATCATTAATCCAAATAAAGCAAGTATTATTATTGCTATAAAAAGAGAAATATCAAGTTTCTTTTTCATATCTTCACCCTATTTAATTTTATTGTTATATAAAGAAAAAAATAACTAAAGAATAGTTATTTTAGATGAGAGTTAGATTGTGTTTTTGATTTTTCTATAGAATGATGTTCTGTAAATACATTATTATATACATCTTCAAACATTGAAACATATTCACATGATGTAGAATAATTCCTCCAGTTAAGCCATCCATTGTAGCACCCAGCATATTCGTATTCATCAAATTCAGGATATTGTTTTTTTATTTCTTTTATTCCTAAAAATGCGGAACATACATTAGCATAATCATTATCTTTTAATAAATTAAAACTATCATCATATCCAATATTATAATTTACTTCAAAGTTTGGTAATGAACTAACTGTATTTTGTTGAGTTAATCCCAAATCATAATTGCCTTCACCATTATAAGCAACTTGACCACTAGAATTAAAGTTACCTCTAGTTTCTACATATATAATTGACATCAAAAAATCAAATGGTACTTCATTCATAATAGATTGTTCATAAATAAAGTGTTGGAGTGGTGCAGATAATGAACAATCTTTATATATTTTATCATTATCAGTTAAGTCTAAGTTTTCTAGTTCGGATTGTCTTTTCAAAATTTTATCTAAGCTATCACATAAATAAAAGTTATCTAATACTTGATTTTTTTCTGAGGTAGTATCATCTATAGTATTTATAATACTTTCTGATGTTATTTTTGTTCCTTTATTTAATTCACAATTACTGATGATATTTTCCTTAACTACCATTGAAGAAGCTTCAGATGATTTTTTCAAACTAAGACTGACTCCTTCTGATAGTATCAAAGTAGTAATTATTGTTCCACCTATAAGTTTCAGATTATACCTATTTTTTCTTCTTTTTGTCATCATTAGCAACCCCCTTACTAATTCGTGCACATTATACCATATTTTAATCATTTTGTCAAAAAATATGGAAATAGCCTATACCAAAGACTAATACATTCATACAATAATTTAGACTTGGAGGTTATTATGCTTGAATTATTTAAAAATTTAAACTATCCTACTATGGCTTTGATTGCAACTATATTTACATGGTCTATAACTACTTTAGGGGCAGCTGTTGTATTTTTCTTTAAAAAAGTTAATAAGACTGTAATGGATGCAATGCTAGGCTTTGCAGCTGGAGTTATGATTGCCGCAGCATTTTTCTCATTGTTATCACCATCAATAGAAATGGCTGAAAATCTAAATTTAACCGGTTGGGTAGTAGCATCTATTGGAGTACTACTTGGAGCTATTCTTTTATTTACTGGAGATAAGATTTTTGATAAACTACAAGAAAAAAGAAATTTCTCAACATCATCTAGTTTTAAAAGATGTTTAATGTTAATTTTTTCAATTACAATCCATAATATTCCAGAAGGGCTAGCAATTGGAGTAGCATTTGGTTCACTTGCTTATAATTTAGATGGTGCAACATTATCTTCTGCGATAATGTTAGCAATTGGTATTGGACTTCAGAATTTTCCAGAAGGCATGAGTGTATCTCTACCTCTTAGAAGAGAAGGATTATCAAGAAAAAAATCTTTTTTCTACGGTCAATTAAGTGGTATTGTTGAACCAATATCAGGAGTTATAGGTGCCATACTAGTAATTAAAGTTAGAACATTATTGCCATACTTGCTTGCCTTCGCTGCAGGAGCTATGATTTATGTTGTTGTTGAAGAATTAATACCAGAAAGTCAAACCAATAAAAAGAAAGACTTTATGGCATTTTGTACACTGATAGGATTTGTCATAATGATGATGATGGATATTGCATTAGGTTAAAAAAACTATCTGTTTTTTCTTAACAGATAGTTTTTTTGTTGTTTAAATTATTGTAAGAAAGTGTTTAGAAATAATATTAATATTTTTATTGTGCCTGTAATTTTTCTATCTCTTCTTTTGATAATTTAGTTAATTCACTTATTAATTCTACATCCACATTCTTTTCTAACATAGATTTCGCGATAGTTTGTTTTTCTGTTAAAATACCTTCCTTCTTTCCTTCATCTTTTCCATCTCGGTAAGCTTGGTCTTTTAAAGCCCACTCTTTATCGTATGATTCTCCTACTCCGCCTTCAAAGCTTACTTCTTCTGCTTCTTTTACATATTCTTCCATTAACTCTTCGCCTCCTAAGCTTTTTAGTTTTTCTATGTCCATTTCTACTAAAGCTAAAATGTATTTCTCGGCCTCACTTAAATTTTTTATACCTTCATTATACCATTTCTTTCTTAGGTTTGGTACATATATTTGGACAAATATTATCTTATCACTTAGAGTTAAGTCATCATCATTTTTCACTCCATATATATCTATTATTTTATCATTTCCTTTAAATGAAAAATTATTTAGATTAAACTGAATTACTTGAGTATAATCATATTCTCTTTCTCCTCTTTTTATCTTTTTTGAATATAATCTATATGCATACTCTATATTTCTTTCTAATATTTCTAAACTACTATTATTATTTACTTCTATATTTAGACTTGTATTATCAATTACTGCTACATAATCACATCTTTCTGCTTTACTAAATTCTTTTTCTTTATCTAGTTCGTTTTTAGCTAGATAAATATTTTTTAAAATTACTTCATAATCTAAATCTATGAAATATGATAAGAACTTAGCTGAATACTTTAATCTATTTTCATTTTGAAACATTGCTTTTAACATTGTATCTGAAAGAATACTTATCTTTTGTCCTTTCTTAATATATCTTGGTAGTTCTAAAACATATTCTTTGCTTAGGTTTAAATCATGTAATGATTTAGGATTATATCCTCTTATATTTATTATATTAATCACTTCTTTCTAAATTATTTTACTTGCAAGTAGAAAGAACTTATCACAAGTAAAAATATTTAGCAAATGACCATTTTTACAAATTAAAAAGAGAAAAACTAAATAATTTTAATTTTTCCCTTTAGTAATTTTTATAATTGATATATATTTTTTATTCAATAATTAAGTTTCACCTAAATTTAATTTTTTTAGATATTAATACTTAATATTTGTTTTAGCAACTTCTATTGCTGGACGAACACCATAATTCATAGAAAACTGTACATCTGGTGTCTGAAGCGAACGATTGTAACCATCAGTTGACCAACCATAGGAACTAGTATTACTATACGAATTTTCTAACCAAGTACCATATATTTTTATACTATCTGTTGAATAATTAGTATTTTCAAACATAAATTTGCATTTATCACTTAGTCCTTTTTCTGAAGTTAATGGAATAGGACTGTTAAAACATCCTTCATATACTTCTTGGTATGTTAATAGCCTTGCTGCATAACCAGAATAATCAAAATCTGATTTAACAATCGTATTATTTTCTGTAGTTATATTCCTAACTGAATTGGTTAAACTTACATTTTTCCATTGTGATATTGTGGGTAATTGTTTAATAGAAAGATCAGGTCCAGTAGCACTATTATTAGTAGAACTAAACAAATAGTATGAAGAACTATCTGGTACTCCAGAACTCACATTACTATAGTACATAAGTACTGCTGTATTTGCATCAGTTGTTACTCCATTGGTTATATCTGACACATAATAAAATCTTTCTGTTGCAGCATCATATACTCCATCTCCATTAACATCACAGTCAAAAGCATCTCCTGTAGTTAAAACTCCATTTGTTCCTAAATTTCCATACGTTATTTCTGTACCACTTGAATATCCATCTCCTCCACAAGCTTTATATGGTGTAGATTGTACATTACATACTTCAGTATGAAGTGTTGTTGCTCTTTTACATACTGCTGTTTTTGTTGGTGTTACTGTTTGAGTAGCTTCTAAACTAAGTTGGGCATTAAAGACTTTTCCCATTACTTCTTCTTCTGTATTATTATCCCCAGCTTTCGAATCTATCCAAATTCTTAAACTATACTTAATAGTTTTTCCCTTTTCTATTGTTCCTGAGTCTATTACTCTATCTGTTAATATTTTTGATTTTGATGCAGTTGCTTCTTCTCCATCTTTTAATAAAATATATCTTATTTTTGAATCTGCTAGTCTATCTTCATCTGCTATTGTTACTTCTTGATCTTCATCATTTCTATAAGTAGTCAAATCTTTTAGTGATAAAGTATAACTACTTGTACTACTTTTATTTGTTAATGTAAATGTATATTCTTTTGTTGTCATTCCTTGTCTATAACTTCTTGGTACTTCTTTAATTAACTTGATTCCTTCACTTGTTGTATCATCTAATGTTAATTCTAAGTTTCCTGCTGTTATCTTATTAATTATCTCTGAGTTTTTAGTAATACTTAACCACGCATATGTTGTTCCTATTATTACTACTAGGATTAATACTATAGCTATTACTAATAGTTTTCTATTTCCTATTTTTTTCTTTTCATCCATATTTTACACTTCCTTATAGTATTAGAATACACTAATTTTTTATTATTAGTCAATTATTTTCAATTTCAATTATTTACTTTACGACAAAAGAAAAAAGTAAAAATATCTAAAAATTTACTTTTCCTTTTTTATTCTTAGATTTGATAGTTTAAATTCTAAAAAACTATTTTTTTTCAATAATTGATTCTAACCACTTTGGATTTTTTTCTATTCCAAATAAATCAGTTACAGTTGAAGCTACGTTTGCAAGTCCAAAGTCTCCATCTTTTATTTTAATATCACTAACATTTTTTCCATAAATTATAAATGGAACAGGATTAGTTGTATGAGATGTTTTTGCTTTTTTAACACTCTTATCTTTTAATTGATACATTTCTTCAGCATTACCGTGATCTGCCATTACAAGTAAAATTCCATTAACTTCATCAACTGCTTCCATGATCCTTCCTAAATTATCATCAACTGCTTCAACTCCAATAATGGTAGCTTCATAATTACCCGTATGTCCAACCATATCTCCATTAGGAAAATTAACTCTTAGGAAATCATATTTTTCTGACTTAATAGCCTCAACCAATTTATCTGTTATTTCATATGCTTTCATTTTTGGTTTTTTATCAAATGATATGACATCACTTGGAACTTCTTCATATGTTTCTAACTCTTCTGAAAATTTATCTGTACGATTACCATTCCAAAAATATGTTACATGTCCAAATTTCTGAGTTTCGCTAATTGCATACTCTCTTATATCATGTTTAATTAATTCTTCTGTTAATGTATTTGTTATCTTTGGTGGTTCTGTTAAGTATTTCTTAGGGATTTTTAAATCGGCATCATACTGAAGCATTCCTGCGTAAAAAACCTTTGGATATCTAACGCGATCAAATTTATCAAAAGTTTCTTCATCAAAAGCTTTAGAAAGTTCAATAGCGCGATCACCTCTAAAGTTAAAGAAGACTACACTGTCATTATCTTCAACTACACCAACCGGATTTTCTTTTTCGTCTACGATAACAAATTCACCCAAATCTTGATCAATTACATGGCTTTCATTTCTATAAGTTTCAATAGCTTCACGTGCAGACTTAAATTTTCTACCTTCACCTAATACATGAGCATGCCATCCCTTTTCAACCATTGGCCAATTGGCTTCATATCGATCCATAGTAATAACCATTCTTCCTCCACCACTGGCAATTTTTGCATCAAAACTATTATCGTTAAGTTTTTCAATTTCTTCTTCTAAAGCTTGAACATATTTCAAAGCACTAGTCTCTTCAACATCTCTACCATCAAGCAAAATGTGAATTCTAACCTTTTTTATTTGTTCTTTCTTAGCCTCTTCAAGTAAAGCAAATAAATGACTTATATTTGAGTGAACATTACCATCTGATAATAAACCTATAAAATGAAGAGTACTGTTATTATCAAGCGTATTTTTAACTAACTCTTTCCATGTTTCTGTATTAAATATTTCTTTTGAAGCAATTGATTCTTGAACTAGTTTTGCTCCTTGGGAATATATTTGACCACAACCTAAAGCATTATGACCTACTTCACTATTTCCCATATCATCATTGCTAGGTAAACCAACATAAGTACCATGAGCATGAATAAGTGTGTTAGGATAATTTTCCATTAACTTATCTAAATTTGGTGTTTTAGCATTTTTAACCGCATTACCAAAACTCTCTTCTGTTATACCTACTCCATCCATTACAACTAATACAACTTCTTTATTTTTCATATATATACCTCCAATTAAAAAAGTAATTTTACAACTACTTTTATTATAACCAAACTCCAAATATTATTCCAGCCATCGCTAAGATAAGACCAAATACCCAGAATAATTTCACAATATCTGTCTCTTCCCATCCAAGTTTTTCAAAATGATGATGAAGAGGTGTCATTAAAAATAATTTTCTTTTGAACACTTGAACCCAAAACACTTGGATGATTACACTAAGTGTTTCGATAACAAATATTCCTGCTACTACAAGTAGTGTTAATTCACGGTGAGTTAATATTGCTATTGCCCCCATAACTCCACCTAAAGCAAGGGACCCGGTATCTCCCATAAATACTTTTGCAGGATGTGTATTATAAATTAAAAATCCTACTATACTACCAACTAGTATTAAAGAAAATATTCCAATATCTTCAAAGCCAACCATTAAAGAAATTAAACTAAATGCTACAAAAGCTATTGCCGATAAACCTCCAGCTAGGCCATCTAATCCATCTGTTAAATTAACAGCATTAGAAGCACCTACTAAGACGAATAAGATAAATAATCCATATAGCCATCCCATTTCAATATCAATATGAAGAGTTCCTACAACCCATGATGTCTGGCCTCCACTTTCCATATAAATATAGAAGAATGCCACTGCAATTAAAACTTGTAAAAATAACTTTTGATAAGTTGTTAAGCCTTCATTATTATGTTTTTTAATTGATAAAAAATCATCTAAAAAACCTATAAAGGCATATCCTATAAATACAAGTAATACTATTCCTAAATTTGATGTATAAGGAATTTTTCCAGTTATTAATAGTCCTAAAGTTGCTACAACAGTTGGAACAATGAAAATTAATCCACCCATGGTAGGAGTTCCATCTTTCTTTCTATGAGTCTCAGCAACAAAGACACTTATTTTTTGTTGTACTTTAATCTTTTTTAGTAATGGTACTAATAAAAGTCCTAAAATTGATGATAATAAAAAGCCTATCATAGTAGCAAAAATAGCTTTTGTTAAAAGTAACATATAGTTTCACTCCATTTCTCTTGTAACATTATACCACATATATGTAAATAATAGTCCAAAACACTAAAATTTAGACATAATTTTACAAAGAAAATGACCATCACTGGTCATTACTTGTTTTTAGGTATCTTTCTATTGTATTTGATATATATATACCAAGTTCAAGAATATAGTTGTCATATGTATTCTTAAAGTATTTAAGTCTATAATCTTTACTATCACTACCAATTAAATACTTTCCCGTAGCAATAGATTTTATATAATTATAAATTGATATCGAAAAATAATTAGCTTTCGTCAATACATTGATTAATCTAATCTCATCCTCACTAGATAGATTTAAAATATATTTATTTGAGTTTAATTCTTGTTTGTTATAATTCTTATTAATTAACCTTATTTCATCACCATTTAAATCTTTAAAAAGGTCTTCTTTTTCAAAAGAAGTTAAAAAAGGCGGTAAATTTTTATTTTCAAGAATTATTAAATCTTGGTTTAGAAATTCATTTACACTTATTAGTTCGTATGTATTTAAAAATAAATTATTTTTATTAAAGTAAATTGTTTTTTCTTCTATTTGCATTTTAATGTAATTATCATTAAATTTGTAAAGTTCCATTTCCTCTAGTAATCCACTATCAAAAATTTCTAATAATTCTTTAGCAATAACTTCATAGAAAGAAAAAAGTTTATCTTTAAATGCTAGACCTGATGCTAAAGCAACAGATATAGCTAGTATCTCTTTTTTATCTTTTAATTTGTCAAGTTTTGTTTTATTTATAGATATATCTTTAATATCAGTAACTTGCATCTCTATCACCCATTTTATTCTCATAATAATTATAACAAATCAAATTCATTTTGTAAAATAAAAGAGAAAGAATTTTCATCCTTCTCATAGTTTTATATTATCAATTACTTTTTGAATATTATTAATAGTAATATCTTCTATTATCTTTTCATTTTTTACTATCTTTTTCAACTTTTTAGTTGCTATTTCAATATCAATTTTATGATCTATATGGTGTATATCAGTTCCCATAAAACTAATATACCCATTCTTTAATAATTTTTTTATTGTTTTTTCAGCTTTTTTCCCATAAGTTCCAGTAAGGCTTCCATAATTTGATTGGAATAAAGCCCCCGATTCTTTTAACTTATCTAAATATTTAATATCATTTTGAACATAAATATATCTTTCTGGATGAGCGATAATTGGCACTACACCACTTATAGTTAAATCAAAAATCATTTCATCTAAATCTTTAATCTTACTAGACATTGGAAGTTCTATTAGTAAATATCTAGAATTATTAAGACAGGATAATTTTTTTTGCCTTAATAATTCTAAGGTTTTATCCGAAAAATAAACTTCATTTCCAATATATAATTTAATACTTGTCTTTTTAGAAAGTTCATCTATAAGTTTTTGTTTTTTTGAAATAGTTGCTTCATATAAAGTATTTTCAATGTAATGTGGAGTTACAATTATTTTTTCTACTCCTTGTTCTTCTAAATATCTAAGTAGTTCTATTGATTCTTCCTTAGTTCTAGAGCCGTCATCTATTCCATATAAGATATGAGAATGTATATCAAGCATTATTATTCTCCATAGTATCCATAATAGGATATATCTTTTTGTTTGACCTTATTTAGAATAACACCATTTACTTTTGCCCCAACTTTTTCAAAGTTTTTCTTAACTTCTTCAAGCGATTCTATTTTTGTTTTCCTTTTTGTAACTACAACAATATTAATATCAGTTAATTTAGTCATTACTAAAGCATCATTTAATCCTAAAACAGGAGCACAGTCAACTATTATTATGTCATACATTTCTCTTAATTTATCCATTAACTCTTTATTATTAGTTGATAATAATAATTCTGATGGGTTTGGAGGAAATGCTCCTGTTGGTAGTAAATCAAGATTTTTAACTTCTGTATGAATTATAAAGTCATGGATTGTTGTTTCATCTTTAGATGATAAAATTAAATTAGAATATCCTTTTGATTTATCATTATGAATTTTAAAGATTCTGTGTTGACGACCTTTTCTTAAGTCAGCATCAATTAATAAAACTTTTTTATTCTCTTGAGTAAACGCAATTGCTAAATTTGCTGATACAAAACTTTTACCATCTCCAGGTTCTGGTGATGTCAAAAGGATTGTTTTTATATCTTTATTTACAAGTGAAAATTGTAAATTAGTACGCACTGTCTTAATTGATTCACTAAATGATGATTTTGGATTATAATTTACAACTAATTCTTCTTTATTCATCATTATTCCCCCTTCTTATCAATTAAAGTGATATTACCAATAACAGGTAATCCTAACTTTTCTTCTATATCTTTAGAAGATTTAATAGTAGTATCAAAATAGAAAATCAAGAAAACTATGCCTGAAGATAAAACAAATCCGATTGCCCCTGCTATTAATAACTGTTTAACCATATTAATATTATAAGGAATTTCTTCTAAACTTGCTTTATCTATTACTGATACGTTAGTTAAATTATAAATATTTTTAACTTCTTTCATAAATACGTCAGCTGTTGATGTCGCAATTTCTTTAGCTCTTTTATTATTCTCATCAGATACTTGAATTTTAATAATTTCTGTGTTTTCTACAGATGAAACACTTATTCTTTTAGATAATTCTATTGTATCTTCATCTAATTTTAATTTATCAATTACTTGTTGCAATACTGTTCTTGATTTAACAATTTCACTATATGTTGAAACTAGGTTTTTATTTAAGTTTATATCATTTTGAGTAGTTATTGAATTTTGATTATCATTATTTCCTACTAGAATAAGTGTAGTTGAACTATGATACATTGGAGTTAAAATAAAACTTATATAAATAAATCCCAACACTAGGCAAGCAAATGTTGCCGCAATAATAAATTTAATTTTTGAAATGAAGAATTTAAATAACTCTTCTAAATTAATTTCTTCCATAATATCCCCCTTTAATTAGCGCATATTATACTATATAAATCTATTTTTGTCAATAGAATATGGAAATTGATGGTGAAAAATAGTTTGATAAAAACTAAGTAAAAAAAAATGGATTATTCAAAAATCCATCTTATCTATTTTTTGATTAATGATTTATCACTAGACTTATTGTAAGCTGATTTAAGAATGATTTTAATCTCATCCTTTGAAACATCTGAGGTAACATCTAGTTTAGTATCACTTTTTATAACTAATTCATTTAACATATTAATATTTTTATCACTTTTATCTAATTTTAATAATGAATCTATAAAAGCTGCAGTTTCCTCATATGTCTTTTCATTATTATCTTTATAAATACCATTATTTAGTTTTGACATTCTATCAATAATAAAATCTGAAGTAACTTCAATATCATAATTAACAAAGTCATCTATTATAAATGGATCAACTTCACTCAACTTTTTTCTATCCTCCATTGATAATGCCTTTACCTGTAATATCTTATTATAAACAGACAAATTTGAAAAACCAAGCACAGTATTTAGCATATTATTAGCAACACTACTATTTATATCACTAGATAAATTAAATATTTCACTAACCATTGTTGCACTAATAAGTTTAGAAAAATCCGTATTTTCATCATCAGTTAAAATATCTAGTTTTTGCTTTAAATTAAGATTCATATAATAATCAACATACATTTGATATCTAAACATTGAAATAATGGATCTAGTACAAACAAACTTTTTCACTAAATTATTACCACTATAAGCAATTTCAGAATCATTTAATAGTTTTAGAAATAATACATTCATATTATTGTGGATCAAAATAGGATTATATTTTTTACACAAACAGCTTTCATATTTGTAATATATCTCCTTTATATAATCTCTTACTTTTTTATTAAAATTATTTTTCACTTAAACCAAGCCTTCCTTTCAAAAAAGCTATATTCTTTCCTGTAAGGCATTATTATAACACTTTTTTAGTTAATTTAAAGTGCATATATAAATTTTTGTATATCATAATCAAAAAAATATAATATTTTGTATAAAATCCTAAGTATGTTATCAATATATAGTTAGAGGAGATGAAATTATGAGTATTAGAGAACATATAATTAATAATTTTAAGGGAGATGACTACGATAGTTTACAAAGTGCAATCAATGAATCTATTGAGTCAAATGATGAAGTAACATTACCAGGTATGGGAGTATTTTTTGAAATAGTATGGCAAGGAGCAGATCAAAGTCTTAAAAATCAAATGCTTCAAATTATAAAAGACAGAGTAAGTCAAGGTGAAAATTAAAAAACTGGTATTTTGATTTTACCAGTTTTTCTATGCAGCAATAAACATAACTGAGAATTGATACCATCGTGATTCTAAGGCGTTATTTGCAAGACTTAAAACTCCTGATGTACTTAGATTTGCATTATATGCAGTACCAGTTCCAGAAGCAATAATAACGACAGAGGTTGCTGATACTGGCCTATACCCACTTGGAAATGTTAAAATTGCAGTGTTAGCTGAAACATTACTACCAGGTACAAAAGCACAATTATACATGACTATATTTCCATATTTATAGATATTTGAACAACCACTTGGAAAAGTTCCACTTATATTTTTGGTAATCGTACTACTTGTAGTAGTTATATTATTCTGTTTATTCTTTTCAAGACTACCAAGTCTAGTGTCAACCTTAGTGCAAGTGCCATCGATTGCTGCTTGAACATTATCTACACCTATTGATGAATTATCTGAATAACCGACTTTACTGGCACTAATAGCATAACTAGTTGCAGCATACGTACAACCTATAGAAATAACGCCAGTTATCACTGCAGTAATTATAATTATTATAATTGTTTTCTTCATCTTAGACATCACCTATTTTAACTATATCTAAAATCATTATAACCACCACCGAATAAAAAAATCAAGGAGAGTTTATATTTTCTTCATTTGTATTTTTCCATAGAAAAAGAGATAACTCAACTTTACTTGGTGTTATCTCTACATCTAACAATGTTTTATTTTATACTCCTCTTTCTATTTTTCTATCACAATAGATTAATCCAATAGAAATAATAAACTCTATTATAAATGAAAGTGTTAATTCTATCCATAAAGAACTTGATAATACTAAATTATGAAAGAATAATAAATATAAAAAAGAATTAAGAACAAGTGTAAATAAATAATTTAGTCCTATCATAATACTTTGAGAAGTCATATTAAGTATTATATAGTAATAAATCAATAGATTAACAAACATACTACCAAAATATGTAACTATAAAACCACCTATTTCCATAATACTTGCTTGACGATTAGTTAAATTGTCTATTAGTAATAGAAAAGCAACAATCATTAACGTTGAAACAACAATTGAAAATAATGAATTCTTAAAACCATATTTTTTTGTAATATAATTACTAATAAAAATAATAAATGGTACTATAAATAATGAAAATGTCAAAGTACTACCAAATATTGTAAACTGATATGTCTTTAACGCTACTGCTAAAACACAAGTAACAGAAAGTAACATTGATAACATAAATATATCATTATTATACTTTTCAATACTCTTTCTAGATTTCACACTTCTTTTGCTTTTTGTTTTCTTAGTAGATTTTTTTGCTGTCATAAACTTCACTCCTTTATTTTCTTATACATTAATAATAACATTTTTTTATAATTTTTAAAATATTTTTCTACATATTATGTTACAATATAATTGGTGAATAGTATGGTAACAAGAGAAGAGAAAAACAAAGAAATCCAAAATGAAATAGAAGAAGAAAAATCACGTGAAAAAAGAAAAAAGATAGTAAAAACGTTTTTCAAAATAACAATTATAATCATTGTTTGCTTTTTTTCTTTATATTTCTATGCTAAATATGAACCTACCATTGGACTTATTGTAAAAGAAACAAGAATTACTAATCAAAAAATACCTGATTCATTTAACGGAAGTAAAATAATTCACTTTACAGATATTGACTATGGAAATAATATTTTTCAAGAGGAATTAGATAATTTAGTTAAAGTTATTAACGAAAGAAAACCAGATATTGTTATATTTACAGGAAATCTTATTGATAAGGATTACAATTTAAGTACTAAAGAAAAAGAAAAAATTATCACTTCTTTAAAAAAGATTAGTGCTTCTACTAGTAAATATGCAGTTTGTGGAAAAGATGACGAAATTGATGTATTTACAACAATTATGAATCAAAGTGATTTTACTATATTAGATAATTCTTATGACTTGATATATAATAGTAACACCCCTATTCTACTAGTAGGACTTTCTAGTTATGTTAGTGGTGGAAGAAACATAGATGAAGCTTTCAAGTACTTTAAGGAAGAAACACATAATTCAAATATTTATACAATTTCAATAATGAGTGAAACTGAAGATTTAGATGAAATTATTACTAATTATAATCCTGATTTAGTTCTTGCTGGAAATTCATTAAACGGGGAAATAAGGCTACCATATATAGGCGGACTTATTAGACAAGAAGGTTCTAGTAAGTATATTAATCCTCACTATAAGAAAAATAGTACAGATATTTATATTTCTGGTGGTTTAACATCTAAAACAATAGGTTTTAGAATATTCAATAATCCAAGTATTAATTTTTATCGTTTGACAAATAAAAAGTAGAAATCTACTTTTTTATTTTTACATAAATGGGAACTGAACCAATTTTTTCCTGGTCTAAATAAATATCTACATTTCCTATTTCTTCTTTATTTTTATATCTTTTTTTCTTATTTATTTTTATTTTTGTTGTAATCTTGTCTACTTCTTCTTCCTTTAAGGGATAATAAAATGATTTTTTTATATATAAGTCATCTTTAAAAAATGATTTACTAATACTAAAATTTTTCTTATCTACTACCTTATATCTTTTATAATTACTAAAAGCATATTCATATAAATTTTTATGAGTAACATACTCTGCCCCATCATTTAAAGTAACCACCGTCAAATTAAGATTATTTTTCTTTGCTGTTGTAACAAGGGTTCTACCAGCACTTGGAGTATATCCATTTTTACCTCCTGTGCAATATTCATAAGATGATAAAAGTTTATTCCTGTTATACCATAAATAGCTCTTATTTTTTGTTTGAACAGTATATTTCTTAGTACCTACAATTTTGCGATATTCTTTAAAGTTAGTATAAGCATAACTTGAAAGTTTAGCCATATCATAAGCAGTTGAATAGTTTTTTGTTTTCTCATCAAGTCCATGACAATTACTAAAAGAAGTATTACTCATTCCTAATTTTTTAGCCTTAGCATTCATTAATTTTACGAACGTTTCTTCATTCTTACTAATGTTATTAGCTATAACAACTGCAGCATCATTACCACTTCTTAACATTAATCCATATAATAAATCTTCTAATTTCATTTTTTCTTTATATTCTAAATAAATACTAGTACCATACATTTCTAAAATTTCTTCTCCTGCTTGATACTCATCATTTAATTTTCCTTTTTCTAAAGCAATAACTGAAGTCATTATTTTTGTAATTGAGGCGATTAGTCTCTTCTCATCTTTATTCTTACTATATAAAATTCTTCCACTATCCATATCCATTACAATCGATGATGTTGCTGTATCAGTAACTGCAAAAACATTCAATGGAAAAAGAAATAGAATTAATAATAAAAAAAACATATATTTTTTCAAAATATCACCTAAAAAAATATATGTCAAAGATTGTAATTTTATAATATTAAATGTATTTTTTTATAACTATTTGATACTTATTGTTTTTTGTTAGAGCCCCAATATTTACTAATTTAAATTTACCAACACCACGTATAGAAAATATATCATTTTCCTTTAAAGAATAATTCCTATTATTTAAAATTTCATAATTTATGAAAATTTTATCATCATCAATTAATTCTTTACTAATAGTTCTACTAGTTGGTATAACTTTAGAGATAACATTATCTATTCTTAGTGATGATATAGATATCTTAAGTTCCTTATATTTAGGGGTAAAATCTTTTACTTGATCTAAACTAACTTCATGTAACTTTATTTTATTTTTACCTACCATATTAAAGTTATTAATAAAGTAATTCTTTAGTTTGTTAACAATAGCTATATAATATTTATCATTTGTAATAACAATATCTCCAAACATGGAATCATCTAAATTATGAGAAAACAAACTACCAAGTATTTGACTATGTGTTAATAATGTCTTAGATTCTATCTCAAATAATGTTATATCAACATCTTCATTATATACAATTAACTTTTCTGATTCTTTATATAGATAAAATATTTTATAGGCAAAATCCATACCTTTTAATCTATTAATTACATATCTAGTATCTATTGGATTTAAAAAGTTAGTAGCTTTTCCCATTAAAACTTTTTCTATTTGATTATTTAAACTATACTTTTTCATATAAATCTCCTAAATACTAGTATAACAAAAAGTTCCATATAAAGATATGAAACTTTTATTATTAGGCTGGCATAGTATAAGAAAAACCAAAAACATATGTTGAACTTGCATATATATGAGTAGTGTAAGTTGTTCCTTTTTCATTATTATGATTTGAAGCATATATTCTTACAAACTTATAACTACCATATCCATTTGAGTAATCTGTAGCACTATACCATTTTAAATCATCTTGACCATTGGCATTCGACCAAGTTGGAAAACTTGTTATATCAGATCTTCCAAATACAGCAACTTCCACATTTCCAGAACCAAATTCATAATATCTGTAAACGACTCCATATATTGGTAATTCATCAATTTTATCCCTATAACTAACTAAATTGCCACCTTGATTATTTAAAATTGGATAACCAGCCCGTGCAGCTTTGATTGTATTATCAATCAAATACGTATAACTATTATTTCTATTTAGAACTGCAGAATATCCTGAACTAGAAATTACCGATATTTTAGCATTTCTAATAGTCGATTTATTCTTATCATCAGTACCAAGTTCACTGTTGTTAACAAATCCAAATCCGGTTGATTCAATAGTTCCTCCAGTTACGTTGGTTATGCCACCAACATCATTATAAAGAGCTGTCCCATCAGTTCCTGTCTGAGTTAATTTTACAACACCACCAGACATATTTAATGTTCCCTTATTTCGTATTGTCCATCCTATAGAGTTAGAAAGAATACCATTTAAAATTGTACAGTTACCACTAATACCATTATACAATGAATTTTTAGAAGTTGATGTGAGTGTTCCCCCATTAATTTTTAAAATGCCATTATTTTCTACTGCAACAATCGAAGCTGAACTTATAGTACCACCATTAATGTTCATACTAGCACCACTCAGATTCCATACAACCTCAGTATAATTTGTTGTTGAAGATGTATATGTTCCACTGTTAATTGTCATTTTTCCCTTATTATATATGGCTCTATCACTTGAATTAGTAATTGTTCCACCTGAAAGAGTTATGGTTGCACTAGCATTATTGTTAACAAATATCCCTGTCATTGTCTTGCTGTTCAAATTAACATTTGCAGTCACTGCAGTAACTACCCACACATCTTCAGTTATATTTTTAAGTAATGTCGTTGTCGTTGAAGATGAAGTTGATGCTTCTACTGCCGCATCTAAACTTCGATATAGTGTTCTTGTTGAACCTGTCACGTTTACCGCTGTTGCTAACTCTGTTATCGCATAATACGTTGCACTCGAACTTACTGCTTTTTGTGTACTTGTGTTCCAAGCTGATGTTGTTGAACTACTACTTGTGTTCCATCCTATTATAAAGTAATTTGTCCTACTTATTGTTGGAGATGTTATATTACAGCTCGTTGCTGTATTCCATATCGTACAACTATCTTGTGTTTTACTTATTGTTGCATTATTTGCATCCCACTTTATTACTACACTTTTGGAACTTATCGCATACCATGTTGAATTGTTATTTGAAGAGGTTAATGTAAGTGTTCCTCCACTTGATAGCGTTGACGTTGTTCCTCCACTGTTTGTATTAAATCCTACTATTGTGAATCCACTTCTTGTTATGGTTGGTGCTGTTACTGTACAGCTTGTTCCTTGACTTGTTCCATTATAGGTTGCTCCTATAGTACATGTTTTATTTGCTGTTGATGAAAGCGTTGCTCCATTACTTCCCCATTTTGCTGTATATGTTACTGCACTCTTATATGTCTGAGCATAATATGTTCCATTTGAGCTTACTGCTTTTGTTGTATTTGAATCCCAACTACTTGAATGTGTACTTGATGATGTTGAATATCCATAAACACTTGGTGTAGCAGTCGGTGCTGTTATTACTGGTGATGTTATATTGCAACTTGTTGCTTGAGCACTTCCATTATAAGTTGTTGCTATATTACAGCTTCTAGTTACTGTTGCATCACTTACTGCTGTTCCTGATGAATTTGTTTGACTTGCTGCTCCATTTTTATTGAATGTTATTGTTATAGTTTTTCCCGATTTATATGTTTGAGCATAATATGTAGCATTTGAACTTACTGCCTTTGTCGTATTTGAATCCCAACTACTTGAATGAGTTCCTGCCGCTGTTGAATATCCATAAACGCTTGGCGTTGCAGCTGATGCGGTTATCACTGGTGATGTTATATTACATGTTGTTGCTGTATTCCACATTGTACAATTTCTAGTTACTGTTGCATCACTTACCGCCGTTCCTGATGAATTTGTTTGACTTGCTGCTCCATTTTTATTAAATGTTATTGTTACATCTTTTTTATATATTGCGTATAATGTAACATTACTTGTTCCCATCGTTAAACTACTTAATCCTGTTGTTGCAGTTTTATTAGTGTTCCATCCTACAAATGTATAACCTGTTTTGGTTGCCGTTGGCGTTAAATCTATTGTACTTCCATAATTTACTGTTGCACTTGTTTTGGTTGCACTACTTCCTCCATTTGTTTCATAGTCATATGTTACTGTATATTTATTTATATTATAATTTGCTGTTAATATATCATTACTTGCCTTATACTTATACATATAATCACTATAACCATAACTAGATACATATGTTCCTGATGTTACATCATATATTGTTAGGTTTTTCATATCCAAATCTACAATTCCTGTATCTCCACCATTTACTGCTGTATATAATTCAACACATGGATTTATTGTGTACTCAGTTCCATATAAATCAACTTTTGTACCTGTAAATGTTCTATCCATCGTATATTCTACCCAATTACTATTAACACTTATTCCTTTGGCAACCCATCCTGTTGAGCCCCAATCATTTGAAAAAGCTGAATTTCTTATTTGAATATAACCTAAATTCTCTGCCTTTCGAACTCTCATCATCACTGAAACTCTATATGTGTGACCTGATACATAAGAGTAGTTAGCAAATCTTAAAAATGGCCAATTATATGTTCCTGCTGCTGATGGATTTTTATAGTTTAATGTATAATTTATATATTCACTTCCATCAGTGTCTGTTTTTATTGTTTTTGTTAGATCACTAGTATTCGCTGATGCTTTAATATTTCCCCTCATTATTATACCATCAGCTTCACTATTTTTTGTCCAACTACTAAATGTATATCCTGTTTTTGTTGGTACCTGCAAACCATAAATACTATCATAACTTTGAGTTACTATTGTATTTGTAGTTTTTCCATTATAATTTCCACCATTTGGATTTATTGTCAATGTATAATTGTTTATTTTCCATCTTGCATATAAAACTAATCTATCTGATGATATTCCATATTGACCATTGACATATTTCCATGTTCCTGTCCATCCTGTCCAATTATAACCATCATCACTTCCATCACTTTTTGTTGTCCATCCTACAAATTGATATCCTGTTTTCGTATAGGTGTTTTCTGCTATTGTTGTATCAGCATCATATTTTACTGTTTGTGATGCCATTGTCCCACTTCCACCATTCGCATTATATTCTATTGTATAAGTGTTCGCTTTTGCTTTCGCTATTAATGTTATTTTTCCCTCTTTTGTATCTTCCTTCTCTAAATTATACTCTTCTCCACTTGTTCCTATTTTTTCTGTTCCTTTATACCATCCATCTTCACTATATCCTGTTTCTGGTGTTATAGTTGCTAGTTTTACACTACATCCTACTGTTTCATCTTCTATTACACAACTTGATGTTGTCCTATCTATACTCTTTATTCCCTTTTCATCTTTTGTAAATGTAACTGTTATTGTTTTTATTACTTTTACTTTTACCTCTTTTGTTATTTTTCCATTGGCTTCTGTTACTGTTATGCTTGTAACCCCTGGTGATACTGCCTTTACTATTCCTTCTTCTGTTACTATCGCTATTTCTTTATTATTACTTTCATAGCTTAACTTTCCTATGTTTGTTCCACTTATTTCGATTTGCTTTTCTGTTGTTCCTGTTAAATCTAATTCTATCTCTGGTGTATTAACATCCATACTCACTACTTTTACACTAGTTGATTCTACTTCTTCATTCTTATTTCCTACTTTATCTAAAACACTATTCCCTTTTAATTTTATTGTGAAGTTTCCTGAAGTCTTTCCTCTTACTGTTATCTTATATTTATATCCTTTATTTATCTTCTCTCCTATACTTATACTTTCTACTTCTCCTACTTCACTATCACTTACTTCTATTCTTTCTGTTTCTATTTTTGTTGTCGCTATATCTGCTGGATCTGTACATGTTAATTCTATCTCTTTTGTTTTGCCCTTTTCTACATATCCTCCATCTTCAAAACTACAACTTGGTTTTGTTTCATCTATATTTGTTATATCTACTGTCTTTTTGACTACGTTTCCTTTACTATCTTTTACGAAGATATAATATCTTCCATTCTTTACTATATTTAAACTTACTTTTTTATTTACTAATTCTTTATATTCACTATCTCCTGGTTTCTTATCTGTTGTTGTTACCGCATAATATGCTTTCTCTGATTCTGAGTCTGCTTCTATTGTTACTGTTGTACTTATATTTTCCTCTTCCTCTTTTTTTACTGTCGCTGTTAAACCTTGACTCTTTCCATTTACTATTACTTTTCTTACTACACTCGCTGTATTTCCTTCACTATCTATTACTATATATTTTATTATGTAAGTTCCTGCTACTTCACTATTTACTACTCCTTCTACTACTACTTTATCTGTTAATTCTCCATCTTCTACATCTCTTGCTTCATATCCTGCTTCTACATACTTTTCTTTATAGTCTAGACTTATTTCTTCTTCTCCCTTTAACACTATTGTTGGAGTATTTGTCCCTTTCTTTACTACATTTACTACTCTTGTTGAAATTCCCTTTATTCCTTTACTATCTTCTACTTCATAATATATATAGTATATCCCTACTTTACTTGTATCTATTTTTTCTACACTCTCTGTTGTTTCTCCATTATTATATTCATATCTTACTTTTACTTTATCTAGGCTTATTTCTTCACGTGATGAGACACTACTTACTCCTGCATCTACATATTCTTCATTTTGATTTATTTTTACTACACTTTCTCCATTTAGTTTTATTACTGGATTTGTTGTTACTATATTTTCTGTATTTGTTTGGACTACATTTACTACTACTTTTGCTTTATATGTTTGTCCTTGTACTTCATTTGTTGCATCTTCTTTTAACCACATCTTTATTTGATATGTTTCTTCTTCTCCCTTTTCTAAAATCCTATTTTCTTTTAGTACTAATCCACTTGATAATAACACTGGACTACTCCAGTCTCCTTCTCCTTCTTTTATGGAATATTTTATATTACTTTTATCTAGTGTATTTCCTTCCTTTTCTTCTAGATAGATTGTATATTTTCCATTTAATGTTCCTATGTTTCTTACTGTGAATGTATATGGTTCTTGATTTAGTCCTTCTACATCTGTTAGAGGTGATGCATTATTTAGACTTATTGTATTTTTATCTTCATATTCTACTTTTAATGTCCCTGCCACTACTTCTGTTTGTTTATTTCCTTTTATTGTTGTTTGAAATAACGCATAGCTTCCTCCTATGGTTATTACAAGCAAAAAAACTGCCAAAACTATTATTTTCGCATATTCTTTTTTATTTCTTTGTCTTATCTTCTCGTTAGATATTTTTACTTTTTTATATCTATCTCCTATGCGTCCTTTCTTTGGCATTTTTATTCTCCTATTTTTTTGTTATTTTCTACCTCAAATTATACCATATTTACTCATCAAAAAAAAGACTATTTCTAGTCTTAATACAAGCCATGTAGCTTTTGTCTATCTGTATCTGTGATGTCATCAAGTATCCATTCTCCGTTATTCTTTGTAAGATTAAAAGTCATAGTATATTTTGTCTTATCAGATACATTTTTCATTTCTTTTATCTTATAATCAATAAATTTTTTTGTACCATCTTTGTCAGTATCTGTTACAAATTCATCTTTATGAGAATTAAAATATTCTGTTGACTTTGTAACTGATGTTTGATAGTCATAAACTTCTATTTCAGCTTCTACTGTTGCAGTGTCATCTTCTTCTTTTTCGTCTGTAATCTTATAAGATAAATTTTGATATTGCTTTTCCATAAGTGCACGATAATCTTTCTTTTGATCGTCGCTCATATCTTGATCATTATCTATTGTTAAATCAAGTTGGGTTAAAACATCATCATCTAGTTTTTGATATTTGCTTAAAAAATCTTCTACTTTTTTACTTGGAGTATTATTAGTATTAGTACAACCAACAAGTATGAAAACTCCTAAACAAATAGCAAGTATCTTTTTAAGTTTCATCTTATCTCTCCTTCCATTATTATAATGGTAAAAATTAATAAGATTTATACATTTTTATTCAACAGTTACTGATTTGGCTAAATTTTTTGGTTTATCAATATCACATCCACGCAAAGATGCAGTATGATAAGCAATTAATTGTAATGTTGGAACAACAACTAAACCTTGGGTAAACATACTTAGTTTAGGAACATTAATTACTAAATCAAATTCTTTTCCTAAATCAGAACTTGAGGTAATAATAATTGCTTTTGCACCACGAGCTTTAGTTTCAATAACATTTGATAAAGTTTTTGGAATAATATCTTCATCTGTTAAGATTCCAAATACTGGCATACCTTCATCTATTAAAGAAATTGTTCCATGTTTTAATTCACCTGCTTGATATGCCTCAGAGTGAATATAAGAAACTTCTTTTAATTTTAAACTTCCTTCTAGACAGTATGCATAATCAATTTTTCTTCCAATAAAGAATGAGTTATTATTTTCATAGATTTCATTTGCGATAGATTTATAATTATTATCTTTATCTATTGTTTCCTTTACTAATTTAGGAATTACTCTAAACTCATCTAGATATGGAGTTATATCATCAATTAATTTTTTATCATAAGCAAGTTTTAAACTTAAAAGTGATAGAAGCGCTACTTGTAATAGATAAGCTTTTGTTGTTGCAACTGCTATTTCTTCCCCTGCTTCTATAAATAAAGCTTTGGTTGATTCTCTTGCAATAGTTGAAGTCTTAACATTAACAATCGCTAATGTAGTTTGCCCTTTTTCTTTAGCAAATCTCATAGCGGCAATAGTATCAGCTGTTTCTCCTGATTGAGAAATTAAAATAACTAATGTTTTACGATTATAATTAATATTTCTGTAACGGTATTCACTAGCAACATCAACCATAACTTCTACATTTGCTTTTTCTTCTAGTAAATATTTGGCAACCATACCAGCATACATTGCAGAACCACATGCTACAATATGAATTACTTCATACTCACTTATATCTGGTATTAAATCTAAATTATCTAAATATGGTTTTAAAGTTTTTTCAAGAACAACTGGCTCTTCATTGATTTCTTTTAACATATAATGAGGATAACCATTTTTACTCTTACTTTCTAAATCAACCACAATAGTATCTATTTTTTTATCAACCTTTTTTAAATCTTTGTAAACTGTTATATCTTTATCAGTTACTACTGCTACTTCACCTTCATCTAAAAATATAAAGTCATTTGTATAAGTATTAATAGCAGTAATATCACTAGCAAAGAAATTTTCACCTTCTCCTGTTCCAAGAACAAGTGGTGAATCTTTTTTTACAGCATATATCTTACTAGTATCTTTTTCAACAATTATTCCTAAAGCATAACTTCCTTTTAAAATTTTCATTGATTTATCTATTGTCTTTAGAAAATCTTCTTCATAATTATAATCAAGTAATGCTGCAACTACTTCAGTATCAGTATTAGATTTAAAGACATACCCTTTTTTTATTAATTCATCTTTCAAGATATCAGCATTTTCAATTATACCATTATGTACTAAAGTAATTTTTCCTACTTGATGAGGATGAGCATTTTCTTCTGTTACATTTCCATGAGTTGCCCATCTTGTATGAGCAATACCTCTTGTATATTTACTAACTTTAGAAAAATCTAGTTTTTCTTCTAAGTTTTTAATTCTTCCAACACTTTTAATTATTTCCATATTAGAAGAATCATATAAACAAACTCCTGCAGAGTCATATCCCCTATATTCTAATTTTTTCAAACCATCAAGTAAAACATCTACAGCTTTTCTTTTTCCTATGTATCCAACAATTCCACACATATTATCTACACTCCTTTTAAATATTATATACTAATTATCTAAAAAAAAGCAAATGAAGTCGAAAAAAGGGTTAGTTTTTTCTAACCCTTCTTTATTGCTTAGCCTGTAACTCTGGTTGAATTAATACAGAATACTCTAGGTGTAAATGTTACTCCAGAAATTTTAGAATAAGACTCTTGACTAGTTGCTAGCGTTGGACCACCTGATGTATTGACTATTGTTCCACCTGTTAAAGATAGATTTGGTACTTCAACTACTCCATGATAGCAATTGCTTGTAGTCTCTGGTTGACTATTTGCTTCTATATATGTATCATCGCCAGATATATTAACTTTAGGTCCACTACTATATACTGATACTATATTAGTTGATACAAGTCTACTATTTATAATATTAACTACAGAATCAGTGGTTCCACTTGCTTCTATGGCATAATAATTAGATGTGTTTGCTTTTGAATTAGTTACCGTTAATGATCCACCAGTAAATATTATGCTTGAATGTCCATTTGCAGTTATTATTGTTGAATCTTTTATCTCAGCTGCAACATTTGATGAATTAAAAAAAACAAAAGAATTAACGGTACTACCAGTCATACTAAAGTTATCCCCAGAAAAAGTTATGCTCTCACCTATTGTAGCATCTGATATTTTTAAACTTTTCTTGACTTGAACACTATTATTAACAACGCCTTTATCAATTACTACGTTGCCTGTTGTATTAGATGCTTGAAGATAATCAACAACACCATTTTTTAAAATTGTAACATTACTATTTCCATAAGCACTAAGGCTTTGATTTATATTTACAGCAATGGTAACATCTGCATTATCATAACTCTGAGTATATTGCATATATTTACCAGTACCTTCAAATTTTACTTTTCCATAAACATTAGCAGCATAAGTTGCTTGAGCAGAAGATGTTATTGAATGATTATTAATTAAAACTATATTTTTACCTGCTGGAAATTCAATTTTATCATCTGCAATATTTATATCTTTTAATGTTTCTATAGTTGTTTCTGTACCATCAGTTGGTACTGCAGCAACTGCTTCTTTTAAAGTTTTATAATAAACTTTACTAATTTTTGCTTCTGCATCTGGATCAACTTGTTCAGTACTTGTTTGAGTAGCTTCTAAACTAAGTTGTGCATTAAATACTTTTCCCATTACTTCTTTTTCTGTATTATCGTCTCCTGCCTTTGAGTCTATCCAAATTCTTAAGCTATATGTAGTTGTTTTTCCTTTTTCTATTGTTCCAGAGTCTATTACTCTATCTGTTAATATTTTTGATTTTGATGCGACTGCTTCTTCTCCATCTTTTAATAAAATATATCTTATTTTTGAATCTGCTAGTCTATCTGCATCTGTTATTGTTACTTCTTGATCTTCATCATTTGTATAAGTAGTTAGATCTTTTAATGATAAAGTATAACTACTTGTACTACTTTTATTTGTTAATGTAAATGTATATTCTTTTGTTGTCATTCCTTGCCTATAACTTCTTGGTACTTCTTTAATTAACTTGATTCCTTCACTTGTTGTATCATCCAATGTTAATTCTAAGTTCCCTGCTGTTATTTTATTAACTATCTCTGATTTTTTAGTTATATTTAACCAGGCATATGTTGTTCCTATTATTACTACTAGGATTAATGCTATCGCTATTACTAATAGTTTTCTATTTCCTATTTTTTCTTTTCTTTCTTTCATATATTACTCCATTCTATTGTTATTCTACCCTACTTTTTTTACTTTTATTAACACAAAGAGGTTACAACAATACTATTGTTATAACCTTTTTGTTATTTATTAACAGTATATTTTATATGAGATGCATTTGATAGATCCACATCTGTTGATACTACTAATTGTTTCATGTCTTTATTATCTATGCTTTCTCCTATATATCCTCTTACTGTTGTTATTTTATTATAATTTTCATCTTGAAACTCTACATCTATTGTTTTTAAATTATAACTTTCTTCTAATTGATTATATACTACTACTGTTAATTTATTATTTTCTAACTTTGTCTTCATAAACTTTAAGTTATCTACTACTTGATCTGAGAGTAATGTTGTTGTATCCATTGCTTTTGATGTTGTAAATTTGTAAAGAAGAACTGAACCTATTATTACTATTATTATCGCTATAAAACTTACTAAATACTTTTTCTTATTTTTCTTTACTTTCTCAGCTATTATTTGTGTTAGACTCTTCTGTTGTACTTTCGCCATTAAGTTCCTTTTCTTCTTCACTTTCTTCACCTTCTTTCTTTGTTTCTTCTTGACTTTCTTCTGTTGTTTTCTTATTTTCTGGTACTTTTTCACTATTATCAACTACTTCAATATTTTTCTCTACTGTTGAAACGATTCCACTTCCTGTTGTTGCATTACATTTTATATTATGACTTCCTGCACTTATTTCTTTTGTTGTTGTTATTTCTGTACTACCATCTAATGTACAACTTACTGTTCCTCCACTTTTATTATTATTAAATGAATATGTTGTTGGTAGTTTATAATCATCGCCAATATTTATCTCATTTGGTACTTCATCAAGTGATATTGTTGGTTTAACATTATCTATTTTTGTTATTTGATGTGATGATGAGGAAATTACTTCTCCTGCACTCATACTTCTTGCGAATATTGTTGTTTCTTTATCTATATTAATTGCTCCTGTATAGTTAATCCAATTTTCTCCATCTAAGCTATATTGATTGGTATATCCTCCACTCGGATATGAGATTGTTACTTCCTTAGTTGCAGTGTACCTATTACTATCGCTGACATTTATTGTTGGTGATTCAATAAAGTTTGGTATTTTTATATTTTCTTCAGTACTATTATCATTACTTGGAACAATTGTCTTCTTACGGGCTTTTGATTGTGTTGAGGTTGGTACTGGTGATATTTCATAAATATTAGAGTAAAAACTTTTATTGTCTCCTGATTCAAAAATTATATAATTTATTCCATCCTCAATTTTTATTAAAGTATTATTATAACTTACACGTGATTCAAACTCTTTATATGTTGTCGTCCCACTATCTGTTGAAAATTTTATGTAATTACAATTGCCTATATAAGGACAACTTGATGATTCAAAAAGTGATTTTATAACTATATTTTTATTCCAAATACTAGAATCAATAGCAATTTTCTTTAAACCTTCATCAATTCTTACATATGTTGTCTCATCACCATCATATGCCTCTGTTCCCAATGCATCTGTTGGTAAAACTGATTTGTAACTTACGATTTTGGTTTCAATACCATTTATATCTACGCCCTTTGCATAAATAGTTTTCCCTATATCTATTTTAATTGTTTTATCATCATAACTTTTCCAATCGCCATCATCTATTTTATATAGTTTCTTTATACTGGTATTAAAATATCTTAAGTCCACACTACTATAAGCATTTTCTACTCCGTTTTCTGTAATTTTAGGATATATTGATTTGCTATCTATTATCGGACTATTAAAAATACCTATTTCATAAATATTAGAGTAAAAATTTTTATTGTCTCCTGATTCAAAAATTATATAATTTATTCCATCCTCAATTTTTATTAAAGTATTATTATAACTTACACGTGATTCAAACTCTTTATATGTTGTCGTCCCACTATCTGTTGAAAATTTTATGTAATTACAATTGCCTATATAAGGACAACTTGATGATTCAAAAAGTGATTTTATAACTATATTTTTATTCCAAATACTAGAATCAATAGCAATTTTCTTTAAACCTTCATCAATTCTTACATATGTTGTCTCATCACCATCATATGCCTCTGTTCCCAATGCATCTGTTGGTTGTTCTACTTTCTTTGACGTTTCTACTGTTAATCCTGATGTTTTCTTTACACTTTTCGCATATACTGTTCCACTTGTTATGTGTTCTACTCCTGTATATATCTTCCATGTCTTTCCATCCATTGATATATAATTTTCTATATCATCCCTATTATCATAGATAACTGATAATACATCATCATATTCTACTCCATATTCTGTTAATATTGGATATCCTGTTGATGCATTTATTACTGGTACTTTTGGTGCATCTAAATCTATTATATATGTCTTTTCTTTTACTTCTTGAATATTTCCTGCTTTATCTGTTCCTTTCGCATATATTGTTAAGCTTCCATCTTCATTTACTTGATTTAAAACATCATTTGCTTTAACACTTACTTTTCCGCTATATGTCTTATATGTTCCTTTTTCTCCTATTTTATATTCTTTCTTTGTTGAATCTCCATACTCAACTTCAAATTCTAATGTATCTCCATATTCTTTTGTTAAGATATTTATATCTATTTCTGGTGATGTCTTATCTATATTTTCTACTTTTATTTCTTTTACTGTTGTATTTCCTACCATGTCTTCTGCATAGATTGTATAGATTCCATTCTCTTCTACTGTAAATGTTGAATTATTCTTTTGTAGGCTTGCGACATCTTGGAAATATTCTACATCTTTCTTTCCTTTTCCCCATCCTACTACATTTACTCCTAAATTATCTTTTCCTACTATCTGAATTGTTAGTTTCCTTGTTGGACTTTCGAAGTCTCCTACTGCTTCTATTTCTGGTTCTTCTGCATCTATATTTGTTATTTTTTTGCTTCCTATTTCTCCTACTACTTCTATTGATGAAATTCCTCTTGCGTATACTATTGTCTCATTTTTATCTATTGTTATTGGCCCTGTATAATCTAACCAGTCTGTTTCTTTTCCATCTTTATTTACTAGTTTATACTGCTTTTTACTTGAACCAGTATATTCTATTGTCACTTCTACTTTCTTTGTTGGTGTTGTTGTATTTAACTTTATTGTTGGTGCTTCTGGTATCGCATAGTCCCATCTCATAAATAGATTTTCTGATATATCATTTGTTATATTACTTACATAATAATAATCTTCTGTAAAGATTATTTCTTTTCCATTTTCATCTTTTACTTTTACTCCATCAGTTGTATCTATCTCATCTTTATATTCATTCTTTATTAGGAGAATACCTTTTGTATTATATTTCTTCCAATTCCCTTTTGGACTCCATTTATATTCTCTTGTTTCTTTATTTGATGTTTTTGGATAATTTAATCTTAATATGAAATAACTTCCCATATCTAATATTGTATATCTTGGTAATGTTGTTATATTTGTTATTGTTCTTTCACTACTATTAGTATTTTTTAATTCATCTTCTGTATAAGCATAGATTGTTGTATTTTCATCTATCGTTATACTTTCTGTATAATCTATTAAATTTCCATTTCCTATTCTATATTTCTTTACCTTCGCATTCTTTGGATATTTTATTTCTACTTTTACTTCTTCTGCCATTTCTGTTGGTTCTATTTCTATTTCTGGTTCTTCTATTCCTGTTGTTAAGAATCCTACATTCTTACTTGCATATCCTTTTCCTGTTTTTCCTGTACAATATCCATATATTTTACTATTACTTGTTATCTTTACTTTTCCTGTATATGCTTGATATGTTCCATTATATCCTATCTTATAATATTTATTTTCACATCTAGAGTCATACTCTATACTTGCCTCTGTTTGATTTACTAATCCTTTTACATTTCCTTCATCCGGATTTAAAAATATTCCTATATTATATTCTTCACTTGTTGGGGACACTGGTATTTTTCCTATATTTGTTATATCTCTATATGTTGTTGTTGTTCCATTACTATTATCTGCTTTAGCATATATTCTTGTATTTTCTTTTAATGTAATTGGTCCTGTATAGTTTTGATATATTTCTCCATCAAAGCTATATCTTAAGTTTTCTCCATTAGTTGTTATACTTACCGTTACACTTTCTGTTCTTTCTATTGTATTTAATCCAATTCTTACATTCGGTAATTTATGTTGATCAATATTATCTATATAAATATAACTTATATTTGATGTTTGACCATCTTCAGTTTCATATTTTGCATAAAAGTATCCTATTTTACTTACTTCTACTATATCTTTATATTCTTTCCAATCTTCTCCTGGTGCTTTATAGTATATTTTCTTTGCTTCTTTTTTTGGTTTTACTTCTACTTTTACACTATCTACTATTTCTTCTGTATCTTTTATTATCTCTGGTCCTTCTATCGTATAGCTTGGATTTCTTCTATAGTTTGGTCCATATGATGGATTATTTTCAGTTTCATATGTTCCTGCTGATTCTCCTGGTAATCTTGTTCCACTTTTTATTGTTGAACTTCCTCCTGTTTCGCTTTCTACATATTTTCTTATATAGACACTATCATAACTTCTTTTTGTTCCTTCTTTTGTTGTTTTTATGACTCTTGCTTCTATTCTTGTATCATTTCCTACACTAAATTCTCCTGTATAGTCTATCCATTCTCCATCATTTATTTTGTATTGTTTTTTATCTGCATCTTTTGTATATGTTATCTTTACTTTTGTAGTTTTACCGTCTGTTACTTCATAACTTGTTGGTTCTATATCTACTACTAATTTTCCTGTTGGCGGAACTATTACTACTTCACCACTTTTTAATTTATATCTTATATATACATTTTCTACATCTGTTAATCTTACTGTTATCGGTCCTGTATAGTCACTCCATCCATCATCTCTTGTATCTTCTTCACTACCTAATCTCCATTGCCAATCTGTTGAATCCTCTGGATAATACAAGTTCATTGTTATCCATCCATCCCAGGTTTCTTCTTTAATATCTTTTTGGACTATCTCTACTTCCTTTTCTACCCTTACTTCTACACCTTTATTACTTTTCGCACTACATTTTATTAATTTTATTCCTATTCCTAAATCTTTGGTATCTTTATACTCTTTATTATCTACTGTACATGATACTTTTCCTCCACTTTTTCCAAATTTATAACTTGTTGGTAATTTATAACTTCCTCCTACTTCAAATTTCTTTGGTACTCCGCTTAAACTTAGTTCTGGTATTTCCTCTACCTCTTCTTCTTTACTGTCTTCTTCTTTTTTATTTTCTTCTTTATTACCATTGTTATCTATTGATTCACTTGTTTGATTATTTTCTTTGTTGTTATCTTTTTGATTATTATTTTGATTATTTTCTTTGTTGTTATCTTTTTGACTATCTTTATTTTCTAAATTAGTATCTTCCTCTGTTTTGTCTTCTTCTTTTTCTTTTTTAGTTGTTATATTTAAAATTAGTTCTTTTTCATTTCCTAGACTATCTACTACTTTTATTGTGATTTTGTATGTTGTTCCTGGTTTTAAGTTTTTGAATGTATATTCATTCTTTTTGCTTTCTTCAAACTCGCCATCATCTATTTTATAATAATATTTTTCTATTTTTGTTTCTTTATCTTTTACTTCTACTTTTACTTTTATTGTTGTTTCTGTTACTGTCTTTTTGACTTTTATTTCTTCTGGTGCCTCATTATCTATTTTTACTATTGTCTCTTTTGATGGTTTTCCTTCTTTTCCATCTTCTGTTACTCCTTTGAACCAAATATGATTTATTCCGTTTGTACTTACTTCAATACTTTTTGTATCTGTTCTATTCCATTCACATTTTTCGATATTACTATCTTGTCTTATACAATACAAATAATGTGATATTTTCTTTCTTGATTTGGCATCTTCTTCTATCTTTACTACTTTTGTTTGATACCATTTATCTTTTGGTATTTTTACTTTTGGTTCTGATGGTATTCCTAGTATTAAATCATCTATATCTAAGATAAACAAGAAAAATAGTAATAATAAAATTAGAATTATTATTATCATTCTTCTCTTTCTTTTTTCATCTTCAGTTTTCTCTTGCTTTTCCTCTGGTACTTTAGAATTCATTAGCTTTTCTTTTTTTAATTTTGGTTTTTTGTTACTTTCACTTATTATGTGATCATATTCTTCTTTCTTTACAAAACGACCATTCTTCATTCTTATTACTTTTGATTTCTTTTTTGTTTCTTTTTTATTTAACAATCCCATCTAAATCACTATCCTATCTTCTTTTTTATTTTATCAAAATTGCTTTTCCTTTTCAATATTTATTACATAATAAAAACAGATATATTTTATCTGTTTAGTTTTGTATCTTTTAAATCTTTTTTCATAAAGAAATAACTTATAATGGTAAGTAGTATTAAAATACTTCCTATTAGAAAATTATCTTTATAATATTTAATACTATCTAAGGTATTACCACTATAAATAGTACAATAAATAAGACTCAAATATATTGTAATTAAAATTATTAAAATATTATATCCATATATTTTCTTTACTATTTTTTTTGAAATAATTAATTCTATTATTTCAAATGTAAGCAAACCTATAATAGATAGTAAGTAAAGTAACCCTTGTATACTTGATTTATAAATAATTGGAATCATTTGACTTGTTAAAATAGTTAATACACCTAAAGAAATAATGCTTATAACATAAATTATTTTCTTTATCATTCTAACCATCTAATCTTTCATAACCAAGAGTGTTTTTTTCTTCTATTTCTTTAATTTCATCTGCAAATAACTCATCAAAGTGTGGAAGTTCCTTATTAATTACATCTTGATATATATTTTTACTTGATTCTATTGCTTTTCGAAAATCTAAGATATTAACTTCTCTTCGGTTATCAAATAAAGCATTAGAAAACGCTTCTTGTACTAAGGTTAAAGAAACATCTGGATAGCGTGACCCTATTTCGTAAATTCTTTTATATTCTGAGGTTATATCAGTGATAAATGTCATAATTTGTTGTTGAACGAAAGATGAATATCCCATCTTGACACCTGTTCTTTTTTCTATTTTAGGAAGAGTACCTACTAATATTGCAATGTTTTCTTCTCTTGTTGGTTCAAATATTTCCACTTTTTGAAAACGTCTAACAAAGGCTTTATCTCTTAAAATATATCTTTCATATTCTTCTGTTGTTGTTGCTCCTACAACTTTAATATCACCACGATCAAGAGCTGGCTTAAACATATTGGCAAAATCTAATGCTTCGCCCTTAGTTCCCATCAAAGTATGAATTTCGTCTATAAACAAGATTAATTTGGTTTGCTTTTTTAATTCATCAAGTAAAGTTTGTACTTTTGATTCTCCAGTTACAGGATCAACACCAAGTAAAGCTGAAGTATTTAGTTTAATAACACTATAATCTTTTAAAACATCTGGAACAATACCATTTTGAATACGATAAGCAAGGCCTTCTATAGTTGCTGTTTTACCAACACCTGGTTTACCAACTAAAATAGCTGATTTATCTGGTGTTAATAAAATTAAAATCATTTGTTTTATTTGTTCATCTCTACCTATAGCTGGATTAGTGATATAATCTTTTTCTGATAAATTTTCGCCATAATTATTTAAAACACTTATTCTTTTTTTTGCTAAATCAAATTCTTCATTCATAATGTTAGTCTCCTTACAAATTAAAGTATATCATAAAAAAGATAAATTCTACTCATATTTGTAAAATTTATCTTTAATTTACTATAAAGAATTAACTTCCTCAATAGATAAACCCGTAGATTGCGCAATAATTGATATATCTACTTTGTTTTTTAAAAGATTTCTTGCTATCTCAATAGCTTTTGTTGTTGAACCTTTCTGTTCTCCAGCTTCTTCTCCATCTCGGTAAGCTTGGTCTTTTAGAGCCCACTCTTTATCGTATGACTCTCCTACTCCTCCTTCAAAACTTACTTCTTCTGCTTCTTTTACATATTCTTCCATTAACTCTTCGCCTCCTAAGCTTTTTAGTTTTTCTATGTCCATTTCTACCAAAGCTAAAATGTATTTTTCGGCTTCATTTAAACTTTCTATACCATCATTATACCATTTCTTCCTTAGGTTTGGTACATATATTTGGACAAATATTATCTTATCGCTTAGAGTTAAGTCACTATCATTTTTTACTCCATAAATATCTATTATTTTATCATTTCCTTTAAATGAAAAATTATTTAGATTAAATTGAATTACTTGAGTATAATCATATTCTCTTTCTCCTCTTTTGATCTTTTTTGAATATAATCTATATGCATACTCTAT
>CAKOXP010000015.1 GCA_934130175.1 uncultured Bacilli bacterium
TGGGCGATATAGGACTCGAACCTATGACCCCCTGCTTGTAAGGCAGGTGCTCTAACCAACTGAGCTAATCGCCCAATAAAACAATCAGTTGACAATATCAAATATACCAGTTAATAAAAATTTTGTCAATACCGATTTTATATTTTTTTTATTTTATTAGATATTTCTTTATCTTTTTCATAAATCCAATTATTCAAATTTGATTCTAAAGTGCTAAATCCATGAGGTGTTTCCCTTATCATTCTTCTGTTTTTATAGTTTTTTCTATAACCAAAACCCTTTATGCTTAATTTTGCATGATATTTAGAATCATCTACTTCTAATATTTTTACCTTGATGGTTTCGCCAATTGATACATAATCATTTAGATTTCTAACAAATGAATCAGAAACTTCGGATATATGAATAAGACCACTATAATAACTATCAAGACTAACAAAAATACCATATTTTTCTATTCCTGTTACACAGCCAGTTACTATACTTCCAACTTTATAACGATTTTGCATATTGGGGTCATCCCCTTTCACATATAACCATTATAACAAATAAGCACAAAAAGGACAAGAAACATACAATAATATTTACATAAAGTTTGTTATACGATATAATTTATTTGGTGATATTATGGAAAAAAAGGACATTGAAAAACAAATAAATATAGTTATTGATAAAATAAGACCGTTCTTACTAAGTGACGGTGGAGATATTGAATTCATAAAATATGAAGACTCAATACTTTATGTGAAACTTACTGGTGCTTGTGCAAAATGCAGTATGATTGATGTAACATTAAAAGACGGAATTGAACAATTAATAATTAATGAAATACCTGAAATAACTCAAGTAATAAATATTGACTAAATTTAAATCCAAGTTATTCTTGGTATTTTTTTTTGCAAGTTTATTGTGTCATAGATATCTTTTATATAATCCTCATATTCATCTGCTCTATTTACCAATGAAAATATTGTATTCTCATTGATATTACCATTTATTATCATATCACAACTATCAAAGAAAAAAGTCGGAAATAATAGTCTTGCATAAACAAGTTCTAATTCTGTATCATTCAATCTTATTTTACTAAAAATATTTTTTATACTATTTTTCGAACATGTAAATTTAGAATTACTAAAAAATATATATTTTAAATACTCTGCAACATCTCTGCTTGGATAATCAATGACTATATTTTGAGGATCATTAAAGTTAATGTCAGTAATTCTTATATGTGAAATTGTTTTTGATTCATACCTTGGATGTCTCTCAAAAATCCCCTTAAAATAAGAAATAGCATTTTCGGACATTCCTATATAATAATCTATATATCTTGATAATATTGGATATTTATTTTCAATATGTTTTATTTGATACTCAATATAATCAATTTTCATAGCCCATAAAACATCCCAATTAGAATGATCAAGTTCACCAAAAGATGTAGTAGTTATATTATTTTTTCCATTTTTTTCCATTATTGTATCAAAGAATATTTTTCTACCTAAATTATTGCATTCTTTAGTTAATATATAGTCACTACCATATATATTTGTTACTATATCGTCGAATCTATTTTTTATAATTTCATCTGTTTTGTTACTCTTATTCAAAAACTTGTATATTTCAATTATTTCATTTTTATTCCTAATTAGTGGTGAAAGAACATATTTATTACCATTATAATTAAAAATGTATTTATTACCTTCTTTTGATATATCAATATTTTCAAATGCATAATAATAACTTATTAATTCATTTATTTTTATCACCACTTTCTACTCAAAATATAATATGCATAAAAAAAAGAGAAAATTACTTTCCTCTTCTATTAGAATTAACTATACTGTTATTTAAATTTCCACCAGCAAGCATTTGATTAATTTCCGCAATTTGATTCATTGCAGCTTGTCTAGCTGACAATTTTCTTTGGGTTTCTTGTTCTACCTCTATTTGTTGATTTTTTAATTTTTGATTTTCTGCTCTATAGGCTGCTAATTGCTCATTTGCAAATTTTATTTTTGCCTCTTTTTCTCTTTCGGCTTCCTTTGCTTCTTTTTCTGCATTTTCCTTTTCTATTCTTTGATTTTCTAGTCTGTTTTTCAATTCCTCTTGAGTCTTTCTTTCTTGCTCAATAGCACTACGTAGTGCTTCCAAATCTTTAATAGTATAATTTTCACCATCTATACTTTCACTTATACTTGAAAGATTTTTATTAAAATCAGTAAAAGACGTATTCATAGGTATTTCATCACTTATTGAATCTCCTTCAAATTTTGAGAAAGGAACACTTGATTCTGAATTTATATTATTTCGCTCTATATCATCATCAGTAGCATTATTTCTTTCTAATATATCATCTGGAGCTTCCATACTTGTTGTTTTTTCTGAATAAATATTATCTTGCACAATATCAGATTTCTTATAAGAATAAAACGAGTCGTTGTTTTCTACTTCTGCTTTTTCTTCAACTATATCCGTCATTGGTTTTTCTGACTCTTCCTTAGATTTTCTAATTTCTTCATCTAAAGCATTCATATCAAGTCCTAGGTCATTATCATTTTTATTAGATTTAGCAAATAGTTTATCAACATTAGGGACATTAACTTCAGCTACATTCAATTTTTCTGAAAGATATTCTCCAAGTCTCTTAAACTTATTAACAATGACATTATTTTTCATAAATTCTTTTAGTTTAAGTATTTTTCTATTCTCATTATAATACCTGTCAGTAAATTTAGAAAGTCTCTCTACTAAATCCAAAATATTTCTCTTTAAAAATCCATTTCTTGATGCAACATTTGTCCTTGAATTTTCAGTTAATTTTACCTGTTTATCTTCTTTTTTGTATATAACGTTACCAGCAGTAGTATAATCTCTATCATTACCTAAAATATTAACTTGATCCATCATAATATAAACCTCCTATTTTTATTCATCCTTTGCAAGTTCTCTTAATACATCTTTAATACGTTTCCATTCGCTTTCACTTTCGACCCCAAGTAATTTTGCTTCGCCTGAGCTGCGATCAACATTAGAAACATAAACTGTTACATTTCCATTTTCATCTTTCTCATCTTTTGTATATACGACATACTCCTTTTTCGTATCTTTAAATTCAAAAGCAATTATCACTTCAACGTCTTCTTTTGTTCCGTCCACTGAAATTATAGACATTATTTTCTTTTCTCTCTCAGCGTTTTTATCCATAGGTATGTCCTCCCTTTACTATTCATATAACATCATTTTATCATATTTACGAAATTTTACAATAGTTATTTGATTTTTTTTAGTAAAAAATAATTTGCCCCATAAGCACAGTAATTTTCTATATATTCATCTAAATATTTCAAGTCATTCACATCTGTTGCCTTTTTATTATTAGAATCAAAAAAACCTTTTAACCTAATCTTATCGTAAGCATAATCTGCAAAAACATAGTCATATTCATCAAAATAATCAGTAAACTTCTCCTCTAATTCATCAAAATTAAAACAGTTTCCTTTATCTTTTATTAATTCATAAGCATTGTTATTTAAAGTAATTTTCTTCATATTATCCCTCTTAACAATTATATCATATATTTAAGAAATAGGAAGCGAAAACTGTGATGAATCACTGATAATAGGATTTTGGTAATAATTAGGAATACTCCCTTGAATAATTTTCATTGCGATTGGAATATCATTCTTTACAGTTATATCTTTTGAACCAACCGGCATTGTAATTTTTTCTTTTACTTCAACATGAGCATATATTTCTATATAAACACTATTTATTCCATAACTTGATACTTTGGTTTTGATATTTGATGTAACTTGTCCAACAAAGCTGAATTTTACCGGAATAACTGGACCAGTATTTGAAAGTAGCACATTTGAAAAAATTATTCCTTCTGGTATTTCACAAACAACACCTGATTTTATCTTTCTGTACCTAACGCCATTAAACGTCGTTGCCAAATCAAAATCCTTAATATCTCCATTTTCTAATTTAACTAAATTTTTCTGAATTCTCATGGTAATATTTTCCAGTAACTCATTTGCCTTCTTAGACTTAAAATCAACTATTTGAATTTCACCACTATCACTTGTTTTTGTATTAAGCAAATCATCATCTAAATTAGAAACAAATTCTTTATCAATGGAATAATTAATCATATAGGTCCCAAATCTTTCTGCTTCAACAGTTGCATAATTACTAATGGTTTTATTCAAACTATTACCAAGTTTCTGAACCAATACTAAACTGCTAATATAGGCAATAAATATAATCAAACAAAGAGTTTTTAAGTTTTTATAGATAGACTTTTTCATACCTTATAATATGAAATAAAAAAAAGCATTAGACTAAATCTAACACTTAAATAAAACAGACATATTCATTTTACATCAACTAGTATGACATCATCGCCTATTTTGTTTATTTCCTTCCACATAACAACCATGTCATCATCCTTAGAAGAAAAGGAAAGCATCTTTTTAGGAGCTTCTATAACCAATGATTCAATATTTCCAGATGAGTCAATATTAGCATCAATAATACTTCCAATATTTTTTCCATCAGCTACATTAACAATTGTCTTAGTTTGCAAATCAGAAAGTCTCATTTTCTTCACCTATATTAATTATATGAGAAAAAATTATCGTAAGACCTTTTTTAATGTGTTAATGGCAGATTTTTCCAATCTTGAAACTTGAGCCTGACTTATTGCGAGTTCATCTGCTATTTCCATTTGAGTTTTACCTATAACAAATCTTTCATCCAAGATAAATTGTTCTCTATCACTTAGATTATCAATAGCCTCATCTAAAGCAAGTTTTACCTCAAAATCTTTACTATTTGTCTTCTTATCTTCAATCTGATCACACAAATATATTGTATCACCACCATCATTATAAATAGCTTCAAACATACTAACTGGCTCTTTTAATGATTCTAGAGCATTATAAATATCAAATGTTGTAACTTCTAGTTTCTTTGCAATCTCCTCGATATCTGGTTCTTTTCCTGTTTTTGCTATCACCTCTTCTTTGTACTTCAAAGTTTTATAAGCAATATCTTTTAAGGACCTACTTACTCTTATACTATTGTTATCACGTAAATACCTTCTTACCTCGCCTAAAATCATTGGCACTGCATATGTTGAGAACTTAACTTCATGTGATAAATCAAAATTATCAATTGCTTTCAATAATCCAACACAACCTATCTGAAATAAATCATCCATATTATCACATTTATTATTGAATCTTTTAAGTATAGATAGCACTAATTTTAAATTCCCTTCGACTAATAAATCTCGTGCAAATAAATCTCCCTCCTTCACTTTCAAAAATAATGCTTTTTGTTCTTCATGTGAAAGAGTCTTTAAATCTCCTGTATTAATTCCACTTATTTCAACTTTGTATTTTGCCATAATTTCCTCCTACAAAAATTATGGTCTATTGTTTCTTTTCTTATACAACAAAAAAAGAAACTATTTATTAAATAGTTCCAGTTTCTTCTTAAACTCATTTATTTCATCATTAATAATTGAATTTCCAAAATTACCTGCCAAAGTTTTCAAACACTGAAAAACGAATAATTTTGTTTCCATATCTATAGAATTTGATGTTTTTATCATAACACATAAAGACTTTAGTTTATTCTCAGTAATATCAGAAAGCATCTTGATTTGAGACTTTTCAAATAATTCAAAGGTACTATCAATTAATTGCTTTCTATGATCATAATCATATTTTTCAATCCAAGCATTTACAACCGAATCAAATTGAATACTTATCTTACTCCTATCAGTTCTAAGAAGCTTATCATCATCAACAATCCAGCTATCAACCGCATGTTGATAAATTCCTGAAGCAGATGATGCTATAACATCTATATTTTCTTGATAAAGTAATACTCCTATCATACTTTGACTTGGAACAATATTTATTAGTTTCTTACTTATATTTTTATAATTAAATGATGAAAATTCTTCTTTTCTTAATCCGGGACCATCAAATGAATATATAGCTTTTATCTTATGTCTTTTTAAAAGTCCGGTACCAAGAGCTGCAGTTAAAGCCAAATTTCCTCCCTTAGAGTGACCACAAACAATAACAGGACCAGAAATTTTCTTTAAAATCCTATTCAAATACTTTCCTGCTTCTTTTTGTGAAGGTGTTGGGTATTGAAATGAAAAGTACGCATCTTCTTTCCAACCAACTATAGAATTATCTGTTCCCTCAAACGATACAACCACATCTTTATTAGGTAGAATAAATGTAGCTGCACCAAACTGAACATCATCACCATTTACATGTTTGTAATTAGAAATCAAAACATTTCTATATCTTTTAGTACCAGCTATCTTTTGAAGTAAATAAAAGGCCTTTCTTTGAACTGAAATATGTTTTTTTCTTGTATCTATGCTAATCATCTTACTAACTTCATCTAGAGTATATGCCTCATTATCTTTAAAACTTACATTATCAAAACTAATATAAGATAATTGGCTATATATCAAAATATCAATCTCACACAAAGCCTTTTGAAAGTAATCAAAATCCTTATATTTTTCAATAAAATCATTAATATGCACTATTTCACCTTATTTCTTATATTTCTATTTTTTAGTTTTTCTTCATATTCAGAAATATATCTTTTTAAGTCCATTGATGGTTTAAATGCAAATAAGAACGAATATTTTTGTTTTTCTCTTTCTTGAATATCTCTAATTTGACATTTTAACTCTTCATATTTTACTTCAACATTATTTTCTTTAGCATAATTTCTTACCTTAGTTAAAAGTTTTGTTGAATAAGAATAGTCTATTATTAATATTCCACAGAAAAATCCAAGGATAAATGAAAATGATAAGTTATTATTAAACCACTCTAGCTTTTCTAGTATAAATCCTGCAACAAAGTAGTAGTAAAATGCTCCTATCACAGTCCAGATAAGTGAAAACAAAGGACAAATTATTCCTTTATAATTTCCCCATCTATCACTATAATCCCATAATTTAACTGGTTTATTTACGAAAGTTAGTCCACCAATAAATTCAATTAAAGTCATCATAACTCCCATTAATAAAATTATAATAAAAGAAGACATACTCATTTTGGAAAATAACAAATAGATTCCAGTTAATCCACATAATCCAAAGCCATAAATTGGTAAATATGGCCCTATTAGAAATCCTGGATTAACCCATTTTCCATGAACAATTCTTCTAAAGAAAAGCTCCAAAATCCATCCAAATGTACTACCTATATAGAATATAAATATAAAATTTAAAAATAGATTCATTAAATATCCCCTACCTTTATTTTATTATAACACTATAAATTTGGACACAAACTTTAAAGCGAAAATTTAGTGTAAAAAAAAGACAAGTAACAACTACTTATCATTTAACAAGAACCTTTATCAGTACAAATATTAGAGTTTGACTTTTTCATTTTCTTCAATCCATCTTCATAAACTGTTTTTAATTCTTTTAACTGTTTTTGACTCAAGCTTTTATATGGATCTTTTTGACTGTTTACTGTTGATGTATGTATATCTACTATTTTTCCTTCTTTTACAAAAACAACAGTTGGAAAATAAAGTCTTTTTATACTTTCATCATTAAGTCCATCATAGACACTAGCTTTGTCACCTAATAAATTTAGAATCTCATAATATGTTTTTGTTCCCTCTTGTCTTGTAAACACTTCATTATTTTCATCTAAATCTTTTTCATCTCTAATTGAATATGCATTGAAATAGTAAACAGTTTCTTCTTTCTCATTCATAACTTCTAAAAATGGTTCTATCATATTACGACACCAAGGGCACTCAGGAAATCCAAAATAAATTACACCAGTACCTTTACTTAAAAGTTCTACTACTTTCTTACCACTGACATATTTAACACCATTTTTATCTGAAATATTCACTTTTTTATATTTTTTACCAGTAGATAGACCTGTTCTTCCATTAAATCTTTCATATTCTTTTTTGAACCTTTTTTCATCATTTGTAACTTTAGTATTTTTTACTGTAAAAATTGATAATATTAAAATAACAACAATTATTAATCCAATTATAAACCAAATTTTCTTTTCCTTCATTTTTACCACTCCACTTTTATATCAAATGTTTAAATTCCACCGGAACTTCTGTCTTAAATTCCATTTCTTTTTTCAAAATAGGATAAAACATTTTCAATTTATTTGCATGTAAATATAATCTTTTCATGCCGTCTTTTTCTCCATATTTGTTATCACCAACAATAGGATTTCCAATATTTTCTAATTGAACCCTAATTTGATTTTTTCTACCTGTTTCAATATTAATCTTTAAAAGACTATATTTACTGTTTTCTTTAATTACTTTATAATTCGTAATTGCCTCTTTTCCATCTTGTTTTTTAGTAATATATACAAGATTAGTCTTTGTTTCCATAAGCTTGTCAACAAGCCTTGCGCTTTTTTTAGGCATTAATCCGTGAACAACTGCAGTATATTCTCTTACACTAACCAGGCTATTCCAATCTTTTTGAAGCATATTCTTTGTTTTTTCGTCTTTAGCAAAAACCACAACTCCACTAGTTTCTTTATCGAGTCTATGTACAATGAAAACTTTATTACTTTTATTTTTTTCTTTTAGATATGAGGAAACATAGTGATAAAGTGTCTTTTCTTTTTCTTTAGCAGTAGAAATAGTGAGTAATCCTGCTGGTTTATTTACAACAATAATATAATTATCTTCATATAAAATATCAAATGGCAAACTACTCTTATTTTTTGTTTCTATATTAATAACCATACCCTTTGTAAGCATGTAATCATATTTAGTGGTTTTTGTATTATTAACATAAATAGAACCATGAACTAAATAAGATTTAACCTTCTTTTTAGGCATATCCAAATATTTATACAAATAAGCTAATAATTCTTTATCTTCTTTAACAACTAATTTCATAAAAAACTCCTATATATAAATTATTATACCACGAAAAAGAATAATAACTATTTTTTGATGTTATTTATTTCAAAATATTTTAATAAATAATTCCAGCAACCTATTTTATCGGTTAAGTTTTCATAATTATTATTAACTCTTCTAATAACTTCATCTTTCTCAAACCATTTTATATCTTGTACTTCATCTTTTTGCAAAACTATATCTTTTAAATCAACATCTTTATGAACAATATAAAATTCATTAAAATGTCTATTAATTATATCCCCACTAATATTTTCAGATGTTGTTGCACCTATAAATTCTAGCGATGATTTATCTAAGTCTATTCCTATTTCTTCTTTTGTCTCCCTTATTACAGCTTGATATCCTAGTTCATTAGATAATACATGTCCACCTGCTGTAATATCCCATAAATTAGGCCATAATTTTTTTGTAGAACTCCTTTGTTGTAACAACACCCTTTCATTGTCTTCACTTACAATAAATACAACAACAGCCTTATGATATAATCCTTTTCTATGGCACTCATCCCTACTTGCAACTTCATTTGTATATTCACCATTTGCATTTAAAACATCAAAAAATTCATTCATATTATTATCCCCTTAATCTATATTTAGTAATGTGTCCTTAATTCATACACAATAACTTTCTCTTTATTAACGCCTAATTCTTTATTAAATAAGGCAAATTCTATTATTACATTTTGTAAATTATGTTCCATAGCATACTGATAAATAACATCAAAATGTGGAATACTATTTAATTTTTTATCAAAAATATCAGTTTTTAAATTAAATGTTGGATCACTTATTGCATCCCTTACCGAAGCAGTTGGTTCAGTGGATAATATGGCATAAACTTCACCATTTGACAGAAATTCAACTTCTCCTACTAATAACTGATTGTCAACATAATTTGCAGAACTGACATTAATCGTAAATAAATTATAATCTCTTATTTCTTCCAAAACCTTGTCATAGTCAACTTTTAATTTAAAAACACCACCAGCTTTTGATTTATCTCTTATTGCATAATACTTTGATGGATATTTAGAGATAAATTGTTTTACTTGTTTATCATCTTGCCCTTCAAATAATTTTTCTGGAAATCTATTTAAATTAAGCTCCTCTATTTTTTTTATACTTTCTAGTTTATTTTTTATTATCATTTTCTTCACCAACTCTTAAAATATAATATATCAAAATAATACAATAAAAATCAATATTTTCTATTATATTTCTATCAATATGAAATGGTGTTAACATCATTACAAATAACTTTTCTTAACAATTTCTAAATAGATTATAACCTATATCTTTTATACATAAAAAAAGAGAAATAATTAATAATCTCTCTTAAAAATTTGATATTTTACTATTCATTATATTTTTATATTTTTCAACACCTGGTTGATTAAATGGATCTACATCAAATAAATAGGCTGAAAACGCAGAAGCCATCATAAAAAACATTGTTAACTGGCCAATACTTTCTAAAGAAATAATTCCCATATCAATTATATTATTAGGAACACCTCCATCATAATGAGCCTCAACAACAGAATTTAAAACAATATCATTGTACTCATTTAATGATTTATCTTCCATCATAACATCAGTTTGATACTTAGCTTTTATCACAGTTTCGTAAATTAGTTTCCTTCCTTCTTGAATAAATTGACCTAGCGAATGCAAATCCCTAGTATTAACAGTTGATACTGGAAATATTCCTTTGCCATCTTTTCCTTCACTTTCTCCAAATAATTGTTTTAGAAATTCAGTATAGTAATAAAGACTTTCATGGTAAACACTAAAATTCTCTAGTAAAAATCCTAATTTGTACATAACATTTCTAATACAGGCATAATTGTAAGCTTCATCTAAATATTTTTTACCCTCATAATAACCTTTCAAAAACTTATCAATATCAAGATTCATAACAGCAAGTACTAGTAAATGAGCAGGAGTTATAATACTATATCTACCACCAATATCCGAAGGCATATCAAAAGTCATAAACCCATACTTTGATGCCTCATCTTTTAAATAGCCACTTAATTGATTAGTCGTAACAATTATTCTTTCCTTAAGTTCAGATAAATCATATTTTTCTTTTAGTATATTTAAAATATAATTGTAAGTTAGCTTAATTTCAAGAGTCGTTCCCGATTTAGAAATAACATTAACATAAACACTTTTATCTTTAATATAATTAACGACTTCACTCAATTTCTTAGCTGACAAATTATTACCAATATAGATAACTTCAACCTCATCTTTAACAAATTCATTTGTAAAAATTTTTCCGATTGAATAGCTTCCCATATAGGAACCACCAATTCCTATTACAAGTAAAACATCAGCCTTTTCTCTTATCATCTGGCTAACTTTCTTTATTTTTCTTAGAGCGATATCATCAACACTTTTTTGATACCACCCTGTCATACTATCATTAGCAAACTTTTCTAAAATAGAATTTTTTTTCTTTAAAAGATCATCATATAATTTATCATCTAGAAAAGAAGACATGTAAGTTTTAAAATCAAATTTCAACATTATTTGTTTTTCCTCCTATAAACATAAACATCAAACACACCTTTTGATTCTAACTTAATTTCTTTAACAGTTTTACCGTTTAAAACTATTTCATTTTTAGAGTCAAATATCACTTTAATGTTATATGTTGCATCCATATACTTATAATTTATTTCATAATTTCCAATACTAGAAGATATTTTTTCATCTAATTTCAAAATAGAACCATGTCGTTTAAATCCTAAAATTTCTTCAATTCCAACACGATAATACCATGCTGCTGAACCTGTATACCAAGTCCATCCACCTCTAGCTTTAAAGTATGAAGATGAATAAATATCTGCCGCAACTACATATGGTTCAACCTTATATATATCAGCAATATCTTTATTCAAACTTCTATTAACAGGATTAATCATTTGATAATAATCATAAGCTCTTGATTTATAACCAGCCTTAATTAAAGCCATAATATACCATGAAGTTGCATGAGTATATTGCCCACCATTTTCACGAATTCCTTTTGGATAGCTTTTAATATACCCTGGATTATTAAGTGATTTATCAAAAGCAGGATCTAATAATTTTATTATTTTAGCATCTTTATCAACTAAGTTTTTTTCAACAGAATCTATAATCATATCATATTTATCTTTATCTGCCACTCCACTTAATATTGAAAAAGCTTGTGAAATCAAATCAATCTTACACTCTTTATTTTTGTAACTTCCTAGTTTATCGCCATTATCAAAATAGGCTCTTAAATAGTAATCCTTATCAAAACCATTTGTATTTAGGTTTTTCTTTAATTCTTTATTAAATTCTTCATATTTTAAAGTATCTATTTCTAAATCTTCACTGTAATTTATGATAACTTTAGTAAATTTATCTATTATTTCATATAAGAAGAAACCTAACCAAACACTCTCACCTTTACCTTTAATTCCAACCTTATTCATACCATCATTCCAGTCACCACCACCCATTAAAGGTAGACCATGTATTCCAATTTGACTCATAGAATAGTTGATTGCTAAAAGACAATGATTAAATAATGTATCTTCTTTTTCAGTGTAATTAAAACTAATACCACGTTCAGCTTCATGTTGAGTTAATTCCTCACCATAAATATATGGAACCATTTCATCTAGAATACTGTAATCTTCTGTTACATCTAGATAGTGAATAGTTGCATAAACTAACCATAAATAATCATCTTTATATCTACTTCTTAAACCAAAACGATTAGCTTCATGCCACCAATGAAGAACATCTCCTTGTTCAAATTGATGAGAAGCATTAATGAGAATTTGAGTTTTTGTAAATTCAGGATTAACAATACAAATATTCATCGCATCTTGTAACTGGTCTCTATAACCAAAAGCTCCACTTACTTGATAAAAACCAGCACGTGCCATAATTCTTGATGATAAAGCTTGATATAAGTACCATCCATTTAACATATAGTCAAGACTTGGATTAGATGTTTTTACTTGAATATTGCCAAGTAATCTATCCCATTTTTTCTTAACCATATCAAGTTCAATTAAACAGTTATCAACTATACTATAATGGTAAATTAAATCTTGAAGTTTTCTTTCATTTCTTGCACATCCTAAAGTAAATACAACCATCTTTTCACTGTTTGGTTTGATTTCAATAGAGTTAGTTATACTTTTTACTAGAATACGATTATCTTCACAAGAGGTAATCTTTTCAGATGATGACATAAAAACATCAACATCACTAAAATTAATGCTATAAACATTTCTAAGTTTTAAATAATTATTATCTGAAAATAACTCAGATAAAATATGTCTACTAGTTTTCTCTTCAAAATTTCCCAAAGTTGGATTCATATAATAAGTAAGATCAATTTTTGCTGTTTCATTTGTTTTATTTGTTAATGAGACTAAATAAATCTTAACACTGTCAGTTCTTGCGACAAATTCAGTAACTTTTGTTTTCAAACTATCTGTTTCTGATTCTAAAATACTATAACCAAAACCATGAGTACAAATTTCTGGATCAAAGATTTCATCATTAATAATAAATCCTTCTGATTTATCATTTAAAATCATTTCATTAGTCCAAGATGTTATCTTATACTCTCCACTATTATACGAATAAGTATAACCACATCCATTATTAGTTACAATAGTACCAAAATTATTATTAGAAATTACGTTAGACCAAGGAGTTGGTGTATTTTTATTATAAATTACATATTCACGGCCATTATTTTTAAAACCTCCGTAAGAATTATCATAAGAAAGATTCAAAGGTGAAACTTGCTTTATATTGTTTTGATATGGCAATACCTTAGAAACACTTACCTTATTATTTCGTTGAAGATTATCTACCATATCTTTTAAAGATTCATTACCATTAACTTCAAAATAAAGTCTAGGAACAGTTTTTAATAAGGTTAATTCTTCTCTTGTAACATCTTTTAAATCAATAATAGTAACAGCTCCGGGAGTATGATAAAAACTATTTAAGGTATAAATATGATACAATTCCTCTTCTATTTTTTGTCTAATAAGTTTAGCTGATTTATATTCTTCACTATTTAGAATAATAATATCAACGAATATAGATTTATTTTTAAAATATTCAAAAGCCTTTAGTATCTCCATAACAAATGATAAGTTATTAATGCTTTTAATATTTACCAAAATAATTGGCCTATCACCACTAACTCCAAATTCCCATAAACTACTTTGAGACAAAGCATTTTCTCTTAAAATATCTTTTCTTGAGGAAGAAACAGAAATCCTAGTTGTTTGATATAGATAATTTAGCATTGTATTAAATATGCGCATATCTTCCCCACTTAGATTAGAAACTTTGGTATTAATTATGTTTGATACACTTGCTACTTTGAAGGCATTTTCAATACTCATCTTATCATTATATGATGAAATAATATCATTTAATTGTTCCATACTTCTACCAAATCCACTGATAAAATATACTTCTTTTTGGCTATTAGGTTCTATACAAATAGAATTTCTTAAAGCCATCACAGGTTCAATATTAGTACCAACATGATTAGTTAATCTAGTATCTAATGCTTTAGGATTTTGATATGAATAACCTCTACCAACAAAGTTAAATCTATCTGTTTCATAGCTATATTCATCTAAAGGATTATCAATTATAAGTCTATTTAACATATAACTAGTAGCGCCTTCATCTCTACTAACTCTTTTAGTAACTAAAGAATTAGAATCACTAAGATATTTAGACTCTAAAAACATACTATTAAAAACACGATGAGCAATATCTTGAGGATTTTCTGATAAAATTGGCTCAGTATATGAAGTAAGTTCTAATCTTTTAGGTTTATCAGAATTATTAATAAATGTAAGCTTTCTTATTTCAGCATTATGGGAAGATGTAACAACAATCTCTGTCTTTGTTGTTATTGGACCATCTTTTCTAATATATTTAATTTTATCTGATGCAAAAACGACTTCATAATAGTCTGACTTTTTATTTAGAGGTGCAAAAGTATTAGACCAGATTTTTTTAGTATCTAAATCTTTTATATAGAAAAACATACCATAATCTTGTTCTGTAATTTTTCGATATCTGTTTAATTGTAAGGTACGATATCTTGAAAAACTATCTCCTCTATCATTCATAAGTAGACAGTACTTTTTATTTGATAAAACACTAACTTCAGGCATATCAGAAATATATAAAAAACTTCTAATATCATTTTCAATTACTTCTTTTTCATAATTGTACTTTTTATATTTTGAAATTTTCATATCTATATCTGCTTTTACTTGAACTTTTTCTTTTAATAATATTTCAAAGGTTTTAACAAAAACATTTTCATGAAAATATTCTTTCATAACATCATTTTTTAAATAGTTGGTAATTCCCATTAAACTCATACCTTGATGATGAGCATAACAAGCCCTTACGATTCCTTCATTTGATAAATCATATGATTCATAGAAACCATATTTTGAAAACATACCTAACTTTTTGAACTTTAATGTATTATTATATATTTCTTTTGGATATAATTCTAACTCCATCAAAGTTGAATATGGAGAAATTACTATTCTTTCATTTAATTCCTCTCTAGATTTTAAATATGGAACTGAAAAACTATGATATTTATAGTTTAGGGAATTATCAAGTTCATTATAGGCTGATTCACTAATTCCAAAAGGAAGATTTTTATCAACAGATTCCATATATTCTTTTTGACAAATATAAGCAAATGAATATGATTCATCTAGTAATGTATTAGGGTAATTTTTCATAAATAAGAAAGGCATATAATATTCAAATGCTGTTCCAGACCATGAAATAAGTCCTTTGTGATTTTTATATGTAGTTAATGATTTATCTAGACAAAACCAATGTTTACTTGGAATATCACCTTTAGCGATTGCTATAAAGCTAGTAAGACGTGATTCTGATGCAAATTTATTGTAATTGTATGGTGACATATGATTTTCAGAAACATCATAACCTATACTTAATACTGATGTTTTAGTATAAAGTTTTTTAAAGTTGGTATTTTTAATTAGCTTATCTATTTTTTCTTTTAAAGCTTCATGAGTGCCATCACTTACAAATGTTAAAGCTACAATCAAAGAAGCGACAAAATTACCAGAATCTATTGTAGAGATAAATTTTGGATTTAAAACTTCCATGGTTTTAGTGTCATACCAGTTATATAAATGTCCATGCCACTTTTCTAACTTAGACACTGACTCTATTATTTTTTCTAGATAGTCTATGGCCTCATCCTTAGAAATAAAATCTAAATTATATGCAGAAATAATACTAGTAATTGAAAATGCAATATCTGTAGGAGATGTTCTAAAATCAAGTTTTTCATCCCTATTTTCTTGATAATTATCAGGTATTAAATAATTATATTCTTCACGTAAATTTTCTTCAAAATAATTCCATGTTTTTAAAGCTATATCTTCAATAACGGCATCTTCTTTAGAATTTAATTTTTTTTCTTTTTTCAAATCTTTACTAATTAAATAAGTAACAAAAGGAGCTGATATAAAAATTAAGCCAACAATAAACATTGATATATTTTTTGTAAGTATTGATACTATCAAAAGAATTAAACCAGTTATTAAATTAATACTAAAGTTAAAACAGTAAGTTTTCAAATCAAATTTAGCTGTTTTCGCAACTTCTTCAGCTGTAATCCAATTAAGTAAATTTTTATGGGAAATCTTCATTCTATAGATAGATCTTATAAAAGCATCTAAATATAATTTTGTGTAATAAGGTATAGTTGCAAAGATAACATATGCTCGTAATAGAATAGCTTTACCACCAAACATTAGATTCTTATAATAAACTGTTTTAAACTTATTATCTTTTAAATATAATTTACTCTTCAAAAATGAAACAATAGAAAAAGCTATTATAAGTAGAATATAAATAAACCAAATAAGCTTATTCTTACAAATAGTAATATTAAGAAGAACTATTAGAAATAATGTCAAAGATAGAAACATTCTTACAACGTTATCAAAAATCTTAAATCTTTCTAAAGGATTAGTAGGATTAACTTCTTTTTCTCCTTTATAATTTTTTACCTTAGGAAACATATAATCAAGAATTTGAACGTCTCCTCTAGCCCATCTATGTTGTCTAGATGTATCCACTAAAAACTTTGATGGAAATTCATCAATAAATTCTATATCAGAAACATAAGCACAGCGTAAATAACTACCTTCAAGTAAATCATGTGACAAAATTAAATTATCAGGAAATCTTTCATACAAAAGTTTATCAAAAACATCTAAATCATAAATTCCTTTACCTACAAAACTTCCCTCTTTAAATAAATCTTGATAAATATTTGGAATAGATGATGTATAAGTATCAAATCCCCCAATTCCCGCAAAAATTTGTGAATATAGTGATCTGTTAGTTGATTCTATATCAGTAGAAATACGAGGTTGCATAAGAGCATAGCCTTTAACTACCTTTGTTTCTTCTTTGTTAAGAATTGGTCTATTTAAAGGATGAGCCATACAACCAACTAAATTAAGAATAGAATTCAAGACTGGTTCTGTATCAGTATCTAAGGTTATTACATATTTTATTTTTAATGATGTATTTTCTAAAGTATTGACATTAAAGTACTTTTTTAAATCTTTTTTGGAAAGTTTATTTAATAAAATTCTATTAAACTGAAGAATAGCTCCTCTTTTTCTTTCATATCCTAAGTAGCCGTTTTCACTTTCATTATAAATTCTTTTACGATAAACAAAATAGAATAAGTCTTTTTTATATTTCTTATTTAATTTAGAAGCATATTCTAATCCAAAAGTAGAAATTTCTTTATCATAGTCTTCAACTTCTTTTGAACTTTTCTTAACATCTCCTAACAAAGTAAAATATAAATTATCACTTTTATTTATTAAATAGAATGTTTCTAGTTTATCAAACATTTCCTTAACTTTAGTTGTATCAGAAATAATAGTTGGTATTACAATCATTGTTGAAGCTTCTTCAGGTATTCCCTTTAAGTAGTTTAATTTACAAAGTGCCTCTGTTTTCACGAACTTTTCTAAAATCAAGTTAACTATTTGAAGTACTAATTGACTAGTAGGAATAATTAATATCAAAAATCCTAAAATTCTATTTGGAATAAAAAACATTGATAATAAAAAACTAAAAATAATACTAAAAACAGTTACAAAGAAAATATATAAAATCATTCTTAAGGTAGTGTCTTTTTCTTTAAATAAAGAAAAACCAATATGATAATTATTATTATCAGAATTATCAGAATATAATTTAGAAACATACTCATACTCAGTTATTTTATTTTTCTTTGATAATTTTACTATTTTACTTCGATACATATTCTTAGTTTCAAAAGACATTTTAAAATAAGTTTTATCTTCAAGTAATACTTTTTCACATTTACTAACACTTGAGTAAATACTTTCTATATCATACAACATAATATCTTTAATATTCGTAAACAAATTAGAAATCAAAACAGTATCATCTATTCGTTCTTGATACACGCTATTCAAAATATCTTTAAGGCTTACATTTTTTTCTTCTAGTCGCTCATTAAAATTTTTAAAGAATTTTCTTGCTTTAGTACCTAATTCTTTTAATTGATTATTAATTTCAAAAGTGTAATAATGATCTCTTACAGGATCAAATTGTTTTGATATAAAATCCTCTATACTAATTTCTTCTTTATCAGAAAGTGTTAAAATATTTTTTGCTACTGAATCTTTAATTAAAAACTGATTATAATTTTTCTTACAAAGTTCACTTAATCTTGCATTATATATTCCTATTAAAATTATTTTTGCCATTGATAATTCTTGATAAGAAAAATAATATTTATTTTTTCTTTGATATGAATTTAACTCTTTTACGAATAATTTGTAATTAATACTGTAATTATTCTTTATAACAATCTCATTTATAGCTTTATGTATTTCTTTTGATTTTTTTAAAGACTTAGAAAGAGATTTATTACCAACAATCTCATTTTTATATTCAACTACTAAATAAAAATTATCTATTAACCATTCATTAACAATTCCAACATTATTATGTTGTTTTACCTTTTCAACCAAAAACTTATAATATTTAGAAATTATTTCATAATCTTTAATAAATTTATTTAGTAATTTAGTCATATATCAAAACACTCCAATCTTCCAAAATTATTATATCATGAAAGATAATTTTGATAAAGAAAAACACAAAAAAACCTTTGTTAAACAAAGGTTAATTTCTAATGGCGGAGACAGAGAGATTTGAACTCTCGCGCCAGTTGCCCGACCTACACCCTTAGCAGGGGCGCCTCTTCAGCCTCTTGAGTATGTCTCCAACTGCACTTATAATATTACATGATAATTAAAATGATGTCAATATTTTTTTAAAAGAAAAACTCCGATTCGGAGCTTACTACATATTTGGTGACCAGTACGGAATTCGAATCCGTGAATGCTGCCGTGAAAGGGCAGTGTGTTAAGCCACTTCACCAACTGGCCAAAATAAATGGCGCCCCAACTAGGACTTGAACCTAGGACCCCTTGATTAACAGTCAAGTGCTCTAACCAACTGAGCTATTGAGGCAATATTAATGGTGGTCCTGATAGGACTTGAACCTATGACCCCACGCTTATCAAGCGTGTGCTCTAACCAACTGAGCTACAGGACCATTAATAATTGGTACTTTTTCATTTTACCTTACTTTTTTAAATAAAGCAAGTAAAAATTAAATATTTTTGCAAGTTGCATTTATAGATTACTATAAATTATGTAATAAATCAAGATTTTTTTACTATTTTTTTAACTTTTTGTTTCTTATTATCTGGTTTTTCTTTATAATAAAAGATTTTTTTCAAAAAAAATATTGTCATATCGCCTATTTTGAGTTATAATCATATTACATTGTTTATGGACTGTTAGCTCAGTTGGTAGAGCAACTGACTCTTAATCAGTGGGTCTAGGGTTCGAATCCCTAACAGTCCACCATTATTTTAAATATTATACAATATTATAAAAGTGATATCCTATAAAGGTTATCACTATTTTTTTGTATTGATAAATTATATTTATATGATGTCTTTTATTTGCCTTATAAACTCTCTAAATATCTTTTTTGAATCTTCATTATTCATCCTTTCAGGATGCCACTCTACTCCTATTTGAAAAATATCATTACTACTTTCTAAAGCCTCAATTACTCCATCACAGCTTCTTGCTATCACCTTAAATTCTTTAGAACTTAAGACTTGTTGATGATGATATGAATTAACTATAATTTCACTTTTTCCAATTATATTTTTTAATTTAGAATCTTCAATATTTATAATATGCTCACATTTATAATGATTAGATACATCTACTAATTTATTATTAGTATTATAAAGAGCCATTGATTGCATTCCTTGGCAAATACCTAGAAGAGGTAAATTGTTATCTAATGCATACTTAATTAAATAATCATCTAACGATCCTTTTTCATCTCCACCAGTTAATAAAATACCTCCACAAAATTTAATCAATTCTAAATTATTTTTATTGATAAGAATGGGAATTGCACCATTATCACTTACAGCATTCAAATAATTAATATCCATCTCTTTAGTATTTTCCATTCTATTTAAAACTGCTACTAATTTCATAGATTAAATAAAAAAAGATAGTTTGAAGACTATCTTAATTTTCCTTTCATACCCTTCATTCCTTTTACACCACCATTAGCTGCAAAACCTTTTAGTATATTTGTATCGAATGAATGAGTCTTACTAATTCTTTTCTTATAATTTTTAACACCAATATTTATTAAATCATCTAAAAGATCAGAGAAATTTACACCTTTTGCTTCCCATAGATAGAAAGCTAAACTACCAGGGATAGAGTTAATTTCGTTAATATAAGTTTTTTTTGCTTTTTCATCGATTAAGAAGTCAATTCGACAAACACCTGCAGATCCTAAACTTCTAAATGCCTTAACAGCAATATCTTCTATATCTTTTCTTAATTTATCACTAATTTCTGCTGGAAGCTTACGATTAGTTGAAGCCATTCCTTTAGAACTATTCTTAACAGGAACCTTATAGCCTCCTTTAATCTTCTTTCCACCACCAACATATTTTTCATCATAAGTTAAGAATTTGCTTGCAGAAATAACTTCTTCTATTTCACTAACTTTTTGATGTTCATAGTTACCTACAACACTAATGTTACATTCTTTTAAGTTAGGTACAACCTCTTCCACTAATATTTTATCATCGTATTGCATAGCGTCATCAATTGCTTCTTTTAATTGATCAATATTATCTGCAACCTTAATTCCTACACTACTACCTGTAGCTGAAGGTTTAACAATAACAGGAAATTTTAACTTTTTAATATTTGCTAAAACACCTTCGTTATCGTTTTTGTAATCACAATCATAAAACCATGTATATTTACTCATTGGTAATCCTGCTGCTGAAAAAACATCTTTCATAAATACCTTATCTTGTCCTACAACTGATGCATAAACATCTCCCCCAACAAATGGAATACCAATAGTTTGTAAATAACCTTGTAAAACACCATCTTCTACATTAGTACCATGTACTACAGGAAAAGCTATATCAATATCAGTAATTACATTGTGAGGAAATTTTTTATTTTGTAAAACAAAAGAACCATCTTTTTCATATAAAACAACATTTTTTCCATATTTTTTTATTAAACTTAAATCGTTGTATACTTCAATATCCTTTAACATATTTCCTGTATACCATTCACGATTCTTTGTTATATAGATAGGAATAATATCATATTTTTCCTGATCTAATTTATTAATTGCTTGCATAGCAGAAATAATACTTACTTCATGCTCTACACTTTCACCACCGAAAATAACTCCAACTTTAATTTTCATTTTAACACACTCCTATTCATTATATGTATCTGGTAAATCATTTTCAAACAATGCATAAACTTCTTTTTTACCAGTTAAAGTAGCAATAAATTTATAAGCATCTCTCACATCATTATATACGATTATTTTATCCTTATCGAATCCCTTTTCAACTAAACCTTCATAAATTGGTTTAGTATGTTTTTCTCCAATTAAAACAACATAATCAGCGACTTCTGAAATTTGTTTACCAAATTCTTTATTATAATATGCCTCTTTATCAGCAAGTTCTATCATACCAGGGGTAACAACTACCTTAACGCCAGGCATCATTCCAAGAACTTCAACAGCACCCTTAGCACCAACTGGATTAGAATTATAAGCATCATCTATCATATAGAAACCATTTAATCTTTTTAATTCAAGACGATGTTCAACAGCCTTAACTCCACGTACAGCTTGTTGTAACTCTTCTATTGTTATTCCAAATTCACGACCTAAAGCAATACCTGCTAAAATATTATATACATTATGTTTACCTAATAGTTTAGTTTGAAACTCATATTTTTTCTTATCACCTTTGAAAACAGCATTAAATGTAGAACCTTTACTATTACATTTTATATCAGTAGCTCTAACATCAACATCTTTATTATCTATACCAATCCATACTATTTTTACCTTATTCTTTAGATTATAACTAACTTGTTTAGGATCATCACCATTTAAGACACCAATACCATCACTAGGTAATGATTCAATAAGTTCAAATTTTCCTTCTTGAATATTTTTTTCACTACCAAAGCTTTCTAGATGAGCTGTACCAATTCTTGTTAAAATACCATATTTAGGATGAACAAGATTACATAAACCTTTAATTTCTCCTTTAACATAAGCACCCATCTCTGCTATAAAGATATCAGTAAATTTATCCATATGGTTATTTACAGTCATAATAAGTCCATTAAATGTATTTAAGTTTCTTGGAGTTGGTAGTGCATTATACTTAATATTTAAAATATCACTTAAAATATTCTTACTACTAGTTTTACCATAACTACCTGTAATACCAATAATTTTTAAGTTAGGCATACTCTTTAATGTAGATTGTGCTTTATGCTTATAGTAATAGTATACTCCTCTTTCATATGGATGATTAATAATATTAGCAAGAAATACAACAAAATTATTTAAATATAATTCTGCTACTATAACAACAAGCATTTTATATACTAAAGCACTATTATCAAAATTAAAGAATAATATTGCTATTGGAATAAGATATAATATAGTTGTTGTAAAGATTAATCTTTTTACTCTCTTAGTCACTACTAATGGCTTTTTTTGTTGACTATTTGAAATAGCTTTTTCTGTTTTATAAGTTGTATAAATATAAATAATTAATAAAACTAGTAATATAGTTGTTTCTACTCCCGAAATACCAACTGTAACAAAAGCAAGTATAATTGATAAGATAATTGCAATTATCTCTAAACTTATAAAGTTTTGATAATTTTTAAATACCCATTTTAAATAACGATTATTCTCATTATATAGATTTTGTTGTAACATATGTAAAGAAATTTTACTCTTAAAAAAACATGTAATAGCAATAGCTACTAATAAAATATAAACTAACATTCTAAACACCTCCATTTAAGAATGAATATAATATGTTGAGGACTTGTCCCAAGTTTTCTAAATAAGCATAATGAGTTCCAGGAAGAACTATTAAAGCAGCATCTGGCATAATTTTTTCTAGCATCTTTGCTTCTTCAATTGGAGCTTCTGTATCATTATCACCCCAAATTAGAAGTGTTGGTTCCTCAATTTGTGCTGCGTAAGCAGACAAATCTTCATTAACTGTATTAACAAGTATTTGTCGCATCATTGGACTAGCTGCTTTATAATCTCTAGAACCAATATACTTTTTCATGAACTCACCAAATTTATCCATTCCTGGTAAAGTCTTAAGTTTCTTTAACACCCTTACTTTTAATGGTTGTTTTTGTTGTAATCTAACACATGGACTTCCAAATAAAACTAATTTTTCGATTGGATTATTTGCTGAATATCTGATAGCTACTCTTCCACCAAAAGAATGTCCCATCACAATTGGTTTTTTAATTTTTAATTCTTTTACAAGAAGTTCTAACATATTAGCATAATCACTAATATTCCAATCTTCACTAGGTTCTTCACTTTCACCAAATCCAGGAAAATCAATAATAGTTATTCTAAAATCACCAGCTAAATTATCACCGATTGGCTTCATCATTTCTACATTTTGACCCCAACCATGAAGTAAAATAATATCTTTACCCTCACCATATTGTATGTAATTGACAAGAGTATTTTTAACCTTTATTTTCATAAGTTTCACCGATATAATTATAACATCTATTACTTTTAAATAAAAGATATAAAATAAAAGTTAACAAAAATTTACAAGTAACAAAGAAATGATAATAAAAATATTTTCTAATACAGAAAAAGATGTTATTATTTAGCATCTTCTTCATGTATTTTTTCAATTATATTTTCAATATGATTACCATACTCAATAGAAGTATCATATAAAAACTTTAACTCTGGTGTATGTCTTATCTCTACTCTTTCAGAAAGTTTTCCTCGAATAAAATGACTTGCACCATTTAAAGCATCCAATGTTTCTTTTTTTCTTTTCTCATCTAAAACTGTAAAATAAACTTTTGCATAACTCAAATCGTTTGTAATATCAACACCTGTTATAGTAACAAATTTAATATCCTCATCCTTTATTTCTGTCATTAATATATTACTAATTTCTTCCATAAAAGTATGATTCAATCTTTGTATTTTAACATTTGCCATAACCATTTCTCCTTATATTTTTTTAGTCTTTACTGGATATTTTTCTCTAAATCTATTTCTGTAAAATTCATATTTAAATTTTCCTTGTATAAAAGAATGAGTATTTAAATCATATATTCTTACCAATTTTCTTGTTGAAGCATTTGGTGTAAATACTGCAATGGCTTTAAATCCAAATTCAATTGATTCTTTTCCTAGTCTTCCAATATATGATTGTTTTAATTCTTCTTTTCCATTTTCTTTTTCTGTATAATTAACATATACAGGCATAAAACCAGAATTATTTTTTTCAACAACTAAAAGTGAATTTTCATCAATTAATTCTCCAATAACTATTCTATTTTTCATCCTAAACTCCCTATCGTTTAATTTCTACTAATTCATATACTTCAATAATATCTTTTTCTTTATAATCTTGACAATTTTCTAAAGTAAGACCACAGTCCATATCTTTTTTAACTTCTTTTACTTGATCTTTTTCATGTTGAAGTGTCTTAATACTACCATTATAGATAACTGTTCCATCTCTAACAATTCTTGCTTTCATACCATTTTTGATATTTCCAGTTAAAACATGGCATCCTGCAATTAAACCAACTTTTGAGAATTTAAATATTTGTCTAACTTCAAGTGTACCAACAACATGTTCTTCATATTCTGGATCAAGCATTCCTTTCATAGCAGCTTCCATATCTTCTACAACTTTATAAATGATATCGTAGTTTCTTATTTCAACTCCATATTCTTTTGCTGTATCGATAGTTTTTTGATTACCACGAACATTAAATCCGATAATAATTGCATTAGAAGCAGATGCTAAAACAACATCACTTTCAGTTATTGCTCCTACACTTGATCTAATAATATTAATTTTAACGCCATCAACATCAATTTTCTCTAGAGATTGTCTAACCGCTTCACTACTACCATTAACATCAGCTTTTATAATGACATTAATTTCTTTAATTCCTTCTTTTATTTGACCAAATAAATCTTCTAGAGTCATACCAGTTCTATTAGTATCAGCTTCTTTGGCTCTTATTTGACGTTCCTCAGCAATTGCTTTTGCTTGCTTTTCTGTTTCAAATGCCATGAATTTATCTCCAGCACTAGGAACTTCTGAAATACCTGTAACCTCTACTGGCGTAGATGGAAGTGCTTCAACTATGTTTTGACCTAAATCATTCTTTAAAGATCTAATTTTTCCATAATAATTACCAATAACAATTGGATCTCCAAGTCTTAATGTACCATTTTGAATTAATAATGATACCACTGATCCAACTTGTTTATCCTTACGTGATTCAATTACTGTACCTGTTGCATATCTATTTGGATTAGCTTTTAACTCTTGCATTTCACTTACTAAAAGAATATTTGCAAGCAACTCATCTATTCCAATACCATTTAGAGCTGATATTTTATTAATAATTGTATCTCCACCCCATTCTTCTGGAGTAAGACCATTTTCAACTAAAGCTGTCATAATACGGTCGATATTGGCATCTTCCTTATCAATTTTATTAATTGCAACTATAATTGGTACTTTAGCAGCTTTAGCATGATCAATAGCTTCTTTAGTTTGAGGCATAATTCCATCATCTGCAGCAACTATAATAATAACAATATCTGTAACTGATGCTCCACGAGCTCTCATTTCTGTAAAAGCTTCATGTCCTGGAGTATCAATAAATGTAATTTTTTTACCTTCATAAGTAACAGAATAAGCTCCTATTGCTTGAGTAATACCTCCAGCTTCACCACTAGCAACATTACTTTTTCTAATTGTATCCAAAAGAGTTGTTTTACCGTGATCAACATGTCCCATAATAGTAACTACTGGTGGACGTTGTACTAAATCTTCTTCATTTTCTTCTATTTCATAATTTTCAAAGTTAGAGATATCTTTTGTTTCTTCACGTTTTAATTCTTTATTATAATCAAGTACTAAAACTTCTGCTGTTTCAAAATCAACACTTTGATTTTGAGAAGCCATAATTCCAAGAGCCATGACTTTTTTTATAATTTCAGTAGGATTAACTCCTAAGCTATCAGCAATATCTTTAATTGTCATTCCTTCTTTATAAAGAATAACATTATCATCCTGTTTAGCCTCATTACTTTGTAATTTTTCACGATGTTTATAAATTTTCTTTCTTTCCTTCATAAAGTTTGTTTTAGCTTCTTGTTTTTTTACTGCTCTATTCTTTACTTTTTGAAAACTTTGTTGATTATCTAAATCAATATTAGTTAATGATGCTAACTCTTCTGCTTTATCCATAACTTCTTCTTCATAAACTTCATCTAAATCATCTTCACTATCATTAACATAGTCTTCTCTATCTTGCATTTCATTATCTAAAAGAATAATATCATCTTCAGTTAATAATGATTCTTCATTATCATAAGAAATTCCAATTTTATCACACAACTTCTTAACTTCTTCTATTGATAGTGATACATCATTAGCATAATCTAATAAACTCATCATCTTTCTTCACCTCTTTTTCTAATTTTTGCAAATTTCTTTTATTTCTTCATAGACCTCGTCTTTTATTTCTACTTCCAATCTTTTTTCTAAGATTTTACTCTTTCTAGCTTTTTCTAAAACATTCAAGTCTTTTTTTATATAAGCTCCTCTTCCATTAGCTTTACCACTTAAATCAACAATAACTTCTTTTTCTGGAGTTCTAACAATTCTAAGTAATTCTTGTTTTGGAAGAGCTTCTCTTGTAACAACACAAGTTCTAAGTGGAATTTTTTTAACTTTCATCAAATCACCTATTCACTACGAAAGTTAATTCCATCTAGACTTGCTTGTTCTTGTGTTTTTATATCTATTTTATAATGCGTTAAACGGCTTGCTAGACGAGCATTTTGTCCTTTTTTACCAATAGCTAGTGAGAAATTATCTTTATCTGCTATAACCATTGCCTCTTGTTTTTTAGGATCAGTAATTACAACAGTTAAATTTTTAGCTGGTGCTAAAGCATTTTCAATAAATACAGCTGGATCCTTATCATATCTAACAACATCTAATTTTTCTCCATGTAATTCTTCCATGATTCTAGCAATACGACTACCTTTTTCACCAATACATGCTCCAATAGGATCAATATTAGCTTTTTCTGAATAAACTGCTACTTTACTTCTGAAACCAGCATCTCTTGCTACACTATAAAGTAAAACAGATCCATCAGAAAGTTCTGGAATTTCAAGTTCAAATAAACGTTTTACAAATCCATAATGACTTCTTGAAAGTAGAATAAGTAAATTCTTACCTGAATTATCTACTTTTGAAACATAAACTTTTATTTGACTACCCATTTCAATTTTTTCACCAGGAATAATATCTTTTTTAGGTAGAATTCCATTAGTACGACCTAAATCTATAAAGTAATTATCAGTATCCTCTAAAGCTACAGTTCCAACAAGTAACTCATCTTGTTTGTCACCGTATTCAGCCATAATACTATTTCTTTCTGCTTCACGCATTTTTTGAACAACTACTTGTTTTGCAGTTGAAGCTGCTACACGTCCAAAATCTTTTGGAGTTACTTCAGTATCAATAGTATCTCCTACATTTAAGGATTTATCCTCACGTCTAGCATCACTTAATTTAATTTCTGTTTCAGGATTAAAGATATCTTCTTCAATTTCATTTCCTTCTTCATCAACTTCAAAATTATCAGAATAATCATCTGGTTTTTCATCAGGAACTACTGTTAAATATGAATATACTTTTATTTCTCCTGTTTCACGATTAATCAAAACTTTAACATTAGTCTTTGAATTAAAATTCTTTTTATACGCAGAAGTTAGTGCTAACTCCATTGCTTCATATACTACTTCTTTATCTATTCCTTTTTCTTTTACAATATTATCAAGTGCTTTTAAAAACTCTTTACTATTCATTGCTACCATCTCCTTTTTCCTCTGAATAAATATCTAATTCATCATAATCTTGTTCAATTAAAGAAGTCTCATCCATAATTTTATTTATAATTCTAGAAGCTTCTGTTATCTTATTTAAATCAATAACACTATCACTATCTAAAACTATATTAAAAATAGTTTTTCCTTCTTCACTAGACTTAAAAGCATCACTAACATATATGCCTAAATCCTCAATTTTAGAATTAACAAGTTCACTAACTATATCTTTAATATAAAACACCTCCTACATAACAGAAAGAGTGGAAATTTAATTCCACTCCTCCTTTCTTTCCTAGATTATACCATATATATAACATTATTCCAAGTTTTTCTTTTAGTTTTTTGTTTTTTCTTCTTATCAGATGGTGATACTCCAAATTCTTCTAAATCCTTCTTTAAACACTCTTTTTGTTTCAAAATATTAAATGCTCTTCTTCTTGCTTTTCTTAAATAACTCGTATCATATCCACATTCTTTTATAATACCATCATATTTTGCTTTTTTAGAAGAATCAAGTTCATAATAATGATAAATTGCCATTTTCAAATTTTCAGGAAGATATTCAAGACTATCTTCAATATCTTTAGAAACACCCTCAAGAAATACTTCTTCTACTTTTTTATCACTAAAATCTTCCTCTAATAATTCAATATCATCAAGTTTTAAAAATTTACTCAAATATATTTTTCTTTTTAGATTTTCTTTCGTATCAGTACTACTTGCATAAGTTTCCATATAAATATCAATAATATCATCTAAATAATCAAGTTCTTCATCATTCTTTATCATATATCCAAGCTCAATTTCTAATGATTTCTTACAATTAAGGTATCTTGTGAAAAAATTTCTTCCCGTGACTTTTCTAATTTTTCCTAAACCATTTTTTATATACCCATCAATATAAGGTATCGCAAATGCTGAAAAAGTATATTTATCATTAGAATAATTATCAATAGCTTTTATCAATCCCTCATACCCATAACTTTCTAACTCTTCCTTGTCTAATTCACAATATCTATAACAACCAATAATAACTTTATTAACTAGTCTAAGATTTCCCTCAATTAATTTGTTTCTTAGTAATTTCTTTTCTTCTAAATCACTACATTCTTTGTACTTTTTCATAACTATATCAAATTCATTCTTTGACATTGAAGGCGGAAGAGTAATTGGCGATTTTCCTCTATTACTATAAATATAATTATCAAAATCTATATATAATGTTTTTGAATTACCAATTACATAAATATCCTTACTCTTTAAATATTCAAACGCTATTGGTATTTCATCTTCTGGTATTTGCCTTTCAATAATAGCAAGTTCAATAGTACTTAGATAAAACTCTTCCCCTGTTTCTTCATCGTATTTTCTTCTATAGTCAACATGATTTAAAATATGATTATCAATATATTCTTTTAATTTCAAATCCATACTACATTACCTCTCTATATGATTTAATTTTTCTATTATGGGACATTTTTTTATAAACTTTTTTTGCTTTTCTTCTTACTGTTTCATATGTAACCTTATATTCTTTTCCAAGTTCTCTTAAAGTTTCACATTCACAATCTTCTAACCCATTCAATCTTCTAACAATGTCTTGTTCTTCATCAGAAAATTTTTTTAATACATCTCCAAAATCTTCACGCATGCTTTCTTTACAAATACTATCCAATGCGATCTCCAACTCATCTTTTGGATCAGCTAAATTTTCATCTAAAAAAGCTGGTACTTGTGAGAATAATTTACTTTTTAAAGCTAGTATTTCTTCATCCGAACAATTATTTTCTAAAGCATATAATCTTATTATTTCATCACCATACTCTTTAAAATCAATATGATTATATCCTAGTATGTTTTCTAATTCCTTCCTTGAATCATTAATTTCAAAATATAAACGACTACTAATATCATATAAAAATGATAACTCTCTAAGAAGATATCCTCTAATTGTTTCTACTACATATGAGTAAAATTTATTTGTACCAGTTTTATAACTATCAATTGCTTGAATAAAACCAATACATGCTGCTCCTTCAAACATACCTTCTTCTATTCCTGTATAGCTTGAAAATCTTCGAGCAAAACATTTAATCAATTGCATGTTTTTTTCAATTATTTGATTACGAATCTCTATTTTTTTATCTTCATCTTGTAAGGAATTATATTCTACCAATAATTTTTCGGTTTCTTCTTTATCTTCCACCTTTTCTATCACTGGTCTACTTGATTTCTTTAAAAATCTGTAATTAGGATAATCAGAATATAATATAGGGGAAGCACCAAAAACTAAAATATCTTTTGAATCTAGATACTTAAAAACAAAATCTAACTCTTCTTCATTAAATTGTCTTAAATCACTTAATCTAACACTTTTTTCATATCGTTCATCTAACGTTTCTGGATCTATTTTTCTTCTGTATCTTAAATATGATGGTAGCATTTTTTCAATTCTTTGTCTTAATTCATCTTCCATTTTTATTTCCCCTTACTTTTTGATATTTAATTCCTGTTGAATCATAATCATATTCATGAAAATCATATCCCTCATTTAAATGTTCTTCTAACTTACCACAATGATCTTTCAAATATCTTAATGCATGTCTTTGATGCATACTAATACTTTGAGAACTAATACCAAGTACTTTAGCAACTTCTTCTAAGTTTTCTTGTTCTTCTCCATCTAATCCATATCTTTTTATCATTATATATTTGTCTCTTACTGGAATTTTTCTAATAGCTTTTGCAACATCTTTGTTTAGTTCTTCTTGATATATTTTTTCAATTACCTCATTATATAATGAATTATCATCACTAGCAGCTATATCGTCTTCATGTTCATCTAAAGAATCACTATATAATAAATTAATAGTTTGCATGTCTCTATACCTAACATTGTAGCTAGAATTCTCATTTACAAATTCTTTTATTATTTCATCATAATAATTATATTCACTGTATGTATCATCATAGTCATAAAGTTTTTTTAGTTTAACACTTATATTTTTTAGTTTTTTGAAATTTTCTTTCGAGGACATTTGATATTCATTACATATACCGTTCAAAATGCTATATCGAATATTATTGTTAATATAAGAAACTAATTTAGACTTATTAAAATCATAGTTTTCTAGAGCCATAATTAATCCCTCATATCCATAACTTTCTAATTCATCAACATCAAAATTAAAAGCATTGGAAAAACTAACAGCATTACGATTAACTAATTTTAAATAAGACAGAATAAGTGTATTTCTAACTTCTAAATTTCTAGTATTTCTATATGACTTAAGCAATTGAATTTGAGTTTTTTCATCTAAATCTATTTGATATTTTTTATTTTGACTTGATTTAGAATGAATATCAATAAAGTTATCAAAAATGGTGTATGTAGCTTTCGAAAAACCAACTACATAAATATTCTTTTCTTTTAAATAATCCATAACATAATATATTTCTTCATCATCAAAATTAAGACTTTCAAGCTTAGTCAAACTTATAGTTTTAAATATACTAACTTCTCCATCTTTCTCTATCGTTTTAATATTCAAGTAGCGTTCTATTAAATTATTTTCTATTTTTTCATCTAAATATTTATAATTATCTTTATCAATTATTATCTCCATAACCAAAACCCCAAAACTGTGCTATATTATAACATAAAACGTAATTTTTGTAAACTGTTAACACTCTTTTATACAATAACATTTTATTTTTAGGAAATTCTGTGTTATTATCAAATTGGTGATTTTAATGAATAATTTTTTGAAAAAATACAACAATTTATTAAAGGGAATCTTTAGTTTTATTTTGTTTTTTTCATCTGCATACATTCAACAGTTATTAGTCATAGTTTTGAACATAAAAAAAATAACTGTGAAAAATGCAATTGTAATAAGTTTCCTTTCTAGTTTAATTATTGCGTGCATCTTAATATTAATTTATAGAAAAGATTTGATGAAGGAATGGAAAATATATAAACAAAACTTTTTCAAAAATATGGATATAGGTTTCAAATATTGGTTCATAGGACTTATTTGTATGATGATTTCAAATTTTATTATTAGCTTTTTGTTAAATGCAAGTCAAGCAACTAATGAACAAATGGTTCAAAAAATGATTAGTGCAATGCCTTATTTATTGATAATTAGTGCTGGAATAATTGCACCTATAAATGAGGAAATTTTATTTAGAAAAGTTTTTAAAGATAACATAAAAAATAAAATTATATGTATTTTAGTCTCTGGTATTCTCTTTGGATATATGCATGTGACTTCAGCTACAACGATACCCCAATTTTTATACATAATTCCATATTCAAGTTTAGGTATAGCTTTTGCTGTAATGTATTCTAAAACAGACTCGGTATTTACATCTATGTCTATGCATATGTTTCATAATACCATATTAACGATCCTATCAATTATTATGTAAGAAATTTTAAACTATATTTTATAACAAAAAAGCTCGCTTTCTATATCCAAGAAACGAGCTTTTTTATCGGATTTGTCCTTTTTTATTTGTATCATAATATATATTTTTAATTTGTTAAAGATTTAACCTCATCAATAGATAACCCTGTACATTTTGAAATAATATTAATATCAATATTTTCTTCTAACATAGATTTCGCAATAGTTTGTTTTTCTGTTAAAATGCCTTCCTCTCTCCCTTCATCTTTTCCATCTCGGTAAGCTTGGTCTTTTAAAGCCCACTCTTTATCGTATGACTCTCCTACTCCTCCTTCAAAACT
>CAKOXP010000016.1 GCA_934130175.1 uncultured Bacilli bacterium
TTTTGTGTTTAACTCAATTATACGACTTAAGTCTTTTTTTATATAGAATTTGTTTCACATCAATTGTATAACAACAATTAAAATCTTAATTTATAAAAAATATATTGACAAAAAAACAGTATTCATGATATATTAGTAATGTAAGTGGTATGTTGATATCATTTACCAATTATTATATTTATAATTATTAGTTTATTTGATTATTTGATTATCTTCTTAACTGTTGGTAATTGAATAATGATCTTATAATAAATTATTAATTATAGGATAATGATTACGTAAGAATATTGTTGGTGATTTCGATTAGGCGTTTTTTCTTTCAAAGAAATGTAAAGCGGAAGTATATGGCTGATAAATCTATATGCCGGTCAAGTGCACTTGCTATAACATTAATTGGGATGTTATAAGAAAATAGTTACAACAATATTTAATATGAGAGCTGTTACTCATTAGAACATAACGCGAGCAAAATATAGAATAGCTAACTATATTGAGCTGAGAAAAAGAGAATTATCAGGTGTTTTATAGCACTGTTAAAACTTAATAGTATTGTATAATTCTTATTAGTTTTTTATAGAAAGGGTGATTCCTTTCTATTTTTTTGCTTAATCAGAGAAATATTTAATTAAAATAAATTATAAATGCATCTTATATATATCAATTATTGTTTAATTTATAACAAAAAAATAAGAGTAACATAAAAGTTATTCTTATTTTTATTAAATTCTAGAAGAAATTTTCTAAATCTTCAACTGACACACTATCATCTTCTGATATGTTATCATCACTTGCATCAATAATCTCATTGTCATCGTCAGATACATCATATTCTTGTTCATCATTATTTAATACTTCGATTGAATCTTCATCATCATCATCTTCATCAGAATTAAGATTTACTTTTCTTGATAAAATTTCTACCAAATTTAAGTTTTGTGAATTAATAAATTCATATCTTTCTTTGATCTTTTGAGGCATATCATCAGTTATTATTAATTTACCATTAGAATCTAATTTATTCTTTAGTTCATTTATTTCATTTTCATTAAACATATACTAAACCCAACTATCTAAATAACATATCACCAATGAAAGCAGTATCTAGATCATTAAGCATTGTATCTGCGTCTGATTGTTTCCTAATAGATGCATTATATCTTTTAATAGCATCAGAATGCATTTGTCCTTTTGTGTTAGCTGCAACTTGTTGCCATTCGTTTCCTATTTGAGCAAACATAAATGATATTTTTCTATATGTAGATTTCAACGCAGTGAAAGCATTATATGCAGCTCTTGATTGGTCATCATTTGACGCATCAGTATGAACTGTTGCTGATACCGCATTAATTATTTTATCATCTTTATTTGTCTTAACACCAGCAGTATATCTTGAACCATCAATACTATTTTTTAATAACTTCCAAGCTGCTTTAGTAATACCTCTTGCTGCTTTTGTTTCAGCTCTTTGAGTTAATTGTGCATAATCTTCAAATTCAGCATATGAAAGTCTATAATAATTTATTATGTTGTTCAATTTAGATATAGCAGATTGAAACCAATCATATCCTGATTGACCTTCCCAATATGAAGCTGTTCCATCTCCAATCATCATTTTATTTATATTGGTATTTAGTTCATCAATATAACCGTCTACCTTCTTTAAATCTGTCTTCAAATTGCTTAATTGTTGTCTTGCTTTTGACAAACTTTTAATACTACTACCTGTACTCATTCTTGCTCCTACAGTTCCCATTATAATATTTCCTCCTTATTTTCGTACTCTCGTACTCTTGTACTCTTGTACTATATGATTATGGTATCACAAGTTATTTATTTGAGCAAGTTTTTTTGTTCGATTTTACACATAGCTACTACATTGATGTAAACTAAATGTAAATATATTTCTATTAAAACTTCATAATTAAATTGAAAGTTTATAGACTTAAATTAGAAAATATGCTATAGTTTTATATAGAATAGAAAGTGGGTGGTATAATGAAATTATACTTGTCAGATGAAGAAAAATTAAAAGTATATTCTTTACCAAAAGAAGTAGAAAATAGTTATACCATAAATCACTCTATAAGTGATAGTTTAGAAGAAAATATTACATTTTTAGCTAAAGATGGGAAATGGTATATAAAAGGTGATTATAATACATTAGTCTATAGTAATATTGGTACAACTCAGATAGATGAAGATGTATTGGAAATAAATAAAGAATACCAAATTCAATTTGTAGATATTGGTTATCAAATAACTATACGATGTACAGAAGATAGTTTTGATTATTATGATTATGATCTAGGAAGTAATGATTCAATTATATTATCAAATGATACTTCAGGTAATATATGTTATGAACATACCAATATTTTAACTAAACATTATAAAATATATCGATACAATAATCAGTGGGTATTTGAAGATTCAGGTTATAATGATTCTCATGTATATATTAATGGTTTTAGAGCAAGAAAAGCAGTTATAAGCATAGGTGATGTTATATATACATGTGGATTCAAACTTATTTGGATGGGATTATTTATAAGAATTAATAATCCAAACAATAAAATTTTGCTTTCATTAAATAAGTATCAAGGATATGGTAATGACATTGAAAATAAATATACACCAGTTAAAGAAAATGAAAAAGGGATTACACTATACAATGATAATCAAACTTTTTTTCATACTCCAAGAATTAAATTTGATATTTCTGAAAAGAAAATCACTATTGAAGATCCACCAACAAAAGAAAAAAATAACAGAGAGCCTGCTATTTTTACTTATGGTGCTTCTTTAGTAATGGGACTTTCATCCTCTTTCACTGGTTTTCTAGCAATTATGAACATAATGTCTGGTAAAGCAACTATATTAAGTTCTATTACTGAAATAACAATGTGTGTAGGGATGCTTGCAGGTACTATACTATTACCAATAGCTCAAGATAAATATCATATAGTAAAAGAAAAAAGATTAGAAAAGAAACGTCAAAAAAAATATGGTGAATATCTAGAAAAAAAGAAAAATGAAATTAAGGATGAATTAGAAAATGAATCATCAACACTATTTAAAAATGATTTGAGTTCTACAGAATTATTGAATTCAATTGTAAAATTAACTTCAGAAATTTGGTCCAGAGAAATTAAAGATGAGGATTTTTTAACCTTCAGAGTAGGACTAGGAGACAGAAAATCAAATATCGAAATGGATTCTGCTGTTAAGGAATTTACTATGGATAATGATAACTTAAGACAAGCTAGAGAGGATATCGTGAAAACACCGTTAGTACTTAGTAATGTTCCTATTACAACATCATTAATAGAAAATAGAATAATGTCTTTGATTATAAGTTATAATTTTCAAAATAGACAATACTATATTAACAATATAATGCTTCAATTAATAACTTATTATAGTGGTGCTGATTTAAAAATAATTGTTCTTACTACTGAAAACAATGAAAGATATTGGAATTACTTTAAATATTTACCACATTGTATTAGTGATGATAGATCAACAAGATTTTTTGCTTCCACAGAAGAAGAAACAAAGCAGCTATGTTCAAATCTTGAACAAATATATCAAGAAAGAATAACACTTTCTGATGCTAATAACTCTTCAAGTGGAAAAGATATTTCATCTGAATTTCCTTATAAAAATTTTAATCAGTATTATTTAGTAATAACAGACAATTATTTATTAATTAAAAAATATGGGATTATAAACAAAATAATAGAAAGTGATAAAAACTTTGGTTTTTCTTTACTTACAATTGAACCAACTATGCAGAATGTTCCTAGTAAATGTAATGGATTTATACAAGTTGGAGGTGGTGAGTCTTGTCTTTTAAAGAAGGATAATAAAAAGGAAAATAGAATAGTATTTCAACCAGAGTATTTATATGCAAATATAGAAGATTATTCAAGGATATTAGCAAATATTCCTATAACAGTTGCTAATCAAGCTGCCAATTTACCAACAAGTATTAGTTTCCTTGAAATGTATAAGGTTGGAAACATTAATCAACTTAATATTTTCAACCGTTGGACTGAAAATGATCCAACAGTTAGTTTGCATACTCCTATTGGTGTACATGAAAATGGAAAACAATTTGAGTTAGATTTGCATGAAAAATATCATGGTCCTCATGGATTAATTGCAGGTTCTACTGGTTCTGGTAAATCAGAATTTATCATTACATATATTCTATCAATGGCTGTCAATTATCACCCATACGAAGTTCAGTTTGTTTTAATTGACTATAAAGGTGGAGGTCTGGCTGGAGCCTTCGAAAATAGAGAAACAGGAATTAAAATACCTCACTTAGTAGGAACAATTACCAATCTTGATAAAGCTTCAATGAATAGAACATTAATTTCAATTCAAAGTGAGCTTCAAAGAAGACAAAGACTTTTCAATTCAGCTAGAGAATATTTAGGTGAAAGTACAATTGATATATATAAGTATCAAAAATTCTATAGAGAAGGAAAATTAAAAGAACCTTGCTCACATCTATTTATAATAGCTGATGAGTTTGCTGAATTAAAAGATCAACAACCTGATTTTATGGATAATCTTGTATCTGCTGCTCGTATTGGTCGTAGTTTAGGTGTTCATTTGATTCTTGCTACTCAAAAACCTTCCGGGGTCGTAAATGATCAAATCTGGTCTAACACAAAATTTAGGGTCTGTCTTAAAGTACAAACGGCAGAAGATAGTAATGAAATGTTAAAAAGACCTGAAGCTGCCTCAATTAAAGAAACAGGTAGATTTTACTTACAAGTAGGTTATGATGAGTTGTTTGAAATTGGACAATCAGGTTGGGCAGGCGCAAAATATGTACCATCAAATAATATTATAAAAACAATTAATGATTCAATAGATTTCATAAATAACAGTGGAACTACATTATTAAAAATTAACGATACTGATAATGAAAAAATGAAACAGCAACAGCAAACTGATTTAGGAGATCAGCTTACTAATATTGTTAAAACATTGTATAATATTGCTGTTGAAAAAGAGATTAAATTTAATCAATTATGGTTGGATAATGTTCCTACCGTATTATATTTAGATAATTTATTAAAGAAATATAATCGATTAGAAAAAAAACCATACAATATTAACATTATGATAGGTGAATATGATGACCCGGCAAATCAAGCACAAGGGTATGTATCTACATCCATTACTAAGAGTGGTAATATTGCAGTATGTGGACTAACTGGTATGGGTAAAACAACACTTTTATCAACAATTATTTATTCCTCAATTACAAATTACTCAAGTGATGAAATCAATATATATATTGTCGATTTAGGATCAGAAGCATTAAAAAAATTTGCTAAAGCTCCACAAGTTGGTGATTTTGTAGGAATCGATAACGTCCAAAAAATAAAATACCTATTTCATATGATTGAATCAGAAATACAATTTAGACAAAAATACTATTCATCTATTTCATCTGATTTCTTAACTGAAGTAAAAAATGGTAAAGCTCATTTTCCAAATATTATGGTAGTATTACATGGATATGATGTCTTTAAAGAAATGTTTTTTGAACTTGATGAAAAACTAGTTTCTATTACAAGAAGTTGTACTAAGTTTGGAATTAACTTTATAATAACATCAACTTCTCCTAATGCTTTTACTTACAACTTATTAAGTAATATTTCAACCAAAATATTGCTTAATCTTAGTGATCCAATAGAATATTCTGATATATTTCCAAATAGTAAAATTATTCCTTCTAACAATCCTGGAAGAGGATTAATTGAAGTTAATGAAAAATGTGTAGAGTTTCAAACAGCCATAATTTTTGATGAAAAGAAAGAAAAAGTTAGTCTAGATTATGTCATTGATACTTTAAATGAATATATAAAAACAAAAGCAAAGCCAATTTCAACAATACCTAAGCATTTACGCTTTGATTCACTAAAAATTTATATGGATGATTTAGCAAATATTCCGATGGGAATAAATTTAATAACAGCACAAGTTAGTTATTTTGATTTAACAAAACTAATTACATTAACTTCTTCTATTCAAACAAATGCCCTTAAAAGATTTTCTTACTTTTTTTCAAGAGTTTTAACAATGATTCCAAATACAAAATTAATTATACTTAACTCTTTAAATGATTTAAAGTTTTATGATTCACCTAATATCAAGTATTATGATGCTAATTTTTCAAAAATATCAACTGTTATCAACACTAATATTGAAAAGTTAAATAAAACATACAGCGATAACAAATTTATTGTGATAATATTAGGATATTTAAAAATTAATTCTCATTTAAAATCACTAAAAGAAAATGATGACAACGTATACTCAATAGATGACATGATATTAAATTGTAAAAATGATAATTTTAAATTCATTTTGTATGAAAAATCATCAAATTTACAAGAAGTGATTGATGGAGAATTATCGGATATTATAGATAATCAATTTGGAATTTGGGTTGGTCCAGATTTTGATATGCAGGATTCATTTGATTGTGATAGACTTAATGAAACAATAAGATTTGGTAATGATGATATCATACTTATAGAAGATGCTATACCTAAACCTGTTAAAATTCCTACAATATATTCAGATACTAACAAATAATTTTCAAGTATAGAGGTGAATTTATGAAAAATAAAGTATTGGTAAATCTTATAGTTCCTGAAATAGATAGAAACTTTGATTTATACCTTCCTATCAATAAAAAAATTGGTAATATTATTAATCTATTAAATAAAACTATCTCTGAGATATCTAATGGAGAATATAAAGAATCAATTACAGATATTTTATATAATGTAACTACCGGAGAAAGATATTATCCAGATGTCTTATTAGTAAATACTAATATAAGAAATGGTACTAAACTTGTATTATTATCTAATTTAAAATAAAAGTTTTATCCACAAAATTGTGGATAAAACTTTTTTTTATTTATAACATTTCTTAAGCAATGTAATGTTATTGTGATTTCATTTCAAACAATATATCTCTTAATTCCATAGCACGTTCAAAGTCTAAATTCTTAGCTGCTTCTCTCATCTCTTGTTCAATAAGTTCCATATTCTTTTCAAGTTCTTTTTTAGATAATTTCTTATTAGACTTCTTAGATTCTGTATCTACATTACTAACAACTTCTCTGATTTGTTTATTTATAGTTTGAGGAATTATTCCATGTTCTTCATTATATTTTTCCTGAATACTTCTTCTACGAGAAGTTTCTTCAATCGCCTCTTTCATAGAATCAGTTATTTTATCAGCATACATTATGACATGACCATTTGCATTTCTTGCACATCTACCAATTGTCTGAATCAAACTTCTATTACTTCTTAAGAAACCTTCTTTATCAGCATCTAAAATTGCGATTAGTGATACTTCTGGAATATCCAAGCCTTCTCTTAATAAATTTATTCCAACTAGGCAGTCATATTTACCAGCTCTTAAGTCATGAATAATTTGAAGTCTTTCTAAAGATTTTATTTCTGAATGAAGGTATGCGACTTTAATATCTAATTCTTTTAGGTAATTAGTTAATTCCTCACTCATCCTAATTGTTAAAGTTGTTATAAGTACCCTTTCATTTTTCTTAATACGTTCATTTATTTCCCCAACTAAATCATCTATTTGACCTTCTGATTTTCGAACATCTATAGTTGGATCAAGTAACCCTGTAGGTCTGATTATTTGTTCTACATATTTGCCAGCTGTATGTTCTAATTCCAAGTCACCGGGAGTAGCAGAAACATATATTACTTGATTAATTTTCTTCTCAAATTCATCATATTTTAAGGGTCTGTTATCTAAAGCACTTGGAAGTCTAAATCCATATTCAACTAAATTCATTTTTCTAGCTCTATCTCCATTATACATTCCTCTAACCTGAGGTAATGTTACATGGGATTCATCTACTACTAATAAATAATCATCAGGAAAGAAATCCATTAATGTGGTAGGAGTTTCTCCTTTTTTTCTTCCAGCCATTGGAGCTGAGTAATTTTCTATTCCAGAACAAAACCCAGTTTCTTCTAACATTTCAATATCATAATTTGTTCTTTGTTCAAGACGCTCTGCTGCTAAAAGTTTATTATCTGCTTTTAACTTTTCTAATCTTTCAGCAAGTTCTTCTTTTATTCTTAAGATAGCAGCTTTTAGCTTTTCATCACTAACTACAAAGTGACTAGCTGGGAATAGGCTAATAGTTTTTTTATTATTAATAATTGCCCCAGTTAAAACATCTATTTCACTAATTCTATCTATTTCATCACCAAAAAATTCTATTCTATATCCTGTTTTATTCTGATTAACTGGAATAATTTCTAGAATATCACCTCTTACTCTAAAAGTTCCTCTTTTAAAGTCCAAATCATTTCTTTCATATAACATATCAACAAGTTTAGTTAATACTTGATTTCTATCTAATTCTTCACCAACAGATAATGTTAACATTTTATTTTTATATTCTTCTACTTCACCAATACCGTATATACATGAGACAGAAGCAACTACAATAACATCATTATATGATAATAAATTACTAGTAGCCTCATGTCTTAATTCATCTATTTCATCATTAATAGACGAATCTTTTTCTATATAGGTATCAGTAGATGGAACATAAGCTTCCGGTTGATAATAATCGTAGTATGAAATGAAAAAACAGACATGATTATTTGGAAATAATTCTTTAAGTTCTGAATAAAGTTGTCCCGCTAATGTCTTATTATGAGCAAGTACTAATGTAGGTTTATTAGTTTCTTTTATAACATTAGCAATTGTAAAAGTTTTTCCTGTCCCTGTTGCGCCTAATAAAACTTGTTCTTTCTTATTATTATTAAGACCATCTACTAATTCTTTAATAGCTTCTGGTTGATCACCACTTGGTTTATATTTTGATACTAATTCAAACATATTCTCACCTCAGATACTGTCAGTATTTTAACACTATTCTCCTATAAAAACAAGGAAGTTATATTAACTTCCTTTACAGTAATCACTTTTTTAACACTTTTCTCATAACTAGAAATTCTTTAGGATATTCCATTATACGTCGATTATACTTATCAAGTATAATAGGTGGTATAAATTCTACATTCCATCCATTTTTTATATATTCTTCGAATTCGGTTTCATAATTTACACAACTGGTTGTGATAGTCTTTTCTCGCATAGATTCTATTTTATGAAATCCACAACATCTAACTAATACATCTCTAATATCATCTTTAGTCCAAGCAACTAACTTATCAATTTCATTTTTTGGATCTTTAGTATATATACATAAATCTTCAAAAAATCTATAAAAGCATGCTTGAGCATTAATTATACCTAAAATTAATTGGATTATATGGTTTTCTCTCGTTACTGGTATTTCATCAATTGATTCTAAATATGCTGGCTGACTTATATAATTTAAAAACACCTTAAATTGTCCTGCAGATATATAACCATTTTCTTTTATTTTTTTAGACAGATTTAAATATCCGTTTGAAATTTTATGATTGTCTAATATATTTTCATTATTATTTATAAAATATTTCATTTTATTATAATTGAACGTTAAATCCCTACCGCTATGTCCATATTTTCCGGCATTATATAAATAACCATTAGGTGTTATATACCATGCATCTGGTTGATATAGATTATCTACTTTATCTGGAATATAGTGAATAGTATTGTATTTTTTTAATTCTTCTATTGCTGCAACTATTGTATTATTAAGTGAAGTATAATATTGTTTATTATTTGGAAATAAATCTATATATAAAATGGATAATCTTTTAATTAGATATAAATAATTTTCTATTGCTCTAGAAGAAAAATTTATTTTCTTATATTCTTCTAATATCCAATAAAATTCTTCTTCTACACTTTCAAATTCACTATAAACAAGACAGGTATTCTCGTAATCAATATATATATTATTTCTAAACCATTCATCAATATTAAACTCTTTATAAATAGTAATTAGGAATTCACTATTTTTAAATAAATCTGCATATTCTTCTATAAATGAAAATGGTATCTCATAATCAAATAATACTTTTTTTCCTTTATCTTGAATATCTACTAATGGTAAATAATAATTCAATCTATTTTCTAATTCTTTATAGTATTTAATCATATAACATACCCCTTCCAAAGTATAATTCTAGTATCATATTTTTTAGTTTATATTTCTACATTTAGGTTTTAATGAATTGTATTTTATTCTAACATCTATCATTTAAAAAATGCAATATAAAAGAGGAAATATTTAATGAAATTTTTATTAAATATTAGAATATTTTTTTATGTAGGAGTAATACTACCTTTTAATAACTTAATCGTATAAACCTACATAATATATAGAAGAAAGGAGAATCTATATGAATAGTCATAACTTTGATAATAACTGTGATAATGTTGAAAGAAAAGTAAGAGCGTGTAATAAAAACCTTAGGTATATATTTGTTCAAGGAGCAACTGGACCTACTGGACCACAAGGTGAAGCTGGTATTCAAGGACTAGCAGGAGAAATTGGTCCTACTGGACCTAAAGGTGATATTGGCCCAATCGGTCCAAAAGGAGAAGATGGTGGCGCAACAATTGAAGTTGGTATAACTGAAACGGTGGATGCTGATACCGAAGCTTTAGTTACAAACGTTGGAACTAATAAAGATGTAGTATTAAATTTTAAAATACCTAGAGGTAGTCCTGGAGTAGAGGAAAAAATTGGTCCTGCTGGTCCTGCTGGAGAAAAGGGTGAGCAAGGTGAGCCTGGTCCTAAAGGTGATAAAGGAGAGCCTGGTTTAAGTGAAGATTTATACAATTCTTTAGTTTTTGTTGATTTTCCAGAAAATACAGTTGCTGGAATTGTAACAACAGGGAATTCAAAGAAAGTACCAGATACAAATGATTATTTTACAATCAATAATAATAGAAATATCAGTCTTTTAAAAGAAGGTGTTTATGAAATAACTTTATGCGGTAAAATATCAGGTGTAACCTCGACTGTTGGAGCATCTTTCTACTTGTATGATGCAACAAATAACAAAAAGATAGATAATTTTTCTTTTGAGTTAAAAAAAGGTAATACACCAGAAATGTTTTTTTCAAAAGTAAATATATTAGAAACAACAACGCCAATAGAGTTACAACTAAAAACAGAAATAGAAAATAATGCAAGCTCTGATATTACTTTTTCAGATATGGGCATACTAATCAAGAAACATAATATTTAATAATACAGAGAAATTTTTCTAAACTTAAAACCAGTCAAATTAAAGACTAGTTTTTTTGCTCACTATTATTGTATTCTTTCTTTAATAATTTTTCTAATTTCTTGGTATTTTCATCTATCAAATCAGTTTCTTTTTGTATCGATAAGCGTTTGAGATCAAGATCACTATCAATTCTCACTGCTTTTGAAGAATTATATGCTGGAACATGCCTACTAAAATCTATTTCTGTTAATTTATAACTATTCATCCAAAATACTCCTATGTTCCCAGTAAAATAAATACTTCTTAAATTATTAGAAAATCCATTAGGTGTATCATATAAATTTGATCTATCATTTATCACTTTACCAATAGTTGTACATTCATTAATTTTATCAATAAACTCAGATGATATTTTAAACTTATTTGAATGTAGTAAATCACAACTTTTTTCAATACATGAATTATATAAATATGGTCCAGAAGAAGAAATAGGATTAAATTCTACAACATCTATATAAGTTTCTCCATCCAATTGACATTCAAATAAATCTAAAACATAAGAGTTTGGAAAACTATCTTTAAGATTTCCAATAATTTCTTGAGCCTTTTGTAATATTTCAGGTTCTATTTCATGAAGAACTGATGTTGTAAATCTGGAAATATTATACACTTCATTGCCAACCACAAAACATCTATATTCTTTTTTTCCATACTGATCTTCAACAATATTAACTTTCCTACTTATAATAAAGTCATCACCTAAATGATATAATAGAGTTTTATAAAAAACACATTCTTCATCCAATAATAATTCTGTAGAAACAACACCACTGAAGTTTTTTGTTTTAGTTTTTATAAATATCTCTTTACCATAAACCCTTTCTATTTCTTTTACACAATCAACATCAATTAAATTGCATCCTTTTATTATCATGCTTTTTTTATTATCTTTATAATAAATTGGCCAATTTTCTATTGCTTTTACTTGTTCATTATTAACGACAGGAATCCCACCTTATCCCATTATTTCATCATTCATACTATATATCTGTTCTACACCAGTTCTAGGAAAAACTATTTTATCTTTTATATCAAAGAAATTCCCTTCAAAATCAATGAATCTCTTCAAAGAACTATCATATAAAATACCATTACCATTTTTCTTAGCTATTTCCATCTCTTTTTTAGAATAATCCCAGGGTAAATCTTTATCAAAACAATATATCATTTTATTACCTCCAAACATGTTAAAATTTCATTATACTTTCATATAATCTATCTTTCATCTGATGACTTTACCTTAAATTCACTCATAGTAGTTAAATATTTAAATTTTTGATTGTGAATTAACTTTCGCTTTTTTATATTCTATCATACAAAGTCCTAAGTATTCAACGAATTTATTAGTGCAGAATATAAAACTAGAATCATAATTTGTAGTAATATATTTTTTATTATTTTGAAGAACCAATGCAAACTAATTATTCAATAGTAAAGTTGCTTCATAAATTACTACGTAGAAGGTGATATTATGCAAATAATTAATAATAATACTGTTGTAGTTACAACAAGTGATGAATTAAAAACCGTTTTAGAAGAAGATAATAATTATACTTATATTTATTTTGGAAATAATATTAATCTTACTTCTGGAATAACTATCAATAAAAATAAAGAAAAAGTTATTATTGACGGAACTTATTTAAATACTAGATATACATATACAGGAATGAATAGTGTAGAAAATACTGATGTCATTACAGCTAGTCATACAAATAGACTGATTATATTTAAAAATATGGATGTTTCTTCGGTAAATCCATTTGGAATTATACATGTTCCAGTTTACACAACATATAAAAATGTTTGTACTGAATATAACAATATTAAATTCAATGGTACAGAAATGGGATTTAATCCGTATGGAACTATAAGAGTAATAGATTGCAATATAACAATTGAAGATACATCTGATATAGAAGCTCAAGAAGCGTTTGAAGCAGATCATATTGAAATTGGTGGGAATACTATTATCTCAAGTGATGCCAAAAATTATTCTTTATTTTATTTCCGAAATGACACAGGTAATCCATACATAAAATTTCTTCCTAATAGTCATGTCAATTTAACTAGTACTTACAATGAATTTATGAGAGGTACTTTTAAACTTAATTTTACTATACTTCATGATACTGAAGTTAATTTAATAACCGCTAATGGTTTTGCTGCTAACACTATTACTGGAGCTACTGATGTTTTAATTGATGAAAGGGCAACTTTAAACTTTATAGAAAATAATCATCAAAGAGTTCCTATGTGGAATGTATATGGAAATTTCACAGTTAATAATGGCGCTAATGTTTATATAATTAACACTTATGATAATACTCCTAGCGACAATTATAATATTCATTTTAAAGGTACTAATCAAAAGTTAACTTTAAATAATCCTAAAAGTTTAATTCTATATAGTAAAAATGCAAATATATTATATACAAATAATCCTCTTAACTTTAATTTTTCATTAAATAGAATTAATATGTGGCAAAATTCTGATACTTTTACAAATGCTGGAGGTATCGATAATTTACCAGACTTTTCTTGGTATTTAAAAGATGATTTTCTAACAATAGAAGGTACTATAACAAACAGTTCTACAAGTATTACAACTCATAATATTAGTAATGAGGAACTAGCAATTCTTCCAGATTTAACTAACTTTTCATTTCAAAATAGAAAACAATTATCAATAGGAACATATCCTTTAAATATTCATCCTATAACTAAAACATCTACTACTATTAGTGGTCATACTATAGAATTTGCTGATGTTATGATTTCTTATGATAGTAAGTCTTACACGGTAACTGCTGATGAAAACGGATTTTTTGAATGCACTATACCAACACCAATTGAAGATGATACTGAAATTACAATAACAGTTAATGTTGGTAATAGTTTTGTTTATAAAACGAGAACTATTACTACACCACATAATGGAGAACTTACTTTGAATAGTAATACTAGTAGTTTTTCTTTTTCTCTTGATGATGTAACAACAACACCTCTTATTTTCAAAAAAAGTGATCAAATATTTGTGAATATAGTAGATAGTAGAGTTGTAAGTTCTAACTGGAAACTTTATGCTCATCTCTCAGGTCCATTAACTTCAGCAAACAACTTTTCACTTCCTAATGCCATAATATTTAAAAAATTTGATAATACAAGTGTTATTTTAAATGAAATACCAACACTAGTATTAACAGGAATTAATAATAATGGAACAGCCGAGGTTACAAAAATAACTTGGTCTAAGGAACAAGGGCCACTCTTATCTTTACAAAATAATGCCTTAGAAGCAAATGAAGAATATAATACAACACTTATTTGGAGTATTGAAGAATAGAAAAAAATCACTCTTTTTGTGATTTTTAAATTCTCCAATGTGGAGTTCCACACCAATTATTGTTAGAAAAGCCTCTAGCTTTAAGTCCGATAACTGTGACATAATTACTATATATTGTCTTTCCACTTTCACAAATTAATTCTGAGCGACTTTGTAAAATAAAATAATTATTAGTCTTTCTTTTTAACAGAAAACGTAAAAGTAGAGTTTGATGAGGGTGTTACATCATCTAGGTTAACTGTTAATGTATGTGTTGCCTCATTATAATTATATTGATCTTGGGTAGCAGTAACACCATTTATTTCTACACTTCCATCGATAAAATCAACTAAAGTTGTATCAATAACATCAGTAACTATAGGTTTTACATAGATTTTATCTGTTTGATTATCAATAGTAATTGTATACTCTAAATTTCCACCACCCCAATTAGTCTTATCTGCTTCCTTATGAAGGCTCAATCCTTCAATAATATTAACTACGGAAGTATTTGAAGTAAGAGTTGTTGGAATGTTATTATAATTACCAACTGCTGTTACTATATTATTTAATTCGTTCATAGTCACCTCCCTACAATAATTCTATGAGTTTAATATACAAATATTAATTTGAAAGAAAAAAAGTTATCATTTCTAATAAATGGTAACTTTTTTAAATAGACTATTTTTTAACTAAATATGTCTTTTTAGAAATTTCCATTAATGCTTTATCATTATAAGAATCAGTATAAAATTCTTCAACTACAGCATTAGGATATCTTTCTTTAAAGGCTTTAACTTTATTTTCTCTAAAACATAAAAATTCTAGCTTTCCAGTTTCAATACACATTTCACTACAAATAATATTTTTCGTATTTAATTTATCTTTTATACCATCAATAAGTATACTTGGAGATGCAGTTATAATAACATCGTCTTCTCTTAATTGTTCTAAATAATCTAACTTTAAGTTTTTAGCATGTGTTTTCCAAAATTTTTCAATTAAACTTTCCGCATTATCTTTATTATCTATAATTACTTTCGACATTTTACTAGCAAGCTCACATAACTTATCAATTGATAAAAATCCTAATTCATACATAAGTGTTGTATATACAACTATAGGTGCATATTTAACTAGTGATTTCTTTTCTTTAACACAAAAAAGAAAAAAGTCAAAAACACTTTCTCCATCATAAATTGTATTATCAAAATCAAAAACGCGCATATTACCACCTATAACTTTTCATTTACTATATCAGATATATAGAAATAAATCAAATATATTCTTTTAAATGGTTTATTGTTTTTTCTTGAAATTTCAAGAATTTTTTAGCAATACTTTTTTCATCCTTATCTAATTCTTTATCATACTCTTTTAATTTTTTCTCTATTTCCAAACTTCCCATTGAAACACCTTGAATTAACATATTTGCAATAGACGAATCACTATTATCTTCTTTTACCTCTTTACTTATTCCCATAGATGAACCCATTTTAGCCATAAGAGATGGATCTGATGGTTCTTTATTATTTTCTTTTAATAAGACTTTTGCCTCTTCTTCAAATTGTTGATATTCTTTTAAAATTTCTTCAGCATAAGCCTTTATCTTATTATCTTTATCTTTTAATTTATCAAGTAGTTTTTCTATAGTATATGCAGCCATAGCTGAATCATGATGAACTTGTTCTAATAGTTCTAATTTTTCTTCCATAATATATCCTCCTAATAATATTATTGACTATTTCTTTTTTTTTATACTCTTTATAATATTTAAAAAATAGCAATAAAGAAAAGAAGACTAAGAATATTTACTTGTATGAAGAAAATATATTTTTAATACATTTATTCATGAATATTCTAACGATATAGCATACTACCTATAGTTATAAGTTTAATCATTTAAAAAACAGAGTTATGTTAGTTAAAGGATTATATAATTAGCAAAATTAAAGAGGGCTATTTCTAGTCCTCATAAATAATAATTCTATTACAATTAGTTTTTAATATCACTAATATTATCAGATAATCTTTTTATCTTGGAATATAATTATCCGGATCAACTAAATGGTTCAAATAATTAAATGGATTTTTATCTGAGTAATAACCGTAATAACATTCATTTTTTGATGGATAATTCCATCCACATCCTGCTGATAATTCTAAATGAAGATGACATCCCGTAGAATATCCAGTTGAACCAACATAAGCTATAACTTGACCTTTTGAAACTCTTTGTTTTTGACTTACCGGTATATTTGATAAAACATGAGCGTATTGTGAATATAATCCATTTCCATGGTCAATCATTACCATATATGCTCCATATTTATCGCGATTATTTCCAGTATAGAATACAGTACCATCAGCTATAGCATAAATTGGCGTTCCACAACCAACACTGATATCCCATCCTTTATGACCTGAACCAGTATTAGGATTATATGAAAAACCTCTATTAAATCTTCCACCATTAATAGGATAAATATAGCTTCCTGGTCCAACATTTTTATTACCTGAACTAGAATTAACTTGCTTCGAAACAGCACACGTAACTCCTATTACATCATTTGACTTACATCCCTTATTTTTATAATAATTGACTAAAGTTTGATATTGAGCAATTTGATCTTTTGTTGAAGGTAAGGTTCCTTCTGTTTTTTCAATGTCTTGCTCTATTCTTGCTTTTTCTGATTCTAGTTTACTTTTCAAATCTGATAACTCTTGATTTTTTTTAGCAAGTTCTGCTTTTTTTACTTTATTTTGACTTATTAATTCATTGAGTTCTTTAACAACTTTTTGATTATATTCAGTTAATTGTTCAACAACTGATATCCTATAAATCATATCAGTAACACTTTCTGCTTCAAAAATATACTCCAAATAAGTGTTACCACTTCTGATTATTTGAAAATATTTCATTATTTTTTTACTTTGTTCTTTTTTATTTTCAATTTCTTTATTACTTTTATCTATTTCATCTTCTAAACTTTTAATCTCATCTTCTGCTGTCTTAATTTGTGATTCAATATTTGCAATATTCTTTTTTACCTGTTCTACTTCCTCTTTACTTTTAGCAATTTTATTTTGCTTATCTTGATATTCTTTAGTATATTTTGCAACCTTATCTTCATATTCTTTCAAAGTAATTGCAAATGTATTCTTTGGTAGTGCTACTAAAGAAATTACTAAAGTCAAAAGAAGATATTTTGTTAAATTTTTCTTCATCATATTTTTAGATATTTCCTTACAGCACTTGCACTACCTACCATACCAACTATAATACCTATTATTACAACAAGGCCTGATGCTTGATAAATAAATGGTTCTGGTTCTATTAATCTAATTAATTTACTAAATAAATACCCATCGAAATGTTTGTAGAAAGCTAAGTAACCAAATGTAGTTAGAATTACCGGTATTATAGAACCAATTAATCCTAAAAACATACCTTCTACAATGAACGGAGTTTTTATAGAAAAGTTACTAGCTCCAACTAATCTCATAATCGATATTTCTCTTTTTCTTGAGAATATTGTTAACTTAATTGTATTAATAATTAAGAATACTGTAACTACAACCAAAGCAATAACTACACCGTAAGCAACTTTTTCAATTGAAGAAAAGGCATTTACTAATTTATCAACCATACCTTCTCCATATCTTACTAAAGATACTTGTTCCATATTTTTTAACTTTTTCGCTGTATGAGAAATTTCAGTAGCATCTTTTACTTTGATTTTAAAGGTATCTTTTAAAGGGTTATCTTCCTTACTCCATTCAGACATAACAGAATTAAAAGCATCTGATTCCTTAGACATTTCTTCTTTGATTGATTCTCTTCCTTGAAATTCAACTGACTCAACATTCGCCATATTTTTTATTTCTGTAGTTAGACTTTCTATATCCTTTTCTTCTACATCTGATTTAAGAAACGCCACTATTGTTAAATCACTTTCTATTTCTTTAGCAAAGTTCTCTACATTAAAAGAGGCAATTATTGATACTGCTACTATAACTAAGGTAATTGTAATACAAGAAATAGAAGCAAGCGACAAACTAAAGTTTCTAAATACACTTTTGAAAGCATCTCTAATACTTCTTCCAAGCATTCTAAATATCTTCATCATAAGTTCCCCTTTCTTTTATACTTGTAATTCTACCATCTTTTAGGGTAATAACATCTTTTTTCATTTTATTAACAATATCTTTATCATGAGTAACCATTAGAATAGTAGTTCCCTTTTTCTCATTGATATTTTCCAAAACTTTCATAATTTCCATACTCATATCAGGATCTAAGTTTCCTGTAGGTTCATCACATAAAAGTAGTTTCGGATTGTTAACAATCGCACGAGCAATTGAAACTCTTTGTTGTTCTCCACCTGATAGTTGATCTGGATAGTTATGTACCTTATTTTTTAAACCAACAAGTTCAATAGCTTTTAATGTCTTTTGTCTTGTTTCTTGTTTAGTAGCACCAATAACTTCCATAGCAAAGGCTACATTTTCATATACTGTTAATTTAGGTAATAACCTATAATCTTGGAATACAATTCCTAGCTTTCTTCTTAGTTTATATACTTTTTTATCTCTAAGTTTTGCTACATTAACTCCACCTACTACAATTTGTCCCTTAGTAGGTTTTTCTTCACGATAAAGCATCTTTATAAAAGTACTTTTACCTGAACCAGATCCACCAATTACAAAGGTAAACGAACCCTTTTTTAAAGAAAGAGTCATATCATATATAGCTGTAACACCATTTTTATATTTTTTATTGACATTCTTAAGTCTAATTAAGTCCATATCTTTAACCTCCTTAGTATGACAATTATATCACAATTTTCGACATAACAAAAGAAGAAAGCATTATTTCTTTCTTCCTTTATCTTCCTCCTTCGACTTGATATGCATCACACGCTAAGAAGAAGGCTTTACTATCTATTTCTTTAATACCTTCTGTTACTACAAAATATTCTTTTGAGGGAACTACTGTTAATAAAACCATTCTTTTCTTTTCTAAAAATCCACCTTTAACATTGAACATTGTAACATTATGATGAAGATTATCAATAATATACTTTCTTATTTCTTCATATTCTTCTGTTATTATATAAAAAGCTTTATTCTTAGATACTCCTAGAATTACTCTATCTAACATAAAACTATTTATATAAAGAATTATTAAGGCATACATTACCATTGTAAACCCAAAGAAAAATCCACCTATTAAAACTATAATTCCATTAATTATAAAGTTGCTTTTTGATATTGGAATTTTAAACTCTTTATAAAGTATTTGACTTATTATGGGAAGACCACAATTACTAAAACCTGTTTTATACATTAAACCATTACTAAAGCCACCAACTACTCCAATAAAAATTGAAATAAGAAGCAAATCATCTGGTTTAAAGTCTAGATGTAAAGATATATTAGAAGTTAATTGAACAAATAATGGATATAGGAAGGCAGCAACGATTGTTCCTGCTGCATGAGCTTTTCCTAAATACATGTAACTAAATAGTAATAAAATTAATGATACGACAAGCATTACTATTGATGGAGAAAAGTCATAGATGTTTTTTAAGATAATTGAAATTCCATTTATTCCACCAGTTACAATATTAGTTGGAACAATCAATAAATTGAAAACACAAGCTGAAATAAACATAGATATAAGTAACATAATATATCTTTTCAAAAGATGATGGGTATTAACTTTTTTTAGAATATCTTCAGGTAAAAGAGCTAATTCTTCTTTATTAAAAAGATGCAAATTACTCACCTCCAAATACTTCATAGGAATCAGTTACAACAAAGAAAGCATCTTTATCTATTTCATGAATTCCTTCTTTTAGACGAAAGTAATCTTTTGTTGGTAAAACACACATTAAGACATGTTGTCTTTCTTTTTTATATCCACCTTTTGCTTGAAAAACAGTAACTCCATGATTTAAGTATTTTATAATATATTCTTTTACTTTTTCTTCTTCATCAGTTATTATATAGAAAGCTTTACTATCTGATACTCCTAAAATAACTCGATCAGACATATAACTTATTAAGTAAAGAATTACTATAGAATACATTAAATTATTAATACCAAAAACAACTCCTGATAACACAACTATTGTTCCATCACAAATTAGCATACTTTTTCCCATACTTATTTTAAAATACTTAGATATTATTTGATTTAAGATATCGGTACCACCAGTAGTAAAACCAGCTTTAAAGTTTATACCTGCTCCAAAACCATAGACAACTCCAGCAAAAAGAGCTGAAAGTAGGACTTGTGAATTATCTATTTTTAAATATAAATTTATATCTGAAGTTAGACTAACTAATATTGGAAATAAAAAACTACCTAAAATTGAAGCTTTAGTCTTCTCTTTTCCGAGTAAGAAATAACTAAGGACTAATAAAATGATATTTACAATTAATATAAACAAAGATTTATCTATTCCAAAAAGGTGATTCAAAATAATGGCTGCTCCTGAAACACCACCTGGTACTAAATCATTTGGTGATAAAAAAAGGTTAAAGCAAATAGCTAGGATACTACATCCTACAAAGAATTCCAAATATCTTTTTAATTTCGACTTGCTTTTTATTCTTTTTTCAATAGGATCAAGCCTTTTATTTTGAAAAAATTTCATTTAAACACCTCTTTCTAAATTACTTTGTATAAATAGATCAATATCTCCATCTAATACCTTGGAAACATTACTTGTTTCTACATTAGTTCTATGATCTTTTACCATTGAATAGGGATGCATAACATAACTTCTAATTTGAGAACCAAATTCAATATTTTGTTGTCCTCCTTTAATTGTAGCTAACTCTTGTTGTTGTTTTTCTTCTTCTAATAAGAATAATTTCGTTTTTAGTACTTGTAAAGCATGCTCTTTATTTTGAATTTGACTTCTTTCATTTTGACAAGTAACTACTATTTTGGAAGGAAGATGGGTAATTCTTACTGCTGAATCTGTTGTATTTACTCCCTGTCCTCCTGCTCCTGTTGATCTATAAACATCTATCTTTAAATCTTTTTCATCTATAGTAACATCGATATCTTTCTTTATATCTGGTGTTACTTCGACAGAAGCGAAAGATGTATGTCTTCTATTATTAGAATCAAATGGTGATAATCTAACTAAACGATGAACACCTTTTTCATTTTTCAAATATCCATAGGCGTTTGTTCCCTTTATTAACATAGAAACACTTTTAATACCTGCTTCTTCTCCATCTTGGTAATCAAGAACTTCTACTTTATAGTCTTTCCTTTCTGCATATCTTCTATACATACGATATAACATCAATGCCCAATCACAAGATTCTGTTCCTCCTGCTCCTGGATGAATCTCTAAAATGCAATTTTCTCCATCATACTTTCCACTTAGTAATAAATTTAAGCTGACTTCTGATATTTTTTTTTCAATTAGAGGAATTTCTTTTTCGATTACTGATAAAACCTCATTGTCTTCTTCTATTTCTAATAACTCAAGTAGTTCTAAGTTTGAGTTTATTTTTGATTTTAATTCTTCTAGAGGTTCTACTATCTGTTTTAATTTATTAATTTCATCTATTATTTCAGAAGATATATCTTTATTATTCCAAAAACCATCTTCCATAGTTTTTTCTTCTAATTGTTTTATTTGTTTTATTTTTTCACAGCAGTCAAAGTGACCTCCATAAATCATTTACTTTTTTTAAACTGTTTGTTAGTATTTTTTCTATTTTCTCATTTGTCATATTATCCCGTCCTTTTAATTATTATAAGTATTATACCTAAAATATCTTAATCAATAAATAAAATAAATTACTTTTTTTGTATATTTGGCATTTTCTTACATATTATATTAGTGGGGAGGGTTCACGAAGTTATGTGAAGATCCCCTGTATATAGATTGGTACTTAGAACTATCTAGGTACCTTTTTTAATTTTTAATTTTAACTCCAAACATTCCAACAATACTTGACGCTTGAAAAGTATTTATAATAATTCCATTTAAAGATTTAGAATCAAACATAATTCCATTAATGTCACAATTAGAAAAATCTATACCTTTCAAATCTGTCATTATAAATTCAGCATTCATAAATTTTACTTTATCAAAATCTATGTTTTTTAATTTTGATTCTGAAAATGATGATTCACTAAAATCACAATCTATTATTTTTAAATTTTCTATTTTACTAGCTGCCAAATTGATATATTTACAACTACACTCACAAAACTCAATATTATTTAGACTACTGTCAATAAAACTTGTACCTAGTAGTTTACAATTATTAAAAGTAACTCTACTTATAAATTGCTTATCAAAGTTTTTGTTTGATAAATCACAATTTCTAAAAACAACATCAATTAAATCTACATTTTCTAGTTTTATATTACTAAAATCAATATTTTCAAATATACAACTATCAAAAGTAGTGGAATCTACTATAATATTCTTATTTATATTATTAGCATAAATACCATTATTAAATTCATTTGTAGAAAAACTTTCTAAAATTTCTTTAGGAATGCATTTTTCTACTTTTGGAGAGCTAAATTTCATAATATTATCACCCACAATTATTATATTTCTTTATTATTATAGCATATCAAGATAAAATATTTTTAGTTTATGTTATTAATTTTAATTTTGTATGATAAAATTAAAGAAGGTGATACTATGTATTTTTTAATTGGAGTAATAATCTTTATTTTATTTATAATATTTTGTTACTTATATATTAAATTCAAAATTAAAAATGTTCTTGGAAAACATGGATTTAATGGAATGAGTCTAAAAGATATAATTGAAGAAGCTAGACTTGAAGATCAAGAAGTTCCTAAATCACTTTCTAGTATGGATAGTATTTATTTAGAACAAATAAAAAAAGATTTTATTGATATAAATATAAATGAATTGAAAAGAGAAGCTGAAAAAGTAATACTTGATAGTTATAAAGCAATTGAAACAAAGGATTCTAGCAAGTTTAGTGGAAAAATAAAAAGTTTTATAGATAAAATGATTAGTGATTATAAAGATGAAGAAGTTAGATTCAAAAATTTTAAAATTCACAATACTGTTGTAGCTAGATACAAAAAAGAAGGTGGTGTTGCGACTATATACTTTTCTTCTAGTTATGAATATTTTCTTGAAAGAAATGGTAAAAGTATCAAAACTCAAGATCGTGCACGAACTGAATTTATCTATATTTATGATGAGAAAAAGCTTAGTAAAGATATTAAGGCTATTGGTTTACATTGTCCAAATTGCGGAAGTCCTATAACTAGCTTAGGTGAAAAAAGTTGTTCCTATTGTGGTACTGCAGTAAAAGAACTTATTAAAAAAATATTTGTTTGCAATGACATTGTTAGATATTAAAAATATAAAATAATAGCATAAATATTGTTAGTTTTGGAAAATCATTAATAAAACAAACAAAAAATTAATATTTATAAATGATGATAAAGGGTTATTGTTCTTAAATAAATAAAATTCAGACTATATATATAAAAGAATAGATAATCCTTTTACTTTATTCAGCAAGTTTTATTTATAATTATTATAAAAAGAAGCAGTTTTTTAAATCTGCTTCTTTATTGATTTTCTTCAAGTATTATTTGACCATCTATAATAGGTATATTAGGGAAACTTGCATCCATTAACGTGAAGTTTCTAACTGGTGCTGGTGGATTTGTTATTTGAACTGTTTCAGATGATTGAGTCATAACAATTGATTTAACAGTATCATCAAACGTATGACCTCCATCACTTGATATTTGTTTATAATATATTGCTGTACTTCCAGATTCTGCAAATGGGACATTATTAAATACGGCATTTCCATCATCATTTGTTGTTATTTCATTTCCAACGATTGTTCCTGTACTATCTGTTCTTATAAACTTAGCACCAATAATTTGTACCCCAGTATCAGGATTTCCCGTATCTGTAACATGAAGTGTTAAAGTCCCTGTTGCACTTATTGTAAATGCATATGTAGTTGTTCCATCAATAATATTAACACTTTTAGGATCAAGAGTTGATGCATCATATCCACCGGCTACAGCTTGAGCTTTATATGTTCCTGTAACAAGTTCAATACTTCCTTTACCATTTGTTATTGGGATTGTATGTCTTGCCATAATATCATCTTTCCTCCTTCTATTTTTATATTTGGATAATATTTATCCGTCAGTAAAACTGTAACAAGATGGTCCTTTCTTTTATAATTTCCAATGTTTATAAAATAAAACTTATTCTTTCTTGCAATTAAAGGTATTTTCATAATTGATAAATTGGAATATACAATTAATTTATATACTTCATTATTACATATTGGTATCTTAACTCTTCCAAAATTATCCGTAATACCTTCAAAAACGCTCTTATTACATTTATCTTTTAGTTTTACTCTTAAATTACTGTTTTCATTACTACAAATTTTAATATAAATATAATCACTTGTCATAATTCACCTCATTACAATATATTGTATGAATCAAATTTCTTTTTTGTAAAGGCATTATGCCTCAATACTCCAAACTATTAATGTGGAATAATCTTCATCTTCCAATAAATTCTTACTAGGTTTTAAAAACAATCCTTTATCAGTAGAAAATGTAATATTACTAACATTTACACTTCCACCATTATCATTTGATTCATATATTAACTTTTTTTGTGTCTTCAAAATAATTTTCTCATTATCAAATTTCTTAAAAAATAGTGAATCTATTAAAACTTTACCAGTTGCTTCTATCATTGGATTTATAAAATTTATATACAATCTCCAATTAGTACTATTTACTCTACTATCAACAACAGTTACCACTGTTTCATTTTTTTTAGATAAAATAGTTGGATTAGTAGAAGATGGAATCATACTAAACGGAATATTTTCTGTTACTTTTAAAAGAGTTAACTCTCCCATAAATGGAGTAGTTACTTTTCTTTCACTAAAGCAGCCGTTTAAACAAGAAATAATTTTAATTCTTGTATCATCTGTAATAATAGAATCTATATTTACTTCGAAAAGACCATTTTCATCTGCTGTTGCTGTTAAACTTTTATTATTGTATTCTATTTTGACATTTGCGTAAGGTATAGTATGTCCTGAAATTGCATTTATAGAATCTATAATTGGATGAACATTTATCTTAAGCATTCCAATAGTTAATATTTTTATATTTTGTAGTGTAAAATTATTTATATCAGGCAGTGAAGCTAATTCAGTATCTGTAAAATTATGTGATGTAACTGTAGTACTATCTTTATTTAAGATACCTGTTATTTTAACTGGTGTATCTTCTTTATACCAACAAAATGCTGGCGTATCATCAATATTACAAGCTGAAGTATAATCAAGGGCATATAACCACAAATTAATTCTACTAAAATTAAACATAAAATCAACTGGATTATTAGTATAGACTACATTAGCATTTTTAGTGTAAATATTCACATATTTTGGATTATCCAGTATAAACTTTTGATTTGTACCCTTAAAATAAATATTATAATTATCAGAAGGTGTGTTCATATACGTATTTATTACTGATATACTTGCTCCTTCTTTAACCGTAAAATCTCCAAATACATTCCACATAGGAACTCTTTGGTGACTTTTTTCTATAAATGTAAATTTAGCCATTTCTTCTATTAAAACATTTCTAGCACCATGTGTTGTTGTTATTGCAAAACCATTTCCTGTCGTTAAAAGAAATTCTGATCCATGTCCTACTATTAAATCTAGTCTGTTAGTTCCATTCATAAGTTCTTTACCTGTTGTAATATTTACATTACTATTAGGAACTATTTTAATATAAGATGGTATAACATCATTAAAAAAGAAAACTGTATTTTTAGTGGAACTACTTGTAATTGTTGTATTTCCTCCAATTATAATTCTATTAGAATCACAGACCCTTTGAGTAGAAACACTGTTGGTGTCTTTTGCCTCTATAAGAGAATCAACGATTTTAGTTGTTCCATAATAATTACATGATAGTTCTATTCCACTAAAATTTATATTATTATATTCTACTACTACATTAGAATAATTTGGATGAGAGGGAACATAAATAACTCCATAACCCTGTGAAGATATTATATTCATATTTTTTAATATAATTTTTTTATTAGTTGTACTTACCTTTATAACATTTTCTTCTGAACTCAAGTTATTTGTATAAGTATGCTTAGTATTGTTGTAAGTTCCATCAATAATAACTTTACTTTTATTACTATTTATAACAAAACCACTTGTCATTGTAATGTCATTTCCTAAATAAATATAACTATAATTATTTTCTTCGCTCAATACTTGTTTTAATTCCTCACTATTATTTATTACAATAGTATTATCATTTATTATTTGCATATTATCACTTTCCTTTGTTATATCTTATGGCTTCAATCAATTTTGAAATAATTAATTCATAACAAAAAAAGAGTGAGATTTCCACTCCTTTAATGTATTTTAGTTACGCTTAAAACCGCATTAGTACTTCCATTAAATATTAGACTAACTGCCATAGATGCCTTTACATTTAATGTAACAAGATCATCTTTACTAAGAGCTACAATAGTTGAACCACTTATGCAGTTAATTATTTGTGCTTGAAACTCACTAGTTGCATTCGTAGCTGGTTGTAGTATATCATTTGCTCTTACAGACATAGTTAATGAACAATCTTCATTTGTTGCACCACATAATGAATATGATACTAGGTAAGTTCCAGTTTCTTTTATTTTTATTGAATTACCATCTGGATAATCTGTAAGAAAAGCTGTCCCTTTTTCAGGTAGTGGTATTATTGTATCAGTCCCTTGCGATAATGTTAGTTGTGTAGTAACCATTGAATATCTAATCCCATAAGCAGATACAAACTCTGTTCCTGGAGGACCTGCTGGTCCTTGTTGTCCTCTTTCTCCAACGTCGCCTTTTTCTCCTTTTGGAATTAAAAACGCTAAATGATGTACCCAATTTTCAAATGTATCCATGACTTGAGCAGGCTCCCCTGGTTCTAAAGTTTCAGTTTCATCTATAGCAATGTGTTCTGTCCTTCCTATTTCTCCTGGTAATCCCCTTGGTCCAATATCTCCTTGGTCTCCTTTTTCGCCTTTTGGTATTTTAAAATCTAAAACTACATCTACTGGTGTGCCAACATTTATAACTTCTGCTTCTTCATTAGATTCTATTGTTTCAATATTTCCAATTTGAATAGTTGATGGTCCTTGATCTCCTTTTTCACCTTTTATTCCTTGTGGACCAATATCACCTTTTTCACCTTTAGGACCAGGAATACCTTGGGGACCAATTTTACCATCGATTCCTTGTTCTCCCCTTGGTATTTTGAAATTCAAAATAACATCCTCTTTTGTTCCAACATTTTCTACTTTAGCATCTTCAGAAGATTCCACAGTTTCTGTAATTCCGACATCAATACTTGCAGGTCCAGGAATACCTCTATCTCCCTTTTCTCCTTGTGAACCAACATCTCCTTTTTCACCTTTTGGTCCCGTTGGACCTTTTACATAATAAAACTTACATTTTTTTCTATATTCTTCTTGTTTTTTTCTTATTTGTTCCCAATCATCACAATTATTCATTATACATCCTCCTCTAATTTTTAGAATTAATTCTCATATTTCAATTCTTCTATGTTAATTTATGAAAATATTTTTTAAATGTATAATTAATATATAATAAGATATTTATACTAAAAAAGGTTATTATTCTTAAATCTATTTAGGATTATTTCTATTTCTTCTTTAGTATAGATGTGATCTATATTGTTTTTTTATATTTTTAAAATATTCTTTAATCCAATAATCTAAATAATCTTCATATAGCATATTACACTCTACATTAGTTATTCCATTTATAAATTCATCGTATGCTTTTTGTCCTGCTATATATGCCTCATTTTTAGTTTTAAAACCTGATTTAGTTATTTGTTTTCTTTTTCCATTTGCCTTTCCTGCTTCAAAACAATATTGATATACTTTGCCTCTTTTTCTTATGCTAATCATTTTATCACTCTCCTTATCTTTGATATACATATAAAAATAGAGTATATCTACACGATACACTCTATTCACTCTTTGCTTTATCATCAATTTTATTACTTATTGCTTTTAAAGTTTCTAAATACTCTTTTTCCACCGGACTTATTGTTTTTACTTGATATTTCTTATATTCATATTTTGCTTTTTCTATTGCTTTATTATAGCTAATTGCACCTGCACCCACAAGTAACTTTTCTCCAGTACTGGAAAGGATTGTATCCAGTTTTTTAATATAATCTTCCATATGCATTGGATTATGTCTAATTGCTTGTATTTCTGCAAAATCAAAATATCCAGAAACCAAATTATTTAAAATTTTTAGTTCTTCTTCTGTTAAATAGTTTTTAGCAATTACAACATCACTCATTACTGGTAAATCCCCACCAAAAGTAGTAAGTCCCATAAATGGTTTGTCAGAATCTGCTCTTTCATAGATTACTTCTGGTGCTGTATGTCCGTGTGCAGCATAGTGAAGTTTATTTTGAACAATCTTAAAAAATTCAATTGATTTTTCATCTTTTGGTTATAGTCTACTGCAGTTGCATATAAGTCAAGGACTTGTCTATATAATACTTTTTCAGATGATCTTATATCCTTAATTCTAGCAAGTAATTCTTTCCAATAATTTCCTCCACCATTTCCTTTAAGTCTTTCATCATCCATAGTGAAGCCTTTAATCATATATTCTTTTAATCTTTCAGTCGCCCATCTTCTAAAATTAGTAGCAACTTTTGATTTTATTCTATATCCTAAAGATATAATCATATCTAAATTGTAATATTTAACTTTTCTTTCAACTTTTCGATTTCCTTCTTTTTGAACTGTCAAGAATTCCTTGACAGTTGAATTTATGTCTAATTCTTCTTCATCAAAGATATTTTTAATATGCAAACTTATATTTTGTTTAGTCGTATCATATAAGTCAGCCATCTGTTGTTGTGATAACCATACTGTTTCATCTTTAAGTTTTACGTCTATTTTTGTCGCTCCATCATCAGTTTGATAAATTACAATATTATTGTTATTTTCTTCCATTGTTATACCCCCATTTCTATTTAGATTTTAAAAGGTGTCAACAAATATAATCATTGTTCACACCTTTATTTTACTACATATTTTTAATATTTTGTGGACAAGTTATATAATTCGAACTAATTTATAATTTTTATAATTATTAGTTTTCCCTTATTTTATGCTACTTTCCACAGCATTGTTTATATTTTTTCCCGAACCATATGTTCATCCTTTTCCTGTACATATAACACTATGAAATATATATAGTATTATAGATTTTACAAGGCTTAAAAGGTCTAAACAGATACGGTATAAATGGTACATATAGTATTATTTTTACTATATGTTTTTAGGTTAATGAGCACAAAATGTGCACAATGTTCCCATTTTAATAGGAACTGTTGTGTGCAGATATAAATTTCTTTCCTAAAAATTTTATTTAATATAGTATATTTATAAATATACTGCCGAATAAATTATACTATAATTTTAAAAAGTAAGTAACTGAACATAAAAAGAAAAATTAGTGTGCTTAAATTTGCCCACTATATTTATACAATTTTTTTACTATTGGTGAGTATTCTACTTTAGATAAATCTTTTAATTTTTTCTCTGCAATATACTTTGTTAGATACATACTTTGGATAAGCATCTGAAAATCATCTAATATTTGATCTTTAAATTTAGAGTCAATAGTGATGATCATACTATAATACTTTTTAAGTTCCTCCAACATCATTAGATCAAATTCAGTATTCCTATTATAATAAATCGCTATACCATTATAATTAATACCAAGTGTACTTCTTCCATGACAATAAGAATACTTATCATGAACTATAGGTATTCCAATACCAGATTCAACCATTGTAGATTCTAAGTACTTTGATGCGGTACTGGTATCATAGCCACTGAATATTTCATAGACATCACTTTCTAAATCAAAATTGAACGATGATTCTCCTATGCAATCTAACATTGGATTGTTTTTTCCATCTAAATAATAGTTCATTAATATACTTATAGGAATCAATGTTGCACCAAGTGATATAAAACTTCTTTCTTTATCGATGGTAGTACCATATTTTAAATAAGTCACATCACTATCATCGAATGAATTGTTTGATAACAAGTATTTTCTTAAGCCTTTTAAAAAGGCTAATTCTACTCCATAATTATTTCCACTATAACTACATGCTATCACATTTCTAAATTCACCATTATTTCGGTATAAAAAATCTCTTGGTTCACTATTTACTGAAATTATACCATTTTTAGTATTAATAACTTTAGCGCCAAATTCACTAACTACATTTGATCCTCCAACACCACTAAATAATGTTGGTTCACTTAATTTAGATAATTCATTTCTAATAAATTCTAAGTCAGTACTGTCTAATGAATCTATCACCCTTGCTTTTAAAAAATCAAAATTAACTTTCATGTTTTTTTCCATAAAAAATCTCCTTTCAAGTTCAATATAACTCAAAAAGAGGTAATATTTCGTCTACTCATATTTTTCATTTAATAATTCGTACTTTATTATTCTTTTTAATTCAAAATGCCTAA
>CAKOXP010000017.1 GCA_934130175.1 uncultured Bacilli bacterium
TTATATAAATTATTATAGCAATTAAAAAAGTAGATCACATTCTATTTTTGTGTCTACTTTTATTTTATCAGTTCAATCAATATAATGGTTCCTCTATTTCTTTGTCTTCTAATTCATTAATTTTATTAATTGTTTTAGCAAGTATATTTAAAGCAATTTGTTCTGTTTTTCTTGAAACATCTCTTAGTGGATTTAATTCAACAATATCATAAGAAGTTACTTTATCAAAATGCTCTATAATATAGTCACATATTTCCATAGCTTCATCAGTATTAATACCATCGAATTCTGGAACGGAAACTCCAGGAGCAAATTCGGGGTCAATGACATCTAAATCATAACTTATGTGGATACTTCTTGTTTTATATCCAGCAATATCAAAGGCTTTTTTCATAATGTTTTCAACGCCTTCTTTTTTGATATCTTCAGTAGTAAATACAGTAACTCCAGAATACTTTAAGTTTTCAGCTTCAGCTTTATCAAGACTTCTAGCACCAACAATAACAGCTTTTGCAGGTTGAATAATTTCTCCTCTATGAAATAATCTTAAATCTTCACATTCATATCCAGTAATAGCAGCAAGTGGAAGACCATGAATGTTACCCGTAATAGTTGTTTTGAATGTATTATAATCTCCATGAGCATCTATCCAAATAATACCAACGTCTTCATTTATTTTAGCATCAGCAAGACTTGATGCTATCGCAACAGTATGGTCTCCACCAAGAGTAATTGGAAAATAACCTTGTTTCATCTTATCAACTATTGAATTATATATTTTTTCATTTAATTCATTTATCTCATATCTGTTTTTACTTCTATCAGAAATATTTCTACTTTTGATTATAGAAGGGTCTTGTTGAAATTCAATTATTTCGCCTTTATAAAAACTTCTGATATCATTTATTAATTGAGTTGGTCCAAGTTTAGCGCCATCTATGTGAACACCTAAATCAGAACCAGCTCCAATAACAACACTTTTCATAAAATTCACCTCGTACATTCTTTAATTTAACCTAAAAAACATTTTATATCAACAATAAATCTTTAATTTTACAAGATTTTACGTTATAATGATAATGGGTGAAGAATAGATGAAAAAATTATGTGAATTATACGATATTGACTCAGATGTCTTAATAAAAGATATAAAAATTAATTCTAAAGAAGTAGAAAAGAACGATTTGTTTATTTGTACTATGGGTGTAACTGCAGATAGACATGATTATATTGATCAAGCAATAGAAAATGGTGCTAGTGCGATTGTAGTTAGCAAGGATATTCCAGAAAAGAGTGTTCCAATAATTAAAGTTTCTAATACTAATGAAGAATTATCAAAACTATGTCAAAAGTTTTATGATTATCCTAATAAAGAATTAACAATGATAGGAGTAACTGGAACAGATGGAAAAACTTCAACAGCAACTATAATTCAAACTTTAATAGGTAAAGATAATTGTGGTTACATTGGTACGAATGGTCGTTCATGGAAAGAGAAGGTTTGTGATGATAATCCAAATACTACCCCTGATGAAACTCGTCTATATAAATTTTTAAGAGATTTTAAAGATGATGGTTGTAACTTTGCCGTTATGGAAGCAAGTAGTGAAGCATTTTTTAGGAAAAGACTTGAAAATTTAGAATATGATATTAGTGTTTATACAAATATTACTAGTGAACACTTAAATATTCATGGTAGTTTTGAAAATTATATAGATTGTAAGAAGGAGTTATTTAGAAGAACTAAAAAAGATGGATTTTGTATTTTAAATAGTGATGATAAATATTGTGATGAAATAATATCATCTTGTAATGGAAAGGTTTTAACTTATGGAAAAAATTCTGATAATGATCTTCAAATAGTAAAATTTTCAGTTTTTCCACATAAAACTTTAATTACATGGAAGTATGATAATCAAATATATGATGTAGAAAGTCCATTAGTTGGAGATTTCAACGTATATAATTTATCAGCAGGACTTCTTGCTGTTCTTGCTTTAGGATTTGATATTAATGATTTAATTAAGAATATTTCTAAAATAAAAGTTGATGGGCGTCTAGAACTTTTAGATACACATACACCATATTATGTAATGGTTGATTATGCTCATACTCCAAATGGTATTACTAATTTACTTAACTTTGTTCATACTTTAGATATTAATAAATCAATTGTAGTAATTGGTCAAGCAGGTGAAAGAGATTATTTAAAAAGACCAAAAGTTGGAAATGCAGTTGTTAATAATGCTAGTTATGCAATATTTACTTACGAAGATCCTAGAAGTGAGGATCCTAAAGATATTTGTAATGATATAATTAGTGAGTTAAAAGATACTCATGATAATTATGAAATAGTAATTGATAGACATGAAGCAATTGAAAAAGCAATTATGATGGCAAAAGAAAAAGATATGGTGCTTGTTTTAGGAAAGGGTAATGAAACATATCAAAAATTAAAAGATGGTACAATATATTTCAATGATATTGAAGAATGTTTGAAAGCAGTAGAAAAAAGAAAAGAACAAGAAAAAATTAGTGTCTAAAAATAAAAACAACATTTGGAATAAAATCTATTTGTTGTTTTTTACTTTTTTAGCATTTTTTTCAGCAATGTTTTTTTCTCTTGCGATGGTTTCTATGGAATTTACTATCATGTTAAGACTAATAGATGATTTCTCCTTTATAGCATTTAAGCTATTATTATTTAAGATTCTGTCATAGAAATTTTTTATTATAAAACTTATTTCATTAGTATTTAACATATATAGATTAGCTTTTATACAGTCTATTGTAAAGCCAAGTTCTATTTTTGAACTATTTCTTTTTAGGCATTCATCACTAAAATTTAAACAAACATTAATTGATTCATCAAAATTTTTGAGACAAACATCTTCATATACACTATCAATTAATTCTTGATTATGTCCAAACAACAAACAAGTGTTTCTACCGTTTATAGAGATATTATCATCATCAATAACTTCAATTTCCTTATTTGTAAATTTAATTTCATTCAATCTTTGAATAGATTTTTTTCTTTTTATTTTGCTTTTTGTTGTATTTATAGTATTTTTTGTAAGTTTAATTAAGAGTTTAGAATAATCTATTTCAGCTTGTGTTGTTATGGTATTTATGTCTTCTTCTTCAGCGATGAAATAGTTTTTAGAAGTTGATTTAAATGGATATTTATATGCTAGAAAAAGAAGATAATTTATAGTTCTATCAGCTAATTTTTCTTTTACATCATCACTGTAGTTAGATATTGATAACAATAATTCATATCTATCTATAATAGCATCAAGATTCTTTCTAGTTACTTCAAGTTTATCATATATGCTATTTTCCTCTTCAATGGTAAGTTTTAAATATTGAGCCTTAGTATCGTCATCTAATTGATTATTCATATAGACATTATAAATGCAGTTTGTTATAACTATTAATCTCTTTAAATCATTATTATTGATTTCCTTTTTATACTTCATAATATCACCTACATAATTGTCTGTTATTATATCACCAATTCTTATATTTGAAAAGAAAATTTATTGCTTTAAGCTTAAAATTATGTTAGACTATTCAAGTGATTTGAAAGGACTGATTTTATGAGACAAATATTTGACAGTGATAGAATTAAACTAATAACAACACCAGAAGATAAAACAAGATTAGAAGTAGTAAGTATAATGAATGGAAATGACACTGACATAAGATCTATTTTTTACGAACGTTATGATAGACTTGATACAGCTGAATTTATTTCAAAAATAGAACTTAATGAGAAAGAAACTATAGGATTTTTAAATTTAGTAGATGAAAATTTAGATAAGACTTTATTTTTAGATATAGCAATATTAAAACAATTTTGTAATCAAGGTCTTGCTAAAAGGGCAATTATTTCTTTACTTGACAGTGATTATTCAAATAAGTATCTAGTAGCTGATACATCTAAAGAAAATATTAGTGCTAATAGATGTTTTAGTTTTTTTGGAGAACCTTTTTATGAAACAGAAGATAGATCATATTATTTCTTAGGAGGAAGAACATCTTACACTGATTTTATAAATAATGAAGATTATGATAAGATAAAAACTAGACAAAAAGTAAAATCAATCTATGATAAAAGATAAATGTCTAGGTGGTAATATGAATATATTAAGAAAATGTAGTTTATGTCCAAGAAATTGTTGTGTTGATAGATATAAAAACCTTGGTTATTGCAAGGCAAATTCAAAAATCAAGGTCTCTTTAGTGTCCACTCATATGTATGAAGAACCATTTATTTCTGGGGTTATGGGTAGTGGTACAATCTTTTTTACAAATTGTAATTTAGGTTGTATTTTTTGTCAGAATAAAAAAATAAGAGATGGTTATGGAAAAGAAATTTCTATTAAAAGATTTAAAGAGATTCTTTTAGAACAACAAAAAAGAAATCTTCATAATATTAATTTAGTTACTCCTACACACTATGTACCATTAATAAGAAAGGGAATATTAAAAGCAAAAAAAGAAGGACTAACTATTCCTATAGTCTATAATACTAGCAGTTATGAAAATGTTGAAACCATAAAGATGATGGATTCTTTAGTAGATATTTATCTTGCTGATTTAAAATATTTTGATGATAAATACGCTTTAAAATATTCTAATTGTAAAAATTATTTTAAATATGCCAGTAGTGCTATAGAAGAAATGTATAAACAAGTAGGTAAGCCAGTAATAGATGATGGTATTTTAAAAAAGGGGTTAGTAGTTAGGATTTTATTACTCCCAGGATTAAAAGAGGATGCTAAAAAAATAATTAAATATTTATATGATACCTATAAGGATAATATTTATATAAGCATTATGAATCAGTATACGCCTATTGAAAAATATATTTATGAAGAATTAAATCATAAAGTTTTAGAAGAAGAATATGATGACGTGGTTAATTATGCTTGTGATTTGGGGCTAGTTAATGCTTTTATTCAAGAAGGAGATACTCAAGATGAAAGTTTTATTCCAGATTTTAATCTAGATAATATTTAAAAATATTATTTAGCAATCACACTTGACAAGTGCTAATTATGGTGTTAGTATTTAATTGTTAGGGATATTTGTCTAACAGAAAGAGTGACGCAAAAATGAAGAAAAAACAATTTAAAGCAGAATCTAAGAAACTATTAGATCTTATGATTAATTCAATTTACACAAATAAAGAAATATTTTTAAGAGAATTAATTTCTAATGCTAGTGATGCGATAGATAAATTGTATTATCGTTCATTAACTGATAGAAAAGTTAAATTGAAAAAAGAAGATTTTAAGATTAACTTAGGTTTTAATAAAGATGAAAGAACAATAACTATTACTGATAATGGTATTGGTATGAATGAAGAAGAACTTGAAAAAAATCTTGGTACAATAGCAGAGTCAGGTACAGAAATGTTTAGACTTGAAAATGAAAAGAAAAAAGATATTGATGTTATTGGACAGTTTGGTGTAGGATTTTATTCTGCCTTTATGGTAGCTAAAGAAATTGAAGTTATTAGTAAGAAGTATGATGAAGATAAGGCTCATATTTGGAAGAGTGATGGAGCAGATGGTTATACTATTACAGAAGCTGATTATGATAGCTATGGAACAAAAATCATCTTACATTTAAAAGATGATACTGAAGAAATTAATTATAGTGAGTATTTAGATCAATATAAATTAGAAACACTAGTAAAAAAATATTCTAATTATATTACTTATCCAATTATAATGATGAAGAAAACTTCTAAATTAAAAGCCGGTACAAAAGATGAGTATGAAGATGTTTTTGAAGAAGAAACTCTAAATAGTATGGTTCCAATTTGGAAGAAGAATAAGAATGAAGTAAGTGATGATGATTATAATCATTTCTATACCGATACTTATCATGATTATGAAGATCCAGCTAGAGTAATAACATCATCTGTAGAAGGTATGACAAGCTATAAATCACTTATGTTTATACCAAATCATGCTGCCTATGATTATTACACAAAAGAATATGAAAAAGGACTTGCTTTATATTCAAATGGAGTACTAATCATGGAAAAATGTGAAAAATTATTACCTGATTATTTTAGTTTTGTAAAAGGATTAGTAGACAGTGAAGATATAAGTCTAAATATTTCAAGAGAAACTTTACAAGAAGATCATCAAGTAGAGTTAATTGCTAAGAGTATTGAGAAAAAAATAAAAAAAGAATTAGAAGAAATGTTAAAAGAAGATAGAGAAAAATATGATAATTTCTTCAAAAACTTTGGAATGCAATTAAAGTTTGGTGTTTATAATAATTTTGGAATGAATAAAGATGTTTTAAAAGATTTAATTATGTTTTATTCATCAACTGAAGAAAAATTAGTAACATTAAAAGAATATGTTTCTCGTATGAAAGATGCTCAAGACAAGATTTACTATGCATGTGGTGAAAGTATTTCTAAGATTAATACTCTTCCTCAAGTTGAATCAATCAAAGATAAGGGTTATGAAATCCTATATTTAACTGAATATGTAGATGAATTCTGTCTTCAAGTATTAATGGAATATGAAGGTAAAAAGTTTGCTAATATCTGTAGTGAAGATGTTAATGTTGATAGTGAAGAAGAGAAAAAAGAATTAGAAGAAAAGAACAAAAACAATAGTGAAATGTTTAAAGAAATGTTAGGTTTCTTAAAAGATGATATAAAAGAAGTTCGTTATACTAATAAACTTAAAAATCATCCAGTATGTTTATCTACTAAAGGAAATGTATCTGTAGAAATGGAAAAAGTAATAAATGCTATGCCTACGGATGAAAAAATCTCTTCTGAAAAGATATTAGAAATTAATGAAAATCATCCTATTGCTGAAAAGTTAGAAAAACTATATAAGGATGATAAAGAGTTACTAGAAAAATATACAAAGATATTATATGCAGAAGCAAGACTTATTGAAGGCCTACCTGTTGAAAACCAAGCTGAAATATCAGAACTTATTTGTGATAGTTTAGCTCAATAATATTTGAGATTGACATTAATATTTGTCAATCTATTTTTTTTGTTGTTAAAATTGTTAATTTAGTTTATTATTAATAATAGGTTAGGTGATTTCATTATGGAATTTATTAAAAAATATAAAAAAATCTTGTTGGCTATAATTTTAACTTTCATTTTAATTCTTAGTTGTTCATTTGCATGGTTTAAATTGAATAAAACTTCTACAGTAGTTAATAAAATTAAGGCTGGAAATTTAGAATTGGTGCTTGACGATACAACAACTGACGGTATTTTATTAGAAAAAGCAATCCCTCTTTCTGAAACAAATGGTAAGAAAACAGTACAATACACTTTTACTTTGGAAAACAAAGGATCAACAGCAGCAAATTATACAATATATTTAGATGATATTCCTTTAAATGACAATGAAATAAGAATGCAAGATAAATATGTTAGATATAGGCTATTAAAAAATAACGTGTTACAAACAAAAAGTGGTATTTATGAGGTGAAATTAGATGAACAACGTTATGTTATAACATTTGACGAGAATAAGCATAAAGTAGTGAATATTACTGATTATAACAATAATAGTGTGTCAGGATTTGATACTTATTTAAATAGCAAACTAACTGATGAATCATCATTAGATGATTTGATTAATATACTAAAAGATACATATGGACAAACTTTAAAGTATTCAACTGAATCAACAGAAGAATCTAAACTAGTATCAACGATGGGAACTAATCCAGAAAGAATTTTAGAAACTGGTGCAATAAATTCTAAAGAAAAAAACTCGTATACTTTACAAATATGGATTGATAAAGATGCCACCAATGATGTTATGGGAACAATTTTTAATGCAAAATTACGTGTTGAGGCTGTTCAAAAAGCATCAGCACCAACATTGAATCCGAATATAGTTGGTATCTTTAACTATAAAGAAGATACATGTGTAAATGGAAAAGAAGATACATGTGTCATTAATAATTGTTTGGTGGATAAAGAAGAATGTAGTCCTGGAACTATTATTAATTATAGGGTTTCGGATACGGAAACAATAGGATTTAATGTTTTACACGAGGATAAAGATACTATTACATTACAGGCAATGACAGAGCTTATTCCTTCCGTTGCATGGCATACAGGTTTTTATACAACGACTGAAGGCCCTAAGGAGGCTTTAGCTAAATTAGATAATTATACAAACACTTGGAGTAATGTTATAAAACAAACATTTACGCTTGGAACAACAACTTTCTTAGAAAATCCTTATACTGGATGTGACAATTCTAGTTATACCTGTGATACTAATTATTATACGATGGATGAACAAACTATTAATGCAAGAATGATTACAGTTCAAGAGGCCAAAAAAATCGGATGTTCAAAATCTACTGAATCATGTCCAAAGTGGGCATATAATATGAATAGCTTTTATTGGACAATGAATGCTGATAGTGTAAATGATGGTTTTGCAATTTATATTTCTAGGGGTGGTTTTTATCAAATAAATTCTTCATCTACTTCTATAGGTATAAGACCAGTAGTTACTATCAAAAAGTATTTATAAGAAAAAGATAAAAATAATTTATCTTTTTTTTTATTTATGTTAAACTATATTTAGTAATTTGTAGTATTGAGGTGTTATGATTATGAATTTAAAATTTGTGGTTAATGACTATATATTAATTTGGAATTTATTATTTCAAGCATCTATATCTGAAAGCATGCAAAAATTAAAACAAAAGATATGGATAAATTATAAAAAAGAATATAATGATACTTTTAGAGATAATCCATTAATACTAAAAGATCCTAAAAACTTTATTCCTAATGATGATACAGTCTATAATATAATATTAGAAACAAAAGAATATGAAAAAATAAAGAAGGAAACAGAAAAATTTCGTAATGATTTACTAAGAGTTTGGGATGAAAATAAGAAAAAATCTATTGAAGAATTAAAAGATATTTTACGTTTTGATATTAAACTTTATCATGTCTTAGTTGTTTATGATAAATTAGATATTATAGATGTTACAGAACCAAAAAGTAAAAAAGTAAACACTATTGTTTGGGGTAAATCTTTGGATGTAAAAAATCCTTTCTCAACAATTGTAAAACTTGTTTTTGAGATTATAAAAAAAGAAATGAAAAATTATCAAGAAGAATACAAGGATATAGTTGATGCTGTTATAGAACTTGCTATTTTAAATGAGTTCGCAACACGTACATTTGGAGTTACTAATTACCTAACTGGTGATAATACTTTGAAATTTTTGAAAAAACAGATTTATCCATATTGGTTAATGTATTTAGGAGTATCAGAAAATGAACTTTCAGAGTATATGAAAAGAGATAATATTTTCTTTGAAATTTCTAAATATCCATATGAAAAGCAATTAAAAAGATTAGATTTATATAGCTTTATTGATTTTTGTATTAGAAATCAAAAGCATATTTTAAAAATAGAAGAATTAGAAATTATTTAGGACTTGCTAGGGGGTATTTTGATGGACGAAAAGATTAGAATTTTACTTGATAAGATTAACTTTGATAAAGAAAAGTATAATCTTTTTTCTAGTGCTAAGTTATCTAAGATTGTTGTAAGTAAGAAATTATCTTCATGGACTATATTTATAGAAAATGATACATATTTACCAGTTGATGTTGTAGAAGAGTTAGATAATAAAGTACCTATGTTAGATCCTAATACCAAATCATTTCAAATAATTTATAAAATTAAAAATATAGATAATTCATATTTAGTTAATTATTATCCATATTTATTAAATTTACTTAGAAGTGATTTAGTTGTATTAGAAATATATAAAGATGCTTTAAAGTATGAAGATAATAAATTATTATTTGCTGTATCTAATACTATAGAAGAGACAAAAATCTTAAACTGTCTTGATAAAATAAGATTATTTTTTAGAAGATTTGGTTATTTAGAAGATATTCCTGTAATTATTAGAAAAGATAATAATGTACTTGAAAATATTAAACATGATTTAGAAAAGAGTATTAAGTTAGATACACCTGTAAAGAAATCTGAACCAGTAGTTGAAAATAAGTCTAAAGCAAAGTCATTTCGTAGAGAAAAAGATCCTAATAGTATTTTAGGACGTGGTATAGAAGATACTCCAATAAAAATAAAAACATTGCTTGGAGAAGATAATAATGTTGTTGTAGAATGTTTTATTTTTGGTGTTGATTACTTTGAGTCTAGTAAGACTGATTTTAAGATTATTACTTTAAAAGCAACTGATTATTCAGATAGTATTTATTGTAAAGTATTTGTTAGAGATGATGATGAATATAAGAGATTACAAAAAGAACTAAAAGAAGGTACTTGGATAAAAGTAAGAGGATATACTAAGAATGATACTTTTGCAAAAGAATTAGTTTTAAATGCAAGAGATATAGTAAAAGTAGAACATCAAGATGATGAGATAGAAGATACATCAGTGGAAAAAAGAGTTGAACTTCATGCTCATACAAAAATGAGTCAAATGGATGGAATTTGTGATGATGAAAAACTACTTAAACAAGCTATTAAATGGGGACATAAAGCGATAGCGATAACTGACCATAATGGTGTTCAGTCTTTCCCACATGTCTTTAATTTTGTTACCTCATATAATAAAAAGTTAGCTGAGGGAGAAGAACCATTTAAGGCTATTTATGGGGCAGAACTTACTTTAATTGATGATAGTGTTAATATAGTAATTCGTCCTAACGATAAAAATATGCTTGAGCAGACATATGTTGTATTTGACTTTGAAACAACAGGTTTTAATGCTGGTGGTGCTGATTCTATTATTGAAATTGGTGCAGTTAAAATTAGAAATGGTGAAATTTTAGAAAAGTATGATGAATTAATTAATCCAGGAAGAAAACTTCCTCAAAAAATAGTTGATGTTACAAATATTACTGATGAAATGTTAGAAGGTAAAGATAATGAAGAAAATGCTATTAAACGTTTTATTGAGTGGTTTGGTGATTTACCAATGGTTGCTCATAATGCTAAGTTTGATGTGTCATTTTTGGAAATGGCCTATAAAAAATATAATTTAGGAACATTTACTAATCCAGTTATCGATACATTAGAATTATCTAGAACCTTAGATAATAATTACGCAAGACATTCTTTGTCAGCACTTGTTAAAAGATATCAGGTTCCATGGGATGAAAATGCTCACCATAGAGGAGATTATGATGCTGAAGGAACGGCTTTAGTTTTCCATAAAATGTTAGAAAAACTAGATAACAGACATATTGAAAATATGAATCAACTAGATGAGTTAGTATCTCGTGAAGAAATTCATAAATATGGTCGTAGTTATCATGTAAATATTTTAGTTAAAAATAAAACAGGATTAAAGAATTTATTTAAACTTGTTTCTTTAGCAAATACTACTTATTTATATAAAACTCCAAGAATTTTAAGAAGTGAAATTGAAAAAAATAGAGAAGGTTTATTAATAGGTAGTGGTTGTTATGAAAGTGAAGTGTTTGTAGAGGCTAGAAGTAAAAGTGAAGATGAACTTTCTAATATAATTAGATTCTATGATTATGTAGAAGTTCAACCAATAGAATGTTATGATCATTTAATTCAATCTGGTGACTTTACAACTAAAGTGGAACTTGCTGCTCATTTACAAAAAATTATTCGTGTTACAGAAGCTTCTGGTAAGTTTATAGTTGCAACAGGTGATGTTCATCATATAAAAAGAGACGATAAAATTTATCGTGAAATTATTGTTAATCAAAAAGTACCTGGTGGAGGAAGACATCCACTTGCTAGAAATAATATTAAAGAAATTCCTTCAAATCATTTTAGAACAACAAATGAAATGTTAGATGATTTTAAATTCTTAGAGAATGAAGAATTAATCCATAAAATAGTTATTGATAACCCAAATAAAATAGCTGATATGGTAGAAGTTATTGAGGTTATTATCGATACTGGGGGTATTCCTTTTTCACCAAGAGTTAAAAGTGATGATGGAAAAAGTTATTTGGATTGTCCTCGTGTTGTTACTGACTTAGTTTATACAAAAGCTAAAGATTGGTATGGAGAAGAACTTCCACATTCAATAGAAGAACGTATCGCAACAGAATTATATGGAGATATTGTTTTAAGAAGTGTAAAAGAAAAGTTAAAAGACAAAAAATTAGATGAAGAAAATTTTGAAAAAGAATCTTTTAAAAATTTACATGAAGTTATTCTAAAAGGTTTTGATGCTGTTAAAGATTTAGTTAGAGAATATATTAAAAACACTAGTGAAGAAGAGTTAGATAGTGAAGGATTAGAAAAACAATTAAATAAAGATTTAGGTGGAATTATCGGTGGAGGATTTGATCCTATTTATTTGATTGCTCAAAGACTTGTAAAACATTCCAATGATGAAGGATATTTAGTTGGTTCCCGTGGTTCAGTTGGATCAAGTTTCGTTGCAACAATGATGGGTATTACTGAAGTTAATCCTCTAGCGGCTCACTATCGTTGTAATAAGTGTAAATTAAGTATTTTTAATGATGAAGATGGAAAAGCTTTAGGTTCTACATATTCATCAGGATTTGATTTACCTGATAAGGAATGCCCTAATTGCCATATTCCAATGCTTAAAGATGGACAAGATATGCCTTTTGCGACTTTCTTAGGATTTAATGCTGATAAGGTTCCAGATATTGACCTTAACTTTTCAGATTTAAATCAAGCAAGTGCTCATGCTTATACTAAAGTTCTTTTTGGTGAAGATAATGTATATCGTGCTGGTACTATTGGTACAGTAGCTGATAAAACTGCTTTTGGATATGTTAAAGGCTATTGTGAAGAACATGGAATTACTGATATGCGTACAGCAGAAGTTGAACGTCTTGCTCTAGGTTGTACTGGTGTTAAAAGAACTACAGGTCAACATCCAGGTGGAATTGTTGTTATTCCTGATTATATGGATGTATATGACTTTACACCGTTCCAATTTCCAGCAGAAGATGCAACTGCTGAATGGCGAACAACTCACTTTGATTACCATGCTATCGACCAATGTGTATTAAAACTAGATATTTTGGGACATTCTGATCCAACACAGTTAAGACTTATTCAACTTCAATCTGGTACTGATATTATGAAAGTTCCATTAGATGATAAGGCAACAATGAGTATTTTTACATCTACAGAAGCACTTGGTGTTACTACAGATCAGATTATGTGTAATACAGGAACTTTAGGAATTCCTGAATTTGGAACTGCTTTTACCATTAAATTAGTTGAAGATACAAAACCAAAGACTTTTGCTGAACTTATTAAAATTTCAGGACTTTCTCATGGTACTGACGTTTGGCTTGGTAATGCACAAGAATTGATTCAAAATAATGTTGTACCATTTTCTGAAACTATTGGCTGTCGTGATGATATTATGGTTTATTTGATGTATCATGGTGTAAAACCAATTAAGGCCTTCAAGATAATGGAGTTTGTTCGTAAAGGACGTGCTTCTAAAGATCCAGAAACTTGGAAAAGTCATGTTGAGGTTATGAAAGAAGCTGATATTCCCGAATGGTTTATTAATTCATGTGCTAAAATTAAGTACATGTTCCCAAAGGCTCATGCTGCTGCATATGTTATTAGTGCTTTTAGAATTGCTTGGTATAAAGTTCATATGCCAGTATATTTCTATGCTTCATGGTTAACATCTAAGGCAACCGATGTTGATGTTGAGGCAATGATTAAAGGATATGATACAATCCGCCAAAGAATTTTAGATATTCAGGCTAAGGGTTATGAAGCTACTAATAAGGAAAATGGCCAATCTGAAAGTTTGAAGGTAGCATTAGAAGCAACAGCTCGTGGAATTAAATTTTTAAATGTTGATTTATATAAGAGTGAAGCAACAGTTTGGAAAGCAGTGAGTGATACAGAAATTTATCCACCATTTAATGCTATAGATGGACTTGGAGATACAGTTGCTCAAAATATTGTCCGTGAGCGTGAAATAAAACCATTCTTAAGTATTGAAGATATTCAATCTCGTGGAAAAGTGTCAAAAACATTAGTTGAAAAAATGCTAGACATGGGTGTTTTAAAAGATTTACCAGAATCAAATCAATTATCATTATTTTAGGAGGTGTTTGTTATGCAAATGACAACAGAACTAGCAGATATTTTAAGAAAGTTACACGGAAGAATAGGAAAAGTAGAACTAGATAGCTTTTCAAAGCAAGTAAGGCAAGTAAGCGAAAAATTTGAATTGCCATATCAAGATGTTCTTAATTTGTTGTTAAATGAAGAGTTCTTAAAAAGAGAAGTTTCTAAAGAAACCTCTAAGATAGATAGTGAAATTGAGAAGCTTGAAAAACAGTTAGAACAATTAAAAGAAAAAAAACTAAATATGGGTTCACTAATTTGTGATTTTTATGGTCATACATATTTTGAACAAGAAAGAACAGACGACAGATATTACTGTAAAAATTGTGGTGAAAACTCATATAGTATAGGTGATAGAGCAAGGCAAAAACGTATTAATTATGAAAAAAGCATTTATGAAAAAGGGGAAAGAAGATGAAATGTAATGGTAATAAAAATATGTCTTTCAAAGAAAAAATTGAGCTTTATTTAAAATACGAAGAAGAATTGATTGAGTCACAGGAATGCTTAAGAGAGTCACAAGAACAGTTAAGAAAAACACAAGAATATCTAAGAGAATCACAAGAGCAGTTAAAAGAAATTGAGGATTCAATTGCTTTAAAGAATGAAGAATTAAGTTCACTAAAGAATGAAATTTTGGAATTAGAATATTTTATAAATGGTAAATTTAATAGTGAATTTAAAAAAAATTGTGATTATACAGTTAATATCAAAAATTGCTATGTTATATCATTAAATGGGAAAAAATATGTAACAATAAGAAATTCGTATGTGACAAATACTGGAGTATATTACTATGGAAGCGAGTTTCGTTTAAATAATTATGATTATTATGACGCTTTGTCAACTTATGAACAAAATGGTAAAAAGCAATTAAGAAAATTATGCGGTTATGCAGTGAGTATTCGCCAGGTGCCCATAGGAATTGTTCCTGAATCTGAGGTACATATTTTGCAGTTATGTCCAGAATTAAAAATGTATGAAGATGGAGAAGTACCTAATACACATCTAAAAAAGATATATTATGAAATAAATAATTTAGGAGCTATAGATTCTTTTGAAAAACAAAATATGAGTAAAGTAAAAAAATAAAACTAGAATAAAATATATTGGGAGTTTACGAAGGAGGAACAAATGAAATACATTAATAATGAAAGAAATATAGAATTTACAAGTATTTTAGAAGATAAAGATAATGCTAGTATGTTTAGACATTTTAAAAATAAAGAATATAAAATTATAACTTTTGCGACTCATTCAGAAACTAGAGAAACATTAGTTATTTATCAAGCTCAATATGGTGACTTTGGTATTTATGCAAGACCTATTGATATGTTCTTTAGTGAAGTCGATCATGATAAATATCCTGATGTTGAACAAAAGTATAGATTTGAGAAGATTTAATTCTTCTTTTTTTTTTGCTATTTTTTGGTAATTTTTGGTAATTAAGGTTGTTCAATTGCATTATGAACAAACGTTTGATATAGTGAGCTTGGTAGAGGGTTAACCTTATTTAATATAAGGAACATTATAAAGAATTTTGTTTAATAGAAAAAGAAAAGAGGACATTTTTAGAGAAGAAAGGAGGAGTAATGTATAACACACAAATACTTAATAGTAATTAAAATAAAAGGAGTGAATAAGAATGAAAAATGAAATAATACTATTTGAAAATCAAAGTGTAAAATTAGAAGTAAATATGAAAGATGAAACTGTTTGGTTAAATCAAAATCAAATAGCAGTACTTTTTGATAAAGCTAAATCAACTATTAATGAACATATTAACAATATTTATAAAGAAGGTGAACTAGAAAAAGAGGAAACTATGACTAAATTCGGAAATTCCGAATTTACTGATAAACCGATTAATTATTATAACTTAGATGTAATTATTTCAGTTGGTTATAGAGTAAAATCAAAAAATGGAATCATTTTTAGAAAATGGGCAAATAATGTATTAAAAGATTATTTATTAAAAGGTTATGCAGTTAATAAAAGAAGATTAGAATATTTAGAAAAAACTGTAAAATTAATTGATATAGCTAGCAGAGTAGATAGCGAAGAAAATGAAGGTGAAATAAAAGAAATAATTAAAGTTATTAATGATTATTCAAAAGGACTAGATTTACTTGATGATTATGATCATAGAACTTTAAAGAAACTAAAGGGAAGAAAAAGTAATAAGATAATTAGTTATGAAGAATGTATAGATGTAATTAAAAATTTGAAATTTAATGAATCAAGCAATTTATTTGCCTTAGAAAGAAACAAGGGTCTAAGTGCAATTTTAGGTAGTATTTATCAGACTTTTAATGGTAATGATGTATATGATTCTGTAGAAGAAAAATGTGCTAATTTATTATATATGGTAGTAAAAAATCATGTTTTTATTGACGGAAATAAACGTATTGCAGCTACCTTATTCATCTATTTTCTAAATTCATATAATCTTTTGTATAAAGATGATAAACAAGTTATTGATAATAATACTTTGGCATCATTAACTTTATTAATTGCTAGTTCTAATCCCAAAGAGAAAGAGGTTTTAGTTGATTTAGTTGTTAATTTTCTAAGTTAAGATAATAAAAAATTAATAATTTAATCTATAAAATAAGAATGTTTCAAGTGATAATTGATTCTTTTTTAGTAAGTTTTATTATATTTACAAATTACTTATTAGTAAAGTAAATGATATGGTATAATATTTTTGGTGATATTTATGAATTATGTTACTTTAGTAAATAAAAAAAATCAGGTAAAAGACAAGTATTTTAAGTATTTAGAACTAGTAGATTATAAAACAAATTTGAATGATGTAGTAAAAATAGAAAAAAACACTTTGGGAGCATATCTAAAGTTAAAACAGTTTTTAGAAAGTAAAAATATTTATATTGAAATAAATTCAGCTTATAGAAGTTTAGAAGAACAACAAAAAATAATTGATGAATATACTTTGAAGTATGGAAAAGAATATGTAGATAATTTCGTTGCTCCTGTTGGAGCAAGTGAACATCATACAGGATTAGCTGTTGATTTATGTTTAAAAGTAAATGATAAATTTATTATAGAAAATGATGATTTGTTCTCTTGTGATAATATATTTTTGAATCTTCATAAATATTTACATGAATTTGGCTTTATTTTAAGATATCCAAGAAAAAAAGAAGATGTAACTGGATATAACTATGAGCCTTGGCACATAAGATACGTGGGAGAAGTAGTTGCATCTATTATTTATAACAACAACTTAACCTTAGAAGAATACCTTTCTAATTTTTCAGGAGTACTTGTGGTAAATAAAGAAAAAAATATGACTTCACGTGATGTTGTTAATGAAGTTAGTAGAGTTTTAGGCATAAAAAAAATAGGTCATACAGGAACACTTGATCCAATGGCTCAAGGAGTACTTGTATTAACTATAGGTAAAGCAACAAAAATTGGAGAACTTTTAACTTCTTCTGAAAAAGAGTATATAGCTTTAGTAGAAATTGGTCTAGATACTGATAGTCTTGATATTACTGGAAAAATCCTAAATAAGAAAGAACCAAAAGAAAATATTGATTATGAAAAATTATGTAAATCATTTCAAAAAAAATATTTGCAAGAAGTTCCAATATATTCTGCCGTGAAAGTAAATGGTAAAAAACTATACCAATACGCTAGAGAAGATAAAGAGGTAGTTTTACCAAAAAAAGAAGTTGATATCAAAAAAATAGATTTTATTAGTAGTTGTAATAACACATTCAAATTTAAGACATTAGTTAGTAAGGGAACATATATTAGAAGTTTGATTAGAGATATGGGAAATTCAATTGATGAATATTTTTGTATGAAAAGTTTAGTTAGAACTAGACAGGGGGATTTTTCTATTAATTGTGCATATACTTTGGATGATATAAAAAATAATAAATTTAAAATTATATCAATTAAAGATGCACTTTCAAAATATAAAACTATTAACTTAGAAGATAAAGAAATAATAAAGAAGATAAGTAATGGTGTAAAAATAGACAATGAATATGGAATTAGCAGTATTTGTCTGTTTACAACTAACAATAATTTAATAGCAATATATAAAAATATAGATAACAAATTAATACCCTGGCATGTCTTTAATTAAAACTTGATTTTTTTATAGTTTATTACTATAATAGTATCTCACATAAAGGAGTTGTTTACATTGTTTGAAAAAAGAAAAAGTAAAATGATTAAGGAATTTATAAAAAGGCATGGTTGGGAATTTTCTAATTTAGATTATAATGAACTAGAAATTTTTCTTAACAAGATTGATGATATAAATTCAATTATAAAAAAAGCAAATAAAATGGATGGTATGAGTGAACATTATTTAATGTTAACTATAATTAATTATAAAAGATTTAAATTTAATGAAGAACAGGTTAGTTTAATTCTCAGTCATAAAATAGATTTGTTGAAAAAATTCACTTTAAGAAACTGCCCAAATTTAGATCATATCTATTATGCACTATCTCCAAATGAGAATTTGTATAAATTATTTGTTACTGAATATATGGATGGTTACGATAGTTCTAAATTTCAACAATTAAAAGATTATACCAAAGTTTTGTCTAAACATTATAAAGAGATTCATGGACTATTAGATAAATTAAATTCAACAGTTGTTCTTAGAAAACAATTAACTTACTTGACACCGGATAAGATGATCACGTTATTAAATAATGATAAATTTAGGAAACTTGATAAAGAAAACAAAAAAAGAGTATTCAATTTATTGACAAAAAAAGATGACAACTTTAAAGGTGTAATTAATTCATCAGATAAAGCAATGTTTAAAGAAGTAATTGATTTAATTATTTTAGATGCATCTAATGGAAAAAATAATACTTGTGATTTTATTGAAGAAATGGCGAAAACAGAGGATGATTGTTATTCATTGGAAAATGTTAAACAATATGATCTAGAAGTTACAGATATTTTTCTTAATGAGTTTTGTAGTTTTCAATCAGATGATATGGCAAAAATGTATATCAAATTTTTAAAGGATGATTTCTTCAAAAATAGTAGTATTGAAAGACAAAAAACATTGTTAAATTTATTTAAACTTGAAGTGATAAATAGAAGTTTAACTGATCAAATGGAAATATCAATACCTGATTCAAAAACACTTAGTGAAAATGTTGCAGCTAATGGTTGTGTTGAATTTATCAATCCAGATACTCATATGAAAATATTTGTAAAGTCAAAAACTAATGAAAAAAACAATCAAAAAAACTAGACAAAATAAAAAAAATCTAGTATATTATATTTGCTACTTGTTCTCAGTTTAGAGAATTTCCGACTCTTTACTTGGAATAAGTGAATTGTTATAAGAAAGGAAGTGTTAATAATGGCATTAACAAAAGCAGAAAAAGCAAAGATCGTAAAGGAATTTGCTAGAGACGAAAAGGATACTGGTTCAGCAGAAGTTCAAATCGCTATTCTTACAAAAGAAATTAACGATTTAACAGAACATTTAAAAGAGCATATTCATGATTATCATTCAAGAAGAGGTCTTTTAAAGAAAGTTGGACAACGTCGTAATATGTTACAATATTTAGCTAAGAAAGATGTTGCTAAATATCGTGAAGTTATTCAAAAATTAGGATTAAGAAAGTAGACACTTATATTTTTAGTGTCTTTTTTTTCTAGGATATAGAAGAGGTAGGATATGAAAAAAGGTAAAAAAGTATTTAAATTAGATTTTTATGGAAGAAAAATTATAGTAGAGCATGGAGAACTTGCTAAACAAGCAACTGGTAGTGTTTTAGTTAGATACAATGATACTGTTGTTTTAACTGCAGTAGTTGTTAATAAAAATGTTAATCTATTATCTGATTTTTTTCCATTAACAGTTAATTATCAGGAAAAATTATATTCTGTTGGAAAAATTCCAGGAGGATTTATAAAACGTGAGGGAAGACCTTCTGAAAATGCAACTTTAGCGGCTAGAATGATTGATAGACCAATGAGGCCATTATTCCCAGAAGGATTCAAAAATGAAGTTCAAGTTATTAATACAGTACTTTCTGTAGACCAAGATTGTTCACCAGAACTTACTGCGATGTTTGGTTCGAGTTTGGCTACAAGTATTTCTAAAATACCATTTAATGGGCCAATCGCAGGAGTTAAGGTTGGACTTGTGGATGATGAATTTATTATCAATCCAACTCCAGAAGAATTAGAAAAATCATGCCTAGATTTAACAGTTGCAGGTACAAAAGATGCTATTAACATGGTTGAATCAAGTGCTAAAGAAGTAGATGAAAAAACTATGTTAGAAGCTCTTATGTTTGGGCATGAAGCTATTAAAAAGTTAATTACTTTCCAAGAAGAAATTATTTCTGAAATTGGTGAAGAAAAAATGGAATATGAAACTCTTGAAATAACTAAAGAATTAAGAGAAGAAGTTAATAGCTTAGTAGAAGAAAAATTAGATAAGGCTTTAAGAATTAAGGATAAACAAGAAAAATATAATACTATCGATGAGATTAAAGAAGAAGTTATTTCAAAATATACTTTATTACATCAAGATGATATGAATAGTGATGAGTTAAAAGAACTTGTTGTTAAATTAAATTCAATTTTAGGTGATATTGAATATAGACTATTTAGAAATATTGTTGTAAAAGAACATATTCGTGCAGATGGAAGAAAAATGGATGAAATAAGACCATTATCAACAGATATAGACTTACTTCCAAGAACTCATGGCTCTGCTTTATTTACAAGAGGAGAAACTCAAAGTTTATCAGTAACTACACTTGGAGCTTTAGGTGAACATCAAGTATTAGATGGACTTGGGTTAGAAGATCAAAAACGTTTTATGTTACATTATAATTTTCCACAATTTTCAGTAGGTGAAACAGGAAGATATGGAGCACCAGGTCGTCGTGAAATTGGACATGGAGCTTTAGGTGAAAAAGCACTTCTTCAAGTAATTCCAAATGAAGAAGAATTTCCATATACAATTCGTGTTGTTTCAGAAATTCTAGAATCAAACGGATCATCATCTCAAGCTTCAATTTGTGCTGGATGTATGTCACTTATGGCTGCAGGAGTTCCAATCAAAGCTCCAGTTGCAGGAATTGCGATGGGACTAATTACATCAGGAGATGATTATACAATTCTTACTGATATTCAAGGTATGGAAGATCATTTAGGAGATATGGATTTTAAAGTTGCAGGTACTAAAAAAGGAATTTGTGCTTTACAAATGGATATTAAAATTAAAGGTATTACTAAAGAAATCTTAGAAAAAGCATTAAAACAAGCTAAAAAAGCACGTTTAGAAATTCTTGAAGTTATTGCAAAACAAATAAAAGAACCTCGTAAAGAAGTATCTAAATATGCACCAAAAACAGAAGTATTTATGATTGATCCAGCAAAAATTAAAGATGTTATTGGTAGAGGTGGAGAAACAATTACTAAGATTATCTGTGAAGCTTCTAACGTTTTAGATGTTAATAATATAAATGCCGTTAAGGTAGATTTAGAAGATGATGGTAGAGTAGTAATCTATCATACTGATAAAGATATTATCGAAAAAACAAAAGAAATGATTCTAAACGTTGTTCGTGAAGTAGAAGTTGGCGAAATTTACGAAGCAAAAGTTGTTAAAGTAGAAGATTTTGGATGTTTTGTTCAAATTTGGCCTGGATGTGAAGGTTTAGTTCATATTTCCCAACTTTCTAATGAAAGAGTAGAAAAAACAGAAGATGTTGTTAAAGTTGGAGATACAATTGTAGTTAAGGCAATTGGTCCAGATAAAAAGGGAAGACAAAATTTCTCTAGAAAAGAAGCTTTAGCGCCTAAAAAAAGTAAAAAATAATCAGTTTAATTTAATGAAAAGCCTATAAATACTTTAGATAATAAAAGATTTATGGGCTTTTATTTTTATCTTTTATAAAAATAATGATGCTTCTTAAAAAGTTATCCTCTAAAATTTAGAATCTAGACTTTTACCTTTATTTTTGATAAAATTTAGATAATTAGGAGTTGATTTTATGAAGGATACAAAAGGGTTTTCATTAGTTGAATTATTAGCTGTTATGGTTATTATAGGAATACTTGGGACTATAGGAATTGTATCTATTATCAATTTAAGAAAGAATCAAGAACAAAAATACAATAATCATCAAAATCAAGCCTTTCTTCAAGCTGGTAAAAATTACTTTACAGATAGCAAAAAACTTTTACCCACAATACCATATACACATGAAGAAGTAACTTTAAAAGAATTACAGGAGAAAAACTATATTGAAGATTCTTTCGTTGACTTCAACAAAAAAAACTATAAGTCTAGTAGTAAAGTTGTTGTAACTAAAAATTGCGATGGTACATATGGTTATTATGCAAAACTAGTTTTTAGTGATGATACAGAAGACATTGATAAAATAAATGACTCATACACAAAAGAAATTGAAATTGATGCCAATTCTAATAATGTTAAGAAGCTAAATAAAATTTACTATACAAATAAGAACTTTAAATTCAATATAAAGCTTTCTTCTAATGGTGGTGTTAGCAGCTATAAATATACAATTTATAAAGATGATAAAATCTTTTTTGATAGTGAATATTACTGTTTAGGAAGTAGGAATATATATAATACCAGTATTAATTTGAATACTTTAAACTATACTGATGGCAAGTACAAAATAGTAGTTATTATGTATGATGCAGATGGAAAAAATTATACGAAATCATCTGAAGAAGTAATAATAGATACTAAACCACCAAAATGCAATCTTGTATATACAGGAACATTAGGAGAAAATAATTGGTATAATAAACAAGGAGATGTTGTTCTTTCTTATGAAGATGAAAATAAAACTGGTCTTGAATATGGACTTACAACTGGTGTAGAATCATATAATAATATTTCTTCAGTAGAGCAAAAAGATACTAAGGGAATAACATGGAATGGTTATGTTAAGGATGCTGCTGGTAACAATTCAAGTTGTAATATATCATTTAAAGTTGATACTAAAAAACCTATTATTAGTACATTTAATGTTACATCCAGAAATTCTAATTATAATACTTTAATGGGTGATATAAACGTTAATTTAATTGACGATAATAATGTTAGATACGATGTTGGTCTAAGTGAACCTAAAACAAGAAATTATAATGTGATGCAATATGATAAACCAATAACCAGAATTTCTAATTATCAAATTTCATCTTCCTATGATGGAGGTGAAAAAACTATATATATTAAAGTAAAAGATGAAGCTGGAAATATTTCTACTAAAACGTATAAATACACCGTATATAAACAATGTAGTTCTTTAAATAAAACAGAAATTTCTAGAACTGAGTGTTCTGAAAAGTGTGGTCTTACAGGATCTCAGATGGTTACATATAGTACAGTTGATAAAAATTTAAATATTGCTTGTCCTAACTCCGAGTCATCTTTTGTCTGCTCAAGTGGTACTTCCACTGAGATTGAATATGGAGCTTGTAGTAATGCGTGTGATGGTACTCAATCAACTACTGAAGTCGTCAAATCTACATCGTATCCGAATCATGTCTGTAAAAGAGAAGCTGGTCCAAATCGCACTTGTGGTGGAAAAAAGGAAGCAAAAAATATAAGATTATATAATTGGAATTTTTATGATAAAACTTGTGATGGGGAGAATAATAATCGTCGTTATACAATTAGTATTTATGATTGTACATGTATTATCAGTACCGATAACAGTACTGATTGTGGTACTTCCTATAAAAATGGTGCTCATTATACGAGTTATGCTACTATCTATTATCGCAATCGTAATGCAGGTACAGAAGCATGTAATGGCGGAAGTGCTGCTCACCCTTTAAATTCAAGAATAAGGAGTGTCTGCAATTGGATGACAAAAGATAATACACCACTTAGTGATTTGAATAGTCATGACTCTGTATATAATTATCATGGTTATAGGTGGTTTTTTAAAGATCCACCTGCAGGTGAGTATAGTTCCTTTTCACCAGACTATTGGCTTCATGATATTGGTAGATATGATACTAGAGTATCTAAGGCTGACTATCCAGATGTTACTTCAGCTTGTGTTGCAACTTGTAAATTAATGTTTTGATAGAAGAAATAATATTTATATATTTAATGTTTTATGATATACTTTAATTGAAGGTAGGTATCGATTATGAAAAAAAATAGCAGTTTTGTTCAAAAAAACAAAAAATTATTACTAAGTGTTTTCCTTGGTGTGATAGTTGTTATAGGAGTTTCTTATGCATGGTTACAAATTACATTAACAGGTACAAAAACAGTTGTAATTAGATCAGGAAATCTTTCTTTAAATTTAGATGAAGATGCATCAGAAGGAATTTCTTTAACCAATGCTTATCCAATGACTGATCAAGAAGGATTAAAGACAACAAGTTATGACTTTACTCTAAAAAATGATGGTACTATTCCTAGTGATTATACTATTTATTTAGAAGATATAACTGATGAATCAGATATAAAAGCATTTCCTGTTTTAAAATACGATTTGAAGAAAACAGAATATAACGATGATGATAGTATAAAAACAGCTGAAGTTGATACAATGCAATTACTTTCTGCTATAAAGACAACTGATGGAATAGTTTTAGATTCAGGAACTCTAGAAGTTGGTGAATACAATAAATATTCATTTAAATTATGGATGGATTATGATGCTAATGATGACTATCAAAATTCACATTTTAAAGGTAATCTAAAAATAGTTGGTGACCAAATAAAAAAATAAGTGATTAATTTAAATTAATCATTTTTTTTGATTTATTATTATATAATTAAATAGGTGAAAAAAATGAATCATAAGTTTTTACGTGTAATTTTAGTAATTTCTTTAGGATTATTTAGTTTCTATTATACCGATAAAGTAATTAATTTTATAAGAGAAACCGATCCTATCATGAAAACGATTAAAAAGGAATCTTCTAATTACGAAGTAAGTCCGATTAATGCTAAAGTAAAGGGTAATAAAATTACTCCTGGTGTTAATGGTAACAAAGTTGATTATGATGAAAGTTTCAAAAAAATGAAGAAATATGGTACTTATAATGAAAGTTTAACAGTATTTTCTACAGAAGAGCCTACTATATCAATAGATGACTATTATGATAAGTATATATCTCAGGGAAGTGGGATTAGAAATGATGTTAGTTTAGTTTTTTTAGTAAAACAAGGGGATAAATTGGATGAAATACTTAGTATTTTAAATGCTACTAATACAAAGGCAACTTTCTTTGTTGATGGACTATTTTTAGAAAATAATAGTGGCATAGTAAATAGTATTAATGAAAATGCTCATGAACTTGAAATCTTAAGTTATAACAATAGATTTGAGGAATTATATTTTAGTAGTAGTCTTAATAGACTTAATCAAATTACTAAGAAATCTCCTAAATATTGTGTTGCTAAATACGATAATAAAGATGTTTTAGAATTATGTTCAAAATTAAATTTACATACAATAATACCTACTATTATAACTTCAAATTATCCGTATAGTGATGTTAAGAAAAAGATAGCTAAGGGATCAATTATTTCATTTGATATAACTTCATCTACAGAAATAGAATTACCAACTATTATTAATTATATAAAACAAAAGGGGTATACAATTAATATTTTAGATGATTTATTAAGTGAAGCTATAGATGAAAAATAATATTTATAATAATTATTGGTACAAAAATATAGTTTAGATAATTCTAAGCTATTTTTATTTTGATGTTACCTATTTTTTCTAGCTATAATATAATAAATTAGTATTTCTTTAGTAAAAAACTATTTAATCTCTTAAAAAAATCTTTGATTTATAGTATAATATTTCTTGGAGGGATAAGAATGAGCTTAGTAGAACAATTAAAACAAGATATGATTACAGCAATGAAAGAAAAAGATAAAGAAAGACTTACTGTTATTAGAATGGTAAAGGCAGCTTTAGATAAAGAAAGAATTGATAGTAAAAAAGAGATTAATGATGATTTATTAATTGATGTAGTTAATAAACAAATAAAAATGAGAAATGATTCAATTGAAGAATTTAGTAAAGCTAATCGTACTGATTTAGTAGATAGTGTGAAAAAAGAAGTAGAAGTATTAATGAAATATTTACCTGAACAATTAGAACTTTCTGAAGTAGAAGAAATAATAACTTCTGCAATTGAAAGTGTTGAAGCATCATCTATGAAAGATATGGGAAAAGTAATGCAAGAAGTAAGACCTAAAGTTAATGGTAGATTTGATATGAAAAAAGTTAGTGAAATAATTAAAGGAAAACTTAGCTAATAATTACTTTTTAATTAGGATGAATTAAATCCTAATTTTTTTATATATTTTTAATTAAATGGTTTAGTCGGTAAAATTAATTTTTCATATACTAGTTTTGAGGAGGAAACTTTATGTCTTTTCAAAATTGCAATGAATTTGAAGAAAATTTACGATTAAGAAGAAAAATACTAAGTTTAGGTATTTGTCCTTCTATAGGACCAACTGGTCCAACAGGACCTCAAGGTGAAGTTGGAATTCAAGGTGTTATGGGACCTACTGGACCAAAGGGTGATATAGGTCTTCAAGGACAAATAGGTCCAACAGGACCTCAAGGAGAAAGAGGAGATATAGGTCCTGTTCCAATTTCATCTAATGAGGGTTTGTTTTTTACAAGTTTCATTGATACGACTATTCCAGAAAAATTAAAATTACAAGATACTTGGTTTATACCGGATTCATCTGATTATTTTGAGGTAGTAAATGATACTGACTTAGAGGTTCAACCAGGTGTTTATGAAATTACTTTTTCTGGTGTTATTGAAGATTTGGATGAATTACATGGAGCAGAAATATACTTAAGTGATTCCAAAGGTAGCGCTATAAAAGATTTAAACTTCAAATTGGAACAAGGAGCTAGTAAAATATTTAGTTTTTCTCAAGCTATAGTTTTTAGATTTGAGGATGTTACTACTTTAAATGTTGACTTTAGTATTACAGGTGATGAAACTACATCTAATGTTATAGCTTCTAATGTTCACTTGATCATGAAAAAAATACATGAGGAATAGTTGGTTTCTAGATAAAATAAGAGTTGAATCTCTTATTTTTTTTTAGTATAATACTTAAGTAGATAGGGTGAAGTTATATGTACTTAAAAGAGATAGTCGCAAGTGGTTTTAAATCTTTTGCAGATAAACTTAATATTAAATTAGATGACAAGATAACTTGTATAGTTGGACCAAATGGTTCTGGAAAAAGTAATGTTGTGGATGCCGTAAGATGGGTATTGGGTGAACAATCAGTTAAATCATTACGTGGTGATGGTTCTATGTCTGATGTAATTTTTTCAGGTAGTAAGAGTAGAAATCCCTTAAATGTCGCAAGCGTTGAACTTATTTTTGATAATAGTGATCATTATTTGAAAGTTCCATATACTGATATTTCTATAAAAAGAAAGGTTTATCGTAGTGGAGAAAATGAATATTTTTTGAATGGTGAAAAATGTAGATTAAAAGATATTCTTAATTTATTACTAGATAGTGGTGTTGGAAAAGAATCTTTTAATATTATTTCTCAAGGAGAAGTCGATAAAATTTTAAGTAATTCTCCGTATGATAGGCGTGTTATTTTTGAAGAAGCTGCCGGAATACTTAAGTATAAGAAAAGAAAAGAAGAAGCCTTAAGAAAACTTGATCGTACTCATAATAATTTGGACAGAGTTAACGATATTATTAATGAATTAAACTTGCAAGTAGAACCACTAAAAGAACAAAGTAAGAAAGCCAAAGAATATGTTGATACAAAAGAAAAACTTACTAATCTTGAAGTAGCATTAATTGCCCATGACTTAGAATTTTTAAATGAAGAATTAGAAGAGGCAAAACAACAAAAAGAAAAACTATCAGAAGAAATTATGAAAATATCTACAGATACATCTAAAAATGATGCTTTATCTATAGAAAGTCAAAATAGAAAAGAATATCTTGAAAAAGAATTAGATAGTATTAATAAAAAACTCTTAACTGTAACTGAAGAAGTAGAAAAAATCAATGGTGAAAAGAAATTATTACAAGAAAGAAAAACTCAAGAAAATAAAGATGATGAAGTAGCTAATAAGATAAGACTGTTGTTAGAGAAAAAAGGTAATATTGAAAAAGAAATCGAATTATTAAAGCTAAATAGTAAAAATCTAAGTGATAGTATAGACTCTATGAATAAATCCTTACTTGATGCAAAACAAACTTTTGATAAAGCTAGTAATCAAAAAAATATGGAACAGTTAGAATATTCAAGACTAGATAGAGAACTTATTACTATTAATCACAAAATTGATAGTCTAACTTTAGAACTAGAGAATGGTGGAAGTATTCCAAATAGTGTCAAAGAAGTTTTAAGAGCAAAAGAGTTAACGGGAATTTATTCTACTATCGGGGATGTTGTTAATACTAAAGATGAGTATTTAAAAGCATTAGATATGGCTCTAGCTTCATCTAAAAACTTTGTTATTACAAAAGATGAGGCATCAGCAATTTCTGCTGTTAAATACTTAAAAGATAATAAATTAGGAAGAGCAACTTTCTTTCCTATAACTGTAATTAAACCAAGATATGTTGATGCAGTAACACTAAACAATATTAAAACTAGTGATGAGTTTATTGGTATACTTGCTGATTTAGTAGAAACAGATGACAAGTATAGAGACATTATTTACAATCAATTAGGAACTGTTTTAGTATCTAGTGATATTAATTCTGCTAATAGATTAAGTAAATTAGTAGCTAATAGATATAAGATTATAACATTAGATGGTGATGTTATTCATGTAGGTGGATCTATATCAGGTGGTTCTGCTTATAAAAGTAAGAGTTTAATTTCTTTAAAGTATGAAATAGAGCATTTAAAGATAAAGCAGGAAAGATATAAGAAAGAGTTAGTTGAAAAAAATACTTTATTAGGAAGTCTTTCTAAGAATCAGGAAGAAATAAATAATAAGTATCTAGAATTATCCAGGAAAAAGGTAGTTGAAACAGAAAAACTTACTAATTATAAGGCTCTAGAAGAAAATAATTTAAAAACTCTAGATGATATTTTAAAAGAATTAGATTCATACAAGAGTATAAAAGATAATACTATTACTTCACTTGAAGAAGAATTAATTAAGAATTATAATGATAAAGTTTTATTAAAAGAAAAATTAATCTTAGAATCTAAAAATATTAATAAAGAGCTAGATGAGTTAAAGTTGAAAATAGATGAACAACAAGCTTTAGAAAAATTAAAAAATTCTAATTTAAGGAGTCTAGAAAAAGATGCAAATGATGTAGAAATTAAGATTACTAAGACAGAAATTAAGATGGATAATATGTTAAATACTTTAAATGAGGAGTATTCACTAACTTATGAAAAAGCTAAAAGTGATTATGTATTAGAACTTGATAGTGAAGAAGCAAGAAGTAAAGTTAGTACTTATAAGGCAATCATTAAAAGAATTGGAATGGTTAATTTAGACTCAATTGAAGAATTTGAAAGGGTTAATACTAGATATCAATTTTTAACTAGTCAAAAAGATGATTTATTAAAGGCAGAAGATACTTTACTTGATATTATGAATGAAATGGATGGTGTTATGAAAGAAGAATTTAGTAATACTTTCCAAAAAATAAGAGAAGAATTCAAACATGTCTTTAAAGAATTATTTGGTGGTGGAAATGCTGATTTAACTCTTACTAATCCAGAAGATTTATTAACTACTGGTGTTGAAATAGTAGCAAGTCCTCCAGGTAAAAAATTAACAACAATTTCACTTCTATCAGGAGGAGAAAAAACATTTACAGCAATTAGTTTGTTATTTGCAATTCTAAATGTTAAAACAGTTCCTTTCTGTTTATTTGATGAGGTGGAAGCTGCACTTGATGAGGCTAATGTTGAAGCTTTTGGTAAGTATTTAAATCATTATAAAGATAGAACTCAATTTTTAATTATTACTCATAAGAAGAAAACAATGGAATTTGCTGATACTTTGTATGGAATTACGATGCAAGAATCAGGTGTTTCTAAACTAGTAAGTGTCAAATTAAAAGAACAAACTGAATTTTTATAATTTGTGAAGTTACCCGATTAAATCAAGCAAAATTTGTGCTTGATTTTTCTTTATGGGGTGGGGGTGTTATAATAATCTTAGATATGATAATGTAGGTGATGTCTAAGATGAAAAAGACTATAGTAATTATGAGTGTAATTGTAACAATTGGCTGTATTATTTCTATAGGTTGAGCTTATGCTGCAACTAGTTATGCAATTAGCGCATCAAAAATTGGATATACAGATAACTCTAATCTAGGAGCTGATAATGTCCAAGCAGCAATCGACGGAACATGTACTAAATTTAATACACAACTTACCAATTTAAAAACTAATATTATAGATACAATATATCCAGTAGGAAGTATTTATGTAAGTGAGACTGATTCAACTGCAACAGCAGTACAAAATAGATTTAAAAATTTTGGAAAAGATACAACGTGGGTAGCATATGGAGCAGGAAAAGTATTAGTAGGTTCTGGTACAGGTACTGATGCTAATGGTAATTCTCAAACATTTTCAGTATCAAATAATAGTAAAAACTTAGGAGAATATACTCATAAACTAACAGTGTCAGAAATGCCTAGTCATACTCATATTCAAAATCCTCATTCTCATGATATTGGTTTTGACAATGGTATAAAACATATTGGATCAGCAGCAGGGAGTGCGGAGCCTGATACAAGTGTTTATTTAACAAATTTAGTATACGGCGGAAGGGTTTTTTCTATACTTGCAAATTCTACAACAGCAACAAATCAAAACACAGGAGGATCGGAGTCACATAATAATATTCAACCATACACAACAGTTTATATGTATAAAAGAACTAAATAAAATTTATTTTACAATAGGTAAAAATATAAGGAAAATCACTAAAAAAACGTATAATGAATATTAGTCAATGATGTGAAACATAATTTTTTATAAATGACTTGGTCGTAAGATTGAGTTATTTTTTATTTA
>CAKOXP010000018.1 GCA_934130175.1 uncultured Bacilli bacterium
GTTTTATAATCTTTATAATTTTCTTCATTTTAGATACCACCTATTTTCTTATCTAAAATGATTATAACCCCCCCCCCAGATGAAAAAATCAAGCAAAATTTTGCTTGATTCTAAAACTAATCTAATTTTTTTTGCAATTCTTTCAGTACTTTCAAAAATTCATTCGTCTTTTTAATTTCTTCATCCAGTTTTTCATAGTTAGCAGTATTTTCTAATTCCATATTAGTAGTAGTCTCTTTCTTTTCAATACCAAATATTGGAGAAATTACAGGACTACTTTTAAACACTCTATCTTCTTTATAAGCATCTTTTAAACTGATAGTATTAAAGTCATCTAACCTAACAGTTTTGTTTTTCTCACCTTGAACCTCTGCTTTTTTAATTTCTTGTTTAGGAGTTTCAATATCTAACACTTCAACTTCTTCTTTAATTTTATTCATTCTAGATTCTAAATCTTGCAGACTAATTGGTTCATTACCTTCATCTTTATACTGAGTAATTTCATTTTGTTCGTATAAATTTTTACTCTTTTGCATTAATTCATCCATACTTATAATAGCTTCTTCTTCTTGCTGTTCTTCAAATTTAGTTAAATCTATATTATCTTGTTCTTGCATAGCCTGAGTTCTAATTAACTCTTCAGTAACTTTTCTTAATTCTTCTTTTGCTTCTTCCTTATTAGGTTCTATTTCAGTATATTCAAGTTCCTCAATTTTTTCTTCTTTTGGTATCTTTTCTTCTATTTTCTCTTGTTCTACTTTATCTTTTACTTCTTCATAAATATCAGAAACACTAGGAGTTAATACCTCTAACTCTTCATTAAACTCTTCAATTGGAATTACTGGTCTTTCATCTTTCTTTACTGAACTAATGCTTTCTTTAACTTTTTGCTCTTCTTGTTTTTCTACTACAGGGACCTTAGCTTCTACAACTTTCTCCTCTACTGGTTCTATTTCTTCCTTAATAGTTTCTTTTTCTATAACAGGAATGACAACATCATTCTGTTTAGAATCCAAAGCAATCTTATCTATTACAGGTTCAACAACTACCTGATTGTCACTTACTCTAACTAATTTTGTATCCATACTATTATCTTGTTCAGTTTTTTTAGATTTATATTTTTTTTCAATTAAAAAATAAATTGTTCCAATAACACAAATAGATACTGCGATTACAACTGCAATAAATACTTCCTTTGATTCTAAAAATTCTGTTAATGTTGTCATTAACCTCACCTCTGCTATTAGTTTAACATAAACATCTTTGTTATTAAACTATTCTTAAGGTAAAATAAATATGTTTTACACTTATTTTACGAATTGTATTTACAACTATATTTACACTTTTGTTTTTCTAATTTTATAATATCACAAAACAAGACCTTTGAGTATATATTTTTAAATAATTTCATATTTTTTACTATGAAAGAAAAATTTATTATCTCAACAATTATATTAATGATAGGTGGTTTTTTAACCAAAATACTTGGTATGATTATTAAAATAGTTATGACAAGATATATGGGTACTGAAGGAATTGGACTATATATGTTAATTCTACCCACTTTTTCTTTATTTATAGCTCTTGCTCAAGCTGGGTTTCCTATTGCTTTATCTAAACTTATCGCCGAGGATAGTAGAAATAATAAAAAACTATTTTTTTCCTTAATACCACTATCATTAGTAATAAACTTATTTTTAATGGTATTAATTATTTTGATAGCAAAACCACTTTCTATCAATCTTTTACATGAGAAAAGATGTATTTTAGCAATTTATGCTATGGCACTTGTCATTCCATTTACTACTTTATCAAATATGTGTAGAAGCTACTTTTACGGTAAACAAAAGATGTTTCCTCATGTCTTAAGTAACATCACTGAAGATATCGCAAGACTTTTTCTAATTATAGTGGGACTACCTTTCTTTTTAGAAAAAGGATTAAAATACGCTGTATGTTATGTTGTCTTAATTAATGTTGTTAGCGAGATTATCTCTATCTTAATTTTATTTTTATTCCTACCTAAAAACTTAAAGTTAACGAAGAATGATTTACTTCCAAGTAAGATTTATATTAAAGATTCTCTAGATATATCAATTCCTAATACAGCTTCTAGATTAATTGGATCAATATCTTATTTTTTGGAACCTATTATTTTAACTTCAACTCTACTATATTTAGGATATACAAATAAATTTATAGTTACTGAATATGGTATTGTTAGTGGTTATGTCCTACCAATACTATTACTTCCATCTTTTTTTACTTTAGCTATATCTCAAGCTCTTTTACCAACGATTACAAAACTTTATTATAGAAATAATATTAAAGAAACAAAAAGAAAGATACATCAAGCTATATCTTTCTCTATGATTATAGGAATACCTTCTACTATTTGTTTTATATTATTTCCAACATTCTTTTTGAATCTTATATATAATACCCATGAAGGAAGCAAATATATGATTGCATTAGCACCATTTTGCTTACTTCAATATATTCAAGCACCACTTTCTTTTAGTTTAGATGCTATTGGAAAAAGTGTTGATAATATGAAGGCAACTTTATATGGAACTCTTATAAGAATAATCTTTCTTTTCTTACTTGCTTTTTTAAACATTGGTATTTGGTGTTTAATAATTTCAACATCAATCAATATCTGTGTAGTAACACTTTATGATATAAAAAGGATTAAGAAACATTTAAAATAGTTATTTATAATAATAGCATTAATAGTGCCAACATTCATTGTATTTTGCACAACCACATTTTGAGAGATCTCTCTTTCTTGTTTTGCATTGATAACTGCAAGTTCTTTTTTTTGCTGGAATACTATTACCAGTTGTTCCTGTACATTCATCTTTATTAGGAGACTTCCACTCTTTATATTGGAATCCACCAACACAGTTTGGACTGATTGATCCCACACATGCACCTGTTTTCCACTTACCATACACCCAATGGTATTCTACACAACATTCATTTGCAGTTTTACATCCGCAAGAACTGTCTTCGCCGTATACTCCTTTTTTCACTTCTAATTTAGGACATGTCGTTGAATTTCCGACAGCATCATAAACGGTCCATGTAACAGTAGATTTTCCTTTTGCCTTTACTGTATAAGATGATTTAACAGCATTTGTGTGGTGGGCAGTTGCTCCAGTAGTTGTCACTGTTTTTTTAGAAGAACAGGCACCACTAGTATCTGTACAAGTTGCAGTTGAATATACATCTTTTGAAGTCCAGCTATCAGAAGTATATGTTTTACCAGAAGAATTTTCTTTCTTGGCAGTTAATAAACATGATGGTGCATCATGATCTATGTATACATTTACATTTCGTGCTGGACAATTGGTCACATTGCCAAAAGCATCAGATAATGTATAAGATGGTATTGTAGTAACCCCAACTGTTCCAGTAGTGAAACTTTGATAACCGCCACCTTGGATAGCACCACCAACACCAGTATCATAACCACTATATGTTATAGTGACATTTCTGTTTGTCCAATTTGTATTTTCACCAGAAACACTACATTCAGGCCCTCTAGTATCTATTTTTACTTGTACTGAATCACAATTTCTACTGTTTCCAGCTTTATCCGTAACTGTTCCTGGAGACTGATTTCCTATATAATTTTGACCGGCTCCAACATATACATTACGTGAAACAGTCGCTTCGAAACATCCGCTGCCACCTTGATCTGAACACGTTCCTGTAATTACAAATCCATTTCTTTTCCATGTACTGTCAACCGGTGTAGTATTACACATAGGTAATGTTTTATCTATATTAACAACTTTAGTTCCACATTCATTGCTATTACCAGCATAATCATAAACTGTTCCAACATTGATTGTAGATTGCATTTCCGTTTTGAATCTTCTCTCAATTTGAGAAACACAACCGCTACCACTATCTTTGCAGACACCTTTTACTACAACCCCACCATTATCTATATCGCTCTTGTTGGCCCATTCTTTATCAGGAGTTTTTTCAATATTACATATTGGTTTTGTAAAATCTATAACAATTGGGATACTACTTTCTGCTTTTGGTGTTGCATTTTTATCATACACTATAATTCTTACCTTGTATTTACCGTCAGAATATTTATCATGATTTAAAGTAATCACATCTGACATTGTAGAATGATCACTACCATCTACTGGTATATAACTACTGCCCTCTTGGAATTTATTATTTTTAAGTATTTCATATCTATATCCATATATTCCACTATCATCATTGTTAGTAGCTTTTACCTCAATTCTGGTAGTGTAATTTGAATAATAAACATTAATGTCATTATTTTTATTTGTCATATCACAGGAAGTACTCTTAACTGTTCCATTTCCAGTTGCCTTTTCACAACCTAGCTTTTCTAAAGTATTATTATTTGTCTTGTTTATTTTACTATAACTAATAAAAGATATCTTACTGTTATTTACCAAATTCTCTTCTATTGGCTTTTCTTCGTCGCCTTCCTTATAAAGAACCGGAGTATAAGCATACACAGCATCCACCGCAACTCTAGTTACTTTTACATAGCTTATGTAACGATCATACTCATTTTTTCTATAGTCTAACAATTCATCTATATAATTATTACCAATTAAATCATCCAAGTAAACCACATCAGTTTCTCCTGGTAGAGTTGGTAATTTTGATTTATTATCAGAAAAATAAGTTTGACTTGTTTGTTTAAATATTTGAAGTTGAGCATTATTAAACTTTTCTTCTTGTTTTTTTCTTAAATTAATTATAGAGACTGTTCCTATTGTTGAAAGTATCCCCAAAATTACTATTACAGCAAGCACTTCTACTAATGTAAATCCTTTATTTTTTCTTATTCTTGCCATTATTATCACCATCTTAATAATATATTATCTTCAACTTTTTGTAAACTATCGTCTTAAATTTATCTAAAAAAAGTATAAAAGATTTAGCTTTTATACTTTCTCATATATAGCTTATATTATGGAGTTTTATAATTTGTTCTTGAATCACATTTTTTAAGAGCTGTTCCACTACAACCTGATGTAGACCAACTGCTCCAACTACCCCAATCTGTTGTCCCACAATTTGGAGAAGTTGCTGTGTACGCTTTTTGGCATGAATATGGAATTCTACAACAATGTGACCATGAGTTAGGACAATTGCTAGTTCCTACTTGCTTACCACCTAAAGTACTACTACAATATGGCTCTCCATGAGATTCATATTTATAGCAAGTTCCATTTCTATATTTAGTACAAGATGAAATATATGATCTTGTTTTATGTCTTGTTTGAGTATAAGCTGAAATTGAAACACTGCATGAAGAAGCATGTCCAACTCCATCGTTTACAGTAAAACTACGTGAAGCTTTAACATTATTAGCAACACCAGTTCCACGTGATATACCACTCGTATCACTAGCGGTAACTGTTACTGAACATCCATCTGTACCACAACCACTAACCGAACAATATATAGCTGGATTATCAGCATCAACATAAACTGTTTGACCTCCACAAGACGTACAATGACCGACGTTATCACAAACCGTTCCTGGGGAATATACTCCAGCTTTTGTAGTAGAAATTGTTAAATAAGCATTACCTGTACATCCACTTCCGGTTCCATCATTACAAGTTCCATATATAGTTTGAGAGTTTAATTGCCATGTTGAAACTCCACCACTTGAATAACAGCTTGGAGGGTCTTTATCAACCTTCGCAATCTGTCCTGAACAAGTAGTGCTATTTCCTGCCTTATCACTAACTGTTCCTGGGGATATAGAACCGTTATTAGAATAATTAACTAATTTAGATACATTTTGGACACAACCGCTATTAGTGTTGTTTTTTCCTTTATCATCATAACATGTTCCTATAATATTTCTATCGCCAGCTGTCCAAGAATCACTTCCACCACTACTAACACATCTAGGTGCAGTTTTGTCTATTTTTACAGTTTGCATAGAACACTCAGTACTATTTCCTGCATTATCATAAATTGTTCCTGGAGAAATACCACGATTATTCTCAGAGCTTATAGTTTTTGTTATTTCTGCTTTAAGGCATCCACTATTTACGCTACCTTTAGTATCTGTACAGGCACCCTTAATTACCATATTTTGATTTGTCCAATTATTACTTCCACCACTACTAGTACATACTGGAGAAGTTGTATCAATATTTACATCAATCGTGCTACAGTCAGCTATGTTTCCTGCATAATCATAGGCTTTTCCTACATTAACTTCTTCTTGCATTTCTTCTTTATATTCACTATATCTACCTACTAAACTACTTTTATCTACACCTTTTACTGTATCTAAATCAACACATCCACTACCATCATCTTTACAGACTCCTTCTACTTTTACAGATTTTTTTGTTTCTATATCTATTTTATTTGCCCATGTTGTAGATGGAGTTTTCTTAGGCTTACACACTGGTTTTGTATAATCTAAGACAATTGGAATACTGTTTTCTGCTTTTGGTGTTGCGTTTTTATCATATACTACAATTCTTACTTTATATTCGCCATCAGAATACTTATCATGGTTTAAGGTTATTGTATCATTCATAGTTCCACTACCATCAAGATTTTTAGGTATAATGTAATCACTACTAGATACTACCTTTCCATTTCTTAAGATTTCATATCTATAGTATTTTATTCCGCCATCATTACTATTTGTAGCTGTTACTGAAACTTTAGTAGTATAGTTTGAATAATATTTGCTAATATTTTCTCCGCTACAATCAAAGCTTTTTTCTTTTCCTACTAAACAACCTAATTTCTGTATCTCATCAGTATTTTGAGTAGCAGTTTTAGTATAATCTGTAAATTTTATTTCACTATTATTTTCTAACTTTTCTTCTATAGGTGGCTCCTCGTCACCTTCTTTATATAATACTGGTTTATAAGCATACTCGGCATCTACTCCAACTCTAATTACTTTTACATAACTTTTGTCACGGTCATACTCATTTTTTCTATAATCTAACAACTCATCTATATAATTATCATCAAGTAGATCTCTTAAATAAACTCTTTCTGTACCTAATGGTTGAGTCGGTAATTTTGACTTATTATCAGAAAAATAAGTTTGACTTGTTTGTTTAAATATTTGAAGTTGGGTATTATTAAACTTTTCTTCTTGTTTCTTTCTTAAGTTAATTATAGAAACTGTTCCTATTGTTGAAAGTATCCCTAATATTACTATTACGGCAAGTACTTCCACTAATGTGAATCCCTTTTTATCTAATTTTTCTTTACCTATCATTACTATCACCTATCATAATTTTATAATATTTGTAATTATAAGTAAATAGTAAAATTAAATTTTTTTAATAAATCCCAACCACTGTTTTATTATTTTCAACATCATGAATAACTACAGCATTAGCACCAATTTTTACATCATTCCCTATAGTAATATTACCTAAAACTTTGGCCCCACAACCAATCATAACATTATTACCTATAGTAGGATGTCTTTTTACATTGTCACTACTGACGCCACCTAAAGTCACTCCATGATAAATAGTAACATTATTACCAATAATTGTTGTTTCTCCTATTACTACTCCAGTACCATGATCAATAAATAAATTTTTACCAATTTTAGCCCCTGGATGGATTTCTATCCCTGTTTTTCGTTTAGCTTTTTCACTTAGACATCTCGCTAAAAAGTACCTTTTTCTTGTATATAGAAAATGAGCTATTTTATAGTAAATCATCACTCTAAAGGAAGGATATAATAATACTTCCAAACATGATTTAATAGCAGGATCCTTACTTTTTATAAGTTTTATTTGTTCTATAATAAATTTCATTTTTCTTCACCTATAGTAGTATATGAAGCAATTATTTTTTAAGTATATACAATTATAATAGAAAAAAACTAGATGATAAATTCATCTAGTTATATTCATATTGGTAGTCTGTACGGAATTCGAATCCGTGAATGTTGCCTTGAGAGGGCAATGTGTTAAGCCACTTCACCAACAGACCATTTAATAATGTCTTTCTTAGACATTATTATCGTAACATACGAAATTTCTTTTTTCAAGCAAAAATTAAAGTGTTTTTTGAAGAATCTTATTTTTTGAAGTTCTATCATTAGAGACAACTATGTTTCTAATTTGTTTTAAGTATTCTATTTTTCTTCTAGTAGTTAAACTATTATCAGATTCTAATTGTTCTATATTGGTCCATCCAATTGTAGAATATACTTTTTCATTAGAATTTTTATAGCCATCCAAATTTACAAAGATATTTATATTATTTCCATACTTTTCTTTATAATCTGCAACTATATTAGATATAGGTTTATTCTCTAAAAAATCTGCTTCTTCTAATTCTTTTATTTCATTATCTGAAACTACTGATATTAAAGATATTTTGTAGTAATCACAAGTTAAAGATTTTATGTCAGTAGAAATTGTTTCATTAACAACTCTATCAGTTAGTTTTAATCTATCTAAATCAAGCTTATCATGAATAAGATATTCTTGAACCTCAGATTTCTGTTCAGATTTTTTTATCTTATCATCAGGATCTTTGATAGTAACTTGATTACTTATTTCTTCTTCAGTTGGATAAAAACTATCATTCGTAGTTTCTGTTTTTGTAGAAGTTGTAACATTTATATCTTTAGAATTATTTCTTAGAGAATGTATTCCTGTTAGGGCTAGTAAAAAACTTCCTACAACTATAGTCCCAGTAATATATGAAAACTTTGGTTTTTCAATGATGGCTCCTTTATACTTTTTTTGCCTATAAGCTTCAATTAATAATCTAGTTTTTTCTTTGAAATCATATATATTTGTTTTAAATATATCTTTAAGATTATAAGTAACAATATAATTTGTTTTCTCTCTTAAATATTTTGTTGCTTCTGATGTTTCATGTTTTTTATCAAATTCCTTTAAAGTAGAATGTAAGCCTATACTTATTTGATTTAAGTGTTTAGTACCATATTTTTCTTTTAAATGTGAAAAGATTCTATTCTTTAAGTCTACATGATTTTGATGATATGGAAATTTTTCAGTTAAGACTCTACCATTTTCATGATATGAGATAATCCAAAATCCCGTCATTGAATCTAGTTTAATAGAATCTATAACAACATCTTTTTTATACTTTACCTTTTCATTATTAGAAATAGATTTGGTATTAGAAGTATGTTTATTTGAAAAAGAATTATTTAGTTTTTTGAATTTTAATTTACGATATTTATTTATTTCATTTAACAAGGTTATATCTCCTTCTAAATTTTTATCTAAACTATCTAAATAACGTTTTTCAAGAATATTTAATTTTTCTTTGATATCTTCAAGAGTTAAATCTTCAAGTGAAGTACTACTAAGTATTAAATCCATAAAAATCTCCCCTCTTATTAAGTAGGCACATTATATCATATTACATTTATTCTTGTAAATCCCTTATATAATATGCAAAAAGCAATTATTTTGTAATTGCTTTTCTATATAAATCTATTCTTTCAATAATTCTTTCTTTTCCTAAAATCTTCATAATTGAAAATAAATCAGGTGATTTTGTTCTACCAGTAATCATAACACGTAAAGCTTCACAAATATCTCCTACATGTCCTTTATACATATCAGGACTATTTTTGTATTCTTTTGGTGACGAAGCATAACCATTTTCTGTTGCAAAATCTCTAACTTTATTAAACCATTCTTCATTAGAACAATCTAAATCTAAATAATTATTAACATAATTAAGAGCTAAATTAGTATCATAAGTTTTTACTCCATCATATTTAGAGTAATTTTCTTTTATAAATAAAGCATCTATCGCATAAGAAAATTCTTCTTTGACATCACTATATTTTGAAATATCTTTTCTAGGTCTTGGACCATCTTTTTCGATTGATAAGAATTTAATCATATCATCTTTATTATTTTTTAATAGTTCAAAGTAGTCTTTATCATACTTTTCTGCCCAAGTAAGTGTTTCATTATAAACATCTTCGCCACTCTTGCAAGAAAAATAAGTTTTAGAAATATTATATAGTTTATCTAAATCAAACAAAGTTCCACCTGTTGCCATTTTCTCAAATGTAAATGTAAAGTCATCAATCTTTTTATCAGTGTTATTTAAGTACCATTCTTCAAAATTAGAATTAACTATTGTTGCCAAATAAAGTTTTACAGCTTCTATTGGAATTCCTGCTTCATCATAATATGAAACAGCAGCTTCTGGATCTTTTCTTTTTGAAAGTTTTCTAACATTACCATTTTCTTTTTTAGTAAGTGGTGCTATATGGGCATATTTAGGAACTTTGAATCCTAAAATTTCAAATAGTTGAATATGTAGAGGTAAGCTTGATACCCATTCATCCCCTCTTATTACATGTGTTGTATGCATTAAATGATCATCGATTGCATGAGCTAAATGATAAGTAGGAGTTCCATCTTTTTTTAGTAAGACTGTATCCATATCATGCTCTGGAAATTTAAGTTTTCCTTTTATGCAATCAACTATTTCTATTTGTTTATTACTATTTCCTGGTGATTTTAATCTAATAACATATTCACAATTATTATTTAACTTTTCTTTTATCTCTTCAAGTGATAGGTCACGATCTGTTGCATACATACCATAAATACCGATTTTTATTTTAGCAAGTTCTTGTTCTTCTCTAATGCTTGCGATTTCTTCTTCACTCATAAAACATGGATAAGCAAGTCCTTTAATAATTAGATCTTTAACATAAGTCTGATAAATTTCTGTTCTTTGACTTTGAATATATGGTCCATACTTTCCACCTACTATTGGACTTTCATCTGGAATGATATTGAAGGACTCCAAATCATGATAGATTCCTTCTACTCCATTTTCTACAGCACGTTTTTGATCAGTATCTTCTATTCTTAAAAAGAAAATTCCATTACTTTCTTTGGAATACATCTTGTTAGCAAACGCTACTAATAAACTACCCATATGAACAAATCCCGTTGGACTTGGACCAAAACGAGTTACCATAGCATTAGCTTCTAAATTTCTTTCAGGATACATTTCTTCATAATACTCTCTAGTTTTTGTAATATTAGGAAATAAAAGTTCTGCAAGTTCTATTCTTTCTTCTTTATTCATAAAATTCACCTCAATCGAATTTAAATTTTAATTTGGCTGCCCTAGTTAGATTCGAACTAACGCATAATGCGGTCAGAGCGCACTGCCTTACCACTTGGCTATAGGGCAATATACAACATACATTTTATAACAATTATCAAAAAAAAGAAAGTCTTTTACTTTCTTTTTGCATAATTTCTTAAATTAATATTCCTTAATGCTCTAGTATTTCCCTTAATACTAGAAATTGCTTGTCTAATTTCCTCTAAAGATGACATGTTAACACCTTTTCTTAGTCCACTTTCGGTAAAAGACATTATATCTTGTTTTTCATATTCTGCTTCTTTTTCTAAATTATACATTCCTAAGAATTTCTTTATAGGTGCTTTAACAACACTTTGATCAACACTCTTAAGATTAAAAAGTGCAATAACTCCATTGAAATCAATGACCTTTGTACTTTCATCATCAAGAATAGTTCTAAACTCTCTTATTAAATCTTTGGTTTCATTGCCACTTCTTAAGGCAGTCGTATTTACTAAAGAGGAGTTTAATTTCATCCCATATAATGACGAAAAAAAGTAATCAACTTCAAGGTCTGTAACATCACGACGCCTTGTACAATTATATTCTACTATTTTACCGCTTTTTTCATCTTCAAATAAAAGTTTTTTAATTTGACTCATTAATAATATTCTCCCTTCTTCACAAAACGTGCTCTAGTATAGCACAACTTACTTAGTTTATCAAATGTTTTTGTCGATTTATGTCGTTTTTTGTAACATAACTAATTTATTCCAAAAATATTATATGAGTTAAATTTAAAAATTTGCTAAAGTTAAAGATATTTTATCATATCAGGAAATAAAGTATATAAATTATATCCCAATAAATTGTCAAAGTATTCTTTTAATTTATATGTTTCCTTAACATGATATTGAGTATTAGAATAGGCTCCATATCTAATAATTAGATCAATAAGACGTTTGTCTATACCAATCATTTCTTGAGTACACATTAAGTCACATAAACAAATAAGTTTTTCATAAATTGAACATTCATGCACTTTAATATACTCTGTCCTAAAAGGAATGTCTTCAGGTATCCCACCTGCTGCACACATAACATCATTATTTAAATAACCATGGGTTAGACAAATACTATAATATTCTTCATCATAACCTAAATCTTTTAAATAATTAAAACCATTTATATCATGTTTAGAAAAATCTCCAACCGCTTTTCCATAGTCATGAATATAACCTAGTGTTTTAGCATAATCTACATCTAAATTAAGTTCTTTAGCAATAATTGAGGCTGTATTTGCTACACAAATAGAATGAGTTATCCATAAATCTGTTATTGTTTTTCCTTTAGCGTCATTTAACATTTCAAGTGCCTTTTTACTTGTTAATTTCATTACTACATCAACTCCTTCAAATAATTACAAATTAACTTAGAAAGTCTGCTTACTGTTTCTCTGTCTCCACATTTTAAAGGTGTATTATATATAGAGATACCTATAAAATAAAATTGTTCGTGAAGCACAAAAACTCCAACATCACTATTTAAATAATCTAGGCCTCCAGTTTTATGTGCAAATGTAATATCGTTAATATATCTAGGTATTTGATTATTAATCTTTTGCTTATACAAAGTATCTAGAAAAAATTTACAAAGTTTTGGTGTTAAAATACTATTTTCTACTATATATTTAAAGCACAAATACATATCCTCTAATGATGTATAATTATTTTTTTTATTCCTGATAGCTTCATCATCAAGCATATATCGTTCTAACTTAGTATCTTTTAAACCAATATCTTTAAAATACTCATTTAGTTTATTAAATCCTAAATACTTAATTAAAATATTTGTTGATGAATTATCAGATTCTATAATCATCCATGTCAATAACTCTTTAACCCTATATTCAAAAACATTGGTTTTAAAACATTTATTATCTTCTAATACATCTTCCTTTTCTATGTTAACAATGCTATCTAAAGTAATATTTTTATCATTAATTTCATTTAAAATACACAACATAATAGGAATTTTAATAAGACTAGCAGATATAAATACATCATTCTTATTATAACTAATTATTTCTAAATTCTTAGTTATATTTTTTACTAATATATTTATATTTTCCGATGGTTTTTCTTGTATTATTTCTAATACTTTATCATTAATATCAATATTATCTATCATAAATCGTACTCTTTTATTCCACAATTAGAAGATCCAAATTTATTAAGCATTCCGTCTTTTGGTATTTCATTAAAATAAAAATAAATGCCTCTAGCAACACCACCGTGAGTTACTAATAAAATGTTTTTGTCCCTATATTTTTCTTTTAATTCATCTAAAAATAACTTCACTCTTAAAAATAAATCTTGAATAGATTCTAGACCTTCAACTTTTTTGGAAGAGTAATAATTCCAATAATCTGTATAATAGAATTCTCCTAAATCTTTATCTGTTAAAATACCACAATCTCTTTCCATTAATCTATCATCATAAATAACATCTATATTATTTACATTCGCTATGCGACAAGTATGTCTTGTTCTTAATAACGGTGATGAAATAATCAAATCTATATCTAAGTTCTTTACTATATTGCTTGCCTCTTTGGCTTGATTTATACCTTCATCATTTATATCCTCATCTAATCTACCATTATACTTATGTTCTTCATTACATTTTGTCATACCATGTCTCATTACATATAGTTTCATACTATCCTCCTTATCTATATACCTCTTCCAAATATTTTTTTGTTAACTTTATTGGCTATTAAATATATAATAGCAACAAATATTAATAATTCTACAGCTAAATATTTAAAACTTTCGATCCCCTTTATTATAAAATACCTACAAACAAATATTGAAATAAATGAGGTGATTGCTCTTACAACAAAATAAATATTATTTATAAGTGTATATTTCCTTCTATCATTTTCTGAATAACTACTAATTATTGCTCCCCATATAGGATCTCCAATAGTTGCTGATATTCCACCTAAAAACATAACGATTGCTATACTTATTCCATTTGGAAAAATAGCAATTACAAGAAGATAACAAATATCACATAGCGCACATATTGTTTCCCAAAATAATAGTTTACCACTACTTTTAAATTTATTAATTATTTTAGCATTAATAATAAATAAAGCAATTATTTCAACTATTGTATTAATAGCATTCAAATACCCTACTCTTGTTGAAATGAGAGGAACTAACTCATTAAAAGCAGATAAACCCATACACCATACGCCCATTTCTATTCCGTACAATATTGTTATTATATAAATTTTTTTCTTTTCTTTTTTAGACAATGGCTTATCTTTATCATTTTCCATACAATCATCTTTTGATTCTATATTAGGAATATTCATATTTAAAACAAAGATACCTATACCCAACACAATAAAACCAATTATATATATTAATGGATTTAAATCATACAGAATTTGACTTACAATTAAACCAATAGTTGCCCCTATTACACTTGATCTTTCTTCTTCAATTAAGCAATAAGACTCATATTTTTTATTAGATGTATCTATTCTTGTAACACACGAGTCATTTATTCCAGATAAAAATCCCAACAAAATTGTAAATAAATATATAATTATAATGTTATGACTTTGAGATATAATCAAAAATATTAAACTTATGACCAAAAGATAGGTTAAATGGTATTTTTTGTAATTAGTATTTATAGCAATGTTTATAAGTTTCTTAAATCCACGTGATAACATTTTTGAAAATTCAAGTACAACTGGTATAGATACAGCAACCCAAGTAGTAACATTGTTCGCAAGCATGTATACCACAACCATCTTTAAAAAATATTGTAACAAAAATGAATTTCCTATAACAGTTCTTCTTATTACCTTAACATAAGAATTTAAATTTTCATCTACACCTACATTCATACTATTTCTCCATTTTATACATCTTTATATCACAATTTTTTAGACCACGATTTAAAAGTAATCCATCCTGTATTCCTTCAAAATAACAACTAAATGCCTTTGAAACACCTGAATGGGCAACTATCAAAACACTTTCATAATCTTTAGTCTTTAATTCATCTAAAAAGTTATATACCCTTTTAACAAAATCTTTTATATTCTCAGAAGTTCCATATTGTATTTCTGTATTATAATTCCAATATTCGTCTCTATCTGTACAAGTAAGTGGTTTACCAGATAAATTTCCACACCTTCTTTCATGTAACCTTTCATCTATAATTATATTTTTATTTTTTGTATTAATAATCTCAGCGGTGTGTCTAGTTCTTAATAAAGGTGATGAAATAATCATATCATACTCAATATTTTTAATTCTTTCAGCTAATCCTTTGGCTTGCTTTATTCCAACTTCATTTAAATCTTCATCAATTTCACAGTATATTCCTAATGCATTATGAGGAACTTGTCCATGTCTTACTAAATATATTTGCATATTAAACCTCCTTACTTCTTATATCATTTTTATAAAATTGCCATATACCTGTAACTAATAAGATTAAATATCCTATGACCATAAACCATCCTTCATAATATACATAATAAGAACCATATAATATCCCTGTTGTTATTCCTGAAAGTCTTACATATTTCATATTTGATAGCCACAAGCAATATGCTCTTATCATAGAACCAATTGTAGGTAATAATGAAATTACTCCTGCCCAAGTACAAGCACAATTAATTACTATTAATAATTCAAACAATAACAATATTAAAATGTATGCTTTTTTACTAAATCTATCTTTATTTATAAATAAAAATGTTCTTATAAAATTTATTATACTTAATACAGCACTTGTGAATGCCGATATAATAAAATCATAAATGGCTTCAAATATACAGTTTAAGGATTGAACACTTAACGATTTTTTTCTATCTTTTATACATACACTTACAATTACTGCTATAAATGCTAATACACTAAATATCATAACTATTCTCCAACTCATATTCATATATTTTACAGTTCTCACATTGAAAAGTTTGATTAGTAATCCCTTTAAAATACCAATCTATTGTTCTTATTACACCTCCATGAGTTACTAATAAAACAGATTCATTGCCATGCTTTTCTTTTAGTTCATTTAGAAAGTTACTAACTCTTTGATATACACTTTTCATAGATTCAACTTCTTTGTATTTTTCTTCTGAATCATATCCCCAAAATACATCCCAATCTAGTTTTGAAAATTCTATTCTTTCATAGATACCCATATTTCTTTCTTTTATTCTATTATCAATTACAATAGGAATATTTTTATCTAAATTAAATAGTTCTAGTGTATGTTTTGCTCGTTCTATAGGAGAACAATAAATTCTATCAATATGAAATTTTCGTAAAGTTTTACCAACATTTATAGCTTGGGATATCCCAATTTCATTAAGTGGTTCTTTATCAGTTGCAATTAAATTATTTTTTCCCATATTAGTTTCACCATGTCTTATTACAAATACTTTCATAATTACCTCTTTCTACTATACTAATTTTAACATAAAAAGAAAAAAATAGATATTATCTATTAATTTCTCTTAAAATCCAAGTCATTATAACATCAAGAATATATATCTGTTCTTTTTCGTTTAGTGCAACATTCTTAGGTATATGATGCCATTTGTATAAACACGATCTACAACATGTAGCAGTTGCATGTTGAGCAATAAAAACAGGATGTCCTCTCATTGGTGTCTGTTTTCCATCATTTTCTATTACTTTTGGTGCTAAACGTTTTTGTATAAAGTCATAGGCATGTTCTTGAATCTTTGATAAAGACTTATCATTAATATATCGTATATCATTTTCTTTAAGATGAAAACTAGATCTAAACTTAGACTTAGATAGTTTGTTTAACACATCATCTATTTTATTCATTTCTACTTTCTCCTCAAGAAAATTATATCATATCAACTAATTCTTTTATACATGTAAACTGTTATATAAGGGTTCATAATATTAACTTCTGTTTGTTGTGTATTTGAGTAACTTGCACTAATTGTATGTGTATGTGCTCCTACACCAGATATACTTGAAGCATAGCAATCAGTAGCTGTATGGTTGTGACTACCGGCTGAAGCAATTCCAGCAATTGCCTTATTATGATTTACCCACCAACCACTACTTGTATTATATGCAAAACCTTGAGAAGCAGGAGCATGTGATACACTTCCTCCTAATATAAGGAACGAACCGCCTATTGTAGAGGCGTGTGTATGATCACCTGCAGTAGAAGTGACTCTATTTTCACAGGTATGGCCTATACTATAACCAGAACCTGTTGAACCAGTGGTACCTGAAAACGTAATAGAAGGAATATTCTTACTATCTAGTTTGACAGTTTTAGAACCTGAAGTTTTTCCAGATGTATCAAAATCACTATCACTTTTATCTACACCTACTAAGGTCTTTCCTTCTCCATATGCTTTCCATTTTCCAACTCCTAATGTCGATGCGACTTTATCAGAATCAGAGATAGAAGTTGTAATATAAATACTTCCTATTGGATATATTTGTTCCATCATATTATTTAATTTAGTAGAAAACTTGGTACAAGTACCATCGATTGCTGCCTGAACGTTATCTGCACCTATTGATGAATTATCTGTATATCCTATATTATTGGCACTTATTGCGTAACTTGTAGCTGCAGAAGAACTTATAATATTAAATCCAAGCATAATTAATACTATAAATACCAGTTTTCCTACTGTAAGTCTTATTTCCTTCTTCATCCTAGATATCACCTACTTTATTGTATCTAAGCCTATTATACCCCCCCCCGAATGAAAAAAATCAAGCATAAATCTGCCTGATTGTAAGGTGAATTTTTTATTTAACAAACGCATTATATTCCATTTAATACTTTTTTAACCAGAAGTTCAGTTTTGTAATATTATAAAATAATTTTTGAAAGATAAATGATGAAATATCTTTTATCTTTTTTGTTTTTCTTACTTCCACGATATGTTACATATTTTATTAGAATCTGCATCTATATAGATTTGGATGGATAAATATTTTCTACATTTTATTTTGTTCTCTTGTACCTGTAAACTGTTATGTATGGTTGAATATTATTATGATAATTGTCTCCACCTGCATAACCTGTTGGCACTCCTTGAGCATAAGCGGACATATTTGAATAATCCCCCGCATAATCTTTTCTACCAGAAAAAGAGCCTGTATCAGGATTGGATAGAATATATTGAGCATGGTTATGACTAGGCATTTCTTGCACTGTTAGTTTATGATTATATTCTCCTAGATTTTGGCCATTATTTAATACTGAAAAAGATTGAGTTTTACCATTTGAATCTGTTCCAGTACCAGAACCTACTAATACTTTTCCTGCTCCATATGCTACCCATGTTGTGTCTTTTCCAAAAGCTTTAAATCTATCTTGTACTGCTGTTGCGGTTGAATCAGTCTCACTTGTATAAATGCTTCCAACTGGCCACATAGTATCAACAATATTATCCTTTAAATTAGCAAGTTTAGTGCAAGTACCGTCGATTGCTGCTTGTACATCAGTTGCTCCTAAAGATGAATTATCTGTATAGCCAATTTTTGATGCACTAATTGCATAATTTGTTGCTGCATAAGCTCCACCTATAGAAATAATGCCAGTTATCACTGCAGTAATTATAATTGCCGTAATTGTTTTTCTCATCTTAGACACCACCATTTTACTATACTTAGTACTATTATACCCCCCCCCATAAAGGAAAAATCAAGCATAAATTTTGCTTGATTTGATAATTACTTATCGTAAACTAACTGCGTAAATTATTTACTTAAAGTCACATTAAATATAAAAATATATAATAATCTATTGATATTGAAACATCTCATTTTTTGTATTTTCATCTTTTAATACTTTATAATATTCTTGTTCTATTCTGATTACGTATCTTATATATAAATTTAGATAAATAATTAGTTTCTATTATTGCTTACTTTGTCCTCTTGTACATATAAACTGTTGTGTAGGGTTGGATATTATTGTGGGCTCCGCTTCCACCTGTACTATTTAATATATTATTCCCACTTACCCAACCAGCTCTATCAGGCACACCACTCGCTACAGCTGTTTCTAATGCTGCATACGAATTACTTGTATATATAAGAAGATAATTGGATGAATGAGTATGACTAGGCATTTCTGACACTGTTAGTTTATGAGTATATTCTCCTAGATTTTTACTGTTATTTGCTACTGAAAAAGCTTGAGTTTTTCCATTTGAATCTGTTCCAGTACCAGAACCTACTAATACTTTTCCTGCTCCATATGCTACCCATGTTGTATCTTTTCCAAAAGTTTTAAATCTATTTTGTACTGCTGTTGCAGTTGAATCAGTCTCACTTGTATAGATGCTTCCAACTGGCCACATAGTATCAACAATATTACCTTTTAAATTAGTAAGTTGGGTATTAAATTTAGTACAAGTACCATCAATTGCTGCTTGAACATCGGTTGCTCCTAAAGATGAATTATCTGTATAGCCAACTTTATCAGCCGATATTATTATCGTTGCAGCATATGCACCTGTTCCAAACATAACTCCACTTATTAGCATCCCTAAAATTATATATCTTAAACTTCCAAATTTTTTCATTCTAAATATCACCTGCTTTATTATATCTAGGACTATTATACCCCCCCCCCAGATAAAAAAAATCAAGCAAAATTTCCTGCTTGATTATCAACGTTACTTTTTACTTTGGCTTTCAACATAGTGCTTAATAATTAAACATGTATCTAAAGTTAGAGCTATTATTCCTATAAAAATAATAAAATAGCCCTCATTATCTACTTGATTGATCATTATATTCAAAGGATCACTTTTAGAATATAATATTTCTATTGAACTTTTATTGGTATTTTTGCCTTTTTCTAAAACAAGTATATTATCATACTTTTTACCTTTAATATAATAATTTATATAAAGTACTTGACTGCCATCTTCATTATTTTTAGTTTCATAGATACTCGCGACTACTTTATTTGCATTTTTAAAAAAATTATCTTGCCTAGATTCATAATTTATACCGTAACATATATCTACAATTCCTATTAAAAAAACAATTATAAAACAACTGTAATTAAGAAATTTTTTCATAATTTTCACCTATTAATAATTTTGGTGTTTGAAACAGGATTTGAACCTGCAATTTCTTCCTTCGGAGGGAAGTGTTTTATCCAGTTAAACTATTCAAACAAAAAGGATAAATTATTTATCCATTATTTACAAGTAGTACCATATTTTTTAGCAAATTTTTTCCAATCATCAATCTTGATCTTACCATCTGTTAATTTTACATTATCTTCTTCGCCTTCTAGTTCTCTAACTTTTTCCATATCCACTTTACCATAATTAATAGATGTTTTACTAGTAACTGTATTAGATGTACGTTCTATTTTATTATCATAGTACTTTATATTGTTATATGCTTCATAAATTTTCTTATATGCTTGTTCATATTGATCGAGTAAACTACTATTATCACTTGTAATTTTTTCAACTGATTCAAATACTTTTAAATAATCATCACTATCATAATATAAGTCATAACTAATATCTACTTTAGAAGAAGAATCACTTTCAATGTAGGCATCTTTAGTACAAGTAATATGGGATAATCCTGTAGTATCATATTTACTATTTTCAACCGTTTTATTACTGTCACAACCCGTAACAACAATTAAAAAACCTATCATTAAAATTAAACTAATCTTTTTCTTCATCACTATTCTCCTTAATATATTTTAGAATTTGTCTTTGATTTTTTTGTAGTTCTATTATTTTATCATGTAATTCTTCTAAAATCAATTCACTTTTTAAATCGATTCGATAATCATTTTGGTTTCTCAAACTATCTTTTTCTGCTTGACGATTTTGACTCATCATAATAATTGGTGCTTGAAGTGCCGCTATACAAGAAAGTAATAAATTTAAAAGAATAAATGGATATGGATCTATTTCTTTACCATCTTTCAAAATAATTGTATTTAATACTACCCATCCTATTAAGAAGATTACAAACAAAAGGATAAAGGTCCAACTACCTGCAACTTCACTTACCTTATCAGCAATAAAGTCACCTTTAGTCATTTTAGCTTCTTCTACTTTATCAACATCAATAGAAATTGGTTGATCTATTAATAAATCTAATAATTCTTCCTCATCTTTTTCACCTAAATCAGAATTTAGTAACATTCTAACTATTTCTCTTTTAGTTTTCTTCTTTTGAATCATTTTTATCAACTCCTTCTAAGTAATTTATTATTAAATAGTATATCTTCTCATTAGTAGCTAGATTGATGTCATGAACAAAATCATATATTGATTCTTTAATAATACAAACATTTTCATAGTTTGTTTGTTTTTCATTATTAGATATTATTAGGATATTTTTTGTATTATATTTTTCTAATTCTAGATTGGTTGGAGAAAGGAGAACTTTTTTAATACTCGAAACTAGTGAAGAATTAACCTCTAAAATTAAACTTGCTCCATCAAAATCACCCATTATTCCTATAGAATCATTCATAATAATATTATTATTTAACTCATCAATTATATAATTAGTAGTATCTACCAGTTTTTCTTTACTATCTTGGTAATCTATAACTAAAACAATCCTTTTTGTTTTAAGAGCTAAGTCTTGATAATAATCATAATCTATTTCCTTACTATGAATATAGATTAAAACTTTCTTTAATTCAATTTCTTTACTTGGATAAAATATTTGAATAGGAAATAATTCATCTTTAATAATTATTCTATACTCACTAATGTTTTTTCTAGAAATACTTGGATGGATAATTTCATGAATATTTCTATATAATTTACATGGTTCTTTATTTGTCATATCTATCACCTATTAATATCATATCATAGAAAAAGAAAGTAAATCTAAACTTTCTTTTGTAGTTGACACTATTTGATAATTAATCTTTAAAGAATGATAAAATTCCTCTTTTTCGAATTGAAGTTTCTATATTTTCATTTCCTGTTATCAAATTAAAAATTGTATTAGATAAATTATGAGTAGTTCCGTATTTAAACATAAATTTAGAACGAGGAAGATTTCTATCTATTATGATTGCGGGTACTTCAATTGAATAGTCTAAATAGACTTCTTTATCTAGACCTACAATAAATTTTTTATATATTCCATATAAAGAGCTTATAAACATCCTATAATCGTTTGCTTCACAAATTGTATAAATGTCATTGATTTGATTATCAATCATCATTAGAAATTCTTTGATTCTTCTTATTTCTTTAAAGTTTTCTAAATCATAATCAAATATAATATAATTATAATCACTATTAATTATGTCTTTTATATTTAAATCTTTTTTTCTAATATCATCATAAACAATATTTTTACTTTTAATATCTTTTAGACCACATAAATTATAACTGATAGAATCTATTCTATCTTCTGTTGTCAAAATTAAGCAAGATAAATTATTTTCTTCTAAAACTTTAGAAAAATAAGTTGTTGGTTCTAACTCTTCATATATATTTATCGCATAACTATAAGATTTCATTGGAAATAATGTATATAACTTAACATTTGTAATTTTGGAAATAAAGCCATCACAATCAACATCTTCATAGTTTAGGAATAGTGCAACATCATTTCTTTCAATCATAAATCCTGAATTTAAATAGAATGGTTCTATATTTAAAGGAATAGTATTTTGAGCTTCACAGAATCTAAGTTTGCGATTATAGTCAGGCCACTTTTCACCATTTTCTTTAGACATTAAAGTATAAAAGGCTTCATCATTAATCTTTCTTTCTCCTACTACTGTACCTATTTTAACATTGGGAATCAAAGTTAAAGACTCATCAATTTTTTTTATTTTATCAATTATATCATCATATACTTTAACATCTTTTTGTCTTAAGATAATATGAATAAATAATTTAAAATTACCCTTAGGTGTTAAAACATCAATTAATTTTTTTACTTGTTTAATTACTTGTTCATTATCTAAAAAACAAAACAAATGAACCTTAGTATGATTGATAATAGCATCAGTTGCGATAGCGTTAATAGTCTCATTATTTTGAATGTTTGTATCAGCTTCTAATCTATGATATGTAGGTAATAAATCGTTTCCTAAACTAAAATTTCTAAAACCATTTTTATAATTATAGTTAATATTTTGTAAGCTTGTATATAAGTAATTAGACATCAACATACTCATATTAGGCATAATATCTTGATAATTAATATTAAAAGAATCTTTTGAGGCAATACCAAGTCCATTAATTAAAAATAATACACATTTTTTTGAAGGGTCAACACTTGATTTTTTTTCTTCTGTTTTAACCTCTTCTTTATTATTTAATTCATTTATTTCTTCATCGGTTGGTATTTCTTCAAACTTATGAATATCTTCACTTACTGGATTTTCAACTACTTCTATTTTTTCTAGTTTTTCTTCTTTATTTTCTTTATTTAATAACTCATCAAGCATCTTTTCCACCTACCTTAATTCTAATATTATTGTACCCTCCTTTTTTAATAAATTCAATTATTCTTATTATATTTTAAATAAATTTCACGTAAATTACACATTTATTGTATAATATAGTTACTTAGGAGGGATTAATTTATGAAAATTTTAGTGGTTGATGATGAAGAATTAATAAGAGATGTTATCAAAGAATATTTAGAAGCTAATAACTATATAGTTGAAGAAGCTAGTAATGGTGTTGAAGCATTAGAAAAATTAGAAAATAATAAATATGATTTACTAATATTAGATATTATGATGAAAGAATTAGATGGTTTTAGTATGCTTGATAGATTAGATAAAAGTAAAATGATTCCTACTATTGTTTTATCTGCTAGAGGTGAAGAATATGATAAACTTCATGGATTTGACTTAGGAATTGATGACTACTTAACGAAACCATTCTCACCAAAGGAGTTAGTAGCCAGAGTAAAAGCTATCTTAAACCGCTCTTCTAAAAACTTACCCACTCTTTATAAATATAAAACTTTAGAAATTAATTTTTCAGCTCATACTATAAAAATAGATAACAAACTCATTAATTTAACCCCTAAAGAATTTGAAATCCTCTCCTATTTAATTAAGAATAAGAACATTGCTATTTCAAGAGAACAACTTCTATCTAAATTATGGGGCTATGATTTCTTTGGAGATGATAGAACTATTGATACTCATATTAAACTACTTAGAAATAATTTAGGTAAATATAGAGAACTAATTGAAACAGTTCGTGGAATTGGATATAAGTTTAATGATGAAAAGTAATAGTTTAAAAATAGAAATATGGAAATATTTAATAATATTTTCCCTGCTTATATTAATTTTTCTTTGGACTTTTCAAGTCCTTTTCTTAAATAAATATTATGAGTATGTAAAAACTAACGATATAAAAGAAGTTGCCTTAAAAATTAAGAATTCTAAAAGTAGTAATGAACTTGAAAATATTATAAATAATTCAGCATATGATAAAAATATTTGTGTTGAAATAACTAATAGTAAAAATACTATTTACTCTAGTAAGTATTTATCAAGAGGTTGCTTAAGGCCTAATGAGGAAAGTGTTAACTACAAGCAAGATTTTATAACTAGCAATTTAAGTAAAGTTAAATACCGTATTGTTAATCCTAGATTCGACAATAAAACTATTGTTTATGCAGTTAAATTAGATAATGATTTATATGCTTTCGTAAATACTTCTATTGAACCAATTGATTCTACAGTAACAATTTTAAAGAATCAATTAATCTATGTAACATTAATAGTTTTAATATTATCATTTATAGTTGCTTACTATATTTCTAAACATATTTCAAAACCAATTGTAAAAATAAATAGTGCTGCAAAATCTCTTGCTAAAGGAGAATATAATGTTGTGTTTGACTCTGAAACTAACATTGATGAATTGAAGGAGTTATCTTCTACACTTGACTACATGCGTGATGAGTTATGCAGAACTGATGAATTAAGAAGAGATTTAATGGCCAATGTTTCTCATGACTTGAAGACACCTCTTACAATGATTAAAGCCTATGCTGAAATGACAAGAGACTTACACATAAACAATAAGAAAAAACAAAAGGAAGACATGAATATCATTATTGAAGAAGCTGATAGATTAGCTGTTTTAGTAAATGATATATTGACACTTTCAAAGATGCAATCAGAACTAGATAGTTTAGAATTAACTGAATTTGATTTAACAAAACTGATAAAAGATATTTTAAAAAGATATAAAATATACAAAGAAACTTTGGACTATAACTTTATCTATGATGAGAATGAAAAGTTAATGATTAAAGCTGATCAGAAAAAAATTGAACAGGTAATTTATAATCTGATTAATAATGCTATCAACTATACTGGTGATGATAACAAGGTAATAATTAAAACGATTAAGAAAGAAGATACCATAAGGGTTGAGATAACTGATACTGGTAAAGGTATCAAAAAAGAAGATATTCCCTATATTTGGGATAAGTATTATAAGAATGAAAAGAAACATAAAAGAAATGTTGTTGGAACTGGACTTGGACTAAGTATAGTAAAATCAATTTTGGAATTACATAAATATAAATATGGTGTGATTTCTAAAAAAAATATTGGAACAACTTTCTATTTTGAAATAAAAAGAAGTCTATAAATTAGACTTTTTTTAATATTCTATACTTGATTTAGCTACTTCTATTGCTGGTCGTGTTCCCATAGTTCCACCGTTAGAAACATCATTAGATGCATAAAAGCTAAAAGATGATGTTGAACCCCATGCAATATATGATGAAGATGACATAGGTGTCTCTAGCCAAAAACCGTTCATTGATGTTGTTGATAATACAGATGATGTATTCTCTGCAAAAAATTCACACTTTTTTCCAAAGCTAATTCTGATTGGATTATCATCTGTATCTGTATAACAAGCTTTTTTAACTTCAGCTAAAGTTAATAATCTTGCTGCATATCCTTCATAGCTAAATGATGCATTCAGTGTTCCAGCATCAGTTGTATTACCACCATTTTCATTTACAATTGTTCTTACTTGATTTGTTAGGCTTACATTACTCCATTGGGAAGTTGTTGGTAATTGTTTTATAGCAATACTAGGACCCTGATTATTTTGATATGCTTCACTATATGCAGCACCAGCTGTGTTTAGTGGTTTTCCTTCTGACACATTATTATAATAAGTCAAAACTGCTACTTTAGAATCTAAATCAGTTACATAATAAAATCTCTCTGTTTCTGCATCATATATTCCATCTCCGTTGACATCGCAGTCAAAGGCATCTCCTGTTGAAAGTATGCCATCTGTAGTAGTTTTGTTACCATAAGTTATTTCACCACCAGAAGTATAACCTTCATCAACACAATAAGATCTAGTACAAACTTCTGTGTGAAGTGTTGTTGCTCTCTTACAAACAGGAACGGGTCCTGATTGTGTTGCTGAAACACGTAACTCAGTATAAAAAATCTTATCCATTATATCGTTTTCAGCCTTTGAATCTATCCAAACTTGTAACGAATATGTATTTGTTTGACCTGGTTTAATCATCCCTAAATCTAACTTACGATTTGGATTTGTTCCTGTTGTTGATAGTAATGCTGATTCTGATGGAGTTTTTGTTTCATATGTATAAGATGTTCCAAAATAGTTCTTAAAAACATCAAAAGCTTCTAAAACAGTACAATCTTCTGTTAATTTATCATTTAATGATGACATCAAGCCTTCAACATTTGATCCGGTATTATCAGCTACTGATGTAAATTTATGTTTGCTAGAATCAAAACTTCCTAAATAATTACCTTCTACAAATTTTATAGTAGAAATTGTACTACTCTGTGTTACTATTCCGTTATTTCTAACTAATTTATATCTAATTTTGTCATCTTCTATTCTTGTTTCATTATCTGATAAATCTAAGTCATCTAAGTATAACGTATAATCTACATTTGTAGTTCCTTTATTTGTTAGTGTAAACGTATATTTTTGTGTTGATTTTCCTTGTCTTTCCGACATTGGTACTGCTTTTTCTAGTTTTATTCCCTCACTTGTTGTATCATCTAAAATTAATTCTAAGTTTCCTGCTGTTATTTTATTTACTATCTCCGATTTTTTAGTTATATTTAACCAGGCATATGTTGTTCCTATTATTACTACTAGTGTTAGCAATAGTGCAACTACTAATAACTTTTTATTATTTTTCATTTTATACACTCTCCTCTATTATTAGAATATACTTATATTATTTTTCATGTCAATTATTTTTGCTAAATAAAAGTACTCTTTACAAAAGAAAAAGTCAAGTGTGTTTCCTGACTATTTGTTTGTTTCTTTTTTGATTAATTCTTTATTTTTCTCTATTTTCTCTTTCTTTTCATAATCATAGATAAGATATGCATTTAGAGCTATTATACCTGATGCCATCCCTATTAATGCAATGCTTTCAGTATCTACTTTTCCATAGATACATGCAACAGCTGTTGTTTTTATAACTGATACCATCGTTTCAGCTTTTATTAACTTACCCAAGATTATATAATAATCTATAATCTCTGTTTCTTTTAAGAAACCGGTAATTTTCTTCTTATTTAATATCATGTTATTGAAACCCCTTCCTAATCAATACTTACTAATACAAACCTGTTAGCGACAATTTGATATTATAGTTATTAAAAGAGCTTTTGTCAACGATGTTCAACCAGAATAATTTTTTTACAAACACAGTATTAATTATAAATATAGAGTTCATGCTGAGCTCTAGTACAAGCAACATAAAGCAAGTTTCTTTCATCTTTTCGGTAAGAATTTTCTCTATTGTTATAAACTATTACAGCATCAAATTCTAATCCCTTAGCAATATATGAAGGTACAACTACTAGATCTTTATTAAATTTGGTAGTAGATTCTTCTATTAAAGATATAGGCAAGAAAGTGTTTAATATCTTATAAATCTTATTTGCCTCTGTTAGATCTTTTGTAATAATCGCTACCGACTTATACTTTTTAGTTAGTTTATAAATATCACTTTCTAAACTTTTTCTTAAATCAACATTTTTTCTAAATACAATTGGTAAATTAGTTTCTTTTCTAATTGCATTAACATGATGTAAATTTAAGATTTTATTTGTATAGTTTATTATTTCTGGTGATGATCTATAAGTTTTAAGTAGTTCTAGATACTTTGTACTATTATCAAAAATATCTTCTAATTCTTCTAGAGAATCATACTTATAATATGGATTAATATTTTGATTAACATCACCTAAAATAGTAAACTCTGCCTTTTGAAAGATATTAGCTATTATTATATATTGTAGTTTATTATAATCTTGAGCTTCATCAATAACTACTTGATAGATATTTGCCTCATATATAAAACCAGCAAGTTTACCCTTTAAATAGCTAAAAAGTAAGGCATCTTCATAATTTAAGACTTTCTTATTAACAAATTTTTTAATTTCAGTATCAGTAAGGGATACTCTACAATATTTACTTCTATAAAAGTTAGCGTATATTTCTTTGAAGTCTTTTTTGAAGTTAATCGCTTTATCTATTAATTTTCGAAAGGTAGCTGTTTTTTTACTACTACCTTTATAGAAGTTACTAGATAATCTTGAAGCTATTTCATCTAATCTTTCAAATAAAGGAAACCTATCATATTTATAAGTTAACATTTCATTTAACTCTTCTAGAGTCATTAAATGATTTTTAGATTCTTCAATATCATCTATGAATTTAGCGTTTTCTATGTATTCGTTTATATAATCATCTAAATCTCCTATAACCATATCACTTTGCTTATATTTTACTAAGCTAGGATTCGTTTCTTGATAAGTATAATATCTTGATATGAACGATGAAAATGTTTCAATTTCTTTATACTCATTTATAAAACAAGTTAGATAATCATTAAATGTAGTTTGAAGAGTATTTTCTTCTCCTAATTCTGGTAAAACATTAGAAATGTATTCAGTAAAGACATTATTTGGAGAAAATATTAAGATGTTGTTGCTGGTTAAGTTTTTCATTCTGTATAAAAGAAAAGCTATACGATGAAGTGCAACTGTAGTCTTACCTGAGCCAGCTATTCCTTGAACAATTAAATTATGATCTTCTAGATTACGAATAACTTTATTTTGTTCCTCTTGAATTGTATTAACAACACTTTTCATTTTTTCATTAGATGAGGTTGCTAAAACTTCCTGTAGGACTTCATCATCTATATTTAGGGAATTATCAAATACTGTAAGAAGCTTATTATCTTCTATTTTATATTGTCTCTTACGAAGTAGTTCTCCAGAAATTTCTCCTGCTGGAGCAATATATTTACAAGGACCAGTTTCATAATCATAAAATAAACTACAAATTGGGCTTCTCCAATCATATAAAATATTATTTAGATGATGATCTTTTAAGTATGTTAAAGAAATATAAATATTAAATATTTCACCATCAGTATCTTTAAATACAATTGAAGCAAAATAAGGTTTCTTTTTAATACGTAATAATCTTTTTAGATATTTTTCTTTTTCGTATACTTTAGACGATTCTGTATTAGTTAGACTCTTGGCTTGAGAAATATCTCCATCATCAAAGCTTGAAGAATCACTCCACACTATTTTCTTAAATTCAATTAAGTTTTCTTCACTAACTTTAACATCTTTTTCTAAATCAATAATAGTATCGCTTACCAAATGTGATACCTTTCTTAAAATTATCTTTTCTTTATTAAGTTCTTTATCGTCTATTGTCATAATATCTTCTCCATCTACATTAAAAATATATCATAAAAATAGTTAAGATTCTAGATTATTGATATTTATTTACAATAGTTATTTACAGAATAAAAGATGCTTTTACGCAGTTCTTTTATACATATACACTGTTATATAAGGTTGAAGAGTACTTGTTGTAAATGAAGTTCCAGAACCTGTTGCTCCAGAAGTTGTTGTAGACTGAGTTGCCGTTGTTAATTTTGGAATTGTTACAGAACCCGTTACTTTATGAGTATGTGCTCCTGCGGCATCTGATGTTATTGTTCTTGCACTATAGTAGTTAAAGCTAACACCATATTTATATCCTACACCAGTTTCACTCTCCCATCCAAATTGATTTATAGTATGGGTATGACTGCCAGCTGACTCAGCTGTTAAATCCAGTGTTGTAGTTTTTGTTTCTGATATGGTATGTGTATGACTAATAGTATGTGTATGACTTGGTAAGTTAGCTGTTGATAGTGTTGTCGAGTTTGACTTACTACCACCTGTTTTTTCGACTGTGTTAAATGACGAATCATTAGTATCAACACCTATGAGTGTTTTTCCTGTTCCATAAGCTACCCATGTTCCGACACCAAGTGTTGAGGCAACCACCTTAGGATCTGATATAGATGTTGTTATATAAATACTTCCTTTTGGATATATTTTTGAAATTATATTAGTAGATAAATTTGTTAATTGATTAGAGAATTTAGTACAGGTTCCATCTATTGCCGCTTGAACATTGGTTACCCCTAAAGATGAATTATCTGTATATCCAATTTTTGATGCACTAATTGCATAGTTTGTTGCTGCATAAGCACCACCTATGGAAATAACACAACCAATCACTACAATTATACTTATAATCACTATAGTTTTTTTCATTATAGATACCACCTACTTTATTATATCTAAGATTATTATACCCCCCCCCGAACAAAAAAAATCAAGCACAAATTTTTGCTTGATTTGGTATGTAAATTTTCAATGTAAATGCACCTTTTATATCTAAACGTGCATTTACTTTTAAAAAAGTTTTTTTATAATAATT
>CAKOXP010000019.1 GCA_934130175.1 uncultured Bacilli bacterium
AATACAAAAACAATTAATTTTTTATTAAATTTATTTCATTTACTAATATAATTTCTTATACAAATTACTATTTGTCTGTAAGAATATTATATCATAGAATTAGCACTTTATTATCAACGAAAATTTAAAAAGATAATTTATCTTTCAAAATCATCTTTATCTTTAATATTATTTTCTATGATATTAATATCATTATCATCAAGTATATCTTCTTCATAAAGTTCATTAATAACTTCATCATATTTGTTATTAGAAAAGAATTTATTTTGCAAAAATTCTATAAACTTTTTCCATAAATCTTTAAAGTAATCTAGCATTTCTTCTAGTTTAGATACTTTATCTTCTAGTTCATCAATAGTATCATTAGCATTGTCTAATTTATATTCTAGATCTTCAATTTTTTCATCACGAGTTTTAATTTTTCTTTGTAAATTTCTAACTTCATTAGAATGTTCTCTTAAATCATCTTCGTATTTATTTAGTATTATATTTATGTCGTTTGCATTTCTTAAATTAGAAGCAGTTTCATTAGTTTGTTCTATATAGTTTTTAATTTTATCTATATCAGTATTAGAAATAGAATAGTTATTTTTATTTATAAGAGAAGGTTTTAAATTATCAATAATATCATTTATTTCATTAGACTTATTTTGTAATTCATCAGTTTTACTATTTAATTCTTTAAGTTGTTTTTTATATTTTTCTTGTTCTCTTTTAAACTTTTTATATTCGTTCATATTAGCAACATTTATATCTACATTTCTTCCTTCTTCTTTTAATTTTAAAGTGTAGTTTAAATGATAAATACGATTAAATGAATTAATACAATATTCTCGCATTTTATCTTGAATAATTTTTAAACTTTCTTTTGTAAAAACATCAGATTTACCAACTTGTTTTTCCATACCATTTTTCATACCTTCTTTAAATGGAACACCAACTATATGTAAATGGGGACTAGATTCATCATAATGTATTGTTGCATTTGCTATTTTAAAGTTAGGTACAACTTCTTCTAAATCTCTTATTTGTTCTTTAAAAACTTCTGTCATTTTATGTTTATATTTATTATCTTTATCAGACCAAAAGTCCATATCTCCAAGTTCAATAATTATTTCACAAGCTAAATCTCTTTTATTGTCATTTGAAATATGATTAAAATAATTGTCTATCTTTCTATCATTTCTAGTTTGCTTTTCATTGTATTTAATTCTTGCATCTTCAAATAAATCTAAATATAAATTTTTTGTATCTTCTACAACAGATGAAGTTCCTTTAATTGTAGAAATTAATTCTTGTTCTTCATCATATTTTCTTAAATTATGTTTATCAACTTTAGATAACTGCTGATGATTTTGAATTGCATTATTAGATAGAGAAGTAGTACCAGTTTCAGTATTTTTGATACTTCTTCTTGCTTTTTTAGATTTATTTTTATCATTACTTAAATGTAGTGAATAAGATAATTCTTCCATATATTTAAAACCTCCTTTGCTAGAATAGAGTCCTACTATATATAGTAGGGTAATTTTGCTTTGTCAAAATCTCTAACCCCCTATATATTTTGACACAAGTATCAAAATATGGGGGCTAAGGTTTAGGCAACCTTAGAATCCACCTGTCTTATTTCGTAATAATGATAAACTTCGTAAATCATTAAAACTACATAAGACTTATGATAAAATATAATGCACTGCATTTTATTTTATCTTTAAAAATTATTCATTAATTGCAAACTAAAGTAAGCAATTATTTCATAATTTTATTAAACAAACTTTTCCCACTTTCATTGAAACTACGTTTCAACAAAACGTGTTCGTTTGTTATAACTTTTTTTAGAAAAAAAGTTAACAAAAAAATTTTCAGTAGATAAGTCTAAAACAAGAAAGATAACTTTTTGTTTTAGACTTTTTCCATTATTATTTTTACTATTTCTAGTCAAGAACTTCGCAAGTAAATAAATTTATTCTTGACTAGAATTTTCATCATTATTTAAAAAATCTTCTTCCGTAACATTATCTGGTATTGCTTCAAATAAATCTCTAATATTTACTTTTATATCATTAGGATTATTTTTAGTAGCAAACATTCCCATTGATACCCAGTCTTTATTTCCATTATCATTTGCTTGTAATGGGAATACTCTTATTGGAACTTCATTTTTAAGAAGTGGTCCAATATCTAGTTTTCTAGTTTCTTTGTATAAAGTTCCTTTATAAAAATTAACTTCATAACATTCATTTAATCTATAAAAATGTTGCATAACTTCTTTAATGGGTAAATACTCACTATACCTAACTTCACTATCAACACATATTCCATTAAAATCATAAGTAAATGGTCGTTTTCTATCAATATAACCTTGCTTATATAATTCTTCAAAATCACTATAAAATGTTGATCTAAAATTAACTTGTTTTATTTCGTATGTATTATTTATCATTTCAAGTTCAATATCATCTACATATCGCATAATTATATCTGCTTTTATATCTCTATCTAATAAATCCCAGTTATCATTAAAAGCATAATAACTAATTGGTAATTTTACTTTATTGATAAAGTCCATATCTCTTTTAAGTAAAATATCACTGACAGTAAAGTTTAATTGTTCTGTTTGTTCATTTTCTAATAATTTTGAGTTAATAAGTTCAATTTGTTCTTCAATTATTTTTGTTTCTTCTTTAAATTCTTTTTCTGTAAATAATGAATCTATATATGCTTTTTTAATTCTTTCTTTTTTAGTATTTAAACTTTTTAATTCTTTACCTAATTCTTCTTTTGGATCTTCTAATTTTGATTTTAATACTGGTAAAAAAAATTCATTTACAACATTATCATATTCTAAAATATCTCCTAGTATTGTTTTAATTGTTTCTTCTATTTTAGGTTCTTTAATTGTTATTTTACAATTATTACATTGATAATAGTAATAAACTTTTCCATTTTTCTTTCTTGTTGCATTACCACCTAATATTCTATTACATTTAGGACACCTTAATTTTTGTAAAAATAAATATTCTTTATCTCGTTTATAATTTCTTGAATTTTTTCTTTTTTGCACTTGGCATTCCTCCCATAATTCTTTCGATACAAGTGGCTCGACTACATTTGAATAATATGTTGGATTATTTGTTTTTCTTCCGTGTACAAAATCTCCCTTATAAATTTCATTTGTTAATATTTTTAAAATTGTACTATCACACCAATTTGTTTTTCCAAATACTTTTTCATCATTATAAATGTTAGCAATAGTTTGGTAGGAATTTTCCTCGTAATATAAATTAAATATTCTTATTACTTGGTCTTTTGTAAGTGGATCTGGGACAAGTTTTTTATTATTTCTTTTATAACCAAAAGGGGCTTTATTTGGAATATTTCCAACTTTAATTGCTCCAGCTAAACCGATTTTAGTTCTTTCACTTGTTCTTTCTATTTCATTTTGTGATACCGTAGTTAAAAGTCTTGCAACCATTCTTCCATTTGCATTTGTTGTATTTATATCATCATTTGCACAATCTAGGTAGGCATTGTTTTCATCTAAAAATTTCATTATATCTTCCATATCATAAACACTTCTTGTTAGTCTATCTAATTTTAATACTACAATAGTATTACATTTTTTCTTTCTAATATCTTCTTTTAATTCTTCAAAAGCAGGTCTATGATTTCCAGTTTTAGCACTTATTCCAGCATCTTTATATATTTTATAAATTTCATAACCTTTAAACTCACACATAGCACGAAGTCTTTTCTCTTGTTCTGGTAAACTAAATCCTTCTCGTGCTTGATCTTCGGTACTTACTCTTATATAAATACCTGCAATTTTCTTTTCTTCACTCATTAATAAATCATTTCCTTTCTTCTTATTCTTCATCAAAAAAGAGGTGACAAAGACACTTAATCAAATTATGCCTTTGACACCTCTTATAATAATCTTGTTTATGTTATACTTAAATTTTATTTGTTTCATATATATCAACCCCCAATACACAAAACAAATTAATTACCATTTATTATAAATATTTTTTATTTAAAGTCAAGACATATTTGCTATTATTCACAACATTTTTGCTATTATTTGCCTATTTTAAGCCAAATAGGGCTTATATTTAAAGAAGTTGGTATAATTTATTATTTTACTTTATTTGTTTTATAAAGGTTTCTAAATACGATATTTTTATTTTATGAGATAAATTTTCAACAAATATTTCATTAGAATAATTGAATGCAAGAAATGTAATACCTTTAATAATTATTCTATGTGGCTCGATATAGTTCAAATTTGTTTTATTAATCTTTCTAATATTACCATTAATGATAATAGGAGTAGTATTACAAAAACTACATATAAATTCTATTTTGTTTTTTAATTCACTCTCAATTATTAACTCTTTCTTTGTGATATTTACCATTTTAACAATCCATCTCCTTTACTTAAACTAAAAAAATACCAACTTCATTAGAAGTTGATACATTTATTTAAGTCTAAACTATAAAAGTTCGGACAGATTGCCTACTGGTGCCTGTGGCCGGACTTGAACCGGCACGGTATTGCTACCATTGGATTTTGAGTCCAACGCGTCTACCAATTCCACCACACAGGCATAACTAAATTATACCATAAAATTAAAAAGTATCAAGCCTCTGTTGATACTTCTTCTCTATATTTTGAATGATACAAATCTTTTTCATCTACTTCATCACTATTACCTGCTTCCTCAATAAACTTAGACATATCAGGTAATGATTCAATATTGGGAAGACCAAAATAATCTAAAAACTCACTTGTAGTTTCATATAAAATAGGTCTACCAGGCATATCACTTCTACCGACTTCCTTAATAAAACCCTTAGCAACTAATTTTCTTACGAGTTGTCCACTAGCAACTCCTCTCAATTCATCTATTTTAATTCTTGTAATTGGTTCATTATACGCAATAATTGCTAAAGTCTCTAGTGCCGCCTGACTAAGTGTATTAGTTGTTGGATTTTCAATTAATTTTTGATAATATTCCTTGTGTTCAAACTTAGTTGTAAGTTTAAATCTATTTCCTAAAAAGTCTATTCTAAGACCCCTATTATCATTTTCATATTCTTCTCTTAAGTTTTTAAGTAATATTTTTGCTTCTTCCTCGTCTAAATCAAGTACATCTTCTATTTGACTTAAATCAAGTCCCTCTTCTCCAACGACAAATAAAAGTCCTTCAAGAACAGCTAAATTTTTATTCATGATCTCACCTCACATACAATATCATCAAATGTATCATTCTGAGTAATTATTATTTCTTTATTTTTTACCATTTCTAAAACAGCTAAAAAAGTTGCAACTACATACTCTTTTGTATATACAGGGAATAGCTTAAAAAAGGAAACTTTTTTACCTTTACTTAAAAGCATTTTAATATCACTTCTTCTAGAAGAAACAGTTATTTCATTTTCAGTAACCTTAGTTGCGAGTGGTTTTGATTCTTTCTTTCTTTCCAAAAATTTTTGAAAAGCATCAACTAAATCATCTAAAGTAATATCCATTTTTATATCAGTATCACTATCTACAAACTCTTTTAAACTACTTGGAGCTTTAGTATATATTTCTTGTCTAATAAGTTCTTTTTCTTTTAAAGTCTTAGTTATTTCTTTATAAGCTTGATATTCAAGAAGTCTATTCATTAATTCTTCTCTAGGATCAGATTCTTCTTCGTCTAAAACTTCTTTTTCATGAGGTAATAATAACTTAGATTTAATTTCTATTAATTCTGATGCTAGAACTAAATATTCACTATCAATTTCTAAATTCATTGATTCTTGCTTTCTTATATAAGATAAATATTGTTCTGTGATTTCTTCTATCTTAATATTAAAAATATCCATTTTATTTTCTTTTATTAAGTGAAGTAACAAATCTAGTGGTCCTTCAAATTCGTTTATTTTCAAATCAAGTTCCATATACTACCTCCTCTATTTATAGATTATAACATAAATACTTTATATCTAAAAGAAAAAAGATTTAGAACACTATAGGTATTCCAAATCTCCAATTGTAGAGTTATCATCTTCTAATGTATCTTCATCAACATCATCTATTTCTATATTTTCATCAAAGTCTTCATCAGATAACGTGATAGTTCCATCTTTAAATTTTTCTACAACACTTGCTAGTGACTTCTTAAATTCACTTTCTTCATCATTTTCATATCCTAAGAAGAATAATTCCTCTATTTGATCATGATTAAATAAACATATTTGATTAGAACTTAAATACCCTTCCGGATAAATACAACCACTATAGTCATATACTTGAGTTTTATCAGTTTCTGCTATTGAACAAAAACCTGTTATCATAACTTTTTTAGTTCCGCCCTTTAATATTACAACAGATCCTATTGGTAAAAATTTATCTTTTATTTTCATTTCATACCCTCCATTTATTCTTATAATTAATTAGAATTCAACTGTTCTAATACTGCATCATCAGAAAAGTCATCGTCGGTATCCATTTCTAACTCTTCTGGATCAACATAATTATCATCATTATTATTATCATTAGAATCAACATCTGTATATGAACTTCCTGCTGGTCCTAAGTAATCATCATCATTATAATCACTTTCATTATTGTACTCAGCTGAATCTACATATTCAGAATTATTGTCATCTAATTGATTGTCTTCATCATCATAATCTTCATCATATTCTTCTTGATTATCATGTCTATTTTTAACATATCTAACACCTGCTACTGCAGCCGCACCAGTTGCAATTGCACCTAATCCAATAGGAATAGCAGCACCCATACCATTTGATTTCTTTGTTGATGTTGTTGTATCATCTTTAATACTAACTACATTAGTACTTGGTTTCTTTTCTATTACCTTATTAGAATTATCTACAATTGAGGCAGGTTCATTAATTGTTCCGGATGGATTATTGCTACTATCAACAGTTGTACTAGTAGTATTTGAATTACTATTTGTGTTGCCACTAGAATAACTTGTTCTTCTAACATTACTATAAGATTCATTGTTCGATTGTTCAGTTGAGGCAGAACTATTATTAGTATTAGTAGTTGAATTAGAATTATCAACTTCAGTTGCAACTACCTCAGAATCTGTTTTCTCATCTGTTTTAGGTATATCAGAAGATTGATTACTATCTGACTTATTTGAATCTTCATTATTGATTGGTACTTCAACTTCTTTTTCTATTTTAGATATAATGGTATTTCCATTCTCATCTTTACTAACTTTATAGCCATATTTTTCTAAAAGACTATCAGCTTCATTTCCCATACCAAATGTTTTTAAAGTATCATATAGCGCTCCTGCTTCAGAAGTAATATTTCCACTTTTCAATATTTCCTCTAATTTGTTATATGAATCAACTCTAATATCAGTTGTAGGTTGAACAAGTGTATTAACAGTAAGAGCAGCTATAGTTTCTGTTGCAGGTACTGCATCTATTTTTGTAACCAAAGAAGCAAACTTTTTGCTTTTCTTTTTCTTCTTTTTTGTTTTTTTCTTTTTACTACTAACTGAACTGTAAGTTGAAGCAGAGTTTAATTTTAATCTAGCCCCACCTTTTTTACGTTCTTTTTCTGATGAATTTGATTTAGAAGAATGAGACGGAGTTTTCTTTTTTTCTTCATTAAATATCTTCTGATATAAGCCATATATTTTTTCATACTTATTATATTTTTTTATTTCCTTTACTGCCAATTCCAATTTATCTATTGCATTATTAATTTGATCATCAACAGATAATTCACTACACGAACTAATTTTATCTAAATTTATATTTTGTAGCTCTGTTTCTATTTGCTTCATATTTGCCCTTACTCGTAAAAGACTCGGATAATTATTAAGATTAATTTTCATATAAGCATTACACCTTTCATCCTATTTTTTAACCTAATTCAACTAGTTTATTTTTTAAATCATAGATACAATTATCAATAGTATCAACATGTTTTTTCATTTTCTTCAAATTTTTCTTTGTGTCTTCTATAATATTTGCTCCATCATCCATCTGTTTTAGTATTTTTAAAGATTCATTAATTTTATCTAGTATTTTTGCCAATTTGACATTTTCTAATGTAGTAAGTGAAGCTGAAACTGTTGCAACTCCTTCTTTAGTTTTATTGATTTGGTTTTCTAAAACACTATAGTTTTTAAAATTCTCTTCTAAGCTCACATTCTTACAAGCATTTTTCGCTCTTTGATAATCATTTGTATCTATTGAACTAATAGCATTTTTCAATTCATCTAATTTTGTCATACTATCTCTCCTTTTTATATAGTACATTCCAAATGGAAGAAAATTTCTTCGACTTGGAATATACTACACATATTATGTGTAATATATTTTTTATTAATTTTGAGTTTGATCAAATTGTTGATGTACTCTATAACTTTCATCAATTCTGTTTGCATAAGTATTGATTAATTGTACAAAGTTTTCAAAATCAGCTGCTGCTTTATCCCATTTTTGTTTGAAATCAGTAGCTCTTTGACCTGACCATCTATTTTCAACACCAACATTTTCTTTAATAATTGAATCACATTTTGTTAAATATGTTTTTACTTTATTTGCTTCATCTTGAACTTTAGCCATTGTAGCTTTAGCTTCAGCGTAATCAAAATGTCTAACTGCCATTGTTATTCCTCCTTATTTGTCTATTATTATCTTAATGAGTTAATTGCTCTATCTAAATCTTCTGCAGCTGTTGTTAAACTACTAGAAAATTCTCTTAATAGTTTTCCTAATTCTTCTAAATCTGGACGACTCTTACTTGTATATTCCTTATTTAATTCATCGTAAGCTTCATCACCCCAGCATTCAGCTAATTTACTTGTGATTAAGTTATCAATTTCTTGTACAGATGTTGAATATTTTTTTTCTTCACTTGAAACATCTGCGGCTGCATTTCTCATTATTTGTGTATCAGCAGTCATCATTTCACCTCCCTTATTATTTAAGAATATATCTAAACCTTTTCTATTCTTATAATTTCACTATACATTCATTTTTTTAGTTATGCAACAATTTAGAAAAAACTTTACAAAAAACACTGTCAAATTATCTTTGTTTTGTTATAATAATGATATGGTTGGTGATATTTGTGAAAGTATTTAATGAAATTGATGAAGCTTTTATATGTGAAAAATGTGGTTTTCATGTAGACAGACTTGGTTATTCTTGCCGTGATCATTGTCCAAATTGTTTATATTCAAAACATGTTGACAAAAATCCTGGAGATAGAAAAAATAAATGTCAAGGACTACTTGAACCAATTGGAATTGAAAAATATAAAGACACATTTAAAATTATTTATAAATGTCAAAAATGTGGAAAAGAACATAAAAATGTCTTAGCAAACGATGACAATATTAATGTCGTTATTAACTTATCTGTTGTAAAATAAAAACTCCTTTAAGGAGTTAATTTTTTGGTTTAAAGATAAGAGCGAAGAAGAATGAGAATATAATAGCAGATGTTATTCCTGCAGCAGTTAAATCAAACATTCCAGCAACTATTCCCATAATACCTAGACTATTTGCCTTAGCCAGTGCTCCATGAATAAGTGAATGTCCAAAACTAGTAATTGGAACCATTGCACCTCCACCTACTTTAACAATTATCTTATCATATAAACTAAATGAATCTAAGAATGCTCCTACTACTACTAAAATACTTGTAATATGGCCTGGAGTTAATTTTGTATTATCTAGAATTATTTGTGAAATTAAACAGATAGTTCCACAAAATAAGAATGAATATAAAAGTAACATTAACATACCTCCAAACTAATAGCATGAGCTATACTTAAAATATTTTCACCTTGGAAAAGAGTTGTTGGTGAATACATTGCACCAGTTGGTACCAATAAAACTCTTTTTATTTCTTTTTCTTTTAACTTTTTATAAATGAATGAATAATTAACTAAACAACTACATACTGGTCCACTACCACCTGCTAAACATTCTTCTTGCATATCTAAATCATATAGCATAACTCCACAATCATTATAATTTTTAGATATATCTATTTTATATTCTTCATTTAAATACTGCATTAATATATTTTTTCCATATTTTCCAAGATCTCCAGTTAAGATCAAATCATAATCTTCTGGCTTTCTTCCTAAATCTTTCAAATGCTTATTAATTGTATAAGCAGCTGCTCCTGCCATTGCTCCTCCCATATTATTGGGATCTTTTTGATTGTAATCAATTAATTTTCCTATAGTAGATGATTCAACTCTTACATCTGTTTTTTCACTTGTAAGTAAAATTGAAGCTCCACCAGTTGATGTAAAAGTTGCACTTCTAGGTTTTGGTGCACCATACTCAGTTGGATTTCTAAATTGTTTTTCACTTACCATATTATGAGATGATGTAACACATAACGCATTATTAATTCTTTTTGCATCTATTAAGCTACTTGCAACAATTAACTCTTCAGCACTAGTAGCACAAGCATCGTAAACTCCTAAAAATGAATTTCCAATATTATTTGATGCAAATGTAGTTGATGTTATTTGATTAGATAAATCACCTGCTATTACAAGTTCAATATCTTTTGATTTTAATTTAGCTTTTTTAAGTAACATCTCAATACTTTCCTCAGCTATTTTTTGTTCAGCTAATTCCCAAGAATCAGTTCCAAAATATAAGTCTTTATAACTTTTATCAAAGTATTCTCCTAATGGTCCATCTTTTTCGTATGGACCAGATATAGTTGCAGTATCTTTTACATATACGTTTTTATATTTAAATGTCATATTGCTCCTCCTATCAAATATCTAATAAGTCCAAACACCCAAGCTGATGCTACACCATATAAAATTACTGAACCAGCCAATTTAAACATATTAGAACCAAAACCACTAACAGGACCTTCTTTTTTATAATCTAACGTTGCACTTGTCATTGAATGAGCAAATCCTGTTATTGGAATTAAAAGACCACATTTAAATTTAGTAACTAATTTATCAAAGAAGCCTAATGCTGTACAAAGTGATGATATAAATATTAATATTACTATCATATAGACAGAAGCATCTGTTCTAGAAATTTTAAAATAGCAACATAATATTTCAATAATTGCTTCACCTAGTAGCCCTACTAATCCTCCAACTATAAAAGCAACAATAGCGTTTTTTACTCTTTCTTCTTTTGCTTTATTACTATTAACTATTTTCTCATATTTTTTATTTACCAATTTAATCACCATTATTAATATGGTTTTATTTTTTTTATTTATACTTAAACGATTTCAAAAAAAACATTCAATTTTTTTTAATTGAACGTTTTATATATTTTTTCTTTAGGTTTTTTATTAATCTTCAGTATACCAAGTTTTAGCTATTTCTTCTTTTTTTATTTCAACACCATCTTTAAAAGTATGAAGAAATGTTTGATAATATCTATTACCTAATTTAACTGACTCAGTTGTATAAGTTTTACCTTCCATAGCATCATGATTAGACCAAAAATCAACATGGGCAGTACCATTAACTGCATAAGCAGATATATAAATTGGATACTTATAAGTATTTTTAAATTGAAAGTCTACATTCCAACCACTAGCATAACTAGCAACAGTTGCATCTAATCCTCCTGGAACATAAACACTTTTTTTAGCATGTGGATATCTTTTAACAATTTCAAGACCACCTAACAATGCAGTATTATAAACAGTAGTAGCAATTTGACATACACCATTTCCCACAAATTCATAATAAAAAACATAACCTTTTTTATTATAGGGACCAGCATACTTATAAAAAGAAAATACCTCTTGTGGATTAATAATTACTCCATCTATATAAGAAAGGCCTGTTTTTAAATTAGTTGCTCTTGAAATATAAGGATTAAATTCTGTTGAAAAGGAAGACACCTTAGTATCAATTGATTTATATGATTCGTTACTTTCTGCTTTAACTGTATCTCCAATAAGTGTAATTTCCTCATTTTTTGAAATATTATCAGTAATTTCTTTTAGTGATTTTTCTACATCTAAACTAAAACCATCAATACCTTCTATATATTTAATATTTCGCGCATCATCCTTAGAAAAATAACCATTAACTAAATTGGTATCAACACTTTCCTTTATTTTTAATAAAGACTTTCTAATATTTTCTACATCATAAGTATATTCAAATTTAAACTCTTGTTTTTCCTTCCTATTTAATCTAAAAAATTTATCAACTGAATTCAAGTTATTATTATATTCTAAAATTTCTTTCTTTACTTTATCTTTATTAGTATTTATTCCAAGTTCACTATATGTATAAGAATAATTTTTATTATTTATTTTTAAATTTACTTTCTTAGAAAGTTTTTTACTACTATATATATTTATCTTTTTACCAAGTTTATTAACATCTACTTTAGAAATATCTTCATTATCAATAAAAGTATTATAAAATATTTTATTATCATAAACATGAACTTTCTGATAGTTAGTAATTATACAATAGAAAAAAAGAATTAACCAAATGATTAACACTATAAAGTAAACTATAATCATCTTATTCTTTTTATTCTTTTTTCTACCCATATACTATCACAATCATAATATACTACAAAATAGGCTTTTTAACAATATGTTAACTAAACTTTATAATCGTGATTTTAATTTTTCAAGGACTTTTGCTTCTTTTCTAGATACTTGTACTTGACTAATACCTAATCTCTTAGAAACTTCATTTTGAGTCATGTCATAGTAATATCTAGAGTATATTATTTGTTTTTCTTCATTTGGTAATTTAGATAATTCTTCTTTCAAATCTAAAATACCTGGACATATTTGCTTTTCTTCTACTTGAATAACATTATATAAACTATCTTCACTATCTTCAAAACAGTAATCTAAGCTATCTGCTTTAGTTTGTAATTTTTCTATTTCTTCTATTTTTTCCTCATCAATTTCTAAGATTAGTGATAATTCTAAAGTCGTTGGTTCTCTTGATAATTTTTGTCTTAATAAGTCTTTTGATTTTTCAATACTAGACTTTAATCTTAATGTATCTCTACTTATTTTAAAACTATTATTTTCTCGTATATACTTTACTACTTCGCCTAGGATATATTTATAAGCATATGTTGAAAATTTAACACCAATATCTGGATCAAATTTTTTAGAAGCATTTATTAATCCCATCATTCCTACTTGATATAAATCATCTTTATCACCATAGGAACTATATTTATTAATAATACTATATACTAAGTTTTCATTTTCTATAATAGTATCTACGATATTATTACATCCTTAAGTATTCGAATGCCTCTATATCATGACTAACATAAAATAATTGATCCTTAGTAAAACCTACTTTCTTTCTAAATAATTCTGACATACCACACATGACCACCTTTCCACAATTCAAAAATATCTCTACCAACTTACTTTGTATCTTAGAAATTATATTATCTTCTACCTTTGAAATATTAGTAAAATCAAAAACAAAATTAGATATACCTTGATTATATAAAAGATAATTTATTTCTTCACCAAAGGTAGTAAATGTTTTATTAGTTAAAGTTCCTTCCAGTCTAATAAAAAGTATTCCTCTTTCTACTTCTTTTTCTATTTCTAACATCTGCTTCACCTCGGTTAATTAGTATTATAATACTTTTATTTTTTTTGTGTTGTAATTCGACAAAACCTTACAAAACTTTTAATTTTTTTACTTCTAATTATATTATAGTTATTAAATTAATTTAAAGAGATTTAGAAATAAATATTTCTAAAAATTTATATTTTTTATTATCAAGAATATAAAAATAACAAAAGTAAGAAAAGATAACTGCCCCTAAAAAATTAACAAATAAATCTTCCATAGTATCAATCAAACCTATATCTAAATATCCATCTATAATAATTATTCTATTATCAGTATAAATTTCTGTTTTAACATTTGATAATATTTCTTTATTATTTATTTTCTCTGATACCATATTTTTAATAATAGTATCTTTTTGACAATCTTTATAGAAATATTTATCAAGACTATATTCACAAAATTCCCAAAGTATTCCTATAGTCATTGAAAAGCAAAAAGCACAAATAGAAATAAATAATGGTGATAATTCTACTTTTTCTTTATTTAAAACATTTATTAAAGATAAGAAGAAAGCTCCCATTAAGAATCCATTCACAGTGTGAAGTATAGTATCCCAATTAGGAAATATTTCATAAAAGTTTTTTACCTCTCCTAAGATTAAAGCTGCAAAAATAAAAAAATAAGCCATTATTTCTAAAGTAGAAGTTAACTTTAGTTTTAATGTCTTATTTATAAATTTTGGTATTTCAAATAGTATAAGCGCTAATATACATATAAAAACATTATTGAAATGTCCATTTACTAGTTGTAATATCATACAAAATACTACTAATAATTTTAATGAGATATAAACCATTACGTTAAAAGCTCTTTTACTTGTCAAAAGATATAACACTCCCTATACTTTATTTTTCAAATAGCTTAATAACATTTTCTTTTGGCAACATCATTTTAGTATGTCTATCTATTCTAAATTTAAATTTCTTAGTAGTTATAGGATATTCTTCTCCATCTATACACCAAGATACTTTTGGTTTTTGTAAGAATTCTATTTCTAAGTTATTAGTTTGATAATAAGTAATTCCCGGTACATCTTTAGCATCCATATTATTTAATAAAATAAATATTTTCATCATTTCAGCCTTATTTTTCACTTTACAAAACGCTACTTCAAACATATTATCATCTAATTTTATATCGTAATAAACGTCATTAAGTCCCGCTACTCTACTGGCATTTGTTATAAAGAAAAATGAATAATTTCCTTCATAAGTTTTACCATCGATAGTATATCTTATATCATAACTATTAATTTTATTCTTCAATTGTTTCAAACCATACATAATATATGCAATTTTCCCATACTTTTTCTTTAATTTACGTGGAGTATTATAAGCCATATCTATATAGTCCCCTAGACATGCAACATATACAAAAGGAGTATCATTAATAAAACAAACATCAATATTTTTTTGAACACCTTGTAGTAATAATTCCAAATTTTTTACATAATTTCCAGTAAAACCATACATATTACCAACATCATTTGTAGTTCCCATTGGAAGATTAGCTAAAGTAAGACGTTTTTTTCTTTGCAAGTTACCACTAACAACTTCATTTAATGTTCCATCTCCACCAGCACTTATAACAAGATCTACATCATCTAAATTTTTTACTATACTAGTAGCATCTTTTTTTTTGCTAGTATAGATTATTTCTGCATCATAGTCATATTTTCTTAATATATCATAAAATGGTTGAACACTTTTTTTCTTTTTAATTCTTCCACTAGCAGGATTATAAATTATTACACATTTTTTCATCCCATCACCTCGTAATATACGAATATTATATCATGTATTAGATATTTTTTAAAATATTTCTTGCTGCTATTAACCCAGTTGCAGCAGCTACTACTATATTTCCAGCTTTACCAGCTCCATCACCGATAAAGTAAATATCTTGATTTTTTAATTTCATATTATTATCAGTTTCTATTTCATTGCTAAAAAATTTAATTTCAGGCCCATATAATAAAGTTTCATCATTGTTAACACCAGGTATTATTTCATCTAATTTTTCTAATCCTTCTAAAATATTCTTTATGATTCTAGCAGGCATTACCAATGCCAAATCTCCTGCTACACAATCTTTTAATGTAGGTTCAATAAATCCCTTATTAATTCTCTCCCAAGTTGATCTTCTACCTTGTCTTAAGTCTCTTAAACTCTGAATAATTGGTTTACCTCCACCTAAAGTATTCGCAATTTTAGCAATAGATTCACCATATTCGCGAGTATTTGTAACTGGTTCTGTTAATCTAACCTTAGAAATAAAAGCAAAATTAGAGTTAGAAGATTTAATATTTTTCAAAGCATGACCATTTACACAAATGTAACCATAATAGTTTTCTTTTGCAACAAAACCAGAAGGATTTGTACAAAATGTCCTAATTTCATCATTATAAGTATCTGTTTTTATAAAAATAGTAGGATCATAAATAATATCAGTCATAGATTCTAAAATTTCTTTTCTTACTTCTACTCTTACACCTATTTCGATACTATTAGATACATAAGGAATCTTATATTTATCAGCCAATTCCTGAACCCATTTAGCACCAGTTCTACCTGGTGCAACTACTACTTTTTTACTAACAATTTCCTTATTGCTATTTTTTTCTTTATATAAAACACAGTAATTAGATTCCTTACTATTAATATCATAAACATCAGTATTTTCAAAAATATCTACATTATTTTCTTTCAAATAACTAGTAAATTTTTGAATATATGTAGGCAGCATATCGCTTCCTAAATGTTTTTGCTTTATAATTAATAAATTAGCACCAGTTTTAGCTATTTTCTTAGATATCTCAGAAGCCTCTTCCATATTAGTTGGATATACTTTTGAATCCATTCCAAATTTATTAAATATTTCTTCAGTATCATCTATCAATTTATAGGCATCAGTTTTATTCATATATTGAAACAAATCTGATTTACCTATTTTGGGAATAAAATTTAACTTTCCATCGGAAAATGTTCCAGCTCCACCATATCCAGAAAGAATTGCACAACATTTACAATTTAAGCACTTATTTTTACCAACATTCATTGGACAAACCCTATTTTCTGCAAATCTACCTTTGTCGAGTAAAGCTATCTTCAAATTCTTATTTTTACTAATAAGTTCATAAGCAGTAAACAAACCAGCTGGTCCCGCCCCTATTATTACAACATCATACATAAAATCAATCACCTAAATCAATTATACCATACAAAGAAAAAAAGAATCAAAGATTCCTTAATTAATAATACCCAAAATACTATTTTTAACAGTTTCTATGTATAACTCTATATAATTTAATTTTTTAATACTTGTTTTTGAAACTAAATCAACTTTGGTAATTTCTTTTTTACCATCTTTTACAATTATTTTTCCTAAAACATCACCTTGTTTTATAGGTAATTTAATTTTATCTACTTTTATATTATATTTATACTTATTTCCTCTACTTGCTTTATTTTCTAAAACACCAACATCATATTTAGGAACTAATTGAATTTTTTCTTTATCTCCCTTATCAAACTCTAATTCTTTTACGACTTTATCTTTTTTCTTTACGACTGTTATTTTTTTAGTGTTAAATCCATAATCAAGTAAAGCCATCGTCTCGCTATTTCTAATTTTACTATTCTCTTCTCCTAAAACAATTGCGATTAATCTCATTCCATCTTTTTTAGCAGTAGCAGCTAAACAATATTTGGCTGCATCAGTATGACCGGTTTTTAATCCATCTGCACCATCATAAAATCTCACTAATTTATTTGTATTAACAAGCCAAAATTTATTTTCAGTATCTTGTCTTAAATAATCTTCATATACTGATGAAAAATCAAGTATTTTTTCATGATTAAGTAAATTTCTAGCGATAATAGCCATATCATAAGCAGTTGATAAATGGCCTTCTTCATCAAGTCCTGTACAGTTTTTAAAAGTAGTATTTTTAAGTCCTAACTCTTTTACTTTCTTATTCATTAATTTAACAAAACTTGCTTCATCTCCTGCGATGTACTCAGCCATAGCAACAGTAGCATCATTAGCACTAGCCATAGAAATTCCCTTAAACAAATCCTTAACACTCATCTTTTCTCCTGCTGTTAAATAAATTTGTGAACCTCCCATATCGGCTGCATTCTTACTAACACTGACAATATCATCCCATTTTATTTTACCACTTTCAATATTTTCCAAAATAATAGTTTGCGCTACCATCTTAGTCATAGAAGCAACAGCTACTTGTTTATCTTTATCTTTTTCGAAAATAATTTCTCCCGTTGATTGTTCCATTAAAAGTCCTGAAGTAGCATTTTTTATCAATTCTGTATTTTCTTCTGCTTTAATATTTACTGGTAATAAAAGTAAAGCAAATAAAAGTAAAAAAAATCTCTTCTTCATATCTTCCTCCTATTTTTTTCTATGATTAAAGAAAGTAAAATATACATAAATTAGAAATTTAATGCTATTATAGTAGTAGGTGATTAATGATGAAAAGAAAATTAAAGCTAAAATCTTGGGTAAAATGGCTTTTACTAATACTTTTAATAATCATAACAATAACAGTAGTATCTATTAATAATAAAAATAATGGTAATAAGAATACTAAAGAAACATTCAAAGTAGATAAAATAAAAAATAAAAATAATGATACCTTAAAAGCAAAGTGTAAAAAAATAAGTTATTGTAATTTAAAATATCTTGATAGATATAAATTATATAAAAATAGTAATAAGGATTTAAGTGATGAAGATATTATTACTAGAGTCAATTTAGGGCTAGATTATAGTTTCTATACACACACCAAAGAAACTCCTTATCTAAATAAAGAATATATTTTAGTTAATAAGTATTTACATTTAAATGAAGATTATGTTCCAGAAAGTCTAGAAGATATTGACCTAGAATTTGCTAGAAGTGGAATGAAGATGGTTAAGACTGCTAAAGAAAAGTTTTTAGAAATGGTGAAAGCTGCCAAAAATGACGGCTATACAATTATAGCAATGTCATCATATCGTAGCTATAATTATCAAGTTAATTTATATAATAGATATGTTTCATCTGATGGAGTTGAAGCAGCTGATACTTATTCTGGAAGGCCAGGATATTCTGAGCATCAAACAGGTCTAGCTGTTGACGTTTATGATGGAAAGCTTGATTATACTAATTTTGAAAAAAGCGATTCTTATAATTGGATGCAAGAAAATGCTTATAAATATGGTTTTATTTTAAGATTTCCAAAAAACAAAGAAAACATTACTGGATACCAATATGAATCATGGCATTATCGTTATGTTGGTAAAAAAATAGCTAAATATATTCATGATAAAAACATTACATTCGAAGAGTATTATGTTAGATTCATTGAACCTAAATTTCAAAAGTAGTATCATCAATAACTTTAAAATTAGTTTTATATTTTAGATACCTAATCAGTCTAAACATTGCCTCATCCTTCTTTTTAGCCTCAATCATAATATCAATATCATAGTTATAATTTTTAATAATCTTTAAAAACCCTAGAAATGAAGATGCATCAATATAATCATGATGTGATCTCATTTCTTTTTTTGTCTTGTTTTTAGGAGATGAAAAATGAATCTTGGGATTTATATTTTTCCAACTTGAAAAAATAATATCTAAATATTTTTCTATATTTGAATCTGTATGATTACACATAAAATGATGATAATCCAAGACTATTGGTATACCTAGTTTTTCATGTAAATAAATACAATCTTCTATTGTAAAAATCTTATCATCATTTTCTACAACAATAGAATTTCTAATGTTTAGGGGTAATTCTTTGAAATTTTTAATAAACCTTTCTAAAGCCTTAGTTTTACCAAAGACATTACTACCTACATGTAAAACCATAACTTTCTCATTTATTCCTAAGGCATCTAAGATATTATAATGATATTTTAAAATTTCAATTGAATTGTTTACAGTTTCTTTATTAGTACTATTTAAAACACAAAATTGGTCTGGATGAAAATCAAGACGAAGATTATTTTTCTTTATAATATTTCCTATTTGTTTAAACTTATCTTTATATTTTTCTAAGTAATCAAATTTAACATCTTCTTTTGTAGCAAGAGGAATTAATTTTGATGACATTCTATAAAAATGAATATTATTTTTGATATTATAATTTATTACTTCTTTTAAATTATTTAAATTACTTGATATAACTCTATCTAATTTTTCTAAATCTTTTGTTTTTAAATACTCACTATAAGTATAGGTAGAAGATGTTGTTATATCTAAAGTTTCTGTAATACATGCATATCCAAATCTTATTTTCATAAAAAAATCACCTATTATTAAGATGATTTTTTATCTAATTTATATTCTAAAAACTTATAAAAATAATAAAGTAATGTGTACTCGGACCAGAAAAAGAATAGTAAATCGCTAACCTGAATAAATGAAAGTAACGTATCATTTTTATACAAATTACTAGCAACTGATAAATCTAAGTTTTCAGTTACAGCAAGAGATGTCACACACATAAAACATAAATACATAATAGCAAGTACAATAGAATTAACTATTTTTTTTGAAGTTGACATTTTTTTTGATACTATTGTTACAATAATTGCGATAGTAACTAAAATCATTATAAAAAAGTACATTACCATAGATGGAAAATATATATAACTAAGTAAAAACTTTATAAAACTGTCAATACAATACATTGCATAATTATGGTAGCTTACCACAAGCCCTAAAAGAAAGGCTAAACATAAAATAATAGAAACTATTTTTACTATCTTATTATTTTTCTTTATATTTAAAATAGTAAAAATAAATAAAAGAAGGCTTAATAATAGTAATTCAATTCCCATAAAAGATGAAAATATATATTTAAACATAATAGCTATTTTATCTATTATAGTCATTTCCATTATAAGTACCTCCTTTTAAACCCTTTCTAAAATATAAATTGTCTGTTCTGTATCACTATTTTTTGTACACGTAATTAAAGTAAGTGTAGTTTTATCCAAATTTCTATTAATTGTAGCTGTTCCTGTTTTTGGTATATTATAAATATTTACAACTTGATATTTATATGTTGTTCCTTGATAAGTAACATAGGCATAATCGCCTACTTTTAATAGATACAGATAAGCAAAATAGGAAATATAGGCATCACCAGAATGAGCCATTAAAATTAAATTTCCTCTATCAACATCTGGCATAGTAGAACCACCTACTACCGTTACATTATAGTTGATATTGTTATATTTAGAATCGGTTCCATAAAAACCTCTTTTTAATCTTATTTTTGGTATTTCTAAAACTCCTAAGTATTTACTATAGTCAATTTTATACTCTTTTTTCTCCTCTTGAGCTGGAGATTCTTGTGGAGTTTCTACTTCTTCTTTTTTTAATTCCATTGCATCTGGTAAATTATCAATTATCTCTTCAATATTTTTGTTATCATCTTGAGAGAGTTGCATATCAGAAAACAAACTCATTTTTAAATGCATAATATGATTATAAGATAAGATAAAAATACCTAATATTACAAGTAAAGAGCCAAATAAACATATATGACTCTTTTTAACTTTTTTTATATTAAACTTCTTCTTTTTTTGTTTTAACATTTGCATAGATTATTCCAATTCCTGTTATTAGAATTAAGAAACCTACAAAATAAATTGAATTTGCAATAGAACTAGCAGTATCTTCAACATGACTTCCTTTTAAGTTTAGAGAAGCATTTAATGTTTTATTATCTGGTGCTACTATAACTAATGGTTGATTTCCCTCAGTATTAGTATATTTATAACCCTTATAATACACATAATTATCTGTAGATATTCCAAGATTAAAATCATAAGTATAGTTCTCAACATTATCTATTGGGAAAACTAAATAGAATTTATCAACTGTAATATTTCCTAAGTCTGTAATCTCTGTTCCATTTTCAGAATAAACTTTTGTTCCACTTGGTGCTTTAGAAATATCTAATTTATAAGATTTTATATTTGTTTTATCAACAGTTATTACGTTAGTTTTTACTGTCTTATTATCTTCATCTACTGAATATTCATTAGAACTATTAACATTTAACTTAGCATCTGAAGCTGGATTAGCTGCAGATTTAGCTGCTGTTACTAATTTTTGTGCTTGTTCAAGTAACTTATCAGCTCTAGTACTATAAATAACTGTTTCTTCTGTTTCTTTAAATATATTTGTTGTTACTGCGTTAATACTAGCAAAATTATCTACATTTTGATATCTCCATATAGCAATTTGAGTCATCCAAGACATTTCATATTTTTGGTTTTGTTCAGTTACACCAGTACTATCTAATTGTTTATAGTAATCAATAGCATGTGAAATGATATAAACTACTGGATAATCAACTTCCTCAGCTGTTTTTGTATAAACTTTAGATGCTGGATTATAATTAATCTTTCTATCATAACAGAACACCTTTTTCATTTCCTTTGTATGATAATCAAATACATTAACATGTTTACTAATTTCTGTATTTGCCAATACTGTATCATTATCATTAGTTGTAAAACTATCTGGTGCTGAATCCCATACATAGTTTTCTAAAGCTTTAACATTAGTATTACTAGTAAAGAAAATACCAAGAACGATTACTAATAATAAACTTAATTTTTTCTTTTTCATTTTATCCTCTACCTTTCTTATCTTACTACTAATAGTATAACATACTTTTCATCTTTTAAAAGAAATATTTTTATATTTTACGTAAATTTATTCGATTGTAAAAATATTTTCTATGTTTTCTAAATTTATTTCTTTATTCATATAAATAGTACACAAAGTATCACCTTTAGAAACTTTATCATTCACTAGTTTATTTAGTTTTATTCCAACACTTGGATCAATTATATCTTCCTTAGTTTGTCTTCCAGCTCCTAAATTAACTGAAAGTTTTCCAATCTCTAAGGCATCAATTGCTTTTACAGTTCCTTCTTTTGAAGATTTTATTTCTTTTGTTTTAGAACTTACTTGAAGTCTTTCTATATCTCCATGTTGTCTTTTGACAAACTCTAAAAATTTTTGATAAGCTTTTCCTGAGGATATTGAATCCTTTACCATTTTTTCTGCTTCTTCTAAACTAATATTTAATCCCATACTTACCATATTAGAAGAAAGTTCTATACATAAATCTGTTAAAGCTCCAACTTCATTGCCTCTTAAAATATCAATAGCTTCTAACACTTCAAGTGAATTTCCAATACTTCTACCTAAAGGGTTAGACATATCAGTTATCAAACATCTAACCTCTCTACCATAAAAATCTCCTATTTTTTTCATTAATTCAGCCAGCTTTTTGGCATCTTTCAAAGTCTTTAATAAAGCTCCTTTACCCACTTTAATATCAATTAAAATTTTATCAGCTCCACTAGCTATTTTTTTACTCATTATACTTGTAGCAATTAACGGAATAGATTCAACCGTTGCGGTAACATCACGTAAAGCATATATTTTTTTATCAAGAGGAGTTAAGTTAGCTGTTTGAGAAGCCACTACAATTCCAATTTCCTTAGCTTGGTTTTTCATTTCTTCTTCACTTAAATTAGTAGTAAAGCCTGGAATAGATTCTAATTTATCAATAGTTCCACCTGTAAAACCTAAACCTCTTCCACTCATCTTAACAACTGGTACATTTAAAGATGCTACTATCGGAGCAATTACCATTGTCGTTTTATCACCAACTCCACCAGTTGAATGTTTATCAACTTTAATACCTTTTATATCAGATAAATCTAAAGTATCTCCACTCTTAATAAAAATATCAGTTAAATCAAAGATTTCCTTATCAGTCATTCCTTTAATGCAAATAGCCATTAATAAAGCAGACATTTGATAATCACTTATTTTCCCTTTTAAATAACCATTAAAGAAAAACTCTAATTCTTCCTTTGATAAAATCATTCCTAATCTTTTTTTATTAATAATATCAACAATCACTATAAAATCTCCTTTCTAAAAACATTAGTTTTTCTTATTTCAAAACCTTTTTTACTATATAAGTATCTAGCAGCCTCTCTTTTACTATTTGATGTTAATTCAATATATGAAATTTTATTTTTCTTACAATATTCAAAAACATAATCAAGCATCTTAGAACAAATTCCCATATTACGATAAGACTCTAATACACAAACATAATTAAGATAAATATATTTGATATCTTCAACACTATTATATAATTCATTAATTACTAAATAACCCACAACCTTTGAGTTATCTTTTGCAACTACTTCCTTATTAATACCCATATTCTTTTTCTTTTCTAGATTATAAACTTCTTTTAACAAAATATTAAGTGATTCCAAGTCACTTTCTTCATAATCTTTTATTACAATATTATCCATATCATCACTATCCTATTCTAAAGACATTATAACAAAAAAAACTATTTAAAAAAATAGTTTTTATCTCATTTTCATATCAATTAATTCTACAAATCTTTTAGGATTTTCAATTACCCTATTGTAAAGATTAGTATGCTTTCTTATTTCTTTTATGAATTCTAACTCTTCACTTGCTACTGACATACCATACTTTTCATTGGTATCAGCAACAACATATTCATCGCTACCTAAGAAGTAATTTATATCTACTTTAAAAACATCAGCGAGAGCAAGTAATGTTTCTAAAGTTGGAATTCTAGTTTCTTTTTCATAACAACAAATACTGACTTTTGTTACATTAATTAATTTGCCAAGTTCTTCTTGAGTCATTCCATTTTCTTTTCGTAAAGATTTTATTCTTCTACCTAAAAGCATTACTTCACCTCTAATCTTTACTAATAGTATTGATAATTTTAATTATAAATATTACAAAAGATTTTGTGGTAAAAGTTAACTAATAATTAATTTTGCAGTATTTCTGATTCTGCAGAGTTATTTTTAGATGTTAAAAATGTAACTTTCTCAGCTACTACTTCTAAAATGTTTTTCTTAACTCCAGATTCTTCAACAGCTCGTGATTGAACTCTACCCTTAATTCCTACAATATCACCTTTGTGACAGTATTCAGAAGTATTAATAGCAACATTATCCCATAAAATACAATCTACAAAGTCAGTATCATAAATTCCATCCATATTCTTAAAACTTCTTGGAATAGCTAAACCTAAATTAGCAATTTTTTTACCACTATCTGTCTTGTTGATTTTAACATCTCTAGTAAGTCTTCCTACTAATACAATTTGATTAAGCATAATCTTCCTCCTTTCATGGATGGTATAATAACAAAAACTAAATTTAATAACAAATGCCACTTTTTAATAATTGAACCTAGAAAAACAGGCAAAAAAAATAAATTCATTATAGCGAATTTATTCTTTTAATAAGATAACTTTAAATCAAAAATTAAGTTTCATACTTTTATAAATTTCTTTTAATTAACTGATTTAATTCAACAGCATATTCCATAGGCAATTCTTCTCTAAATCTATCTAGAAATCCTAATACAATTAACTCTGTTGCTTCTTCCTCACTTAATCCTCTACTCATTAAATAAAATAAAGTATCTTCATTTATTTTAGAAACAGTTGCTTCATGTTCAATATTACTTGAAACATTACTACAGGTATTTACTGGAATGGTATCACTTTTAGAAATATCATCAAGAATTAGGGTATCACATTTAACCATGGCTTCACTTGATAAAGCTCTCTTTTTAATATCAACTTTACCTCTATAAGTTGCATTACCACCATTTTGTGCAATACTTTTAGAAATAATATTACTTTTTGTATTTTTTCCAAGATGAATCATTCTTGCTCCTGTATCTTGAATTTGTCCACTTTTTGCAACACCAATCGTAATACATACACCTGAAGAATTGTCACCTTTTAGAACACAACAAGGATATTTCATGGTTATCTTAGAGCCAATATTTCCATCGATCCATTCCATTACGCCATTATCTGAAACCAACGCTCTTTTAGTTACTAAATTATAAACATTAGTAGCCCAGTTTTGGATAGTTGAATAACGACACTTACTATTTTTCCCAACATAGATTTCAACAACAGCAGCATGAAGTGATGACTCACTGTAAGTTGGAGCTGTACATCCTTCAACATAATGAAGAGATGAATTATCATCAACTATAATCAATGTTCTTTCAAATTGTCCCATGTTCTTACTGTTAATTCTAAAGTAACTTTGAAGCGGTCTATCAAGAGTAGTATTTGGTGGAACATAAATAAAACTACCACCACTAAAAACTGCTGAATTTAAAGCTGCAAACTTATTTTCATTCATGTTAACAATTTTTCCAAAATACTTTTCAACAATATCTTTATGTTCTCTCATTGCTTGTTCAATAGAAGTAAAAATAACGTGTTTTTTTTCTAACTCTTCCAACATATTATGGTATATTACTTCACTTTCATATTGAACTCCCATACCACCTAAATGTTTTTCACTTTCTAAAACACCCAAGCCATCTAACTCATCAACAACGGGCTTTAAAACATTGTTCCAATCACTTTCAATTTTTTTATCAGCTTCATTACTTTTATAGTAAATTATATCATCATAATTTAAATCTATTGTAGGTCCAAACTTTGGATTAGATTGATTTTTAAAAGATTCATAAGCTTTTAGTCTAAAACTCTTAATCCAATCTTCTTCTTTTTTGATTTCAGAAATTTTTTCTACATTTTCTTTTGAGATACCTACTATTTCCATATCTATCACCAATTTCTATTTTTATTTTTCATATTCTTTTATTATATTTATAACAGCCCTACTAGGAAGAAGAGCACAAGTCTTACGATTAGGTTGAAGATATATCTCATCATAAACAAGTAATTCTCCAAGTACATCTTTATCATATTCTTCTTCATTGATCATATTTTGATAATTAGTAATTATGTTAATTGCATCACTTACTTTTTTGCCAATTAGACTCTTAATTATAATACTAGTAGCAGAAGTACATATTGCGCACGCTTCTCCATCAAAAACAATATCTTTTACAACATCATCTTCTATTTTCATCATCATATCAATATTATCAATACATGAATCGTTATTAGTATTTTTCTTAATATATGAATTATCATCTACTAGTCCTCTATTAACTGGATTTTGATAATTATCTAATATTATTTCTCTTCTTATTTCTTTATCCATTTATATCACCACTTTAAAAATATCTTCACTTCTTTTTAATGCTTCTATCAAAACATCAACTTCTTCTTTTGTATTATATAAATACAAACTAACACGACAAGTGTTTTTAATATTTAATTCATCTTTCAATACTTTAGCACAATGATTACCAGCTCTTATTGCAATATTATAAGTATTTAAATAAATTGAAGTATCTTGTGGAAAAACACCTTTAACATTAAATGATACTATTCCACTTTTACTGTTTTTATTATATAAAACTACATTAGGAATCTTCTCTAAGTTTTCTACTAAGTATTTTTTTAAGCCATATTCATGTTCATGAATTTTATCGACTCCTATACTTTCGATAAACTCGATTGCCTCTCCAAGTCCAATTACCTCAGCAATTGGTGGTGTTCCAGCTTCAAATTTGATAGGAGCCTCTTTTAAAATGTAAGTTCCATCAACTTCAAAACTTTGATTCATACCTCCACCATATTTTAAAGGCCTCATTTCATCTAGTAATTCTTTTTTACCATATAAAATACCAACCCCTGTAGGTCCTGTCATCTTATGCGCAGAAAAAGCAAGAAATGAAACATTAGAATCTTGAACATCAATTTTGATATGAGACGCACTTTGAGCAGCATCAACAACAAAATAAATTCCTTTTTCTTTGCAAATTCTACCTATTTTACTAATATCCCTAATATCCCCAATTACGTTAGAAACATGAGCAACTGAAATAACCTTTGTCTTTGGAGTAATTGCTTTTAGTAAATTTTCAATAGTTAATTCATGATTTTCATCTAATTCAATATATTTAACTTTACCATGATGCTCTTCTTCAAGAACTTGCCAAGGTAAAATATTAGATGCATGTTCTGCTTTTGTAATTAAAATTTCATCATCACTATTTAATTTATATCTGAAAAACCCAAAAGCAACCATATTTAATGATTCAGTTGTACCACTAGTATAAATAATTTCATCACTACTAGAAGCATTAATAAATTTTTTTACAATATTCCTAACTTCATCATATTCACGATTAGTAACAGTCGCATTATTATAGTCTCCCCTATGAATATTAGAAGTATATTCTGTATAATAAGAAACCATCTTATCAACAACACACTTAGGTTTTAAAGTAGTTGCCCCATTATCAAAATAAATTAGATTATTTTTAAGTATCGGAAAGTCATCCCTATTCACAATTAATCACCTTCATTTATATTTTTAATCTCTTTTTCTAAAGACTCTATATCCTCATTTCTAGAAGAACCATTAATTAAAAAACTCTTAATAAGTAAATCATAACTTATAGTTCTAGATAGCCCTCTACTCATTAAATAGAATAAAATTTCATCTTTAAATTTACCAATATAAGCAGAATGAGATGATGAAACATTATAATTATCTATTAATAAGTTAGGTAGAATTGTACTATCACCATCAACTAAATTTAAGATTTGATTTTCCTGATTACAAATACAATTATCGCTATTTTTAAACACTTTTCCTGTAACGTTAAAATCAAGTTTTTTATCAAAAACATTAATACCATGATTATAAATGTTACTAGAAGTATTAGAAGCATTATGATTTACTAAAATATTATACTTATGATTTTCATAGTTTATTGTACTATAATGATATTCTACTTTAGCGTTATTTCCATTTAAATTAATAGTAATATCATTATTAATGTTTATTCCATATTGATAAACTCTTAAAGTGGCATTATCTTCTACATTATAAATAACTTCTTGGTCCTTCTTATCAAATAAGTGTAGTTCTTTTTCTTCATATTTAAAAGTAGTTATTTCTTTCTTAATATCTATATCTATTTTATTCATACTAATCTTCACTACTCACTTCATTTGTACTATGATAGCCACTTCTTTCAGTTTCGATTGCTAAATCCATGCCACCTGTTTTTTCAATTTTTCCATTATTCATAACATGAACATAATCTGGTTTAATATATTCTAAAATTCTTGGATAGTGAGTAATTATTAAAACTGAAACATCTTTATTTTCTTCTTTATATTTATTAATATTTTTGCAAACTATTCTTAAACTATCAACATCAAGTCCTGAATCTATTTCATCTAAAATAATAAATTTAGGTTTAAGTATTTTCATTTGAAGAATTTCATTTTTCTTCTTTTCTCCTCCAGAAAAACCTTTATTTAAATGACGATGAATCATATTACTATCAAACTCTAGGTCTTCTAGAGCCTCATCAATACCTTTAATGAATTCAAAATAATTAATATTTTTACCAGTTAGCTCCTTTTTAGCAGTTTTTAAAAACTCACTGTTAGTAACACCTTCAATAACTGTAGGATCTTGCATCGCTAAGAAAATTCCTTTTTTAGCTCGTTCATTTACTTCTAAATCTTTAATAGATTCTCCATTAAATAAAATATCTCCACTTGTTAATTCATATTTGTAGTTACCCATTATTACTTTCGATAATGTAGATTTACCAGTACCATTAGGTCCCATAATCGCATGAACTTCACCATCATTAATACTTAATGATAAACCTTTAATTATTTCTTTATCTAAATCTTTTACTTTTACATTAATATTTTTTATCTCTAACATATTATCACCATTTCTATTTTATCTTTCTCTTTGTAAAATTTTTGTATTATTTTAATACTCATCTAAAAAACTATGTTTTTCTTCACCTTTTCTATATCCTAGAACACATTCTATATTGACATTGTCTAAACTTTTAAAGATATTGTAATCGATTCTGTCATTTTTCTTTTTTAATTCTCTAATTAGTTCTTTTACTTCTTTTCTTTTACTAGTAGTATCATCATTTTTAACTATATTCTCAGTAAAGCGACAAGCACAGTTTAAAAAAGTTAGCTTATTGTAGTTTTTCCAAGAAATTATATCATCTTCTCTAACTAGATATAATGGTCTAATTAAATCTATTCCTTCAAAATTTTCACTGTGTAATTTTGGCATCATTGTTTTTATTTCTGCTCCATAAAGCATAGAAAGCATTGTAGTTTCAATAACATCATTAAAGTGATGTCCTAAAGCTATTTTGTTACAACCTAACTCTTGAGCTTTTTTATATAAACATCCTCGTCTCATCCTAGCGCATAAGTAACAAGGGCTTCTATCAACTGTATCAACTATTTCAAAAATATCACTTTCAAACATATCTATATCTAAGTTAAGAGTTTTAGCATTTTCTAAAATTAGATTTTTGTTAACTTCACTGTATCCTGGATTCATAACCTCAAAATAAAGTTCAAAATTAAATTTACCATGTCTTTTTAATTCTTCTAAACATTTAGCAAGTAGAAATGAATCTTTTCCTCCACTGATACAAACCATAATCTTATCATTTTCTTCAATTAATTTATAATCTTGAACAGCTTTTACAAATTTAGCCCAGATATCTTTACGATATTTTTTGATAATACTTCTTTCAATTTCTTTATATCTTTCCATACTGCTTCACCTAATATAATTTTTTAAACAAAGCCATTACCTCATCAATAACTTTTTCATCATCATTTTTTATTTTTTCAACAACACATGTGGATAAATGTGTTTTAAGTAAACAATTACCAAAACTTTGAAGTGATTTAGAAACAGCAGATACTTGAATTAAGACATCATCACAATTACGATCAAGTTCAAGCATTTGTCTTATTCCTTTAATTTGCCCTTCAATTACATTAAGACGTTTTATTAAATCTTTAGTTTCTTTTTCAGTCCTATGTTTTGAACGAATACACATCTTACAATTCTTACATTCTTCTTTCACTGCAATCACCAGGTTTATTATACACCCCTAGGGGGTGTCTGTAAATATATTTTTTCAAAAGAAAAAGATAGAATTTGAAACTCTATTGAACTGATAAAATAAAAGTAGACACAAAAATAGAATGTGATCTACTTTTTTAATTGCTATAATAATTTATATAA
>CAKOXP010000020.1 GCA_934130175.1 uncultured Bacilli bacterium
TTTTCTTGGTAACGATAGCAAGTGGGGTACACCTGTTCCCATCCCGAACACAGAAGTTAAGCCACTTAACGCCGACAATAGTGTATGCGAAGATAGGAAGTTGCCAAGAATTTTTTTTGTTATAAAGTGTATAATTGCACAAAAAGCAGTTGTATAACTTTTTTTTTTTGGTATAATAATAACTGGGTGATATAGATGAATTATAAAATTACAACATATTCAGAAAATGAAACAATAGAATTAGCTGAAAATATCGAATCTGAAAAATTTCCTAATATGGTAATTTGTTTAGAAGGAGATTTAGGAAGTGGTAAAACAGTATTTACAAAGGGTTTTGCACAAGCTATGGAAATAGATGAAGAAGTTACTTCTCCAACATTTAATATAATTAAAGAATATACTACTGGCGAGATGCCTTTATATCATATGGATGTTTATCGCTTAGATGGTAGAGTAGAAGAATTAGGTATTGAGGAGTACTATACTAAAAAAGGTGTAACAATAATTGAGTGGGCAGATATGATTCCAGATTATTTGCCAGAAAAGAGGTTAGACATTAGAATAAAAAATTCTGGCGAGGATGAAAATAAACGAACTTTTATAATTACACCACATGGTAAAAAATATGAAGATTTATGCGAGGCTGTATTATGAGAGTTTTATATATAGATACTTCTTCTAGTTATCTATATGCAGGAATAGTTGAAAATAAGAAATTATTGTGTTCTGTGAAAGAGAAATTAGGGCAAGAACTATCTTGCCTTGCTTTGCCTAGAATAGCAGATATGTTTTCTAAAACTAGTTTAGTACCTAATGATATTAATAAAATTATTGTTGTAGATGGCCCAGGTTCATTTACAGGTATTAGGGTAGGATTAACGATTGCAAAAGTTTATGCTTGGAGTTTATCTATTCCAATAACAACTATTACAAGTTTGGAAGCTATGTCAACATCAGTAAAATCTGATGGAGTAAAGGTTCCCGTAATTGATGCACGTAGAAATTATTCTTATGCTGCTATATATAATCACGATGATTGTTTGATGAAACCTCAACATATAAGTAATGAAATACTTACAAAAAAACTGGATGAGCTTTCAGAATATATAATAATAACTAATGACGAAACAAATTTAAATGGCAAAAAGTGTAATTATGATCCTGATATAGAGTCTATTGTTAATAAATATGTCGATAAAGCAGAGGTTAATCCTCATCTTGTTAATCCTGAATATTTAAAATTAACAGAAGCAGAAGAAAGTAGGATGTAATGATAAGAGAATTATCATTAAATGATTTTGTAAATTATAAAACCAATTTGTTAACTTTTAAAGAAATTGAAAATGAATTAAAAGCTAATCCGTTTGGACATTTTTTAGTTTATATTGAACAGAAAAACAATATTATAGGTTATCTTTATTATAGTGATATTTACGAAAGAGCTGAAATTAATCAAATAGAAGTAGAAGTTTTCCACAGAAACTGTGGAATAGCAACAAAATTATTACAAAATATGATTGAAACTGTGGAAAAAAATATTACTTTAGAAGTAAAAGTAACAAATAATTCTGCAATTCATCTATATAAAAAGTTTGGATTTTGTGAAACGGCAATCAGAAAAGGTTATTATCAAGGTATTGATGGTATTTTAATGGAAAGAAAAAATAATAATTAAAGAGAGTGGTATTATGAAAGATATTTACATATTAGGAATAGAAAGTAGTTGTGATGAAACTAGTGTTTCTATAGTTAAAAATGGAAATTGCGATATATCAACAATAATTTCTTCACAGATAGATATTCACAAATCATATGGTGGAGTTGTACCTGAAATTGCAAGTAGAGAACATGTTAAAAATATAACTTTTGTCATAGAAGAATGTTTAGAAAAAGCTAATATGAAAATGGAAGATATTGATGCTATTGCATTTACATATGGACCCGGTCTTATAGGTTCATTATTGATTGGTCTTGAAGCAGCTAAAACTCTTTCTTTCATTTATAATAAACCTTTAATACCCATCCATCATATAGCAGGTCATATATATGCTAATAGTTTAGAAAAAGAAATGAAATTTCCTTTACTTGCACTAGTGGTAAGTGGAGGACATACTGAATTAGTTCTAATGAAGGATCATTTTAATTTTGAAAAGCTAGGTGGTACTTTGGATGATGCTATTGGTGAGTGTTATGATAAAGTGGCAAGAGTTTTGGGACTTGAGTATCCAGGAGGACCAAAAGTTGATAAATTAGCTCATATTGGAAAACCAACATATAAATTACCAGTACCATTACAAGATGATAGTTATAACTTTTCTTTTAGTGGATTAAAGAGTGCTGTTATTAATTTGGATCACAAATATAAGCAAAAGGGTGAAGAAATAAATAAAGAAGATTTAGCAGCATCATTCCAAAAAGTTGCGATTTCGTCAATAGTTAATAAAACAAGAAAAGCTGTTAATGACTTTAATATTAAAAACTTAATAGTTGCTGGTGGAGTTGCTGCTAATAATGGTTTAAGAGAAGAAATCCAGAAGTTAAGTTCTGAATTAAACTTGGATGTAACTTTTCCAACTATGAAATATTGTACAGATAATGGAGCAATGATTGCAGCAGCAGGATATTATGCATATAAATTGGGTCGTAGAGGGGACTTATATTTAAATAGTAAATCTAGTGACAAATTAAATTAACAAAAAAAGGAGCTTATTTCTAGCTTCTTTTATTTTTTATATAAATTTCAATCTTTTCAATTATGAAATACATAAGATAAGATATAATTCCTAAAATTATAACACTGGCTATTACTAGGTCAATATTAAATACCTGTGATCCATACATAATTAGATAACCTAATCCATTTTTTGATACAAGTAATTCTCCCATAATAACACCAATTAATGACATTGATATATTAATTTTAAGAGCGCTTATAATATTTAAATAATTACTTGGAATGACAACCTTAGTTAGTATTTTAAATTTTGATGCTTTTAAGGATTTTAATAGAATAATATAATTCTTATCTGTAGAAATAAAACTATTATAGATGTTTATTATCGTTATAAATGTATTAATCAACAGAGCCATAAATATAATAGAATTTGTACTTGCACCTACCCAAATAATAATTAATGGTCCTAAAGCAACTTTTGGTAATGAGTTTAGAATAGTTAGGTAAGGATCTATTATTTTAGAAATTATTTTATTACTCCACAGAATAATTGCTGTAATCATTCCTACGATAGAGGCAATAAAAAAACTAATTAATACTTCATATAAAGTTACACCTATATGTTTTATTAAACTCCCATCTCTAAAGAGCTCTATAATTGTTTTAGTAGCCTTTATTGGACTAGAGGAAGTAAAACTATTAATTATTTTATAATCAGACAATAATTCCCAAGCAATTAAGAACATTGAAATTATTAAAATTCTAAAAATAAATACAATTACTTTTTCTTTTCTTAACTTTTTTAAATATTTCTTATGTTCATCACTATATGTGGACATCTAAATCCCTCCAAATCTTGTCATAATAATCATTAAATTCTCTACATCTTCTGTTATTCATTGGAGTTGATTTGTTGGTTAGTTTAATTTCATATATATTTTTAACGTTAGCTGGACGCTTACTTAGGACAATTACTTTATCAGACATACTGACAGCTTCTGCGATATCATGCGTCACCATGATAGCAGTTTTTCCTTCTTTTTTAATGATCTTATAAATGTCATCACTAATAGCAAGTCTTGATTGATAATCTAGTGCTGACATTGGTTCATCTAAAAGTAAAATATCTGGTTTTATTGCTAAAGTTCTAATCAAAGCAACTCTTTGTCTCATTCCACCAGATAAACTAGATGGATATTTATCCTTAAATTCATATAGACCATATGTTTTTAGCAACTCAATTACGTAGGCTTTACTTTCAGGATCTAATTTTTTAGTTACTTCAAGTCCAATAAGACAATTTTCTAAAATAGTCTTCCAAAAAAATAAAGAATCATTCTGTAACATGTATCCAATAGTTAAATTCTTATCTTTTTCAATAATACCTGTTGATTTTTCTTCTAAATCGGATAGAATCGAAAGAATAGTTGATTTTCCACAACCACTTGGTCCTACAATAGAGATAAATTCTTTTTCATAAACATCTAAATTGATATCATCTAATGCTTTTACTTCTCCTTTTTTATCATGATAGCTTTTTGATAAATTTTTAATCGTTAGGATTTTCTTTTTCATGATGTTTCCTCCTAGATAGTTTATTTTATGAAGAAATATTTTATTTGGTAATGACAAATTAATCATTCAAAAATAGAAACACGAGGTTTCTATTTATTATCAGTTTGATACATTAATTTATCATATGAAACTTTTTCTGTTAAAACACCATTATCAATCATTATATCTTGTAAGTGATTAAATGATTTTTCACTAAACTTAGTTGTTTTTGGCCATGTATCTGCTTCTCTATATCTTTTTACAGCACTTTCCAAATCGTTCAAAGAAGTATCAGGGAATTGTTTTAAAATAGTTTTAGCAACTTCTTTATCAGAATGATTTTTAACATAATCTAATCCTTTTTGAATGGCTTTTTCAAAATTCTTAATTAACTCTTTATTGTTATTAATGTAACTTATTCTTGCAGAATAAGAAGTATATGGAACGACACCACCAAGTTCACCAACACTTGCAACTACATGTCCATAACCTTGTTTTTCAATAGATGTTGCATTAGGTTCTCTTAGTGCAAGAATAAGAAGTTGCTAATATTGTTCAAAATAAATTTCCATATAAAATACTGCGAAAGTTGAGGAAAACTCAACTTTTTTTAATGTAATGTTAATAAATAGATTATATTTTATGATATACTATATAAAATGAAATCTTATTCAATGGGGTGATATTATGAATGAGAAGTTATTTGCTAATAAAGAAATCTTAAAATGGGCAAGAGAATCAATGCATATTACCTTGGCTCAAGCTTCATCCAAGTTAAATATTGATATTACTATATTAAAGGATATAGAAGAAGGAAAAGAACCTATATCTTACTCTAATTTAGAAAAAATGGCAAAATTGTATGGAAGACCTATAGCTTTGTTTTTCTTTAGTAGAATTCCAGAAGAACCAACACCTGTAAAACAATTTAGAACCTTACCAGATGTAGCCTTCTATGAATTTGATCCAAATATGTATAAATTATTTAGAAAAGCTTTAATTATGCAATTAAATGTTAAAGAGTTAAACGATAATATTTCAACTTTTAATAATGTACAAATTAAATTAGATGAAAATAACATTAAGAAATCATGTGAATTAGTAAGAACTTTATTAGAAATAAATATAAATATGCAGAAAAAAAAGAACGATATAGCAAAATCTTTAGAAATGTGGAGAGAAGCTTTTGAAAAAATAGGAATTTCAGTTTTTAAAGATTCATTTCAAAATGATTCATATTCTGGATTTTGCATATATGATAAAGATTTTCCGGTTATTTTAATTAATAATAACTTAAGTAAAAACAGACAATTGTTTACTATGTTTCACGAATTATCACATATATTATTCAAAACTAGCGGAATAGACATAGAAAATGATGAAGCTATAAATGATAATATAAATAATTATGTAGATAAAAATATTGAACAATTCTGTAATAAATTTGCAGGTGAATTTTTAGTTCCTACTGATGATTTTTTAAATGAATATCATGTATTGAAAGAAACAGATACTGATATTGAAGAAATATGCAAAAAATTATCAAAATTATATACAGTAAGTAAAGAAGTAATATTAAGGAAAATAGTAGATAACAATCTATATTCATCAAATATTTATAATATTCTTGTAAATAAGTGGAATGAAGAATTAGAAAATATTCCTAAACGAAAACCAATGGGAAATTTCTATTCTAATAAATTTGCTTATTTAGGTAAAAATTATGTATCGATAGTTTTAAAAAATTACTATAATCATTCAATAAATGCGTCACAAGCATCAAGTTATTTGATGTTAAAACCTAAAAACTTCAATGAATTTTCTAACAGATTTAGGGGTGTAATGTAATGTACGTATTTGACACAGGGGCGTTTATCCATTTGTTCAAGTTTTATTATACTGAGACATTTGAAAGCTTATGGAAAAAATTTGATGAATTAGTAAAAGATGGAAAAATAATTTCAGTTATGGAAGTTAGAAGAGAACTAGAGAATCATGGTGATGATTTAGCTGAATGGGTAAAAAATCATACTGAAATATTTTTAAAACCAAATCAAGATGAAGTTAATGTTGTGGCGCATATTTATTCAAATTTAAATTTTGAACATAATATAAAGAAACAGGATAAGATGCAGTATTGCAATGAAGCAGATCCATTTGTAGTTGCGAAAGCAAAAGTAATGGGATATAAAGTTGTATCTACCGAAGTTTATAAAAATGGTGGTGCCAAGGTTCCTAATTTATGTGAATATGAGGGTGTACAGCATTTATCTGTTCAAGATTTTATGAATGAAGAAAATTGGAAATTTTAAAATTTTAAAAAAGCTGATGAAAATCAACTTTTTTTTATATGCTTTTAGAAGTATTTAGTGTATAATAGTCAGTACAAATGAGGTGGAATTATGATTGATAATGAAAAGAAAAAAATTGAAAATGCAATTAATTTTTATATGTTAGCAAATAGATTAAAATATGCAACAACTGATAAAAAACAAAGTTTAGCCGATCAAGTTTATGGTTCTATGGTTTTAGCTACTGCAATTAATTCAGAATATAATATAGTAGACGAACATAATCTAGGTACTGCTCTTAGAATGATATTATTCGGTACAATGGCAGAAGTTTTTTATGATGAAATGAGAGATTGTTTAAACGGATTGACTAGAGGGAGAACATTTACAGTAGAAACATTTGAATATTTTGATCATTATAAGTGGGATGTTGGTAATTTTGCATTTAATTGTACAACGATAGAACATCAAATGAATTATTTTTTTGAAGAGTTTTTAGATGAAGAAAATATAACAACTGATAATGTTGAGGAGTTATATAATATTGCTAGAAATCATGGAATAACTGATAGCATTGGTAATGATGAAAATAAAAATTTTGAAATATTTAGATTTTATTATTTAAATAGAGTTTTAAAACAAAAAGTAAGAAGTGGTTGGGATTCAACACATTGGAATATTTCTAATGAGAGAATTGAAAGAATTTCAGAACATTGTGTAGGAACTATCGCTTTAGCTATTGCATTAAAATCTGAATTTAAATTTGATATTGAATTAGATAAAGTAATTTCTATTTTATGTGTTCATGAGGTTGGTGAAATTAAAATTGGAGATATTACTCCTTTTGATAATATAACACCAGAACAAAAACAAGAAATTGAACATAAAGCAATAATTGAAGTAATTGGTAATTTATCAAATAAAGATAATATTATTAATTCAATTTTTGAATTTGACAAAAGAGAAACAAATGAAGCTAAATTTGCTCACTATTGTGATAAATTAGAAGCTGATATACAAGCTAAAGTATATCAAGATATGGGATGTCATCATCCTCTTACAGAACAGCAAAATAATGTAGTATTCAAAAGTGAAAGAGTTCAAAAAATGGTACAAGAAGGAGCAACTACTGCTTTTGATATATGGTATGAATGGGATAAGCCCATTTACACAGAAGAACCGGTATTTACTAAGGTTCTAAAATATGTAAAGGATAATAATATTAAAAATTAATTAAGGTTGTATTGGAAATGATTGTTTATAGAATGTATGCGAGGTGATGATATATGTTAAATATCAACAATAAAAATGATATACCAGAAATGATGAAATATCATCGAACTAGAGATATGATAAATTTAATCACTTATTTTCCTGATTTAAGTCCAATTAGAAATTTAACAATTGTAAAGTCAATAGAAGATTACAAAGAAAATTACCATTTTTGTAAGAATCTCCATGGGGAAAGAAATGATACTTTAATTACCAAACCATCCATGAGAAGTGTTGAAGGAACAGGTATAAAACCTGATATTATTAATATATTTGAAAAGGTTAAAAGCATAGATCCTGATGGTGTAATGGTATTATTTGATTTATGCCATCAACCTAGCGAAAGATATGAAAGATATGCAGGAATATCTGTAGGTGTTAGTTTAGGTAATGGTGTTTTTATAGATGCTGTGGGAAAGGGATTTGATGGTAGAGAAGTTTCAAAAGGATTATCAATTCACGAGCAATATTATATTCCATGGTTTGAACTTAGAAAATGTAATATAGAAAATTTTAAAAATTATAGAACTTACATTATTTCAGATAGTGAATATAAATATAGTAGAGACAATAGAATATTATTTTTAACTTCATTAGGATTATCAAAAGAAGTAGTATCGCAATATATCCCAACAGAATATAAAGAGATACCTAACTTTATATGGCTCGATGTTATAAAAAATTTAATAAAAAAATTAGAAAATATGGAAGATGAACTAAATTCAGTTGGCTTGAATGAATTTGCAATAAGCGGTCATACAGAAGGTAAAAAGTTTTTACCATGGCAGATATTTGATAAAAGCAGATACGAATTAGTAAAAAAGAAATAAAAAAATTAAAATTATTTTTCCTTTAATTTATAAGGGTTAAATGCTAAATTTAGCATAAATTTTCAAAAACGTGCCGTTGCGTGTCCTAAAAAAATGTGTTAAAATGATAACATAGGGTAATTGTAAGAAGGACAAATTTTGAGAGATTTTATCTCTCCTTTTTTGTGTCCTTTTTTAATTACTCTATTAGAAAGGAGCGTGATTAATATGATAATAATTTATCTAAACCGTCGGAGACTATAATGGGTCTTAGGGATTTATCCCTAACAAGAAAAGGGTGTGATAACACCATGCTTGATAGATTGAAATTATATTATATGTCATAAGAATCAAGGTGAAAATCTGAAAGGAAAATGGATGTATAAAATAGATGTTCAAAGAAAATTAGGAGTATCAGAAAAACAATTAAATCGTGCTATAAAGGTAATGGAAAAAATTCATTACTTTGAAAATTGGATTTATTATAAACTAGGTCCAAGTAGCGATTTAATTGTTTTTTTTAATTTAGAATTTGTAGATTGGTTAAAAGAAGTTTATTTTAACAAGCAAGGATTTTATTTAGATAGAGAAATAAACTTTTTAGAAGAACAAATATCAGATATGGAAAACAAACTAAATATTCCACATTTTGAAAAAGTATATCCTTATCTAAATGTTAAAGAACTTCAACAATATTTTAATAAAAGTAATAGTTCTATTCTAAAAGCAATTGAAAGAATGAATAAAGAAGTAAGTTGTAAATGCTATATGGATGGAAGACTTTATATTAAAACTACTGGAGTAAAATGGTTAGATCAAAAATATTATAGAAAATCTTATATTAAAGAATTATTAGATTATAAACAAAAATTAAACAAAAAGGAGAATAAAAATGACTAAAGTAGATAGAAGAAAGAAAATAAATATCATGTTAAATGATGAAGAAAGAAGAATTATTACAGAGAAAGCAATTGAATATGGATTTGGTCCACATTTAGCTGCTTATGTTAGAAGTGCTTGCATTTATGAAACTGTATATAAAGAAAACATTGAAGGTAGAACTGAGATTCTAGCAAAGATAAGTGAGGTTATTAGTACAGTTAATAGAATAAAATATGAACAAGGAAAACTAACAAAAAACCTAATGATTTCTAAAGGCAATATAAAAATGATTGAAGATAACAATAATCTTCTTCATAATGAAATTAAAGATTTAATTAAGACAGTGGGAAACACTTTAAAAATTACTCATATAAAAGAAGTTAAACAGAAACTAGATACTAAGTAGTTTCTGTTTTTTCTTAAAGTATTATTTTGTATTATTTCTCATAGTTTTAAATAAGGGAGAGTGATTATGAATAACAATTATCTTATGGGAAGTAAAGCTGTAAAAAATAAGAATAAAGAAATACTTTTAGAAGTGGCTCTCACTTTAAATAAAGAGTTATTTAATGAAAATAAAATTTCGTATAAAATGTTTAAATATACTGAGGAGAATATTTTAAAAAAATTGAAAAGTCGTAATTTAAGTGGTGCTCATTAAATTTATGAAAAATTATGCTATAATGTTTTTAGAAAGGAGAAGAAGAATTGGATTTATATACTGTTCGAAAGCAGTTAAATATGGGAATGCCACTTACAAGTATAAAACTTAGGGTAACAGATTATGCAAGAGTATCAACAGATCATTTAGAGCAAAAAAAATCTCTTCAAAATCAAGTGGAACATTTTGAACAATATATAAAAAAAAATCCAAATTGGACTTATGTCAAAGGTTATGTAGATGATGGAATAACTGGTACAAGTGATGTTAAAAGAGATAACTTTATGAAAATGATTGAAGATGCTAGAAGTGGTATATTTGATTTAATAGTTACCAAAGAAATATCTAGATTTTCAAGAAATACTCTTGATAGTATTAAATATACTAGAGAACTTTTATCTTATGGAGTGGCTGTACTATTTGTAAATGATAATATTAATACTGCTATGCCTGATTCAGAACTAAGGTTAACCATAATGGCTTCTATGGCACAAGATGAAATTAGACGTTTATCAGAACGTGTTAAATTCGGTATGAATCGTGCGATAGAACGTGGTGAAATACTAGGTAATGATTTACTTTATGGTTATAAAAAAGATAAGGATACTGGAGTATTAAATATCATTGAAGAAGAAGCAAAAGTTGTTAGAAGAATTTATGAACTATATGCAGTTGAAGAATTAACACTTTCTAAAATTGTTAAAACCTTAAATAGCGAAGGTTTAAAAACTTGTCAAGGCAAGAAATGGTGTATATCTACAATTTCACGAATGATAGAAAATCCTAAATATAAAGGATATTATTGTGCAAGAAAATCTGAAATAGTAGATTACATGACTAAAAAGATAAAATACTTTGAAAAAGATGATTGGGTTATTTACGAAGATAAAACAAGAATACCACCAATAATTGATGAGGATTTATGGAATAGAGCTAATAATCGTTTAATATCAAGAAAGAAAGCATTTAGTGAACGAAAAGAAGATAAAAGTATTTATAAAAATAGATACTTATATAGTGCTAAAATATTTTGTGGACAACACAATACTGTTTTCCATAGAAGAGAGTTTAGAAAAAACAAAAAAGACATTACTTGGGTTTGTTCCGAATATTTAAAGAATGGTAAATCAACTTGTGATTCACCTAATATTAGAGAATCTGAACTTGATGCAATTTTTAAAGACTTAATTTCTAAACTTCAAATTGATTCTAACGAAGTAATTGATACTCTTATGAACTATTATAAACATCTAGAAATAGATACTGGTATAGATGAAGAAATAAATATAAGAGAGAAAGAAATAAATAATCTTTATGCTAAAAAAGATAAATTATTAGAACTTAGCTTACAAGGTAGTCTATCAAACACAGAATTTTATGAAAGAAATAATTTATTTAATGAAAAAATTAAAATTCTTGATAATGAACTTAATAAGTTAAAAAGTCAAAAAGAGGAATTAAAAGGAACGACAGATAAAACTCAAGAACTTGCTGAAATTTTAAAACAAAAAGTTAATTCTAAATCTACAATAGATAAAATAATTAGTTCTTTATTAGAGCGTATTGTTGTATCTAAAATATGTAATGATAAAAATAATATGGAATTAAATATATTTTTAGCTTACAAGGAGAATGATGAAACAAAAAAACTACAACCTATTTCAAGGAGTAGTTATGAATTTAAAAGAGGATACGACACACAAGGAACTAAAAGATATAAGGTTAATTACCAAGTGAATTGTTATTTTTGTCTTTAAAAGGCATATAATTTTTCACTTGGTGACTTCATTCTCTTACACTAAGTTCAAATAAAGTAACAAAGTCACCTTGACCTCCAATGAAAGCTCCACTCATAGCAGGAAATGCTACAGATGTATCAATACTTACATCCTTTTTAGGATCTATTCCATTTTGTTTAAGAGCATATTCAAATGTCATTTCAGGCATTCCTCCAGCTCTTCCACCTATAATAGTTTTACCTTTTAAGTCTTCTAACTTAAAGTTTTTGTATTCTTTTCTTGAAACTAAGAAAGTTCCATCTTTTTGTGTTAATTGAGCAAATGTTTTTAAATAGTCTTTTTCTCCACCATTATAAACATAAATTGTTGCTTCACTTCCACAAAATCCAATATCAGCATCACCGGATAATACAGCAGCAGTAACTTTATCAGCACCAGATGCTAAAGTTAAATCGATATCTATTCCATATTCTTTAAAATATCCTTTTTCAATAGCGATATATTGAGGGGCATAAAATATTGTATGAGCAACCTCAGCCAATTTTACTTTTTCCATCTTTTTAGTTTCTTTTTCACTATCTTTATTAAAATCAAATAGTACTAAACAAGCTAGAAAAAGTATAATAATTCCACTTAATAAATAAGTAATGATTTTTTTCATAAATTCTCCTTTCAATCAAAGTATTATATGTAACTTAATTTATATTTGTTAATTAATATATAATATATTATTTTTTTATCCAAAAACTTGGAAAAATCATTGCAAAATCTTGAAAAATTTCATTTTAAGTGTATAATAAATAATCGTACTTATAAGTGTTATATTACAAATTTAAGGAATACTTGCAATTTGCATATAAATATGATATAATATAGCCACAAATTTGGAGGGGGAAATAGTTATGAAAAAAGTTATTTCAAAAATAAGTAAAATTTTAACAGCTTTTGTTTTTGCTTCTATGTTCATTTTTGCAGATATTAATGTAGTTGAAGCTGCACCATCATCTATAAAATTAGGATCTGCTACTCAATTACCAGGATATATCGCTGGTGTAAAATATAATATAAAAACAGTTCAAGGTGGAGGTTACGCATATTGTACTAATATCCATAAAACTGTTGCTCATGATGTTACAGCTAACTATGTTAGTACTATGGATGCCGGAATTGCTTATATTATAGAAAATGGATATCCAAAGAAATCTTTTACAGGAAATAAAAAGAAAGATTTCTACATCACACAAGGTGCTATATGGTGGTATTTAGATGATGTTTATGGAACAAGTAACTTAGGTAGTGGATATAAGTCATCTGGAACTGATAACTATAAATTAAGAAGTTATGTTAAGAAGTTAGTTTCTGGTGCAAAAGCTGCTAAGAAAAAAGGTTATGTAAAACCATCATTAAACCTTAAGGTATCAGATTCTAATATGGAATTATCAAGTGATGGTACATACTATGTATCAAAAGCTATAAATGCAAATGCGAAAAATATTACAGATAAATATACTGTGAAATTAACTAGTGCACCATCTGGTACAGTAATTACAGATTTGAATGGAAATAAGCAAACTAAATTTGCTTCAGGTGAGAAATTTTTAGTAAAAGTCCCAGCAAGCAGTATTGCTGAAGGAAAAACAGTAAATGTTGAAATAAAAGCAGGTGCATATCGTAAATTTAATAAAGCGTATAAATATCAACCTACTAATACATCAATGCAACCAGTTGCAATACTTTCACCATTTACATATACAGCATATGATAATATTAAGTTGACAGCAACTAAACCAAAAACACCAACTCCTACGCCAACGCCAACTCCTACACCAACACCTTCTGTTAATGTTGTTAAGGTTGATAAAGCAACAGGAAATGCAATTTCTGGAGCTACTCTAGTAATAAAGGATGCAAATGGTCAAGTTGTAAAGACATTTACATCATCTGTATCAGGAACAAAATTTAATGATTTACCTGCAGGAAATTATACTGTTCAAGAAACAGTAGCCCCAGCAGGATATAAATTAAATAGTGAGCCAGTATCATTTACTTTACCTAATGATAATTCAACTCAAGAGGTTAAAGTATATAATGAAAGAGTAGAAACTGGTGTTATCATCAATAAAATAGATAAGAAAACAGGTAACAATATAGCAGGTGCTAAACTTGTTGTAAAAGATGCAAATAAAAATATTATTCAAACATTTACATCTACAGTAAATGGTTATGAAATAAAAAATTTATCTAACGGAACTTATACAGTAGAAGAAATAGAAGCTCCAGCAGGATACAAATTAAATAGCGAGGCAGTATCATTTACAATTAGTGATAATCAAACTAGTGCTTCTGTTAGTATTTATAATGAACCTGTAAGTCCTATTGTTACAATTAATAAGGTAGATAGTGTTACTTTAAAAAATATAGCAGGTGCTGAAATATTAGTTACAAATTCTAATGGAGAAGAAGTTGCTAGATTTACTTCAACAAGTAATTCATATACTTTAAAAGATTTAGCTTATGGAACTTATACAGTAGAAGAAATTACTGCTCCAGATGGATATTTCCTAAATGAAGAAAAACAAACATTTACTATTGATGCTAATAACTTATCAGCTCAAGTAACTATTAAAGACATTCCAAAAACTTGTGAAAATGGTGGAAAAGATGAAGATGAATGTTCAGTAGATGTTCCTAATACTGGAAATAGCTCTACAATATTCTCTTTACTTGGATTAGCTATTATATCATTAGGTGCTGGATATGTTTATAAAAACAATAAAAAAGCAAGTAAATAATGAAAATAAAAAAAGAATCTCTCCTAGTGTTGTTGCTTTTATAGGAACTTCCATAATCTTAGTTGGGGGATTCTTTCTTTCTTATAATTATGTAATGAGTAAAAAGGTTATGGTCTATGACTATATGGCGAATGTTTTTAATAGTAGTGGTAGTAGTGTAGAGACAACAGAAGAAGAAAATATTATTACTGACAGTAATAATGACACATCAAAAAAATATGATGTGAATCAATATGTTGGATATCTAGAAATACCTAAAATTAATTTTAATAAGGGATTTTATCCAAAAGAATCAGAGCAAAATAATGTTGATAAAAACTTGTTGTTAGTTAAAGAAGCAAATTATCCTGATGTTGCCCAAGGAAATTTAATAATTGCAGGACATTCTGGAACAGCATGGAATTCATTTTTTAATGATTTATATAAACTTTCTGTAGGTGATACTGCTAAAGTTAAATTCCAAGGAAAAACGTATACTTATAAATTTGTAAATATTTATAAAGCATCAAAAACAGGAACAATTTCGATATACCGTAATTCCAAAAGAACAACATTGACATTAGTAACATGTACTAATAATGATAGTACAACTCAAACTATTTATATAGGTGAGTTAGAATCGGTTGAATAAAAATTTAAAGGGGGGTTGAAGATAATGATACAAATGTCATTTTCTGAAAAATTAAAAGTACTTGTAGATGTATCATCATCTTCAGGTATTTGTATAGCGTCAATATTTTTACTTATCTTTATGGCAGCTCTTTTCTTAACTACAAACAGAAAAAATGCCAAAAGTAGTAAAAAATTATATGCAAGTATTTATATTTTATTATTAATAGTAGTTTTCATTGTATACCATGATTCACTATCAACTATGTTTGATTATATGATGAATAACTTCTTTATTGTATTTTATTTTCCAAATTTAGCGATTTATTTGGCAGCTATAATATCAACTAATATAATTTTACTAGCGACAATATTTAACTTTAGAGAAGATAAAATTTTAAAATATCTTAATACAACAATTTACTGTATGATTCATTACTTATTAGTTTTAATTTTAAATGTTGTAGCTAAGAACAAACTAGACGTCTTTGATCAAACCTCAATATATAAAAATACAGATGCTTCAGCTATTATAGGTTTAACTAGTACAATCTTTATAGTTTGGATTATCTTTATAATTATCTATAAACTAATTAGAAAAAGTCAAAAGAAAAAACAAAAAGTAAGAATACCTGTTAGAAGAGTCATTAAATATAAAAAGAAATTGCCCGAAAATTATGAGGCAATAGATGCTCCCTCAGAATTAGTTGGTAGTGGTGGAAATATTAAAGAAAAAGGCGTTTATGTAGAAGGAAACTTACTTGATTTCTATAAAAATGAAGCAAAAGAAAAAGAACAAGAATTAATTAAAGAATATGATTCTATGCTTACTCTAGCTGATTATAAAAAAGTACTAGAAATTTTAAAATCAAATAGTAGTATCAAATTAGATAAAGAAGAGTTTGAAGAAGAGGAAGATTTCACGGAAGAAGTAGAACCATCAATTTCTCAAGATGAATTAACTTCTTCACAAAAAGAAGAACCAGAAAAAGAAAACGTTCCACAACCAAAACTTGAAGAGTTACTTAATTTATATAAAAGCATTTAGAAGAGACTATGAAAATAGTTCTCTTTTTCTTTTCAAATTTGTTAAAATAAGATACAATTATATTAGAGGAGGTTAAGATGAATTTAGATAATTTAAATAAAGAACAGAAAGAAGCAGTACTATATAATGATGGCCCCCTTTTAATATTAGCAGGAGCAGGAAGTGGAAAAACTAAAGTTTTAACAACTAAAGTTGCATATTTAATAGAAGAAAAAAATATTAGTCCTTATGAAATCTTAGCAATTACCTTTACAAACAAGGCTGCTAAAGAGATGAAAGATAGACTTAATTTATTAATAGGCGATATATCCAGAAATATTCAAGTATCAACTTTCCATAGTTTTGGATTGAGACTTTTAAGAGATAATTGTAATGTTTTAGGATATGATCGTAATTTTGTTATTATGGATAGTGATGATTCACTAACTGTTGTAAAGAAAATATTAAAGGATATGGATTATGATCCAAAAGTATATAATCCACGCGCAATTAGAAATAAAATAAGTAGCTGTAAAAATGAAATGATTATGCCAAGAGACTACGAAAAATATGCGGTAAGTGAGTATGAAAAAGTAGTTTTAAAAGTGTATGAAAAATATGAAGAAAAATTAAGAAGAAATAATTCGGTTGACTTTGATGATTTATTAATTCTTCCAATCAGATTATTTAATGAAAATAAAGATATTTTAGAAAAATACCAAGATAGGTTTAAATATGTATTAATTGACGAGTATCAAGATACAAATGAAGCACAATATATTCTTACTAAATTAATTAGTAGTAAGTATAGAAATATTACTTGTGTTGGAGATGATTCTCAAAGTATTTATAGTTTTAGAGGAGCAAATTATAAAAATATCTTGAATTTTGAAAAAGATTATAAAGATGCTAAAACTATTTTACTAGAACAAAACTACCGTTCAACAAAAACAATTCTAAATGCTGCTAATGATGTTATTAGAAATAATAAAGCAAGAAAAGATAAAAATCTTTGGACAGCGAATGAAGAAGGAGAAAAAATCAAGTATTATCGCGCATATAATGAAAGAGATGAAGCACAATACACAATTAGAAAAATAAAAGAGTTAGTTGCAAGAAATGTTTCATATCAGGATATAGCAATTCTTTATCGTACTAATGCTCAATCACGTACTTTAGAAGAAGAAATGTTAAAAGAAAATATGCCTTATAGAGTAGTTGGAAGTTTCTATTTCTATAGTAGAAAAGAAATCAAAGACTTGATTGCGTATTTAAGATTAATTCATAATCCTAAAGATAATGTTAGTTTACTAAGAATAATAAATACTCCTAAAAGAGGAATTGGTTTAAAGACAATTGAAAACTTAACAAAAAAAGCAGATGAACTAAATAAAAGTATTTATGAAGTTATTGATTCTTCTAAAGAGTTAGCTTTCAAAGAAATAATTGAAAAACTTCGCATATTAAAAGAAGATTTAACATTAACAGAGTTAATTGATAAAGTATTAGATGCATCAGGAATGAGAGCTGAACTTGAAAGTGAAAAGACATTAGAAAGTGAAGTTCGTCTAGAAAACTTAGAAGAATTTAAATCTATTACAAAGTCATTCGAAGAAAGAGAAGGATTAGTTTCTCTAGAAGATTTCTTATTAGAAATAAGTTTAATAAGCGATGTAGAAGAGTATAAAGATGATGATAATAGAGTAAGTCTAATGACAGTTCATTCTGTTAAAGGATTAGAGTTTGATTATGTATTTATTGTCGGACTTGAAGAAGGTATTTTTCCACATTTAAATTCACTTATGGAAACATCTGAACTTGAAGAGGAAAGAAGACTATGTTATGTTGCAATAACTAGAGCTAAAAAAGAATTATTCTTAATAAATACCAAAAGAAGAACCTTGTTTGGTAGAGACCAAGTAAACCCACCTAGTAGATTTATTTCTGAGGTTAATAGTAATTTGATAGAAAGTAATGTCAAAGAAGAAGAGGTAAAAAAGGAAACAAAAATAAATACCGGGGAAATGTTTAGAGATGAAGATGTTGATTATCAAGTAGGAGATTATGTTTACCATGAAACATTTGGTGCTGGTAAAGTAGTAGAAGTTACAAATACATTAGTAAGTGTTGCTTTTAAACATCCATATGGTATTAGAAAATTAATGAAAAATCATAAGAAACTATCAAAAGTATAGAAGGAGAAAAACATGAAAAAAGATATTACACTAGTAATTATGGCTGCAGGAATGGGTAGCAGATTTGGAGGATTAAAACAAATCGAACCAATGGGACCAAACGATGAATTTATTATTGACTATTCTGTATATGATGCAATTAAAGCAGGATTTACAAAAATAGTATTTATAATTAAAGAAGAAAATTTTGACGTATTTAAAGAAACAATTGGAAAAAGAGTTGAACCACATATTAATGTTTCATATGTATTCCAGAAAAATGATAATATAGATGATAAATATATGGCCCTAAAAAATAGAGAAAAACCACTAGGTACAGCTCAAGCAATACTTTGTTGTAAAGATGAAGTTCATGAACCATTCGCAATTATTAATGCAGATGATTTTTATGGTAGAGATGCTTACTATAAAGCTAGTGAGTTCTTATTAAAAGAAAAAAACTCTACAAAAGAAAGTTATGGAATGATTGGCTATGTTGTAAAAAATACTATTACTGAAGTTGGTTCAGTTAAAAGAGGTATTTGTGAAGTAAAAGATAATTATTTACAAAAACTAACAGAAAGTAAAGTAGAAAGAGTTAACGGTGTTATAATAGCTCAACCATTGTCTGGTGCCCCATCATTCGAAGTCAGTGATGATACTACAGTGTCTATGAATATGTTATTATTTACACCAAGTATCTTTGATTATATAGAAAAGAAATTACCAGAGTTTTTAGAAAAAAACAAAGATAAGGCAGATTCAGCAGAATTTTTGATACCTGATGTTTTATTTGAAGCTATAGAAGAAGGTGTAGCAGAAGTAGAAGTCATTAAAACTACTGCTACATGGCATGGAGTTACTTATAAAGAAGATGCAAAAGACGTAAAAGATTCTATCAGAAAATTAATTTCTGAAAATGAGTATAAAGAAAAACTATGGGATTAAACTAAAAAAGGAGAGTGTGATTATGGAAGAAAATAGATTATATCCAAGAATGTTTACTTGGTTATTTGTAGGTTTAATGATAACATTCATTTCAGGTTATTGTTTGTCATTAAATGAAACGTTATTATATAATGTTTTATCAATTGGAATTATACCAATTATAGTTATTGAACTATTAATTGCTGTATTTATGGGGATTAGAGTAAAAAAGATGAGTCCCTTTACTACAAAATTATGTTATATTGTATACTCAATTACAACAGGAATTACCTTTTCAACTATCTTTTTAACATATAAGATGTCATCAATTATGTTTATATTCTTAGTTACTGCTATATTATTTGGTATATTTGCACTAATAGGATATTTTACAAAAATAGATTTAACTAGATTTTCAACTTTACTTTTTATAGCATTAATAGGAATAATTCTAGTATCAATATTAAATATCTTTATATTTAAAAGTAGTCAATTAGAATTAACCTTATCAATTATTTGTATTATAGTATTTTTAGGATATATTGCTTATGATATACAATCAACAAAATATTTAATGGCATCAATTGGAGAAGAAAAAGCTGCTGTTTATGGAGCATTCCAATTGTATTTAGACTTTATTAATGTATTTATTAAACTTTTACAACTATTTGGAAAAAATGATAATTAATTAGAAAAGAGTGATTAGATGTCAAAGAAGTATTTTGATTATTCATTTCAAATAAAAAGAACTAAAACTACATTAGTTATATTTCTAGTAGTAATTATTGTAGCTTTAACAGTATTCTTTACTTGGTATAATGGTAGAGTAAAAAAAGTTAAATTAGATGATTTACAATATAAGGAGATTTTTGGTTTAAATAGTTTTAAAGCTAAAGACTGTGATGCTTCATATAGAGTAAATTATAAAAAAGCAACATGTGGTACTATCTGTATAACAAAATCTTCACTTAACAATAATAGTTTATCTAGTATAAAAAGTGATATGGAAGCAAATGGTTTTAAGTTTACAGGTAAAAAGCAAACAAAACTAGGGAATAAAAACTGGGATTATATAAGAACAAACAATAATGAACCAGAATTTAATTATTATAGTATTAATACTAAAAATTATACTTATACTATGGAGTTTGTTAATCAAACAAAAAATTTAGATAAAACTAATCAAAATAATTGTAATAAAATTATGAAAAAATTTAATAATTCCATAAAAATAAATGACTAGAAATAGTCGTTTTTTTTTCATATTTTTGTTATACTAATAATGGTGATACAAATGGTAGAAAAAAGAATAGATGAATTAATTAAAATTATAAATGAAGCAGACTATAATTATCATACTTTAGATAATCCAACTATTACAGATCAAGAATATGATAAATACCTAAGAGAATTATTTGATTTGGAAGAAGAACATCCAGAACTTGTTAGAAGTGATTCTCCAACTCAACATGCAGGTGGAAAAATAATTGATGGTTTCGAAAAAGTAGAACATAAAATTCCAATGATGTCTTTAAGTGATGTTTTTTCAGAAAGTGAAGTTATTGCTTTTGATGAAAGAATCAGAAAAGAAGGGATACATCCTCAATATATGTGTGAATTAAAAATAGACGGATTATCTGTTTCACTTTTATACGAAAAAGGAGTATTAGTTAGAGCAGCAACCAGAGGAGATGGAGTAATAGGTGAAGATATTACTCATAATGCTAAAACAATAAAGACAATTCCTTTAAAACTAAATGAAGAAGTAGATATTGAGGTCCGTGGTGAAATCTTCATGAATAAGAAAACTCTTCTTGAAATTAATGAAGAAAGAAAGAAAAATAATGAACCACTATTACAAAATTGTCGTAATGCAGCAGCTGGTTCAATTCGTCAATTGGATTCTTCCGTTGCAGCAAAAAGAAAACTAGACACTTTTATTTATCATTTACCAAATCCAGAAGATTTTGGTATTTCTACCCATGAAGATGCTATAGCTTATATGAAAAAACTAGGATTTAAAACTAATCCCAATAATAGATTAGTTAATGATATTACTGATGTATTAACCTTTATTGAAGAAATGAAAGAAAAAAGGCCTTCACTTCCTTATGACATTGATGGTATTGTTATCAAAGTAAATAATTTAGCTGATCAACAAAAATTAGGATTTACTGCAAAATATCCAAAATGGGCAACAGCTTATAAATTTCCTGCTGAAGAAGTTCTAACAAAACTAACAGATATTATTTTTACAGTAGGTCGTACTGGACAAATTACACCTAATGCTGTTTTGGAACCAGTTATAGTTGCAGGTTCAACCGTAAAAAGAGCAACCCTTCATAATGAAGATTATGTTATTGCAAAAGATCTTAAAATAGGCGATATAGTTTCAATAAGAAAAGCAGGGGATGTTATTCCTGAAGTAGTTGAAGCAAAAAAAGAAAGAAGAACAGGCCTTGAAAAAGATTTTAAAATGATTGAAAACTGCCCAATGTGTGGTGAAAAACTCGTAAAAAAAGAAGGCCAAGTAGATTACTTTTGCTTCAATAAAAATTGCCCTGCTAGAAAAATAGAAAGCCTAATTCATTTTGCGTCACGTGATGCTATGAATATAGATGGACTAGGAGATAGAATAATAGAAGATTTCTTTAACTTTGGTTTTATTGAAAAAGTTAGTGATATTTATAAATTAGAAAATCACCGTAAAGATTTGATTACACTAGAAGGATATGGAAATAAGTCTGTTGCTAATTTGCTTGATGCTATAGATACTAGTAAACATAATTCTTTAGAAAAATTAGTATTTGGATTAGGTATTCCCCATGTAGGAGCGAAAACTGCCAAAATTTTAGCAAGTAACTTTAAAACAATGGAAAACTTAGAAAAAGCAACAGTAGAAGATTTGGTTAAGATTCCAGATGTTGGGGAAATAATTGCCAAAAGTGTCGTTACTTATTTTGAAACAGAAGAAAATATCGATGAATTAGAAAGATTAAAAAAACAGGGTATTAATATGACCTATTTAGGAAAGGCTCAACAAGAAAATTCTAACTTTAAAGATAAGTCCTTTGTTCTTACAGGTTCCTTAGAAAAATATAGTAGAGATGAAGCTAAAGAAATAATAGAATCATTTGGTGGAAAAACAGTAGACTCCGTATCTAAGAAAACTTCTGTGGTAATAGTAGGGGAAAATCCTGGTAGTAAATATGATAAAGCTAAACAACTAGGTATTGAAATTTGGACAGAAAATGACTTTTTAGAAAAAATAGACAATAATTAAATTGAAAAACAAACTAAAATACTATATAATGAAGATTATAAGAATAGAATTTAGGATTGGGTGACTAACTATTAGAAGTCAATACTGAAATTGATATTTTTAATAGTTTAGTATAAATTGGAGATTATCCCACGCC
>CAKOXP010000021.1 GCA_934130175.1 uncultured Bacilli bacterium
AGAAATATAGAGTATGCATATAGATTATATTCAAAAAAGATAAAAAGAGGAGAAAGAGAATATGATTATACTCAAGTGATTCAATTTAATCTAAATAATTTTTCATTTAAAGGAAATGATAAAATAATAGATATTTATGGAGTGAAAAATGATAGTGACTTAACGCTAAGTGATAAGATAATATTTGTCCAAATATATGTACCAAACCTAAGGAAGAAATGGTATAATGAGGGTATAGAAAGTTTAAATGAAGCCGAGAAATACATTTTAGCTTTGGTAGAAATGGACATAGAAAAACTAAAAAGCTTAGGAGGCGAAGAGTTAATGGAAGAATATGTAAAAGAAGCAGAAGAAGTAAGTTTTGAAGGAGGAGTAGGAGAGTCATACGATAAAGAGTGGGCTTTAAAAGACCAAGCTTACCGAGATGGAAAAGACGAAGGGAGAGAGGAAGGGAGAAAAGAAGGCATTTTAACAGAAAAACAAACTATTGCAAAATCTATGTTAGAAAAAAATATGGATATAGATTTAATTAGTGAATTGACCAGTTTGAATATAAATGAAATAAAAGCTTTAACAAAATAAAACTTACCACTACAAAAAGAAAAAAATCAGGCTGTTAAATGTAGAGATAACATCCTGTATGTAGATGCTATCTCTTTTTAAATGGAAAATCCCACAAAATAAATAACAGAACAATTAATTGTTTATAAAACAGTTTTATGATAATATGAATATAGAGGTGATAATGTGAAAATATTTGTAACAGGATGTTGTGGTTATATTGGAAGTCATACATGTGTAGAACTTTTAAATGAAGGATATGATGTAGTAGGATTAGATAATTTTAGTAATAGTAAAAAATCTGTACTTGATGCTATTAAAAAGTTAACTAATAAAGAAGTAAAATTTTATGAAGGAAATATGATTGATGAAGAAATCCTTTCTAAAATTTTTGAAGAAAATGAAATAGATTGTGTCATTGATTTTGCGGCTTATAAAGCTGTAGGAGAATCAGTTCAAAAACCAGTTGAGTATTATACTAATAATGTTTCAACTGTCTTAAATTTACTAAAAGTAATGAAAAAATATGATTGTAAAAGATTAGTATTTTCTTCTAGTGCAACAGTATATGGAGATCCAGAAATAGTTCCTATAACAGAAGAGGCTAAAACTGGTGGAACAACTAATCCATATGGAACAAGTAAATTATTTGTAGAACAAATATTAAAAGATTTATATAAATCAGACAATACTTGGGATATATGTATCTTAAGATATTTTAATCCAATAGGAGCTCATAAATCAGGTCTTATTGGAGAAGAACCAAATGGAATCCCAGCTAACTTAATGCCTTATATTTCAAAAGTGGCTGCTAAAAAATTAGAATGTCTATCAGTATTTGGTTCTGACTATGATACTAAAGATGGTACAGGAGTAAGAGATTATATTCATGTTGTTGATCTTGCTAAAGGTCATATTAAAGCAGTTGAAAAATTAGATAAAGAAAAACAAGGCTTATACATTTATAATCTTGGAACTGGAGTAGGTTACAGTGTTCTAGATATGATTAATGCCTTTGAAAAAGCTAATGGAATCAAGATAAATTACAAAATAGTAGATCGTAGACCAGGTGATATCGCAACATGTTATAGTGATCCTAAGAAAGCAAAAGAAGAATTAGGCTTTAGTTGTGAGCTTACTTTAGAAGATATGGTTAAAGATGCTTGGAATTATGAAAAGAATCATTCATAAAAACAAAAAAATAGAACTGATTTAACGTTATCAGTTCTTTTCTTTGCAATACTTTGATTCTACTTTCGGATTTATATTACTACTTATACCAGCACCCATATTTGGATGTTTTGATGAATACATAGAGTCAATTATAAATAAACTTACTAAAATTATACAAATAAGACGCTTCTTGTCTAATGATATTTTATTAAATAATTTATCAAGTTTAGGAGCCATGAAATAAATACAGAAAGTTCCACCAATTCCAAAAAATATACTACATTCGAGGCAAATTCTACCATTTATATTTAAAAAGTATCCATAGTAACTCCACCATCTAGCGCACTTAAATGTTTCCAAATACCAACTTGTAAAATATTCGATTAAAGCACAAATAGTCATAATTAAGAAAAAAGTAACGAGAGGTTTATCAGTGATTTTTTTAGCTTTTTTAGGTATCATTAGTAGAAGTACTAAAACACATCCCCAACCATAAATAGGTAACCAAGGACCCATTAGAGTTCCTCTATTGACAAATCTTGAGTGTTTAACAATTTCAAGTAATACTTCCCAACACCAACCAACAAAAGAAAAACAAAAGAAGAATAAGACAAATGAAGTTAAGCTATATCTACGATAATAATCAAGTTTGATTTCTTCTTTTTTAGTACCTGGATAATAATCTTCAATATTTCTAATATCAAGCTCTTTATCATTAAAATAATTAGGATATTTATCTAGATATTTTTCTCTTAAGTTATAATAAATACTTACTTCAGCTTCTCTTATATAAGGATCTAAGAAGAAAATTCCTACTAAACCAAAAGTAATAACATTTAGAATTTCATAACCAATAAAAGACATATCAAGAAGAAACATTTTAAACTTACTTCCATTCATCATTTCTTTTGAAAGATTAATTGCTTCATTTGGTGAAATATTAGGATTTTCTGCTACTATAAACCTAACCATACGATAAGAGTAAAATTTAATAATTCCTCCAATAATAGTTAAATCCCATAAGTATGAATAAAGATTTTTTACAAAAATAGTTTTAACAGTAGCTAAATATTTCCTCTTTTTAAATAATGAAAATATTCTTGTAAACTTAGTCTTTTTATATTTTTTACTTTCTAGGAAAAAACGAGATTCTCCAACTGCAATGACATCAAGGACAAATACTTTAAATAAAACTGTGATTAGTATTGAAAAGGAAATATTTACGATATTAAAAACACTATCATTATTAATTACTTTCTTTACTAAGTTTTCAGCTGATGTAATATAGATCTCACTACTGGCAACAACATCTTTAGAAACATCATATACTTTCTTAAATACTCCCTTTTTGGCTTTGGTTTCAATAGTAATATTTTTACTTTTATTATAATTAACAATTTCAGGAATATAACTAGTAAGTAAATCTTTACCATTATTTAAAGCTGATCTTGTAAGACCAAAACTACCTAAGACTAGTAGTGTAAATAAACAAACAAATACTTTTGTTAAATAATTAGTCTTTAAATTTTTAAATGATTTTTTTCTAATATCTTTAATACTAAACATAACTACCACCTATTAATTAATTCTAACATATCAAAAAAATTAAATAGTACAAAAAAATAAATAATTAACACAATTTTACTTATATTTACTTAAAACAATTGGTAAAGATATGAAAATGAGTTATAATAAATACTAGTGAAGGAGCATGTATATGATATTTAGAGAGTTAACAGAAAAAGAATTTACAAAATTTGAAGAAAAACATGAACAAACAAGTTTTAGTCAAACAACATCATGGGGAAAGCTAAAAGAAGTTAATGGTTGGAAACATTATTATTTAGGTCTTGTTGATAATAAAAAGGTAGTAGCCGCAACTCTTTTATTAACTAAAAGTCTACCTATTATAAAGAAAAATATGTGTTATGCACCTAGAGGTTTTTTAATTGATTATAATGATTTTAAATTGCTAAAAGAATTTACTTTAAAGATAGGTGAATTTGCTAAAGAGAAAAATGCTATATTTATAAAAATAGATCCTTATGTAAGTTATCAAGAACGTGATTTAGATGGTAAGATAGTTGAAGGTGGAAAAGATAATAAAAAAGCTTTTCAAAATCTAGTAAGGTTAGGTTATAAACATTTTGGTTTTAATTTGATGCAAGATACTTTACAACCACGTTGGATATTTGTTACAGAAACTAAGGATAAAACTGTAGATGAAGTAATGAATGGAATGGATTCTAAAACAAGACAAATAATTAGAAAAAATGAAAGACTTTGTATTACAACAAGAGAAATATCTTATGACGAATTACCTATATTTAAAGATATCATGCAACATACTGGAGATAGAAGAAATTTTATTGATAGACCTCTATCTTATTATCAAAACATGTATAAGACTTTAGAACCTAAAGGCATTTTAAAGATATTAGTTGCAGAGCTACATACTAAAGAGTTGATTTCTAATTTAGAAAAAGAAAAAGCTGACTATAAAAAAGAATATGATGAAAGAAAATACAAACATGATAATGGTATTAATAAAATGAATGAAAAAAAATATCTTTCTAAACAAAAAGAGGATGAAAAAAATATCGAACGTGTTGAAGAGAAAAAAGATGAGATTGTCTCTTTACAAAAAGAATATGGAGATGTTATTACTTTAGGAGGAATTCTTTTCTTAATTCATGGTGATGAAGTATTATCACTTGTTGGTGGAAGTTATGAAAAATTTATGGAATTTCAATCAGCATATACAGTTCATTGGGCAGGATGTAAATATGCTATCGAAAATAATTATAAAAGATATAATTTCTATGGAATAACAGGTGACTTTGATGAAAAAAATCCATTATATGGACTTTATCTATTTAAAAGAGGTTTTGGTGGTAAAGTAGTTGAACTTATCGGAGAATTTGACTTAGTTATTTCTAAGTTTTGGTATCATGCTTATAAAATTGCTTTTGGCGTTTACCATGGACTAAAAAATATTAAATCAAAATTATAATTGACTAATAATAAAAAAATGAATTATTATATTAGAAGAGGTGTAGGAAGATGTTAATGTATCAGTTAAAAGCAAGAAAAAAGGAAATAGTAGTAATAATCTTTATTTTAGCATTTGCTCTTATAGCAACTTATAAAATATATTATAAATTCAAAGATTCTAGAAATGTTGATTATAATACATCTACAATAGATGTAACATTTCATGAAAAAACAGGAGCAGAGGTTAATATTTTGAAATTAACTCCAGTAAGAGATAGTGTAGGTTTATCATCAAAAGCATATACTTTTACAATCAAGAATAATACTAATTCAAGTTTAAAATATTCCATTAATATAGATGATAATGAAATGAAAGTAAAAGATGATGATTGTTTGGAATATCAAATACCACATAATCTTATAAAGTTTTCAATTCATAAAAATGGTGAACAAAATCGTATCTATACTTTGAGTGATTTAGTAAATGGAGAGGTTTTAACTAGAATTATTAAGGCTAACCAACAAGAAGAATATACAATGAGATTTTGGATATCAGGAGATTCACTACAAACTGGAGCTGGCTTGCATTATCATGGTTTAATTAAAGTAAATGATTTAGGAAGTCAAGTTGCAATCACAAAATAGAAAGTCAAGATTACTTGATTTTTTCTTTTGTCGTCAAGCAGATAATTAGAACTAAAAATAATTGACTAATAATAAAAAATTAGTGTATTCTAATACTAGAGGAAGTGTATATAAATGGAAGAAAAGAAAAAAATAGGAAATGCAAAACTTTTAGTAATAGCTATAGTATTAATCCTAGTAGTAATAATAGGAACAACATATGCATGGTTAAGACTAACAAAGAATTCAGATATAGTAAATAAAATAACAGCAGGAAACTTAGAATTAGTATTAGATGATACAACAAGTGAAGGAATAAAATTAATAAAAGCAATCCCAATGAGTTATCAACAAGGAATAAAAACAGAAGAGTATACATTTACATTAACAAATAAAAGTAGTACAAGTAACTACACTTTATCACTAAAAGACTTAACTACTTATACAAATGATGAAGATCAAGAAGTAACAATAGCTGATGAAGATAGACTAGCAGATTCAAAAATAAGATATATTTTATTAAAAGATGGAGAAGAAGCAACAGCATCAAAATCAAAAATATTAACAGATAGAGTAATAGACTCAGGAACAATAGAAAAAGGAAAAACAATTACTTATAGTCTAAGAATTTGGATAGACTCAAAGGCAGGAGACGATAATACAGAAAACGAAGTAATGGGAAAAATATTTAATGCACAACTAAGTTTAGAGGCTACTCAAACAGTAACACCAACAAAAACAGCAGTATGTAAAAGAGCAACAACACTACATACAGAGATTTGTTCAAATACAGATGCAACAGTATCTTGCCAAGTAGATGGATATGCATTGAATGATACAATAACATATGGAAACTTAGGAACAAGTGGTAACTTAACATCAGGAGATGCATTTGACTGTGATGTTAATGGAGACGGAGTATATGACTCTGAAACAGAAAGATTTTATTATGTATCAGATATGACTAATGGAGTAACAACTGATGCAAATACAGCAGTACTTGTATATTATAATAATGTAAGTGGAGGAGTAGCATCTAATTCAACTACATATGCATACGATGAAAGCGGAAAAAATAATAATGGCCCAGTAACAGCAGTTAAGCAACTACCACCAACAAGTCAATGGAAAAATGTAAGTTTAACAAATACAACAAGAACAATAACAAATGAACAGGGTGGAAATACAACAAGTGCAGGAAACCTTCCAACAGCCTTTAGTTATGAGGGATATGCCGCAAGGCTTTTAACTGCCCAAGAAGTAAATCTTGGTTGTGGATTTACAGTAGGAAGTTATGCAAAAGGAGAATTAAGTACAAAATGTAAATATTTAATGGAAAATACAAAATATTCATCAAATAATCTTCCATATGGAGAATGGTTAGAGTCACCATTTACATCTAATTCCAAATATTCCTGGGATGTGTACAGCAACTATCGTGGAATAGACAACGGTGATGTCAGCGACGTCAGCCGTTACGGTGTCCGTCCAGCAATAGAGGTAGCCAAAACAGACATTGAGTATTAATATTTAAAAAAAATAAATTTATCAAAAACTTAATTATTGAATGAAATTTATATATCAATTATAAAAATTACTAAAGGGAAAAATTAAAATTAGTTAGTTTTTCTCTTTTTAATTTGTAAAAATGTTCATTTGCTAAATATTTTTACTTGTGATAAGTTCTTTCTACTTGCAAGTAAAATAATTTAGAAAGAGGCGATTAATATAATAAATATAAGAGGATATAATCCTAAATCATTACATGATTTAAACCTAAGCAAAGAATATGTTTTAGAACTACCAAGATATATTAAGAAAGGACAAAAGATAAGTATTCTTTCAGATACAATGTTAAAAGCAATGTTTCAAAATGAAAATAGATTAAAGTATTCAGCTAAGTTCTTATCATATTTCATAGATTTAGATTATGAAGTAATTTTAAAAAATATTTATCTAGCTAAAAACGAACTAGATAAAGAAAAAGAATCTAGTAAAGGCGAAAGATGTGATTATGTAGCAGTAATTGATAATACAAGTCTAAATATAGAAGTAAATAATAATAGTAGTTTAGAAGTATTAGAAAGAAATATAGAGTATGCATATAGATTATATTCAAAAAAGATAAAAAGAGGAGAAAGAGAATATGATTATACTCAAGTAATTCAGTTTAATCTAAATAATTTTTCATTTAAAGGAAATGATAAAATAATAGATATATATGGAGTGAAAAATGATGATGACTTAACTCTAAGTGATAAGATAATATTTGTCCAAATATATGTACCAAACCTAAGAAAGAAATGGTATAATGAAGGTATAAAAAATTTAAGTGAGGCCGAGAAATACATTTTAGCTTTAGTAGAAATGGACATAGAAAAACTAAAAAGCTTAGGAGGCGAAGAGTTAATGGAAGAATATGTAAAAGAAGCAGAAGAAGTAAGTTTTGAAGGAGGAGTAGGAGAGTCATACGATAAAGAGTGGGCTCTAAAAGACCAAGCTTACCGAGATGGAGAAGAAGCTGGAGAACAGAAAGGCTCAACAACAAAAGCTATTGAAATAGCAAAATCTATGTTAAAGGATAATATAGCAGTAGAACAGATATCCAAATATACAAATTTATCTATTGATGAGGTTAATTCTTTAACAAATTAAAAATATATTCTAGCTTTAGTAGAAATGGACATAGAAAAACTAAAAAGCTTAGGAGGCGAAGAGTTAATGGAAGAATATGTAAAAGAAGCAGAAGAAGTAAGCTTTGAAGGCGGAGTAGGAGAATCATACGATAAAGAGTGGGCTTTAAAAGATCAAGCATACCGAGATGGAGAAGAAGCTGGAGAAGAGAAAGGAAGAGAGGAAGGTTCAACAACAAAGGCTATTGAAATAGCAAAATCTATGTTAGAAGAAAATATTGATATTGATATTATTTGTAGATGTACAGGACTGTCAAAAGAAAAAATCAAAAAATTAAAAGATTGAGATTATTCTGTATTCAGAAGATGTATGTTGGAGTCATCAACTAATAAATGATAACTCCAAATACATCTTTTCTTTTGGATATTTCATAAATTGCAATTATTTTTAATCTTTTAAACTCATAAAAAAACACCTAATTTTAAAGGTGTCTTCTCTCTAACTTTTATATAGCTCTATATTTATCTTGATCTTTATAAGGGTTCTTTTTATCAATATGATCATAGAATAATATTCCATTTAAATGATCTATTTCATGTTGAAAGGCAATCGCAACTTCTTCACGAGCTCTAACTCTTATTTTGTTTCCTTCTTCGTCATATCCTTCAACAGTAACTCTTGCGTATCTTGGAACAATTCCATCAACTTCACGATTAACACTTAAACAACCTTCACCTAATTCAACATATATTTTTTCCATTGAATTAGATACAATCTTTGGATTAATAATTATATAGTTTTCAAATTTTCCTTCATCATATTCATTAACAACAACAAAATATCTTTTAGGAATACCAAGTTGAATTGCAGATAGTCCCATACCAGGTCTTAAATCATATTTTTCTGCTAATTCTTCGATTTGGCTATTAGTTAGATATTCAATCATTTCATCTATATGTTTTCTATCTTCATCAGATAAAGGTAACTCTACTTCTTTACTAATCTCTCTTAATCTTTTATCCTTTTCATCTATAATATCTTTAGTTTTTAACATAGCATCACTTCCTACGTCTATATTTTATCAGAAAAGTTTAATTTTTTAAAGCAAAAAAAAGAAAACATGATAGTTTTCTTATAAAAATTATATTATTGAGCCCAACGAGTTCCAATAACAATAACTAAAAGAATAAATAATACTAAAATAATTGCATAGATAGAGCTGTTGTTATTTGAACAGCAACTAGTTGGATAACACATTTGTGGATATGATTGACCACAGCCACAACTTGATCCGCCACCATAGTAATACATATGACATAGCCTCCTTTTACTTAATCTATTATAAGTTATGTAAATATTTGTATTTTGTTAATTAAAGTTATCTAAAAGTTTATTTGTCTATAAATTATTAGAAAATTATGTTATTATAATATAAGAAAGGTAAGAGACGTATGGCTAAAAAACAAAAGGAAAAACATATTTTAAGATATTTAGATATGCCATTATTATTCACAACAGTAATTTTATTTGTGATTGGTTTAATTATGGTTTTTTCTTCATCTAATGTAACAGCTTATATGTCTCATGCTGTTAGTCCATATAATTACTTCATTAAGCAAGGAATATTTTTAATTGCTGGATTAATCCTTTCACTTATAATGATTAGATTTAATACAAAAGTATATGGAATGTTTTCGTGGCTCTTATTAATTGGTATAAGTGCTAGTTTGGTAATTTTACTTATTTATGGTAAAGCAGTTAATAAAGCTATAAGTTGGTTTGATTTTGGTTTTTTTAGTATTCAACCAAGTGAATTTATCAAAGTCATAATAATTGTTTGGATGTCTAGGTATTATGAGGTTAATTCTAAGGGATTAGATTCTTATACAAAATCATTATTTCCTCTATTTGTAGCAGGATGTATTGCTGTACTAATTATGCTCCAACCAGATTTAGGAACAGCCATAATTTTCTCAGCAATTGTTTTTTTCTTGTTTGTTGCATCTCCAATTTCAAAAGAGGTAAAATCAAAAACATTACTTGGATGTGTTGGGGCTATCGCAGTAGTTTTAATGACTATAGTAACAACAGGAGGAAGTTTGTTGCAAGCAAGGCAACTTTCTAGATTTGATTTTAGAAATCCTTGTTCTAAATTATTAACTAATGGTTCACAAGTATGCAATGGATATATTGCGATTAATAATGGAGGGCTTACCGGTGTAGGACTAGGTAATTCAACTCAGAAGTATTTATATTTACCAGAACCTTATACAGATTTTATATTTGCCGTTATAGTAGAGGAGATGGGCTCAATTTTTGGAGTTATAATTATCCTTTTATATATGTTTGTTTTATACAGGATTTTACTAATTGGAAGAAAAAGTTACACTAACAGAGGAGCCATGATGTGTTATGGAGTAGCTATTTACATCTTTTGCCATATAGCTGTAAATCTTTTAGGATTATTTGGTTTAATTCCATTAACTGGTGTACCTCTTCCATTCATGAGTTATGGAGGTTCATTTACAATTTGTCTAGTTGCAGCGTTAACAATAGTTCAGAGAGTAAACATTGAAAATAGAATAAGAGATTCTTTAAAAGAAAAGTAAGCAACTTTTCTTTTTTTCTACAATAATATTTGTAGGAGGTAGTTATATGTCATTTCATTATAGATATCGAAAGCAAATATTAATTTCTCTTTTTTGCCTCATTTTAGTTGGTGGAGGTCTATTTTCGTACTTTTCATTTTTTAATGAAAATGATTCTGACTCTAAGAATAAGGTAGTTTTACAAAATAATACTAAGGTAAAGAAAAAGAAAAAAGTAGAAAATCAAGAGAGAATAGAAGAAATAATGGTTGATGTAAAAGGCTTTGTTGTAAATCCTGGTATTTATAAGTTAAAAAATGAAAGTAGAGTAATTGATGCGATAAATGCTGCAGGTGGAGTTTTAGAAGGCGCTGATACAAGTGTTTTAAATTTAAGTAAGAAGTTGAAAGATGAAATGGTAATTATTGTTTATAGTTCTTACCAAGTGGAAAATTTTAAAAAGGTAAAGGAAGAAGAACAACAAATTCAAGATGAATGCATTTGCGGAGTAAATGAAGTGGAAAATGATGCTTGTATAGAAGAAACGAAAGAACAAAAAGAAAATAACTTAGTGTCGATTAATACTGCAACTTTAGAAGAATTAATGACTTTAGAAGGAATTGGTGAAGCTAAAGCTAAGGCAATAATTGCTTATAGAGAAGAACATGGACCATATCAGAGTACTGAAGATTTATTAAATGTAAGTGGTATAGGAGAAAGCTTACTTGCTAAAATTAAGGAAAATATTACTTTGTAATCATTTGTATTATGTAATTCTTTTTCTTGCTATCATTTATACTGTTATATCTATTAATATTAAGCATGAGTTTAAGTTAAATCTTAACTCTAAGATACTTGTTGGTAGGGTAGAATCTATTACTTTAAATGGAAACAAACTTAGTTTAATTGTCAAAAATAAGGAAAAGGTAAGGGCAACTTATTATTTAACAAATAAAGATGAAACTCGTTTAATTAAGAAAATTCATCTAGGCGATAAGGCAAAGTTAGAAGGAGAGTTTAGTCTTCCCATAAAAAAGAAAGATAAATATTCTTTTGACTATGAAAGACACTTGAAAACTAAGAAAATATACTGCCTATTTGAAACAAAAAAATTATCTGTTATGTCTTCTTCTAAAAATATTTTTCTATATATAAAAGAATTTGTTATTAATAGATGCAAAGATAAATATTTAAAGGTCTTTATCTTAGGAGATAAAAGCACTCTAGATTCTAATGTCATTAAAACTTATCAAGATTTAGGAATAAGTCATCTATTTGCAATTAGTGGTATGCATGTAAGTTTGTTATCCACAATGCTATTAAAACTTTTGGAAAAGTTGAAAATTAAGGAAGATAATAGATTAAAAATAGTTTCCTGTATTTTGATATTTTACTTATTTTTAACTTCTTTTTCTGTATCCATCTTAAGAGCTGTACTTTTCTTTATCTGTTTTTCCCTAAATAAAATTTATTATACTTATATAGAAAGTAAAAATATCTTTATCTTTGTAGTAGCAATCTCTTTATTTATCAATCCATTTTATATTTATGATGTTGCTTTTATTTATTCTTACAGTATTAGTTTTAGTTTAATTGTAATGGCAAATTTCATAAATGGTTTTAAGTCTTACTTTAAAAGTCTACTTGTAACATCCATCATTTCTTTTTTAGTAGGAATTCCAACATCTCTATATTTTTTCAATCAACTTAATTTTTTAAGTATTATTTATAATTTATTTTATGTTCCATTTATTAGCTATATAGTTTTTCCACTTGCTTTAATTTCATTTTTAATACCGCAGGTTTTAAAGATATTTGAATTATCAACATCAGTTTTAGAGTTTACTACAAGGATATTAAGTAAAATTTCTTTTTCTAAATTAATTTTTTGTAGTTGCAATATTTTCATCTATTTTGCCTATATAATTTTAATTATTTTTCTGTTAAAAGAATTTCGTTTTAAAAGGGAAAAAAAGCTTATAATTCTTGCTCTTTTATTAATATTTCATTATTTTATTCCAACTTTCTTTGATAAAAATTATTTAATGATGATCGATGTAGGTCAGGGAGACTCTATATTAATTCACTCTAGAAGAAAAAGTATGTTAATTGATACAGGAGGAATAGAATCGTATCAGAATAAATCATTTAAAAGCAGTAATGACTCTAAAGTAGTTATGAATACAACAATACCATTATTAAAGAAGTTGGGTATTTCTAAAATAGATTATTTAATCTTGACTCATGGAGATTTTGATCATGCCGGAGAAGCGATTAATCTAACTAGAAATTTTAATGTTGATAGAATCTATCTTAACCAAGGAAGTTTCAACTCTTTAGAAAAGAAAATAATCGGAAGTCATAAAAAAACTTACAAGATAAGTGAAGGTGATTTAATAAAACTTGGTAATATTTCTTTAATTGAACTGAACAAGGCTTTTGATGATGAAAATGATTCAAGTACTATACTTTTAATGTATTATAAAAATTTAAAGATTCTTTTAACTGGGGACGCTTCTGTTAAATCGGAAAAGTATATACTAGATACTTATGATTTAGGACATGTTGATATCTTAAAATTAGGACATCATGGTTCAAAAACTTCAACTGGTGAAGATTTGTTAAAAGAAATTAGACCAAGTTTAGGTTTGATATCTTGTGGTAAAGATAATAAATTTAATCATCCTCATAAAGTAACCACAGAAAAGCTAAAAAGATATAAGGTTAAATACCTAAGAACTGATATAGAAGGTTCTATAAAGATAGATTTAGATTCATTAAAGATAAAATAAAAATATTATATAAATTAAGAAAATATCAACTTTTATGATACAATAATTATGGATGTGATAGTATGACATATAATGATTTAAAGAAAATTTTATTAGCTGATGATGTATATCTTCAATTAAAGAAACATGAACAAGAAATCTTTAAACTTATACCTGAGTTAGAAAGTTGTAAGGGTTTTGAACAAAATAGTAAATGGCATATTTATGATGTTTATGAACACATATTGCATGTTATTTCTTATACTGAGCCAAATCTTTGTTTAAGACTTTCTGCACTATTTCATGATATTGGCAAACCATTAGTATATAAAGAAGATGAAAATAAAGAAGGACACTTTTACAATCATTGGAATGAATCTTTAAGAATATTTAAAAAATATCAGGAAAGGTTTGAACTTTCTTCACAAGAAATTTTGTTGATTAGTAATTTGATATATTATCATGATATTAATTTAGATAATATAGATTCTCTTCAATTAAATAAGCTAATAGATGGATTTGCTGGAAAAGATATCGAATTACTATTTAATTTAAAAAAGGCAGATTTAAAATCCCAATCTAGAAAGTATCATTATTTACTAGATAATATTGATACCCAAAGAGAAAAATTAGTTAAATATAAAAATATATAGGCTAAATTTTTCTAAAAAAAGCGTTTATCTTATTGCAATCTTAAAAGAAATTTATTAAAATAGGCTTAGTGGTGGTGATTCTTATGCAAAATATTAATACATTGGTTAAAAATAAGAAATCACTTGACTTGAAACATTCATTTATGGATGCTTGCAGTAATAAAGATTTTTGTGAATTTATTAAAACACTACCAATAGAAGAAGAAATATTAATTAAATATACATCTAAATTAGAAGATGCTGCAAAAGAATATTCTAACTGTAAAAATTGTAAAGGATTTTCTTCATGTAAGAATCAAATTAAGGGTTATTGTTATATACCTTTAAAAGAAGACAATACTATTAACTTTTCATATGTTATGTGTAAAAAATTATCTGAGTTAGAAAAAGAAAAAGAATATTTGAAAAATATTAATTACTATGAAGTAAATGAAGAGCTAAAAAAAGCTTCTTTCAAAGATCTATATAAAGATGATGTTAACCGTGTTCCAATATTAAAATACATTACAGAGTTTATTAAAAAATATCAAAATAACGAAAAAGTAAAAGGTCTATACCTAAATGGGTCATTTGGATCAGGAAAAACATATCTTATTTCTGCGCTATTTAATGATATGGCAAAAAAAGGCTATAAGTGTGCAATCGTTTATTATCCTGAATTTTTAAGAGATTTAAAAGCCTCTTTTAACAAAGACTATGAAGAAAAATTTAATTATATAAAAAAAGCAGATTTACTACTTCTAGACGATATTGGTGCTGAAAATGTTACTAGCTTTAATAGAGACGAGGTTCTAGGACCAATATTGCAATATCGTATGGAAGAAGATTTACCAACTTTTTTTACATCAAATTTAACACTGGAAGAATTAGAAACCAATCTTTCGTTAACATCATCTGGTGTTGATAGAGTTAAAGCAAGAAGAATTGTAGAAAGAATCAAACAACTTACAGTAGAAATAAAGTTGATAAGTAAAAATAGGAGGTAGAATTATGGCAAAGAGCGAAAAAGCAAGAACAATTGATATAATCAGAAGATATTTCAAAGTTGGAGATCGCATATCTAGAAGAAAGTTTGAAAAATTACTTTTAGAAGATGATAGTACGTTGATAGAAAATTCACTCATTGCTTTTTTAGAGTCTGAAATAGATAACATTATGTATCAGAATGATTTTACCTATTTATTTAATGCTTTGAGATATATTGAAGTGTTAATCGAAAAATATCCTGATTTAAATAGAAAAAAATTGAAAAGGAAATTAACAAAATTATCAGAAAGAGTAGATTTTATTAAACAAGAAAGAAAAGAAGAATTTTATTCAAGAAGAAAAGTTCAAAAAAGAATAGATGAATTTAATGAAATAATATACTCTTTAGAAAATAAATTAGATGTATATCAAAATAATTATTATGAACTTTTCAGCTACTTTTTATTCGAAATTAAAAGTACTAGTTATATAGAAAAAATTATAAAGATTTTTCCAAATATTATTAATGTAAAGGATAAAGATAATAATTCGATATTCTATGAGGTAGTTAATACTTATATAAATACATTATTAGAACCAGACAAGAATGATGACGTTTTGTATTATAATAGTCTAATCTCACTATTTAAAAGTAGAAAAGAATTTAGTTTGGATAGTTTTGAAAAGACAAAGTGTTTACAACTAATCTACGATGGAATTGGTAGTCTAAGTAAAAAGTGTAATGACTATAAACAAAAACTAAATGCTTTATCAGATTTAAAGTCAATGCTTACAAATGATTTGTTAGAAAAAGATATTAGAGATATGGGCAAATATTATAATATCAAAATAGATTTTGATGAAGAAATAATAGAAGAACTAAAAATGTATAAAAATTCTTATAGTAAAATGCTATATCCGGATAGGAAAATAATAGGTAATGATGAAATGATTATTACAATTGATGGAAAAAATGCTAAAGAAATAGATGATGCTTTATCAGTAAAAATACTTCCTAACGGAAACTATTTATTAGGTATTCATATTGCTACAGTTTTGGGATATTTACCTTATACATCAAAGACGGTACAAGAAGCTATTACAAGAGGAAGTACAATTTATTTATCCAAAAATAGCATTACAACATCATCTGAAGAAGATTATAAAAGTATTATTCCAATCTTACCATATCAGTTTTCAGCAGTAGATGCTTCACTCTTAGAAGGTAGGCAAAGACTTGCTAATTCATATTTCTTTGAAATAGATAAAAATGGAAATACTGTTAATAAGAACTTTCAAAAAACAATCATTACAAATAGTAAACAATGTACTTATAACGAAATCAATAAAATATTCAATGAGGGGGGGGCTTCTAATAACAGTAACCTTGCTAGAACTGTAAACTTATTAAGTGATGTTTCTTACGCCTTAGAAAAAAGATTTCATCCAGCTAAAATTTATGAGACTGTAAAACAACAATCAAATAATCCAGCTGATTTAATTTTAGGGAATAGTAGGAGTGAAAAAATAGTTTCTAATGCTATGATTTTATTAGGTAGTGAAGTTGCAAACTGGTTTAAAGATAGAAAAAGAAATTATCCATTGTTACTTAGAGTTCATGAGATCAATGATGAATGCAATCAAAAATTACAGGATGTAATTGAAAACTTTGACTTTAAAGCTGATAAAGAAAAATTTAGTTACTTGTTCGATAGTTTACTCGGAATATATCCTAGTGGTAGATATGATCTTTTTGGAAGACATGATGGTTTAGGATTAGAAAACTATGCTCATTGTTCGTCAGTATTAAGAAGAAGTGCTGATATTGTAAATGAACATGCACTTGACATTTGTTACTTTAACAATCCAACAGATAAAGATTTATATGAATTAGAAGCAGATATTAATATGAATAAAAACATAATTAATGAACAAAATAATTTTATAAACTATTTTTTAGATGATTTTAAATTACAGAAAAAAATGTCTAGAAGAAGAAAATAATGTAAATAGATTAAAAAAAATTAAAAAATGGTTGATTGTTAGAAAAAAATAATGTATTCTTAATTTATAAGGTAGGTGAAATATTGTGGAAGAAAAAAATATAGAAGAACAGGAAAAAAATAAAAAACCACAAAAAATTGAAAATAATAAAAAGAAAATTTTAGCTTTAGCTCTTGCACTAGTATTACTAATCGGTGGGACATACGCTTGGTTAACAATCACTTTAACAGGAACTAAAACTACAAGAATTGAAGCTGGTACTTTAGCTATGGAAATTAACAATGAATCAGCAGGGATTAGTATTACAGATGCTTTACCAATGTCAGATGCAGATGGAGCAAATCTAACTCCATATACATTTAGAGTTGAAAATACTGGTAACATCTCATCTGAATATACTGTTTACCTAGATAAACAAGGTATTGATACAACTAAAGAATTTGATATGCCACTAGATAAAGTTAAATGCCAAGTTACAAAAACGATAAAGGAAATGACAAATGGCAAAGTTACTGAAAGTGATGCAGAAGTTTCTACTGCTACAACAACTGGACTTTTAAGTGGTATGGTAGATGCTGATAACTCAAATACAAGTGTTGTTTTAGCTACAAGTAGTAATACTGATTCTACAACAACTCCATTAAAAGTTGGACAATATATTGAGTTTTCTGTTAGATTATGGATTGATGAATCAGCAGAAAATGATGATTTAAAGAAAACAGTTTCAACTGATGGTTCATCTAAAACATATGTAGCAGCATATGCAGCTAAATTGAGATTAGAAGCTAGTCAAACTGGTATTGAAAAAGACGAAGCTTACGCTGGACAATAAGAAATTTAAAGTCACATTCTAGTGACTTTTTCTTTTTCTCATAAAAATATTGCTAAAAGAAATAGATTGTGGTATTATGAATTTGTAAAAACAGTGATTAAGGACACGATTATTTAATTGTTTATTAAGAGAGTTCATGGTTGGTGAGAATGAATTAAACGTTAAATTGATTACTACCTTACTAGTTGAATTATGAAAAGTAATTCCGGATAATTTCCGTTATTTAAATTAAGATAAATACTGGGATGGTACCGTGTTTTAAGCACTCCAAGAAATTGGGTGCTTTTTATTTTGAAAGGAGAATATTATGATAAATATTAAAGAAGATGAAAAATTAAGTGTAATGAATCATTCATGTGCACATTTACTTGCTCAAGCTGTTAAGCATTTATATCCAAATGCAAAGTTTTGGGTTGGACCAGTAATAGAAGAAGGTTTTTATTACGATATTGATTTAGGAGATCAAGTTATCACTGAAGATGATCTTCCAAAAATAGAAAAAGAAATGAAAAAAATATCAAAAGATGGAAAAAGAATTGTTCGTGAAGAGTTATCTAAAGCTGAAGCTTTAGAAAAATTCAAAGATGATCCTTATAAAATTGATTTGATTTCTAGAATGGATGAAGAGTCAACAACAATCAGTTGTTATACTCAAGGAGATTTTATAGATCTTTGTCGTGGACCACATGTAGATACAGTTAAAGAATTAAAATATTTTAAATTATTAAAAGTATCTGGCGCTTACTGGAAGGGGGACGCTAAAAACAAAATGCTTCAAAGAATTTATGGTATTTGTTTTGATAGTGAAGAATCATTAGAAAAACATTTAGAATTCTTAGAAGAATGTAAACAAAGAGATCACAGAAAGCTTGGAAAAGAGTTAGGAATATTTATGTTTGCTGATTTAGTAGGTAGAGGACTTCCTATGTGGTTACCTAATGGTTTCTTAGTAAGAAGAGCTTTAGTTGATTATATTACTGATAAGGAAATTGCCTTAGGATATAAACATGTTATGACACCATCACTAGGAAATGTTGATTTATATAAAACATCAGGACATTGGGATCATTATAAAGAGGATATGTTCCCAGCAATGGAATTAGATGATGAAGCATATGTACTAAGACCAATGAACTGTCCTCATCACATGATGATGTTTAAAAATTCTCTACATTCATATCGTGACCTACCAATTAGACTTGCAGAAGTTGCCAACGACTTTAGATATGAATCAAGTGGTTCATTATGTGGTATTGAAAGAACTCGTGCTTTCACTCAAAATGATTCTCATATTTTCTGCATGCCAAGTCAAATCAAAGATGAATTCGCAGGAGTTGTTAAATTAATACTTGATGTTTATAAAGACTTCGGCTTTAACGATTATGAATTTAGACTTTCTCTAAGAGATAAAAATGATAAAGAAAAGTATTTTGATAATGATGAAATGTGGGATATGGCTGAAAATGAACTACGTAAAGTTCTAACTGAACTAGAAATCCCATATTATGAAGCAGAAGGTGAAGCAGCTTTCTATGGACCTAAATTAGATGTTCAAGTAAAAAGTGCAATCGGTCATGATGTAACTTTATCAACTTGTCAATTGGATTTCCTACTTCCAGAAAGATTTGAACTTGAATATGTTGATGAATCTGGTAAAAAAGTAAGACCCGTAGTTATCCATAGAGCAATTCTTGGATCACTAGATAGATTTATTGCATTCTTACTTGAAGAAACAAAAGGTAATTTACCTCTTTGGTTAGCACCAGTTCAAGTTAGTATTATTCCTGTTTCAAGCGAACATCAAGGAGAGTATGCTCACTATGTAAAAGATATGCTAGATAAAGCTAATATAAGATGTGAAGTTGATGATCGTAATGAAAAATTAGGTTACCGTTTACGTGAGGCTCAAACTAGAAAAATCAAATATACTTTGATTTTAGGAGATCAGGAAAAAGATGATGAAACTATAAGTTATCGTTTGCATGGAAGTCGTGATACGCAAAATTTATCAATTAATGATTTTATTACTAAAATAAATGAAGAGATTACATCTAAAAGTCACTAACAAATGGTGACTTTTTCATTGTAAAAATATTTTTTGTATAGTAGAATTATAATTAGATAGTAAGAAGGTGTTACAATGAAAGATATAGTAAAAAAGAACAATAAGCTTGTAGTAGTTTTATTAATAGTTTTAATAATAATAATGGGAAGTTCTTTTGCATGGTTAAGTAATGAAAAATATGGAACTAATATTTCATATATAAGGGCAAAAGATTTAGGTGATGGTAAAATAAAACTAATAGATTGTAATGAAGACCTTACATTAGAAAATGCTGTTCCTATAAGTGCAGAAAATGGTTTAGCACAAGAAAAATCATGCAAAGTAGTAATTGATAACACAAAAAATGATGTAGACTTAGAATATACAATATATTTAGATGATAAAAAAATAGGTGCAAATGAAGAAAGAATGCTTGATAAATATGTAAGGTATAGTTTTACATCAGAAAATGAAGAAGAAACAGCAGAAAATACTAAACTTATTTCAGCTACAGGAACAAATCTAAATAGAATTTTAAAAACGGATTATGTTAGACAGAAAGAACAAAAAGTATATTATTTAAAAGTGTGGATGGATTATGATGCTGATCAAAATGCAATGAATAAAGTTTTTTCAACAAAACTAAGAGTAGAAATTACTCAACAAAGGGCTCAGGTATTAACTATAGATCCAAATGGAGGTACATATAAGGGTGATAGTAAGAAAGTAATAGAAAAGCTCGATGTTGGTGAGGAAAAAATACTAGAAGAACCAAAATATGAAGGGTATACTTTCAGGGGATGGGAAATAAGTAACAATACAACAAAAATTGAAAATAATAAGTTAATTATGGGTAAAGGAGATACTACTATAACAGCAACTTGGAACATATCAGAAGATAGTGTAGCCAGAATAAATAACAAATATTATACAAGTTTAAAAAATGCTATTGATGCTGCTTTAGAAAATGATACAATAACAATAATAAAAAATATAGATGAAACAGTAATTAATAATAAAAAAATAGCAATAGATTTAAATGGATTTACGATAAATGGTCAAAAAGATACAACCATAACAAATAATGGTGATTTAACAATAAAAGGTAAGGGAACTATAAATAATAACGAAGGTACAGCACTTGACAATAATGGTACTTTAACACTTGGTGAAGATGATGGAGAAGTAAAGAAAGAAGATATTAATATCAATGGTAAGATTGGAATTGACCAAAAGAAAATATTTAACTTTTATGATGGTACTATAACAGGAAAAATAGGAACAAATGGAAGTACAACAACAAAACCGGAAGGATATTTTGTTTTTGTAGATCATGATGAGAAAACAAATACTCAAAAAGTTTATTTGGTAACGAAAACAACATCAGCCGTTGCTATGTTAGATAATGTTTTATATATGAATTTGCAAGATGCTATAAATGTAGAAGAAATGATGCAAGCTGGAAAATCAATTGGAATAATTAGAGATTGTGAACTTGCTTACACTATTTCTATTGAAAAGGGAAAGAATATTGTGATAGATATTGAAGGAAAAAATGTAGCAACAGGATACACGATAACTAATAATGGAAATCTAACAATAAAAGATTCAAGTAAAGAAAAAGGTATACTAAAACCTTCAACTACTATAATAAATAATGGAGATTTAAATATAAGTGATATCTCAATAATAGAAACTACTGATTCTGATGTAATAGAAAATAAAAATAATTTAATGATAAATTCTTCTACTATAACTGCTTTAAATAGTTATGTTATAAAAAATAGTGGTTCTTTAATAATGCTTGATGATAATACAAAACTAAGTTCTAATAAATATGCTTTATATAATAATTCTGAAAATACATCTACAATAAGGGGCGGTACAGTCTCAGGAATTTATAATGAGGGAAATTTAAAAGTTGAAAAGGTTAGTATTATTGATACTAACAACTCTAATTATATTGTTAATTCTACTAAAGATATTCAAATGGATAGTGTTACAATAAGCAATGTTCATTATGGTATAAGAATAGAATCAGGAACAGCTCTAATTCAAAATTCAACAATATCATCTGATGAGTATTCTGTAACTGCCTATCGTGGAACAACAACTCTTCAAAACAATACCATTAATGCAAATGGTTATGGAGTAAGGAACGAATATGGTAAAGTTAATATACTAGGTGGAAATTATACATCAAAAAATAAAAGCTCACTATATATATATGGAGGAAGTACAACAATAAATGATGGAATTTTTACAGGAAAAACTTATGCCATAGATTCAACGAATGGATCAGGAGGGGGAGTTCAAACAATAAATGGAGGAACTATAAATGGGTTTAATCTTGTATATCATACAGTAGTAATGAACGGTGGAATAATCAATGGACAAGGTTTAAATATTCAATCAGGAAACTTCAATCTATTAGGAGGAAAAATATCAGGAAGCACCTATGGAATAAAAAATAATAATGGAGAAATAACATTAGGAA
>CAKOXP010000022.1 GCA_934130175.1 uncultured Bacilli bacterium
CCCAGTTGAGTATAGAACTCAACTAGGGTTCAAATAAATTCTATTTAACTGTCTACTTTTTGTTGACTAGTTCAATTTTATAGTACTTCTAAATCTATCTTAGTAGCAATTGGTTTTTCTTCTTTTTCATGAATCATAAAGAAAATATTTGCTAGTGATAATCCATATAACATTATTTTCATAAAAGCTATAAAATCACTAAAATAAGAAAAATTAATATTATATCCCATGATAGAATTTAATAACATATTTTTATCTAAAATACTTCTTAATCCTGCTACTAAAATACAACTAAAAACTAAACAACAGGTTAGATTATAAAATATATTTGAATTAACACTTTTCTGATTCATTACAATATTTATAAAGAATAGAAATAAAATCAAAACAAAAGGTATAAAGATAGGAATTGATTCAACTATGTTTTTATCAATTCTTTTATACATTGAAAGTATTATAAAAAACGATAATCCAAATCCTAAAATCAATAATATGAATTTCAAAACCATAAAAATTCCATTTAGTATTTTCTTCATATTATTTGCTCACCTCACTATACCATAACGAAACATCATATATGAAATCTATTGCTTCTGTATAATTATTTAATAAAGCATAATAACTATCTTTTGTTTGATCATACAAATCAATTTTATTTGAATTACTACTAAAATAATAACTACTATTATTTTTTATTACTTTTTGAAGATAATCTGTAGATTTGATCAAATTATTAATATTATCTTCCATAAATGGCGCAACAGTTTTTAAATTATTTATTTGAATTTTACTATTATCCATAGTTGCTATTTCATATAGCTGTTTTACTAAACACTCATTAGCTATATTTATTTGATAAAATTGTTGCATATCATAAACATCTTTAATATTCATACTTTTTTTATTAAGAATTTTATTAAAATCTTCATTATCTATTTTGGAAACACAAATATCAAGTCTTGATTTGACGCTAGCAAGACTATATATATCCTCATTACCTTTGTAACTATTAGGATCAAAACCACTAATATTATCTTTAATTTTTGATAGTTTTTCCTTTAAAGATAGATTAATCTTGAAATCACTATCTTGCTTTTGATATGTATTATTAACATCCTTATAATGATAAAAATTAAGAAATAATAGAAAAAAAGAAAAACCAAATATAATACCTGTAATAGAATAAGCAATAATATTACAATACTCAATTAATAACTTCTTCATAATAACAATCTCCTAATCTGTAATTGGATTCACAGAAATAGTATAATTATATGTTTTTCCCATCCATTCAGTAGATTCAATATCCCCCGTAACCCATATTTTTAATTCATATGATTTTTCTTGATTTGCCTTTAAAACATTTTTATCTAGAATATTGTTTTTTATTTCTGCTAAATTGCCTGTTTTTATAACTGTTCCATTTGAACTTAATTGATAGTTAAGATATTTTCTACTTAATAATTTTGTTGATTTATCAGTAACAAAATCCTCTATTAACAACTGATATTGTGAAATAGATTTTCCTCTATTTTTAATTTTAAACTTATATGGTTTAACTGTATCTAGTTGATCATCACTTAGTGGTTGTTGTTCTTCCAAATTAACTTTTCCTGAATCATTCAATTCAATTTCCAAAGTATTAACAGAAACTATTGGTTTTCTGTTATTAAAGTATAAAAAGCTATAATATGAAAGCAAAAATATTGCTACTAATAAAACTATACCACCTACTACAAAAAATAAACCTTTTTTCATAAATATCACCTCTATATAACTTCTATATCATCATCACTAGTATGATCTTCTTCTTTTTCTTTTAAATCTACTTTATCTATAACTTGATTATCTTCACCAATTAGCTCAAGATTAGGTTCTGACTTAGTTGTAGTTAATTGTTTTTTGGGACTAATTGTTTTTCTAACAGACTTAACTAATTTTATAATATCATATATTACTATTCCTAAACATGGTATTACTACCAACAATAACCAACCATAACTCTGAGTCAAAACATATTGAATATAACCTATTTTTGGAATCTTTAATATAACTCTACCATAGATATTATCAGCAGAAACTAATGCAGTATCTTCACTATTGTTATTATCGCCCTTAGTTCTAAATAATAAATTTCCATCTTTTGATTTTTCGATACCAACAATTCTATGAGTTATAGTCAAGCCTGAATATCTAGGATCACTTGAATTAAAAGTAATTATATCTCCAACTTTTAATTGTTCTGGTTCTTCCCTTAATATTATAATTGCATCTTCAACTTTAATTGTAGGAACCATACTGGGACTTATTATTACATATGCCCCTAATAAAGGTGGTTTAGTTTCTCCTGCCTTAATATTTTTTACCAAATCTACAACATAAGCAGAAAATCCAACAGCTACTAAAATCAATATTATCAAGATTGAATATAAAAAGACCTTTGCGACAAAATGATAAATCTTATATGCAATATCAAATACTTTTTTTACATCATTTGACTTTGTATCTGTCATTTTGCCCACTCCTTCTATTCTATACTAAGTATATAATAGCATGAAACAAGAAAAATTGCACTAAAAAAGTAAATATTTACATACTAGAATAAACATTTACTTTTACCTTGAATGATCTTGATACATCATCATATTTATAACTATCTGCAAGCCACATTCTAAAACGATATTTTTTACTTATAATATTTTTCTTATTATCCCCATTCACAAATGAAGAAGAATATAGTAACATTCCTTTTTCGTCATTCATACTGTAAGTTTTAGGTTCTAAAACAGACTTATACTCATTACCATTTAATTCCTCTAAATATAATTTTACATCTCTGTAATCCAATCCATTTTGTACTGGAATTTCCTTAGCATACAAGTCATAATTTATAGTTGTTGTCCCTGCTATTGTTGCCTTTAAAGTAAAATCAAAATACTCATTTTGCTTTTTTCCTACTTCATCTGTTATAGGTAAAGCACTATCTATTTTTATAATATTAGTATCACTTTCTAAATATTCTAACTGAATAGAACCTGTAGTGAGAATATTTTCTTTCTTAGATAATGATGTATAATTATAAATTGCATAAGTAACACCTGTAATTACAATAATTAACAAAGCTACTCCAAATACTGATAACAATAACTCTCTTGTTTCTTCTTTCTTCATAAAAATCTCCTACATAAAAAGTAAAAGCACTATTTTTGTGCTTTTGCATATACATTTATTCTAACTGTATATGATAATACCTGATTAGTTGGGGCCTTTTCATCTATCCACATTCTTAATCTATAATTATCAGAACTTGTAGAATTTTTACTAACTGTTTTTAAAATCATAGAGCCTCTTGGTGACCCAATTTTACTTTGTTCTGATATTGGAATGAAATTAGAAGGTTCCATAACAGATTCATATGTTCCACTCTTTTGTTGTTCTAAATATAATTTAATATTAGAATCTGGAACTGTAGAACTTTTATCTTTAATTGCTGCTATTTCATAAACTAATTTAGCCTTACCAACAATTGTAGAATTAATAGTAAAATCAAAATACTCTCCTTTTCCCTTCAAAGTTTTACCTACTACATCACTTATAGGTAAAGCATTTGTAATAGAAATACCATTTGTATCTTCAGTATACGTCATGGAAATATTTCCTGTTGAAATAGAATTAGGATTACTATCATTTGGTACTTCTTGAAATGTAGCAAATGATATGCTTATCACAGATATTACAAGAATAGTTAAAATTAATATAGATAGTAATATTCTTCTAGATGTTTTTCTATCTATTTGTTGTTCTCTTTCTTTTTCATCATTCATCTTTTAAAACTCCCTTATTTGGCATCTGCTTTAACATTTACTTTTATTTTAAATTCATTACTTTTTGCTGTTACTTCATAAGTATCAGCAAGCCACATTCTTAATCTAAAAGAATGAACTCCACTATTTGTAAATGACCCAGTATATAAAGTTTTTGCACCTGTTGTCAATGTTGAATCCTTCAAACTATAATAAGTTGGAACATCTGAATCATACCCAGAAATTGGTTGATCAGTAGTACCATCAGTTAGATATATTTTTACATATTTATCATCTAATGGATTCTCAACACTTTCCTTTGTTGCATATACTTCATAATTAATTCTTGTAGTACCCGCAATAGAACTAGAAACACTGAAATCAAAGAAACTATTATTAGAGTCTTCATTATTATCTAATTTTTTTCCTACACTATCACTAGTTGGCATAGCATTTGTTAGTTTTATACCATTAGAATTTTCTGTATAACTGAAAACTATAGATCCTGTAGTAATAACATTATTCTTTTGTCCAGCTTTCTGATATACAAAGGCTGCATAAGTTATTCCTATAACTGAAATTACTAACAAAAAAACCAAAATTCCAGATAATATAATTTTTGACTTATTGCCATCTTTGTTTTCTGTTTTCATCTTTCCACCATCCTAACATTAACTTTATCTTTTCTAAAACTAAGATATCATAATTAGCTATCTAAGTCAAACAAATTATAAGTGTTTTCAAGGGTTGTAGTCGAAACACTTTCTAAACTAATATCTTTTATATCAGCAATTTTTTGAGCAATAATAGGAATATATTTGGAACTATTTGTTTTTCCACGGAATGGTTCTGGAGTAAGATAGGGACTATCTGTTTCTAAAACTATATTTTCAAGAGATATCTTTTCTATAACATTTGAAAGTTTACTATTTTTAAAAGTTAAAACTCCACCTATTCCCAGCTTAAATCCCATTGAAATATAAATATTAGCAACTTCTAAACTTCCTGAAAAACAATGAATAATTCCTTTTACCTTATATTTTTTTAAAATATCTATTGTGTCTTTAACAGCATCACGACTATGAATTACAACAGGAAGATTTAATTCTTCTGCCATAGATAATTGTTTTTCAAATAAATCTTTTTGTAAATTAATATTATCTTTTCCATAATGATAATCAAGACCTATTTCACCAATTCCAACAATCTTTTTATTTTTTTGAATTAATTCTTTCATATAATCTAAATCAGTATTTTTAATATAATTAGCTTCTTCAGGATGATATCCAATAGTAGCGTATATATCCTCATATTCATTAATATATCTAAAACTGTTTTTAATTTCTTCTCTAGTACATAAAGAAATTATCATTTTATCTATACCAGCTTTCTTATTTTCTTTATAAACTAAATTAATATCGTCATAATATTCACTAGACATATGACAATGTGTATCTATAAACATTTCTATCACCTAAAATAATAATAAAACAAAAAAATATCACTTTCAATGATATTTTAAATTATTTCCTTGAACTTACTTTTAACTTTATATAATATATTGTAATTATTACAAAATACAATATATCTATTGGTTCTTTACCTATTATTACCAATGGAAGCATTGCTAATAAAAATAGAAAATAGAAAAAATTAACAGTAAATAGTTTTTCTATCCTATGTTGCATAAAGATATCTCCTTTCATAAAATATTTACTACTTCAGATTCTACTACGCACAACTATTTTAACATATCACAAAATATCAAAAAAAAGACAAAAACCAGAAACGAATTTGTCTTTTTTTACCTTGTTTACATAAATTTTTACAGATTATGTTCCTTTTTGAAAGATTCTAAATCAATTCTTTGAAATAAAGGAGAAGCTTCATTTAAACTATAAATATTATTATCTACAAAATTTAAGCTTTCATTTTCATTATTTATTTGATGTTTAATAGATTCTGCTGTATCAGGTAAATATGCACTTAAGAATAAAGCACTTACTCTGATTGATTCTAATAAATTGTATAAAACTGTCATTAATCTTTCTTTTTTAGCCTCATCCTTTGCCAAAACCCATGGAGTTGTTTCATCTATATATTTATTACTTGCTCTAAGTAAATTAAATATTTCTGTTACAGCCTCACTTATTTCAAGTTTTGACATTTTGTCCTCTACTTTTTCTTCTAATGAATTAATACTCTTAATAAATTCTTCATCAAAACTATCCATAACTTTTGGATTAGATATTTTACCATCAAAGTATTTATGTCCCATAGTAATTGTTCTTTGAACTAAATTTCCTAAGATATTTGCTAAATCACCATTAATTCTTTCTATCAACAAGTCATATGTAATATTTCCATCACTTGAAAATGGTATTTCATGAATTAAATAATATCTTACTGCATCTACTCCAAATAAATTTACTAAGTCATCTGCATAAATAACATTTCCTTTACTCTTACTCATTTTATCGTTATTCATTAAAAGCCAAGGATGGCCAAAAACTTTTTTAGGAAGTTCTAGACCAAGAGACCATAAAAAGCATGGCCAATAAATAGAATGGAAGCGAATAATATCTTTACCAATTAAATGAAGGTCTGCAGGCCAATATTTCTTAAACATATCACTTTGATTATCTACATCATAACCAATATTAGTTATATAGTTTGTTAAAGCATCTAACCATACATAAACAACATGTTTAGGATCAAAATCTACAGGTATTCCCCAAGAAAAAGAAGTTCTAGATACACATAAATCTTGTAATCCTGGTTTAATAAAGTTATTCATCATCTCATTTTTTCTAGATTCTGGTTGAATAAAATCAGGATGAGATTCAATATAATCTTCTAATTTCTTTTGATATTTTGATAATTTAAAGAAATAAGCTTCTTCTTTTGATTCATGAACCTCTCTTCCACAATCAGGACATTTACCATCAACTAATTGGGATTCAGTCCAAAATGATTCACATGGAGTACAATAAAGGCCCTTATATTCACCTTTATAAATATCTCCTTGATCATACATTTTCTTAAATATATGTTGAACAACTTCTTCATGTTTTTTATCAGTTGTTCTAACAAATTTATCATAACTAGTATTCATAATATCCCATATTCTTTTTATTTCTCCTGAAATATTATCAACATACTCTTGAGGTGTTACATTAGCCTCTTTGGCCTTTAGTTCAATTTTTTCACCATGTTCATCTGTACCAGTTTGAAAATAAACATCATATCCTTTTAATCTTTTATATCTTGCGATAGCATCTGCTAAAACAACCTCATAAGTATTTCCAATATGTGGCTTAGCTGATGTATAAGCAATTGCTGTACTTATATAAAATTTTTCTTTCATAAATATTCCTCCTTCTACAAAAGTTTATCTATAATATTTTATTATAAAATAAAAAAATTACTATAATATAAGGACGAATTGCTCCGTGGTACCACCTTATTTTATAATAAATATATTATACACTCTAAATAGTTAACGCCTATCTACGATTATACCTACATATCGATATAATAGTTCGAAAGCCATACTTTATAAAAAACTTATATCTTTTTCCACCAACAAGACTCTCTTTTAAAAGTTTCTTTTATAAAGCTCTTTCTCATCACTTTTGTTAGGCTTATTTTAGCACATTAATTTTTATTCTTCAATATGTTTTCCTAAAAAATTAGCTGCAAAAGAAGCAAGTTTTACATCTGTATCATTGATATTTTCATTTTCTGAAAAAATTATTACACTTCCAATAACATCTCCATTTGTAATAATTGGAGCTATAGTATAACTGTATTTTTCTTTTAAACCATCTATAAATTCTATTTCAGTAATACTTTTTTCTGTTATTATTTCCCTGTCATTTAATTTTTCCTCTAAATATTTAGAAATATTTTTTTTAAAGTAAGTATTCTTATTATTTCCTGATATTGCAATCACACTATCCCTGTCAGTAATTAAAACATTTTTAAGCAAAACCTGATTTATTGTATTAACTAAATCTTTACAAATATCATTTAAATCATTCATAGATGAATATTTTTTTAAAGCTATCATTTCATCTTCAACAAATATTTCTAGTGACTCTCCATCTCTAATTCTAAGATTTCTTCTTATTTCTTTAGGTATTACTATTCTCCCTAAATCATCTATTCTTCTTACTACACCAGTTGTTTTCATGACTCTCCTCACTTTCATCTATAAATATTATTTCTAAAATTCTTCAGTTTATACTAATTTTTAACCTTTATAATAATATTATAATATTTATTCAATAAAATTCCTTTGGTAAATATTTCCAAATAGTAAACTTCAAAAAAAAGAATGCCATTTCTAGCATTCCTTCATTTCTTCATCAAAGAGATGTGAATTTGATTTTGTAAAAAGATATCTTTCTCCTTGTTCTAAAATACCACTAAGTAAGGTTCTATCTTTAACCATCGTTTTTATAGCAATACTTTCATTGAGTTGTTTTTGATAAGTAGATTTCATGAATTTTGTGAAAGCTTTATTTATTCTACTTTTTATCTCTTCATCTATACCATCTTCATAAATTGTATCTAAATTATTAAATAAAATTTCAGTTTGAGATAAATCAAGTATTTTCTTTAAATCCTGTTTCAAAGTTTTATTAATTGAATCTAATTCCTTCTTTTGAATTTTAATAATTTCAGTTTCTCGTTCTGGTACAAACTCATCTATCTTTTTTATTAAATAATCTTCTCGAATCTTTCTTAAACTTAAAAGTTTATCTTCTAAGAAATCACGATAATTTTTAATTAAAATATCAAGTTTTTCAGTACTTAAAATAATTTTTTCTTTCTTAGCCAAAGAAATCAATTTAGTTTTAATAATATCCATTGAATCTAATGGTGGCTTTTTAATAAGTGATATAATATCATTTTCTACAAGAGCTTTTGTATTATTTATAACTATTTCCTTAGTAGCATTTTTATAGGTATTTAAGTGCTGTTTCTTTATTTGTTCCATATCATTCATATAAATACCTCCTCGATTTTGACTATATCAAGAATAACAATCCTTTATACTTTAGTCAAGAGGATTTTTCAAATTATTTAAAATTAATTCCAGTAATTCAGTTAAATAAAATAGTGGATGTTTATCAAGTTTTATAGTATCTAAAATTATTAATAAATTACTTCCTCTACTCTTAAATCTAAACATATTACTTATCTTAAATGACTCCATAAATAATTCTTCTGTATCAAGATTTTTAACTACATCTTCTGGAAAACATAATTCAATATAATTTTTAGTTTCAACAACATTCTTAATACCTATCTTAAGAGCTTGTTTTTCAAACCATTCCTCATACATATAAATTAATGTCTTATCGTCAATCTTACCAAAACGATCCTCTAATTCCAATTTTATCTTTTCTAATTTTTCTTTAGAGTCAATTTCATTTATCATACGATGAATTTCTATTTTTATACTTTCATCACTAACATATGTATCCTTAATATGGGTATCTACATTTATTAGAGGTTTAGCACTATCATCCTCATCCTCTTCTACTATTAAACCTTTTCTCTTATTAACTTCGTTATCTAGCATTTTTAAATACAAATCAATTCCAACAGTATCAATAAATCCTGCTTGTTCACTACCAAGTATATCCCCAGCTCCCCTTATTGATAAATCCCTTGTTGCGATAGAAAAGCCACTACCTAGTTCAGTAAATTCCTTGATAACATTAAGTCTTTTTATAGCTGTTTCTGTTAATACCTTAGATGGTTGATACATCAAATAAGCATAAGCAAATTTATTACTTCTTCCAACACGACCCCTTATTTGATATAGTTGACTTAAACCAAATCTATCAGCATTTAAAATAATTAATGTATTAACATTTGGAATATCTATTCCTGTTTCAATTATAGTAGTACATAGTAAAATATCAAATTCATGATTAATAAAAGCATACATTTTACTTTCAAGTTCTTGCTTAGTCATCTGTCCATGAGCAAATGTAATTCTTGCTTCTGGAACTAATTTATTAAGTTCAGCAAGCTTAGTTTGTATTTTTTCAACGCTATTATAGAGAATAAAAACTTGTCCTTTTCTTGATAATTCTTTATAAATAGCGTCTTTTATTAATTGCTTGTTTTCTTCAACTACATAAGTTTGAATTGGATATCTATCAACTGGAGGAGTTTCAATTAATGATAAACTTCTCATACCAACCATTGACATTTGTAATGTTCTAGGAATAGGCGTTGCGGTTAAGGTTAAAACATCAACATTAGTTTTATATGCCTTGATTTTTTCTTTATGAACAACACCAAATCTCTGTTCCTCATCGATTACTAACAAACCTAGATTAACTGGTTCTACATCACTACTTAACAATCTATGAGTACCAAAAACAATATCAATAATACCACTTTTTAAACCATCTAAAATTCTCTTTTGCTCTTTTGGAGTAGTAAAACGATTTAAAAGAGCTATATTTACAGGAACATTTTTAAATCTCTTTAAAGCATTTTCATAATGTTGAGTTGATAAAATTGTAGTTGGACATAAAAACAATACTTGCTTAGAATCTGCTACTGCTTTCATAGCTGCTCTAAAGGCAACCTCTGTCTTTCCAAATCCAACATCACCACATAATAATCTATCCATTGGCATAGCTTTTTCCATATCTTCTTTAATCTGTGATACAGCTAAAGCTTGATCCTTTGTTAAAGTAAAACCACAATCATTTTCAAATTCTTCCTGAAGTTCTGAATCTTTACTAAAAGCAAAACCTTTTTTTAATTCTCTTTCAGCGTATAATTTTAATAATTTATCTGCCATGTCAGCAACTTTTTGACGAACTCTTTGTTTTGTTTTTTTCCAATCAATTCCATCCATTTTATTAACTTTAGGAACCATTCCTTCTTTGCCAACATATTTATACAACAAATCTATTTTTTCAACAGGAATATATAGTTTATCTTTACCACTATATAAAACTTCTATATAATCTTTACTAATTCCACCTACAGTTAATACTTTTATTCCATTATAAATACCAATACCATGAGCATTATGAACAACATAATCTCCAATTTCTAAATTATTAATATCTTTTATTTTAGAACCATATTTAAATTTAGTTTTAAAAGACTTAGATTTTTCTTGTGAAATAAAGAGTTCATGAGCTGTTAGAAAAACAAAATCGTTATAAATAAATCCTTCATTTAATTCCTTTTCTACAATATTAACTTCCTTCAAATGAATATCATCAAAAGAAGTTTCAATAATTTTCATATTCAAATTTTTTATTAAGTTCTTTTTCTGACGTTTTAAAATACAAATAATAACTGTTTTATTTTGAGAAATACTGTTATTAATAAAATTATTAATTGATTCTATATTTTCATTAAATTGTTGAATAGTTTGAACATTATAATTAATTATTGAATCTTTATCTAACATAGAAGATAAGTTATTTACACTTAAATAGTACATGAACTCTTTTTCATCTAAACTATTAAAGTCAAACATATAATTACCTTTAAAATCAATATCTTTAGTAGTTCTATAATCTAATACTTCTTGCATTATCTGTTTATAAGATATTTCTAATTGACTATAATCTTTATAAATTACAATACAATCATCTAAATATTTTGTAATATTAACACAATTAATATAATCAGGTAAATATTTTTGACTTTTAACAATTTCTTCATCTAAAGAACAAATAAATTCTGAAATTGGCCTTATTTCAATTGAATTAATTTCTTTGATTGATCTTTGATTATTTGGATTAAAATATCTAATAGAATCTATTTCATCACCAAAAAACTCTATTCTAACAGGATTATCTTCTCCTAAAGGATAAACGTCTATTACATAACCTCTAATACCAAATTCTCCAGTTTTTGTTACTATTGATTCTTTTTTATATCCTAATTTATCCAAAGATTTTACTAAATCTTTAGGTTCTATAGTAAAACCTTTATTAATATTTAAAATAGCATCTTGATATAATTTCTTTTCTGGTAAAAATCTAAGATATCCCATTAAATTTGTAACTACTATTTTTTTATCATTTAAAAATGTTGCATTAAGTGTTTCTAATCTATTTATTTCTAAATCCGGACTAATTGCGATTGCCTCACTAGTTAAAAAATCATCCATCGGAAATAAATAATTATTTGTTGTATAAGAATCAAGTGAGGACATAATTTTATTAGCTTCATATAAAGAATTAACAACTACCAAAATATTTTTACTAGTTTTCTTTTGTAATTCAGTTAAATACAAACTAAAAAATTCATCGGTAATTCCAGTTATACCCATGCCTTTTTTATAATTTATATCTATTATATTACTTAATATATCCATAAAACATCACCTGTTTTTTTGATTATATTTATTCATTAATTTAGAAAAATCCATTTTAAAATAATCATCAATTATATCAATACTTTTTTCTTTAACTACATTAAGTTTTTCCTTCTCTTCTTTAGACAACTTTCCTAAAACATAATCTTTAGTATCTAAATCTTTGCGATTAGAAATACCTACTTTCAATCTTTTATAAGCCTTAGTTTTTAGATTTTGTTCAATATTTTTTAACCCGTTATGGCCACCACTACTACCAGACTCTTTAAGTTTAAAATTTCCACATTCTAAATCTAAATCATCATTTATTATCAAAATATCATTAATATTAATTTTATAGAAGTTTACGTATTTTATTAAAACATCTCCACTTAAATTAATATAAGCTTGAGGTTTTAAAAAGATAACCTCTTCACCATATAAATTTGTCTTTAAATACAAGCCATTATTTTTCAATTTAAAACTACCTAACTTTTTTGTTTCTACATAATTATCAACAATATTAAAACCAATGTTATGTCTAGTATTTTCATATTCTTTTCCAGGATTTCCTAATCCTACAATTAGCTTCATCTAAATCACTTCCTTGTATGATATTCTTTATATATTATTGATTTTACCACATTTCTTTCTTTAGCTACTTTCTTGATAGCATCTTTCTCAGTTAAGCCATCTTCTATATATAAATTAACATGTTCCAAAATATCTAAATCATTATAATCTACTTTTTGAGTGTTACCTTCTACAATTAAAACTATTTCACCTTTAATTGAATCTACTTGTTCTACTACCTCACTTATTGTACCACGAATATATTCCTCATATAATTTTGACAACTCCCTTGCTAAACATATCTTTCTATCTCCAAATACTTGATACATATTATTTAAGGTGTTTTTAATTCTGTGAGGTGCTTCATAAAATATTAATGTATAAGGAAAATATTGAAGTGTTTTTAATTCTTGAACTTGTTTAGCATCTTTTGCATTTAAAAATCCATAAAATAAAAATTTAGATGGAAAAATCCCAGATGAAATAAGAGCCGGAACAAAAGCAGTAGCACCAGGTAAACCTATAACGCTTAAATTGTTCTTTATTACTTCATTCACCACATTAAATCCAGGATCACTAATAATTGGACTTCCTTGATCAGTTACCAATCCTATCTTTTTGCCTTTCTTTAAAAGTTCAACAACCTCATATTTCACCTTATCTTCATTATATTCATGACAACTAATTAATTTTTTCTTAATACCATATTTGCTTAAAAGACTCCCAGTTACTCTAGTATCTTCGCATAATACAATATCAACTTCTCTCAATAAATTTAAACTTCTAACTGTAATATCATCTAAATTACCAATTGGAGTTGGGATTAAATATAAATTGTTTTCTTGATTATAACTTTTTTGATTCATTACTCTTCACCTAGTCCTTGACATATATTAGAATATTCAACAGTCATTATACCATTTTTTTCATAAAGTACAAATGGTTGTAAGACTTTTACCATTGTGTTACCATTTTTAGACGCTTCTATTAAAACTAATTTCGATGGTTTATCTACAGTATCATGGATAAATCTTAAAGTACTAATAGAAAAATTATTTAATTCTAATAAATTAAAAATCTCATCTAACCTTGCAGTATTATAAATCAAATATAGAAAACCTCTATCTTTTAATATTTTTTTACTAGATATAATTAATTCTTCTAATGATAAGAAATTTTCATGTTTAGCATTATCTTTTATAGTTTTGTTTTGTTCTTTAGAAAAATATGGAGGATTAGAAATTACTATATCATATTTATTTAAGTTTTCAGATTTGGTTGAATAATCCTTAATATCATCATGGATTAAATTAATACTTTTATCTAGATGATTTATTTCAATTGTCTTTCTAAATAATTCAACCAATTCTTTTTGAATTTCAATTGCATCTACTACTACATCACTTTTCATAGTTAGAATCAATGGAATAATTCCTGTTCCTGTACCGATATCCAAAACCTTTTTAGTTGTTAATTTATATTTTACAAAATTAGCAAGCAAAACACCATCTATAGAAAACTTAAAATAATTATCATCTTGATAAATTTTTCTATTTTTATAACCTAAAACATCATTTACTACTATCATTACTATTTCCTGATAACTCTATAATATTATTTTTATTTATTTCTACTTGATAAGTATTTTTTAAAACATTAACTCCAATAACTTTTCCTTTTCCTTCTTTGGTTTCAATAATACTACCAACCTTTGGAAGGGTTTTCTTTATATCAGTATAAACTTCATCTTCATAATTAAGACAACATAATAATCTACCACAAACACCATTTATTTTATTTGGATTAAGAGCTAAAAACTGATTTTTTGCCATACTGATTGACACACTATTAAAGTCTGTTAAAAACGAATTACAACATAAAAATAAGCCACAAGGTCCTAAACCGCCTATAACTTTTGCCTTATCTCTTACTCCTATCTGTCTTAATTCAATTCTAGTTTTATATTTTTGAGCTAGTTTTTTGGCAAGTTCTCTAAAATCAACTCTATCATCTGCTAAATAAAGAAAAAATAATTGTTTTCTATCAAAAGTATAATTTGAACCAATAAAGTTCATATTTAAATTCAATGATTCTGCTATTTTTTTTGCTTCTTGCAAGGCCTTTTCTGCTGCTGTATCATTTTCTTGTTCTTTTTTTAAATCAGCATCTGTTGCAATTCTAACAACTTTTTTTAATGGTAAAACAAGATTTTCTTCTTTTTCATCTTTAGGTTTTACTACACAAACGCCTATTTGAAAACCATTTTCTGTTTCAACTATTACTTTATTACCAGAATCTATATCTAATTCATTTGTTGAAAAATAATAAATTGTATTAGAAAAAGGCAATTTTATTCCGACTACGTTATACATTGCTTACCTCCATAATTTGAAAAATATAATTACTTAACCATATCTTTATATTTATATTATACTTTAGATTTTCTTTTTCTCTTTCTATTAAAACTATATTTGCTTCATAAAAGTCAATTCTATACGATTCATTTACATATAAGTTTTCACATAAATTTTTAAAAAGTAATTCTTCAATTAGTTTTAGATTTTCTATAGCCATAACTCTATCTGTAAACAAGTTTTCTAAATAATAATCATATTTAATTAAAATCTTTTTAAAATCTATCAAATCATCAACAAATTCTTCAACAATATCTGAAAACTCATCTTCTTCTTTATTAACCAGTGATAGACATTGACATCTTGAAACTATTGTCTCTAAAACATTATATTTATTTTCTGTTAAAAGAATCGCTACAATATCATCTGGTGGTTCTTCTAAAAACTTTAAGATAGTATTTGCTGAAGATGGATTCAATTTATCAGCCGGATCAATTACATATATTAATTTATTATTAAGCATTGATTTTTTAGAATATTGTGCTTCCAAATTTAATAATTGTTCCTTTTTTATATTTGCTCCATCAGGATAAATATATTTTAAATCAGCATAATTACCATCATCTACTTGATGTATTATTTTATCATGATCAACCAAAGAAGAATTAATAAGTAATATTTTTTTTATTAACTCTTTAACTACTTCATTATACTTTTTATAACCATTTGTTTCTATTAAATAAGCATGTGAAATTTTTTTATTAACAGTGATACTATTTTCAATATAATCAAAAAATAATTTTTGTTCATTTTCTATATTCATTGAAAGTATCACCTCTTTTTTATAAATTTGTTATTTTAAAGAGTATTAGTGCTAACAAGGCTGGAGCACCTAATATAGAAACAATTAAAACAGTGAATAAATTAATAGGAATTATCATATTAAAATTGACTGCTATTAAATTATAACTATATAGAATAACAAAACTTAATACTACTTTTTTTAATATTTCAAAAACTTTTTTCATAAGGTCAATCTCCTTTATTTAACCCTATGAAGAATATTGTTTTTTATGACTTATAGAAGTTCTTTTCTATCACTAAGTGCTCGCTCTAATGTTAGACTATCTACATATTCCATATCAGCACCCATTGGTAGACCACTTGCTAATTGTGATATTTTTATATCTGTATCACTAAGAATTTTCTTAATGTATAATGATGTTGTTTCTCCTTCAATACTAGGTTTAAAAGCAAAAATGATTTCTTTAAATTTTTCATTTTTAATTCTTTCTAATAATTTTTCTAAACCAACATCTTCTGGATTTATACCATCTATTGGTGAAATCAAACCATCTAATACATGGTAATATCCACTAAATACATGCATTTTTTCAAAAAGAAATACACTTTTAGGATCTTCTACCACACATAAAACATTTTCTCTACCCTCATTAGAACAAATATTACATATTTCTTCTTCTGTAATACTATTACAACGGGGACAATGATGAATTTTTTCTTTCACACATTTTAGATTTTCTGCAAAAAAGTCAACATTTTCATCTTCCATTTCTAAAACAGAAAAAGCAAGTCTCTCAGCAGTTTTTTCACCTATACCAGGAAATAATTTTAAAGATTCAATTAAATTTAAAATACTATTAGGATACATTAAAACAATCCTGGCATTGAATTACCAAATTTTCCCATCTTTTTGTTTGTAAATTCTTCAATTTTCTTATTTGCATCATTTACTGCTAAAAGAATCATATCTTCTAACATTTCAATATCTTCTTCTGACAAAGAATTTTGTTTAGATATTTCTACTTTTGTTACTTCTCTATTTCCCTTCATAGTAATTTTTACAAGTGAACTTTCTCCTACAAATTCTGTTTTATCTATTTCATCTTTTGCTTTCATCATATCTTTTTGTAAATTTTGAGCTTGTCTCATTAATGCTTGCATATTCATAATATTATTCCTCTTTTCTTTTTAATTATCTATTTCTACTATGTCACCAAATAATTCTACAGCAGCTAAATTTGAAGTATTATCTGAATCTTCATTTTTGCTATCTAGACTAATATTTGGTTCTTCTTTTATTGTATATTTATTTCCTTGTTTTGTAAATTGAATATAATTATTTTTTGCTTGATTCCATTCTTCTGTTGTTATTATTGCTATCTTTTTATTTGTATTAGCGATTTCATTAAATAATTTTGTTAATTCATCTATTCTTAAAATATTTTGTTCCACAACTGATTCATAATCATAACTTAGAATAAGATTATGAGCAGATGATGCACATAATGTTCCATTTAAAATTTCTGATGCTAAAAAACCTTTTTTTGAATCAAAAATAAGATCATTTAATTTTTCAATAACTTCTGAATCTTTATTTTTTTCTACTTTTGAAGCTTCTGCAAAAGTATTATTTACTCTTATTAACATAACTTCATGTAATTTTTTTAAATATTCTTCTTGATTTTTTATTTGCTCATTGCTGCTATTAGGTTCATTATTGTTTATACTTGTATTTTCTTCAACTAATTCGTTTTTATCATCGTTCAAAATTTCTGATATAACAGAAGTTGAAGGCAATTCATCTTCTGGCTGTTTTTCCACTATTTTGTGGATTTTTTCTTTTTCTTCATTATCATTTTTAGTTTTTTCCACCGTTTTTGTGGAAGAAATTATTTCCCGGGAAATAATTTTATCACTATTTGAAAATTGTAAAAATATTATTTCTACATATAAATATGGTTTTGATGTTTTTTTAATATCGAACATTTTTTCGTTTATTAATTGTAATAATTTTTCTGTCTTATCTAAGTTTGCTATATCTTTATTATTAAGATAATAATCAACTACTTTATTTTTTAAATAATATAAAAATTGATTTATTATTTCAATTATGTTTTTTCCACAAGAATTGTAATTTTCTATTTGTTGAATTGTTTTTGAAATATTGTTTTCCATAAGATTAATGTATAATTCTTCTAAAGAATTAACACTAATCATATCATTCATTTCATAAAAATCTTCTATATTAATTTTTCCACTTTTGTATGATGATAATTTATCTAACATTCCAAGTGAATCTCTTAGTCCACCATCGGAATAAATAGATATTTCTTTTAGTACATTTCTATCTATTTCAATATTTTCAAGTTTGGCAATCTTTTCTAGTTGATCTGTATTTTCTTCATTAGAAATTCTTTTAAAAGAGAAACATTGACATCTTGATACTATTGTCTCTGAGACTTTTTGAGGATCAGTTGTTGCTAAAACAAATATAACATGTTTTGGTGGTTCTTCTAAGGTCTTTAATAATGCATTAAATGCACCTTGAGTAAGCATATGAACCTCATCAATAATATATACTTTATACCTTAGTTCTGCTGGTACCAAACTTACCTTATTTCGTATTTCTCTTATTTCATCAACACCGTTATTAGAAGCTGCATCTATTTCAATAATATCAACACATTCTTTTTCTTTTGATGCTATACATTTAGAACATTTTTCACATGGATTACCATCTGTTGAATTTTCACAATTGACTGCTCTTGCAAATATTTTTGCTATTGTTGTTTTTCCTATTCCCCTTGGTCCAAAAAACATATAAGCATGATTAATTTTATCATTTAAAATTTCATTTTTTAAAGTTTGTATAACATACTTTTGTCCCACTACTTCATCAAAATTTTTAGGTCTATATTTTCTATATAATGCTTGATACATAATAACACCACCATTTCCTTATATATTATAACATAAGGTATTATTTTTTAGTTATTTTTCTTTGTTTATTAAAGAATTCTTGTACTATTATTTTGCACTTTTTTTCTAAAATACCATCATAAACATTTACTTTTTTATTGTTATTTATCTCTTCAAAAATCATGTTACTAAGATTATTATTTTCATTTGATACACCATAGTAAACGTTGGAAATTCTTGATTGTTTTATAGCACTTGCACACATAGGACATGGTTGCATTGTAACATATATATCACAGCCATCTAATCTCCAATTTTTAATTTTTTTTGTTGCTTTATTTATTGCAATTAACTCTGCATGATATAGTGAATTTTTCTTTTTTTCTTTTAAATTATGTGTTTTTGCAATTATTTTATTTTTGTAAACAATTACACAACCTATTGGTACTTCACCTTTTTTGTATGATTTAATTGCTTCTTTTAATGCTATTTTCATATATTTTTCATTCATTTTTTCACCTACTAAAAAAGATGCACATGAATGTTGATTGTTAAAGCTGCTATCTTCCGATTCTGACTTGGTTCCAATACATTCATTGCATCTATTACATTTTAACTAATTTTTAATTTAAATTCAATTATTTTTTAAAGATAATCAAAATTATTTCCCGGGAAATAATTTTATATCTACTCTATTTGTTTCTATCTATGTTTCACGTGAAACATTTAGTTTTTTCTTTATTTCTA
>CAKOXP010000023.1 GCA_934130175.1 uncultured Bacilli bacterium
CCCAGTTGAGTATAGAACTCAACTAGGGTTCAAATAAATTCTATTTAACTGTCTACTTTTTGTTGACTAGTTCAATTATTATCATTCTTCTCTTTCTTTTTTCATCTTCAGTTTTCTCTTGCTTTTCCTCTGGTACTTTAGAATTCATTAGCTTTTCTTTTTTTAATTTTGGTTTTTTGTTACTTTCACTTATTATGTGATCATATTCTTCTTTCTTTACAAAACGACCATTCTTCATTCTTATTACTTTTGATTTCTTTTTTGTTTCTTTTTTATTTAACAATCCCATCTAAATCACTATCCTATCTTCTTTTTTATTTTATCAAAATAGGACTTCTTTTTCAATATTAGCAACAAAAAAAAGTAAATTCTTCTTTGTGGTATTTTGGGAAGAATTTACTTCTTTATATTTATTTAATTTTCATCTATCTTTTCTTCTAATGCCTTATAATATTCATATCTATCAATAGCACTTTGTTTATTTTCTTCTAATATTTTCTTATAATCTTTATTAAGATTTTTTAAAGAACGATATCTATCTTCTCCTCCAATAAAGTCAGCATATTTAGAGAAATCTGCTTTGGAATCCATTTTAAATTTATTTGTTTCTGGATTAAAGTGGAAGATTGGAAAATAACCTGATGATGTTGCTTCTTTTTCTTCATTGATACTATTAGCCATTCCTTTAAGAATACCTTGAGCGATACATGGTGCATAACAAACTATAATTGATGGTCCATCATACTTTTCAGCTTCTTCTAAGACTTTAACAGCTTGATTAGGATTTGCGCCTAAAGAGATTGATGCTACATAAACATGTGGATAAGTTAAAGCAATTCTTAATAAATCTTTCTTTGCTTGTTTTTTACCACTTGATGCAAATTTAGCAACTGCTCCTACTCTTGTTGATTTAGAAGCTTGTCCTCCTGTATTTGAATATACTTCTGTATCAAGAACTAAAATATTAACATTTTCTTTATTTGCTAAAACATGATCAATACCATTATATCCAATATCATAAGCCCAACCATCTCCACCAACTAACCAGAATGATCTAGGTCTTATGAAATCTTTTAATTCAAGTAGGCCTTCTACTTTAGTTTCATCAATTAGCTCTAAAAGAGCATCTGCTGTTTCTAGATTAATATCATTGCAATAATCTTTATATATTTTCTGTTCACTTTTTTTAATATTATTCATGTTATTCTTTATTAAAGTAACAATTCTATTTTTCATTGTAATATCAGCTATTTTCATACCATAACCAAATTCGGCATTATCTTCAAATAATGAATTTGCCCATGGTACAGAATAAGGTGTATTAGGAGCACTTGCACCATAAATAGAAGAACATCCTGTTGCATTAGCAATTACTAATCTATCACCAAATAATTGAGTTAAAAGTTTTAAATATGGTGTTTCACCACAACCAGCACAAGCCCCACTAAACTCAAACTTAGGTGTTTTAAACTGACTGTTTTTAACTGTTCCTACTGGAGAAATATCTTTTTCTTTTACTTCATTAAATAAATAATTAGCTGCTTCTTCATAAGCATTTAAATCAAGATATTTCTTATCTTTCATTTCTAAGGCTTTATTTTGCTTTTTACCAGGACAAATATTACTACATAAAGAACATCCTGTACAATCTTTTGCGCTGATACCTATTGTAAATTTATAATCTTTATCCTTTATTTTAGCATCTATCAAAGTTTTTTGAACTATTTCAGGAGCATCCATTACTTCTTTTTCATCAAGTAAGAATGGTCTTATAACTCCATGTGGGCAAACCAAGGAACATAAATTACATGAAATACAGTTCTCACTATTATAACAAGGTAAGATGTTACTGATATCTCTTTTTTCTAGTCTTGTAGTTGAAGATGGAAAAGTTCCATCAGGAGATTTTACAAAGTCAGATACCTTTAAATTATCTCCTTCCATAGAGTTAATAATTTCAAAAGTAGTTCTTTTCTTTTCTATTTCATCATCAAAATCTACATCAGGTATTTTTACTTGAATAACAGAGTTAATTGAATCATTAATAGCTTTAATATTTTTAGAAACTATATCTCCACCCTTGTTACTAAATCTTTTTTCTATATTTTTCTTAATTTCTCCTGTTGCGAAGGAAAAGTCAATTACTTTACCAAGTTTAAATATTAATGTTTCCATAATGGCACTTATCTTACCATTTAAACCAGATTCTTTAGCAATCTTAGAAGCATCTACTATATAGAATTTTACATTTTTCTTTTGCATTATCTTTTTATCTCTAACAGAGATATTTTTTAATACTTCATTGGCATCCATACTAGTATTTAATAAAAATATTCCATGTGATTTAATTTTATCTAACATCTTTAATCTAGATAAATATCTATCTTTAGTACATACAACTAATGATGGATTTTCAACATAGTAAGCTGATCTAATTGGATTTTTATCAAATCTTAAGTGACTTACAGTTACACCACCTGATTTTTTAGAATCATACTGAAAATATCCTTGTACATAGGCTCTTGTATTTTCACCTGTTATTTTCATTAAGTCTTTACAAGCAGATACCATTCCATCCGAACCATATCCATATACTAAGAAAGATGTTGATGTTGTTGGTAATTTAAAGTCTTTATCATAAGTAATTGAAAGATTTGTAATATCATCTTCAATTCCTACAGTGAAGTTTGTATGACAACTTCTACTATCTAAAAAGTCATAGATACCCTTTATCATTGCTGGTGTTGTATTTTTAGAAGATAATCCATATCTACCACCAACTATTGTTACTTTGGCATCTTTTTCTTTTAAGACTCTCACAACATCTAAATATAATGGCTCTCCATTACTACCAGCTTCTTTAGTACGATCTAATACAGCTATTTTTTTAACTGTTTTAGGTAAAGCTTTCAAAAAGTATTTAGTACTAAATGGACGATATAATAATACTTCTATTAATCCTACATTTTGATGTTTTACCTCTGTTAAATACTCAATAGTTTCTTTAATAGTTTCACAAACTGAACCCATAGCTACTATAACTTTAGTAGCATTAGGACTTCCATAATAATTAAATGGAGCATAATTTCTTCCTGTTATTTCTCCTATTTTTTCCATGTAATCATTAACAATATCAGGTAATTTGTCATAATATTCATTTCTAACTTCTGTAGCTTGGAAATAAATATCTTCATTTTGACTAGTACCACGTGTTACTGGTTTATATGGATTAAGGGCTCTGTCTCTAAATTCTTTTAATTTCTTTTCATCAATTAAATCTTTAACTTTAGAAAAATCTATAACATCTATTTTTTGTAATTCATGACTTGTTCTAAAACCATCGAAAAAGTTAATAAATGGTAAGCTTCCTTTTATTGCTGAAAGATACGCAACATTTGTTAAATCATGTACTTGTTGTACTGATGAAGATGAAAGTATGGCAAAACCTGTAGAACGAGCTGCATAAACATCTTGATGATCACCAAATATTGATAAAGCATGAGTAGCAAGACTTCTTGCGGCTACATTGATAACACAAGGTAACATTTCACCAGCTATTTTATACATATTAGGTAACATAAGTAAAAGTCCTTGACTTGCTGTATAAGTAGTTGTAAGACAACCTAATTGTAGTGAGCCATGAACCATACCAGCTGCTCCTGCTTCACTTTCCATTTCTACTACTTTAACTGGTGTATCAAAGAAATTAAGTTTACCATTATTTGCCCATTTATCAGTTAACTCTGCCATAGGTGATGCTGGTGTTATTGGATATATTCCAGCTACTTCAGTAAAATTATAAGCAGATAAAGCACAAGCTTCATTACCATCCATTATCTTTTTCATCTAATCCCTCCATTATTTATCTATATACATTATATACTAAATTTAAAAAAATTAAAACATCGAAAAAAGTGGTTACTCCACTTTTCAAATTACCTATTTCTAACACTACCATGTTTTTCTGATAATACAGATAATGTATCATTTAATTTAGATGAAGCATTTGACATCTTCTGTCCAACTTTTTCAATATCAGTTGAATAATCAACTTCACTACTACTATCTATAGCCCTAGCCATAGTATTTGCGTAAGTTTCCTTCCAAGTAGTAGCATCTTTATAATCTTTCTTTAGTTGTTCTCTTTCTTCTTGATTCAAATCATCAAAGAAAGCCACTTCATTTTTACCCCATTCTTCAAATTTTCTGTTATCGTCTTCTTCTTCAAACATAGAGTTTAAATCGTTATTATGCATAATCTTACCTTCTTTCAATTTTATGTAATTCTTTTCTTTATTTATTCTGCATCTATATCTCAGTAGTAATTCTATAAAATGAAGATTTTCGTTACACCAATAACATACAAATGATTATAGTACTACTAACCTAAATTTTAACTTACTACTATATATTTTGTGTTTATCACAAGAAACAGCCTTGTTTCCTGGCTTGTATAAAAAACCGTGGTTTCTTGAATTATAGTCTCAGAAAAATCTGGGTGGTTACTAGTTGCAGTTAACATTGCAGCTCCACTTGTTCAAGATGTCCCTCACGGGAAGTACCTGAACGTGTACTTCCCGTGTATATTATTTTTTTCATTTTCATTGCCTACACTTGCTTACTCGTTCGGCACTATTCGTCGCCATATATGGCTCCTACAATATCTTTGCTAACGCAAAGATAGATATTAGATTATAAGATACTGGGGGCAGGCTACTAGGGGCAGATAACATCGCCATCAGCATGCACATAGCAGGACGAATAATCAGAATAATCGGAGCAGTACACGTCGCCATTCGAGTAGACGTAGCAGCTGAAATCCGAGGCATGGCAGTTAACGTAGGACGAGCTAACATTGCAGCTAACATCTGAGAACACTTGTTGTATGTGATTTTTTTCTACATCCCAATTATTTATTTTAAAACACTGAAATATATTATTTCTATTAATGCATATTCCCATTTTACTAGCAAATATTGTTCCTTTTGAATTTGTTTCAGTACAAATTTTTCCAGAAGGACACTTTGCCTCTGCTTCTGTTATTTTCGTTGTTGCTTTCGTATTTAATTTATCTATGGCATCCTGTACATTTGTTGCTCCTATACTTGTATTATCTTCATAAGTGATTTCTTTACTTGCTATTACACCTGCTGCATATACTCCTGTTCCTGCTACTAGTAAACCTAATGTAAATGCTACTACAAGTTTAAGGTTATTTTTTATAAAGTTTCTTAATTTCATAACACTCTACCTCTATTATCTTATCTATTAACAGAATAACATTTTTTCTTCTATTTATCAAGTAAAACAATCATTGCTGAAAAACAAAATATTTGTTCCTCTCCAAAAATAGAACAGCTCACTTGATACTTTATATCTATTACTTCTTTATCAGTTTCATCTAAAAAATTATTAACACTTTCTTCTAGATCTTTTTCACTTTCTTCATCGAACATTTTTATTTTCATATCTTATCACCAAATATATAATAAATCTTTATGTATGAAATTTTTGTAGAAAAAAAACTACTATTTTAAATAGTAGTCAATTTTATTTTACTATCCAGAAAGTTGACATGTCACGTAATCCATTTTTACCGCCAGCTACTGGAGTATTTATAATTTTATTATTGATAACTAACTCTGATGAACTTCCTCCATCTAGATTAGCAGCATTCACAGCTCCATAGTTTTCCATTATTTCTGTCAAATCTCCCATATCAGCACCAATACTTGTTGCTAAACGTCCATTTATAACTAAGAATAAAGCAATACCATCTGCTCTTTGTCCAATTGCAGTACGAGGAGCTATTCCCCATCCACCATTTCCTTTAACAAAAGCACTCTTTCCATTTATAATTAAGAATGGGCCAAATTCAACAGCATCTCTCATTCCCATTTTTATTGCTTCTTCCTTAGAAAACTTACCTAAAACCAACTTATTTTCTTTGGTGAATCCAATAAATCCACCACCCATTTTAGCATCATCATAGTCACTTACTACCTTACCATTTGAAATAACAGTTCCATGAGGAAGTGCTCCATTACTATTCCAATCTGGATCATAAAATCCACCTGCATTCATAGCAATAATTGCATTATTATCTTTAGCAACAGTAGTTATAGCTTCTCCTCTTTTTCCTAAATATTTAGAGGTTGCTATAGATATTCTAGATGGATCATAAATAGCTACTAAATAACCTTTATAACTTTTACCTTGAATATCTATAACTTTATATAAATCTCCTTCTTCACGATCTAAAATTTGTTCTTCATACTTATTCTTATAAACAGTTGACTTTTTATATTTACTAAACTTAATTAATGAGGTATTTGTCTTACCCTCTGGTTCTATAATAGCATTGCTTTTTAATACTTCCTGAATTGTTTTATCACTATATAAAGCAGTGGCTAAATATTGATGATTCATAGTAGTCATTGCTGTTGTTATCCATAAATTTCTAAATCCTGGCCATGGACCATATAATAGAAATAAAGCTATTCCAAATAATCCTACAGCACTACTTAAGCCTATTATTAACTTTTTTCTTTTCTTTTTTGGCTTTTTATCTTTTTTATTTTTATTATCATTTTGATTTATATTATTATTCTCATCAATTGTCAATAATTCTACTACATCTTCATTATTCATTACTTATCACTTTCCTTACTTGTTTCTTTACTAGTATCAGTATTTTCTTCAGTAGAACTATCTTCACTTCGACCAGAATATGTTCCATCTTTATTATAATCTATATACTGTTTCTTAGTTTGATATTTTTCTAATCTTAAAGCATTTGTTGCTCCTTGTGTATCTAAATATTTATTATACTGATCTATATTACTATTATAAGTATTTACATCATCTACAAATGAATTGACCATTTCTTCATACGCTTGTTTATATGCAGCACATTTATTGTTAACATCAGATGAAGAATAATATATGTTATCCTGACAATATTTTCTTAAATTATTCTTTGTACTTAAACTAATACTAGAAACTAATTCTTCGTAAATTTTTAATTTATTTTTGAAATCTGTATCTTGTGTTTCTAACTTTTCATAATAAACCTTATCTAAAAATTCTGTATGTAAAGAATCCCTCATTGTATTAAATTCTTCTATTTTCTTGCTAAACTTATCATAAGAATTCACAATCTTATCCATTCTAGCATTCATTTCTTTTTGGTCTTTCTTAACACTACTAACAAACATTAAAATTAAACCCCATACGATACAAGTGATACCAATTAACACTAGTATTTTTACTTTTTTATTCTTTAAATTTTTCATACACTCACCTACTACCTAATTTTAACAAAAATTTTTTTCATTGTAAACATTTCATTTTAGAAATAATAAGTGAAGTTATTAATGTTATAAATGAAACTATTATTTTGCTAATTACAACTTCAATATTTACATTATATATAAACAAATACGTTAAACAAAAATCTATAATAAAACAAACTATATTATTTATTAGATATTTCTTTTTATTTATGTTAGTTCTAGTGATTATAATCATTAATAAGTTTAAAACTATAACAGTTAATATTGATATAGCTAGACTTGGTATTAATTTGACATTAGGTATTAGAATGTTAAATATGAAAATACTAATTATTGTTCCTAAAATAGTTCTATAACCAGAACTTACTAAATTTAAAACTTTATTAAACCAACTTGTATGATTATCATCTTCTATATAATTTTCTATATTTTTAATAAACTTATTGGTATTACTTTTGAATTCTTTTGGTTTGAATTTTTTTGCCTGTTTTATTAATTTATCTAAATTATCGAAGTCTTCAAGTTCTAGTATATAACCACTTTTTACAAATTCTTTTATAATTTGTTTTTGATGATTATTTGTATGTTCTCTATATTCAGAAAGTCTTGCGGCTGCGATTATTGGTTTATTATACTTAATTCCAGTAAGAATAGAGCCTACTCCTCCATGGGTAATTAATAAACTACATTTTTTTACTAATTTATCTAATTCTTCTGGAGAAGTTAAATCAAATATTTCCATGTTTTTTGATTTATATTCAGTACATCCTGCTTGAACTATTATTTTTTCTTTGATTTTTCCTTTTGCAACAGCTTTATCTAAAGCTTTTAATAATCTTTCAAATGATTTATCTTGTGTTCCTAAAGTTACTAATATCATTAATAAATCCATCCCCCATCTATAGCTTTTGGATAAAGTTCTTTCATGCTAGACCATTGAACTATAAAGCGATCTGAAAATGGATAAAGTAATCTTCCAGTTACTGTCTTTGTAACCATATTAGCAAATGTTTCTATGTAAATCACTCTACTTCCAAATATTTTTCCTATTAAACACATTGGCCCTGCTGTATGCACACCTGTTGTAATAATATAATCCGGATGGACTTTCAAGTAAAGATAGAAACTTTTAAAACAGTTATATAATAATTTAAATGGATAAGATAGTTTATGATCTTTTGTTCCATATACTAGATAACTTACTCTAGTTTTATATTTTTCTTTTAAAAATAGATTACTTTTAGTTTTTTCTGTAATAATGTAATAATCATAATTTTTAAACATGGGTTTTAACTGCATCATTTCTGATAAATGTCCTCCAGTTGATGCAATAAAAAGTACTTTTTTCATTTAATCACTTTCCTCTATTAATTTATACCAATCTTTAATAACTTCTTCACCACTATACTTTTTAATACTTTTTCTTCCTTCTTTACCAATAGCTTTTCTAGTTTCAATATCTTCCATTAAATCTTCTACTTTTTTTATGTATGCTTCAAAGTTACGATTATTTATAAGATAACCATTTCTTCCACTATCTATTATTTCTCGTGCTCCTTCTGCTGATGAAAAGGCTATACAAGGTAATCCATGGCTCATTGCTTCTATTAAAACTATTCCAAAACTTTCTGTATGAGATGTCATTAAGTATATTGATGATTTTTGTAACATTTTATCAATATAGTCTTTTTTTTGAAATCCATGTAGAGTAACTTTAGTCTCTAAATTGTGTTTCTTTATATATTCTTCTAATACTGGTTTTTCTGCTCCATCACCAATAATATCTAGACACCAATCAGGATGAGTTTTTTCTATTTTACTATAGAGCATAAGTAAGTCAATAAATCCTTTTTCTGCAGAAAGTCTACCTACAGATATCAATCTCTTTTCTTGTAGTAGTGCAGGTTTTTTAGGAATATTATCAACTATATTAGATATATAGACACACTTACATTTAGAGTTAATTAGTTTTCTCTTATAAAATTCTTCTAGATTTTTAGATACTAATACTAAGTAATCTAATTTAGAAGCTGCTCTTGTTATTTCTAAAGCATATTTTAGGTTATCATGATAATGATTATGTTCCCATCCTATTTTTAATTTATCTTTAGAACCATACTCTCCTAGCCAGTCATCAAAAATATCTCGTGTTGCTATTACAACATCACTGTCTGTATGAGTAATATATTTTATCATTGTTTTTCTTCTAAGGCGTAGACAATTAAGTGCTTTAATTCCTTCTTTTACAATATTTATTGGATTTTTACTTTTGACTGCGTTAGAAAATTCACGTCGGTTTGGTTTAACATTTGTCAAATAAATTATTTTTACGCGTTTATCTATATCAAAAACAGGTTTTTCATACAACTTGTAACTGCAAGCAATTTCTACTTCGTATTTATCACAAAGTAAGTTTGCTAAAGCTGTAATTGATTTTTCTACTCCTCCATAACCTAAATGGAGTGATAATATTGATATTTTTTTCATACAACCACCAATTATAGTATACCATTATTTAGTACTATTACAAAAGAAAAAGACAAAAAATGTCTTTTTAAGAAATTCTTTTATACATGTATACTGTTATATATGGATCAATCGTACTGAATGATGTTCCATTTCCTGTTGCAGTTGTTGTTGCAGCTGTTCCTGCAAAAGTCGATGAAACTGTTCCTGCTGCCGTTACACTATGTGTATGAGTAGTATTTGATAATGTTACTGTTCCACTTGGAGTAAATGAATGTGAATGAGCACCAGCAGAATTAACAAGATCGGTATTAGTTCCTGCAATAAATACAGCATTATAAGCCCCTGATGTTATCGGAATTGTATTCATTATTGTGGATTTTAGGCTATGAGTATGTGCACCATCAGTTGTTGTTGTACCACTTGTTCCTGTAAAGGATGCTGTTGGTGTTTTACTATTATTACCTGATGTTACAGCTGTACCTTTAAATGTTGATGAAACTGTTCCTGTTGCTGTTAGCGTATGTGTATGGCTTGGTAAATTAGCTGTTGTTAAAGTTACATCACTTGACCCACCTGTTTGTTCGGAAGTTCCAGTAGAAGATCTTAAAACTTTACCATTTCCAAATACCTGCCAGGTACCTCCTATTGCAGCAGCAACTGCTGTTGTAGTAGATAGTTTTGTTGATATGTAAATACTTCCTACCGGATACATACTTTTCTTTAATTCATCTAACTTTTTTGAAAAGCTCGTACATGTTCCATCGATTGCTGCTTGAACATCGGTTGCTCCTAAAGACGAATTATCTGTATATCCAATTTTTGATGCGCTAATTGCATAATTCGTTGCTGCATAAGAAAAAGACAAAGAAAGAACACTTGTTATTATCGTAGTAAATATAATTGTTATAATTATTTTTCTCATTCTAGATACCTCCTATTTTCTTATCTAAAATGATTATAACCCCCCCCCAGATGAAAAAATCAAGCAAAATTTTTTTGCCTGATTGTGCAATTATAAAGAATTAATCTCATCAATAGATAAACCCGTAGATTGTGCAATAATTGATATATCTATTTTATTTTTTAAAAGATTTCTTGCTATTTCAATAGCTTTTGTTGTTGAACCTTTCTGTTCTCCAGCTTCTTCTCCATCTCGGTAAGCTTGGTCTTTTAGAGCCCACTCTTTATCGTATGACTCTCCTACTCCTCCTTCAAAACTTACTTCTTCTGCTTCTTTTACATATTCTTCCATTAACTCTTCGCCTCCTAAGCTTTTTAGTTTTTCTATGTCCATTTCTACCAAAGCTAAAATGTATTTCTCGGCTTCATTTAAACTTTCTATACCCTCATTATACCATTTCTTCCTTAGGTTTGGTACATATATTTGGACAAATATTATCTTATCACTTAGAGTTAAGTCACTATCATTTTTTACTCCATAAATATCTATTATTTTATCATTTTCTTTAAATGAAAAATTATTTAGATTAAACTGAATTACTTGAGTATAATCATATTCTCTTTCTCCTCTTTTGATCTTTTTTGAATATAATCTATATGCATACTCTATATTTCTTTCTAATATTTCTAAACTACTATTATTATTTACTTCTATATTTAGACTTGTATTATCAATTACTGCTACATAATCACATCTTTCTGCTTTACTAAATTCTTTTTCTTTATCTAGTTCGTTTTTAGCTAGATAAATATTCTTTAAAATTACTTCATAATCCAAATCTATGAAATATGATAAGAACTTAGCTGAATACTTCAATCTATTTTCATTTTGAAACATAGCTTTTAACATTGTATCTGAAAGAATACTTATCTTTTGTCCTTTCTTTATATATCTTGGTAATTCTAAAACATACTCCTTACTTAGATTTAAATCATGTAATGATTTAGGATTATATCCTCTTATATTTATTATATTAATCACTTCTTTCTAAATTATTTTACTTGCAAGTAGAAAGAACTTATCACAAGTAAAAATATTTAGCAAATGACCATTTTTACAAATTAAAAAGAGAAAAACTAACCAATTTTAATTTTTCCCTTTAGTAATTTTTATAATTCATATTTATAATTTGATGAAATATGTAAGTTTCATATATATTTAATTTTTTTCTTTTTCTTCAATCTTAGCCATTTGCATAGTTTCATAATCATCTTTTTTTGTTGCACTAGCGTTAAAGGCCATCCCAAGAACAAATATATAAGATAGAATATATACCCACATTAATAAGAATAAAATATTAGAAATACTTCCATAGAAGATATTGTAATTAGAAAAACTACCAGCATATATTGAATATATTTTTGTTGATAAAACCCATCCTATAGTTGTAAATATAGAACCAAAATTGGTTGTTTTAGCCTTTATTTCTCTATCAGGTGCTACTGTATACAAAAGTTTAATATTATAAAATACTAAAATTAGTGTAATTGGGTATTGCATTAACTTATATATATTATAAGCAACTGAAACTGTTTGTTTATTTGGGATATTACTAGTTAAAATATTAAATATTGTATCTCCAAATACTGGTACTAATAAAAGAAATAAGAATAACAAAACTAATATAAATGTCATAGCTATAGCTTTTAACCTTCTAGATAGTATTCCTTTATTTTCTACTTTATATATTTCATTAGAAGTAATAATCATAGAATGACATCCATTAGAAGCAAGAATAAAAGCTGATATAAAGAAAATTGAAATATTAAAGGTTATTCCTTTACCTGAAACATAAGAAATAATACTTTCTGTCATTTCGAAAGGAAGAACAGTATTTAAGATGTGAATCATTTTATCAGTAGAAACCGAAAAATATCCAGCTATAGTTCCAACTAATGCAAGTAAGGGAATTAATGAAATGACAGTAAAAAAAGCAAGTTGTCCAGGCAATACTCTCATTTCAGGTTTAGTAATATACTTTATAACCTTTTTGAAAAAACCTCTAACTTGCTCCATACTTATCAACCTCTTACTTAAACTCTTCTTTGTTTGTAATCATTTCCATAGTAGCTTCATTTATTGCGTCATCTATTGTTTTTATTTCATCTGTAATCATACTGAATCCTACACCAGCCCCAAATTCATGAGGTAAGTTTTTCAATTCTTTAGATAATTTTTTAGTATATGTTGTTATTTGTCTTTGACTATATCCTACTAAGTAAATTAAGAATTCATTTCCATCAGTACGTATAATTTCACTATTTTCAAGTTGAGTATTAACTAAAATACCTGCAGCTTCAATGATTAATTTATCTCCTTCTTCATGACCATAATTATCATTAACATATTTTACATTATTCAAATCAATTACAACAATTGCTTGAGGATATACTTTTGATTCTTCCCATTCAGGCATTTTTACATTTAGATAATTACGATTCTTTAATGAAGTTAACATATCAGTATATTTATGTCTGTCTGTTATTTTAACTTGTTTTTTCTTTCTTTTATTTTTAAGAATAACAATTATTAATCCAACTATTATTAGTGGGATAAATATTATAGCTAAAACAATAGAATAAATTTGTTCAAAATTACTTCTTTCTAAGAAAGACTCATTTAAACTTTCTAATCCACTATTACGATATATATAATATGAATTAGTATTAATCATATAATTTACTAAATTATAAAATTCTTGATCATTATTTTTAACCATAAACTTATAATCATTCATCATAGTATCCATATATAGAATTGTATACTTTTTAAATTTAGTTGTTTGATACTTATTATATAAGTTACGATCAACTATTATAAGAGTATTATCTGCTTTTTTTACTAGTTCATTTAAACTCTTATATTTATGAATATTTGCTTTACCATTATTATTTACATAATTATATAGTAAATCATTATCTAACATAGAGACATCCTTTGATCTAATACTTTCAAATGAATTAATAATATGATTATCTTTTTCTTTTCCTAAGATAACATAATCTTCAACAAATGTTGATAATGTTGCCTTATAGTTATCACTATCTAAACCATAATAATCAAAGTACATATCTATTTCTTTATTCTTAATAGCAGTTTTTAACTCTTCTAAGCTATTATACTTCTTATATTTAAATTCAATATCTGAAAATCTTGCGATACGATCTAGATACTCTCCAGCAATACCTGCAACTCTACCATTTACTTTTTTCTCATATGGTACATTTTCAACATATCCATAAGTATAAACCTTGGAAACTAAATCTGCTTTTTTCTTAGAAGTTAGTTTGTTTTGAGTTAAATAATAATCAAAATATTCTTTATCATATTCTTTTATAAACTTTGTTTCTTTCCATTTATTATAATATTTTCTAACTATTTTGTTTAACTCTTCATTATCACTTAAAGTTAACACAACTTTCTTAGTCATCTCTGTAAAATAATAATTTATTGAATAGTTATTATTACTTATAGTCTTATTTAAATACATAATATTAGGAACGATAATCATATCAACTTGTTTTTCTTCTAAGGCACTATAAAGTTCATCAATAGTTTTATAACTCTTATAAGATAAATTAGTACCAGATTTTAAATAATAACTAATTGTTGAGGCATCTGTATCAAAGACACCAAAAGTTAAATTTTTCATATCTTTGATATGATTTAATCTTTGGTAATCTCTACCTACTGCGATATAATAATCTTCAAATAAGAATAAATCATTATCAGATTGTTTCTCATCATTATCTAAAATTCTAAATCTAAGTGAATTAGTTGATGTTTTACTTGTTTTTAAATAAGGAATTTCATTAAAATCCAATCCCACGTCTTTTGTCATATCCTTAACAAAACTATATAAAACACCTTTACCTGCAGTACCATAAATAGGATAATCATTTATTACTTCAATATCTATGGTTTGTGATTTATTATCTTGAACCCATCTTTTTTCTACAACTGTTAGACTCGTGTTCTTATCTTGATGATTGTAATATCTATAAACAAATATAAAAGCAACTAGTGCAATTATAATTGGAGTTATGATAATTAGTTTTTTCTTCATTATTCGGCACTCCTATCTTTTGTCCATGCGAATGATTCTTTATTATTTTGTTTATAACCAATAATAGGAAAATCCTTTGCATCTGTATCTTTCTTTACAAAAACTTGAATATCATAGAATTTCTTTTGATCTTCATCTAATTTTTCTAAAACTTTAGAACTTAATAATTTAGCTGTATCAAGACCAACATCATCATTAACTGTTATAATAACATTAATAATTTTACCTTGTAATTTATAAGTTGCTTTTTTTACAGATGAATCATTTTCTAGATTACTTATTATTTCTTTTTTTTGTTTAGAATCAATTTCTACAGCTTCTATTCCATCTAATCTATCTCCATAAACGGCATTTCCACTATTAGAGAAGAATGCTTGTTTTACAAAGAATGCAATTACAATAATAATTAACATTAAAATAGTTGCAACCACTACAATTTTATGTTCTTTTAAATATCTTTTCATCTTATTCACATCCTAGTATCTATATTATACACTATGTCTAAATCTTTATCAATTGTTATTTAATTCTTGAATTAAAATTTCATTAACCATTTTAGGATTAGCGCTACCCTTTGTTTCTTTCATTATTTGACCCATTAAGTATTTAATTGCACGATCTTTTCCAGCTCTATAATCATTAACACTTTCAGGATTTTCTTTTATTATCTTTGTAACTATATCTTTCAACAATGAAGTATCAGTTATATTTGTAATATTTTTTTCCTTCATTATTTCTGAAATAGATTTATTACTTTCTAAGATATCTGAAATAATTTCTTTGACATTTTTACTTGAAAGAGTATTGTTATCTATTTTCTCTACTAGCTCTAACATTTTTTCTTTTGTTAAATGCGTATCTGTTATTTCTTTTTCTTCTTTATTTAGGTAGAATGAAATATCTCCTAATAACAGATTAGTTGCTGTTTGAAAATTAAGATTTGTATCTAAATACGTATTTAAATAATCACTTAAAGATCTATTAGCAATTATTTTCTTAATATTAAGTTCTGAAACGCCTTTCTCTTCATAAAGTTTTTTTCTTTCCTTAGGCATCATTGGAAGTGTTTTTATTGCTTCTTCTATTTGGCTATCAGTTAATACTATATAAGGAATATCTGGTTCTGGAAAGTAACGATAGTCATTTCCAGTTTCTTTTACTCTCATTAAAACTGTATCATTTAATTTGTCATCAAAACGACGAGTTTGTTCTTTAAAAGTTTCATTGTTATCAAGTAATTTTGCTTGTCTTTCTTTTTCTTTTTCAATGGCAATTCCAACATTAGAAATAGAACCAATATTTTTAATTTCACATTTTGTACCTAAAGGATCATTTAAATTCTTTCTTAAAGAAACATTAGCATCACATCTCATTGAACCTTCTTCCATTTTACAATCTGAAATATCAGCATAAAATAATAATTCTTTCAATTTTTCTAAGTAAAGCTTTGCCTCTTCACTACTTTCTATACATGCTTTTGAAACAATTTCTATTAAAGGAACACCTGCTCTATTAAAGTCAAGCAATGAAACAGTTCCTCTATGGGCACTTTTACAAGTATCTTCTTCAATATGAATTTCTTCTATTTCTATTTTTTTACTAACACCGTTAACTTCTATTTCAACATATCCATCGTATCCTATTGGAGTTCTGCTTTGAGTAATTTGATAATTTTTAGGATTATCTGGATAAAAATAGTTTTTACGATCAAAGTGCATTTCTTTTCTTATTTTACAATTTAAGACGTGAGCAGCTTTAATAGCGGTATTTATTACTTCATGATTTATAGTTGGTAATGTTCCAGGATAACCTAAATCTATAACATTAGTTAAGCTATTAGCCATCATTCCATAACCGTTTTTAGAAGGAGAAAAGATTTTTGTTTTTGTTTTTAATTCAACATGGACTTCAATTCCAATTGTTTCTATATAATTAGTCATTTTCTCTACCTCCATTATGATTTGGATTTAAATCTAGATTAAGAATATTCTCAATAAAGCTCGCTAACTGATAAATTTTAGCTTCTTCAAAACTAGAACCAATTATTTGCATACCTATTGGTAAATGATCAGTTGAAAATCCTATTGGTAAGTTAAGACCTGGAAGTCCTGCCATGTTAACAGGGATTGTTAAAACGTCATCCATAAAAGCTTTAACAGCATCATCTAAATCTTTTCCTAATGGATATGCTTTTGTTGTAGCAGTTGGTCCAATAATTAAATCATATTCTTTAAATACATCTAGAAAACTATTACGCATATCATCTCTAATAGCTAAAGCTTTATTATAATATGTGGTAGCATTTTCTCCACTTAACAGATAACTACCTATCATAATTCTTCTTTTTACTTCTGGACCAAATCCATATCTTCTAGTTTTTAAATATAAATCATTAATATTTTCAGGATTTTCATAACTATAACCATATCTGATACCATCAAATCTAGCAAGATTTGAACTTGCTTCTCCCATGGCAATTATTTGATATAGAGTAACTGCTTTATCAATATATTTAATATCAACATAAGAAATTTCTGCTCCAGCTTCTTCTAGTAATTTGATAATACTATTTAATTTATCTTTAATTTCATCATCAATTGCATCATTTACATAGAATTTAGGAATAGCTATTTTCATACCCTTAATATCTTTTCCAATTAATCTTGTAAAATCCTCATTTGTTTCACAACTTGTTAAATCATTTTTACTTTTTCCACAGATTATGTTCAAAAGAATAGCGTTTTCATAAACATTTCTAGTCATTGGACCTATTTGATCTAAGCTTGATGCAAAAGCAATTAATCCATACCTTGATACTCTTCCATATGTTGGTTTTAATCCTACTATTCCACAAAAACTTGATGGTTGTCTAATAGAGCCACCAGTGTCAGAACCCAAAGCAAAAGGAACTACTCTACTACTTACTGCTGCAGCTGATCCTCCTGAAGACCCTCCTGGAACTAGAGCTTTATTCCATGGATTTGCAACTGGTTTAAAGTATGATGTTTGATTAGATGATCCCATAGCAAATTCATCCATATTAGCTTTTCCTATAATAATCATCTTATTATCTTTTATTTTTTTAATAACATCAGCATCATATATAGGTATAAAATTATCTAACATATGAGAAGCAGCTGTTGTTCTTAAATCTTTAGTTATAATATTATCTTTAATAGCTATTGGAATACCAAATGTAATTGTATCAATTTCTTCATTTTCTAACTTCTTAGCTTCTTCTAAAGCTTGTTCTTTATTTAAAGTAATAAACGCATTTAAATCCTTGTTTTCTTCTATACGTAAAAAACTTTCTTCTACTAAATCAGTAGGTGTAATTTTACCTTCTTTTAATAATTTATTAATTTCTACTATATCTAAGTCTAAATATCTACTCATTTATAACCACCGGTACCTCTATATAATTTCCGCTTTTACGTGGGACATTTTTTAATGCCTCTTTAGGATTAAGCATTTCTTCTTCTATATCTTCTCTATAACTTGCATTATTACTCCATGGTGCAATCATATAATCACTATCATTATCATTGATACTTTCAATTTTTTCTACTTCATTTAATAATTCTTTTAGCTTTATTTGATATGTTTCAATTTCTTCTTCACTTACTTCTATTCTCGCTAGGTCAGCAACATGAAGAACTTCTTCTTTGGATAGTTTATCTTCCATAGTAAAAACCTCCTCTAATACCAGTTTATTATATCATAGTTTTTCTAATTTTTCTTAAAAAAAAGCAGAACTACTCTTTTATTTGTTCTGCTACTATTTCAATTCTACCCGCAAACATTGTTTCCATATAATCATAATCGGCATTATTATCTATCCATAATCTTAAATCGTAACTATTTGTTTGACCCGGTTGAATTATTCCACTGTCTAAGACTCTTCCTTCATCAGATTTTATTTCAGTTAAAAGTTTTGAATTTTCTTTTATACCATTTTTAACTAAATTAAATCTAATATACTCATCTTTCAACTTTTCAGTACCTTTAGGAATTTTATCATCATCATCTACTAAATATATTGTATAAGTACTTTCTATATTTCCATCATTAGTTAAAGTAAAAGAATATGGTTTATAACTCATACCAACATTTTCACTAACAGGAGATGCATCTTCTAAATTAATTCCCACTGTTTCGTTATCTAAATTTAAAGATAAATTTCCTACAATCATCGTATTAGTTTTTTGTCCCTTTAATGAAAATGTCAACCACGCATATGCTGTTCCTATTATAGCTATTAGCATTACTAACACTGCAATTGTATATTTTTGATATGATCTTTGGTGCTTTTCATCTTTCATATTATCACGTATAATCAATCTTATAGAAATATTAATTAATTTCTTATTGATTGATCCCTTTCTATTTATATTTTTT
>CAKOXP010000024.1 GCA_934130175.1 uncultured Bacilli bacterium
GTGCTATTATTTATGAAAATGGACCGTTGATAAAAATAACACCAATTATAGTATATAAATAAATGCAGTAATCTTTGAGAGGGCTAACATTGTGGTGGCGAAGGTGCTGAAGTAGTTTACGCCTTACGTAATGATCCCACATTTGCTAATATGATTTTGAATAATATTGGTGATGCTGGTCAAATTAAAAGAAAAGTATATCAAAGAAGATTACCAGAAAATCCTAACAAGGATTACTATTATATAATAAGGGAAACTTCTCCAAGAGAGTCTGTTTTAATTGAATATGGTTTTATTGATAATCAAAGAGATCTTAAAAAACTTCAATCAGATTTAGACAAATATGCTGAGGGTGTTGTAAAAGCAATTGCTGACTATACAAATACACCATATACAGCTCCAGGTACTTCTACAGTTACTGGTGACTATTATACAGTTGTAAGGGGAGATTCTTTATGGTCTATTGCAAATAAATTTGGTATATCGGTTAATGAGCTAAAACAACTTAATAATCTAAGTAGTAATTTGATTACGATAGGTCAAAAGTTAAGAATACCATCTCAAGATGATGTTGCTTCTGACACCTATGTAGTTGTAAAGGGAGATTCCTTATGGTCTATTGCTAGAAAACTTGGTGTTTCAGTTAATGATTTGGTTAATTATAATAATTTGTCATCACTAACTCTTCAAATTGGACAACAATTAAAAATACCACCTACAAACCAAATTGTCTACACTGTACAAAAGGGTGATACTTTATGGTCTATTGCACAAAAAAACAATACTACTGTAGATAAAATTGTTAGTGATAATAATCTATTATCAACATATTTAACCATTGGACAACAGTTAATAATAAAATAAAAAGTGTTATAAATTTACTAGTGAGAAAAATTTCTATTTTAAAAAGAAATGTTTGATTTCTCGCTTTTTTAATGCAAATTTATATAATTAAAAGAAAAATAACTAACCATTAAAGAAAAAGCTATAGGATGATTTTTGGTTAATCACTTAAAATTGCACTTATTAGAGATCTTACATTTAGATCTAAAATTAAGATCTTTACATTTTGCTATTTTTATGTTATCATATATCCACAGGGAGGGGAATAGTATGCAACAAGAAATGATGGATAAAACATTAATGGATGCACGATTATTAGGGATTTTTAAATCAATTTGTGACAAAAACTCATCAAGCAGTAATCGAAAAAGATTGCAGAATATTTTAGCATTAACTAACAATAAACAAGAAACGATTAAATTGATTGTTGATAGAGAATATGGCATCAGTATAGATAACTATAGTGCAAATAAGCTAATAGAATTATTAGATGCTTTCTTTAGTAAATCTAGTTTTAGAAAAAAAGTAGAACAAGGCATGAAAAAGAAACTATTAATAGATCAAAATAATAGATGTGCTATTTGTAATTGTGATATTAGTAATGAATATCATCTTGATCATATTATTCCTTTTAAGTACGTAGGTGATTGTTTGGAGAATAATTGGCAATTACTATGTACTCATTGTAATGAAAAAAAGGGTGCTAGTATTGACTATGAAATTAAGTATTTATTAAATTTAGTATAGGAGAATATTATGAAAAAAATATATTTGATTGAAGTAAAACAGTATAATACAAAAAGTTACGTTGGATCAGCATCGGCAAGAGAATTGGTTAGATTAGCAACAAAAGAAGAATTGAAACAACCTCAAGAAGCACAAAGACCAATTGATCCAAAAAGATTGGATGATATTTCAAATTATGTAATGAATGAAGGGACTATTGCAACATCTATTGTAATAGGAACAAGAGACAATTATAAATTATCGGTTCATAAAGTTGATGGCTTTGATAACCTATTTTATACAGAGTTTCCTGAAACAGAAGAGGAGTATGCTGCATACCAAAATTCATTTGATATTATGGATGGACAACATAGACTATTTTCTTTTTTAGATGATATAATAAAAATTAATGATACAGTCAATTATCAAATTGTTTTCAATATGTATATTACACCATCATTAAGAGAAAGAAGATTGATTTTTAAAAATACTAATGAAGAACAAAAACAAGTTGCTTCTAATTTATTACTATGGTTTAGGAAACAATTGGATATGCTAACAGAAAAGGAAAAAATTTATCATCCTGTTGTTGAATTACTTAACACTGAAACTTGTTCACCGTTAAAGGATAGAATAATAATGGGAGCTGAAACAATAACAGGGGGATATAAAGCAGAACAAATAATTAATATTTTGTCAAAATCTGATGTTAGCAATATTCCTGGCTATGAATTAACACCGGAAAAAGAAATGAAACTTTTAAGTGAATACTTAAGTGGATGGGAAATAGCAGTAGGCAGTAAATTACGTGATAGAGATAAAAATGTGGCACCTTTCTCAAAAATTGCAGGATTTCGCTTTATGATAATCATGTTACCTGCATTTTATGATAGAGCAATGACAGAAAGGCAGATTTTTGATAAGAACTTTGTAGCTGTTACAATAAAAAAACTTTTTGCAAAATACGGATATATTCCTTCTGATGTTTTTAATGTTAATAGTGAATATATTAAGAGTTTGGGGATAAATCCATTTGGTGGAGAAACTCCTACTACTGTTTTGGCAAAGGATTGGGCAAATAAACTAAAATCTTCTTCTTCTAATACATTTGATCCGTTAGCATAATAGGATTGTTAAATTACTAAAATTATTTCTTAAAGAAGTATTATTGGCTTTTTTGTATTAAAAAACCACACCATAAAGTGTGGTTTTTTAATGAATTCGAATTTTACTTTACTTTCTATGATGCATTTTTTCTAGTATAAACAATTCCAGTAGTAATTCCTGCAACTGCTAAAACAATTATTAATAATGCAACTACATCACTGCTTGATGAAGAAGTAGAATCTTTTACGTTTAGATTTTTAACAACGTCGTCTCTGTCACTTACTTTTTTATCATATTGACTTTTTATTTCAGACTTGATTTTATCATCATATGAATTAGCATATCCAGTCCATGATTTTTTTCCTATAACTATATATGGAACACCACTTACATCGTCACCAAGCTTATTACCAACCTTTTCCATAAGTGCAGCATTATCATTATTACTCCATACTTCGTAAGCTTTTAAATTAAAATATTGTCCATATTCTTTAGCAATATTAGCAAAGAAAACAGTTGCTTCAAAACAATGACTACAAGTGCTACCTCTGAAGAAATAAACATTTACTTTATCTTTACTTTCTTCATAATTAGATAAATCGGCCTCTTCTAATTGTTTAACATAGTCTTCATATCCATCAGCACTTTTAAATAATTCAATTTCTTCTTTTACAGTTTCTTTTAAATCAGTAGTTTCTGTTTTAGCACTAACCATATTAGGTGTTACAAATAAAGTAAGTCCAAAAATACTAACTACTAAAAATACCAATTTATTTTTCATACTCTTACCTCCATGTTAAGAATATCATAAATATTGGTATTTTACTATAAAAACACGAAAATTTCACAATTAATTATTTAATTTTAACACCTTTTTCATCAAAAAGTAATTTTGCTTCCCTTAAGATGATAGCTTCTGTTTTATATTGTTTTAAAGGTTTAACATTAACTGTTAATTTTAATACTAGGTCTGAATCTTTGTATTCTTCAACACCTTTATATTGAATATCTCCAATTGCATCAGGTATTTTTCCTTTTAGTCTTTTAATTAATTCTTCCATAATTTTTTCTAAATTTAATAAGTTTTCATCACTACTAAATTTAAATAAAATAACAGTTTTAGAATTACTTTGAGAATAATTTACAACAGTACTAATATTTCTATTAGCAAATATTCTAACATCACCATTATAAGATTTTACCTTTGTACTTTTTAAACCAACACCAATGACTTCACCTTTGAAATCGTCAATTTCCACATAATCTCCAACATTGTACTGAGAATCTAAGATAATAAAAATACCACTAATAAAATCTTTTAATAAGTCTTGTAAAGCAAGTCCAACAACAATACCAAATATACCTAAACCAGCTAAAAATGCTGAAACATTAATATTAAATATTCCTAAAATTATAATAATATCTATTAAAAAAATTATATATTTAAGAACACTAATTGTTATATATAGTAATGTTAGTCTTTTCTTCTGATTCCTATTAGCGCCTCTTTTTTTCTTGTTTATAAATGATAAGGTACTTTCTTTAATAATAAAGAATAATATTATACTAATAATGACTATTATTATTGATCCTATTACTTTTGTAGAAAGTTGGATATCTTTTATATTATTCATGATTTTCCTCCCTTTTATATCTTATATACATAGAATATCATATTTTTTTAAATAATGAATACTTTTGCATATTTTTTGTAAATAAAGTTTACACTAGATAGTAGGTGCATTATTATTTTTAGCAATCACACTTGACAAGTGCTAAAAAGAGTGCTAATATTGTCTATAGAAAGGAAGTGATAATAGTGCTACCTAGTAGAGTATTTTTTGATAATTTCTTTGATGACTTTGAATCTCCAAAAAAATTAGATAAAATGATGAAATGTGATATTTATGAAGAAGATAATAATTATGTTATCGAAATGGATGTCCCAGGTTTTAAAAAGGAAGATATCAATATGGAACTTGATGATGGATACTTAAAAATATCTGCAGAAAAGAAATCTGATAATGAAGAAAAAGATGGTAAAAAATACGTTCGTCGTGAAAGACATTGTTATTCAAAATGTGAAAGACAATTTTATGTTGGCAATATCAAAGATGAAGATATTAAAGCTAAATTTAAAGATGGTATCCTAAAAATTTCAGTTCCTAAAGAAGAAGAAAAGAAAGAAACCAAAAAAGTTATAATGATAGAAGACTAGAAATAGTCTTTTTTTTATCCACTTTTGTCGAAGAAATGAAAGTTATTCATAAATAAAAATAAAATTCATAGTTTTTCCTAGGAGGAAAATTATGATTAATGGTCTTAGTTCAAAAGAAGTAATAGAAAACAGAAAAAAATATGGTACTAATCAAATAAGTTCGAAAGAGAAAAATAGTTTCTTTAAATTACTTTTAGAGTCCCTTGGAGATCCTATTATTAAAATTTTACTTATCGCGCTTGCTGTTAAAACATTATTTTTATTTCATGATTTTGATTGGTTTGAAACAATAGGAATTGTAATTGCTATATTTGTAGCATCTTTTATTTCAACTATATCTGAATATGGTAGTGAGGCAGCGTTTGAAAAATTACAGGAAGAATCTTCAAGGATTAAATGCAGAGTAAAAAGAAATTCTCATATTGAGGAAATTTTAATAGATGATGTTGTTGTAGGTGACGTAGTTATTCTCCAAACTGGTGATAAAATACCCGCAGATGGTGAAATTATTTCTGGTGAGATTTTTGTAGATGAATCAAGTATTAATGGAGAAACAAGAGAGGTTTTAAAGTCTAAAAATCATGATAAAAATGTATTTAGAGGAACAGTTGTTTACTCAAAAGAGGCCTTTATGTTAGTAAAAAAGGTAGGAGATGACACTTTCTATGGACATATGGCAAAAGAATTGCAAGAAAAGAGTCCGGATAGTCCAATGAAACTTCGATTACAAAAATTAGCTCAAGTAATTAGTAAAATAGGTTATATTGGAGCAATTCTAGTAAGTTTTTCTTATCTTTTTTCTGAAATAGTTATTAAAAATAATTTTCAATTACATCAAATAATAAATACAATTACTAATTTTCCAGTACTGTTTGGGAATATTTTGTATGCTTTAACTTTGAGTGTTACAATTATTGTTGTGGCAGTACCTGAAGGATTACCAATGATGATTACTTTGGTATTATCATCTAATATGAGACGAATGTTAAAAAATAATGTTTTAGTAAGAAAAATGGTGGGAATAGAAACAGCAGGTAGTCTCAATATATTGTTTACAGATAAAACAGGTACATTAACTTATGGAAAATTAGAAGTAGTTGGTATTCTTACAGGTAATTTATGTGAATATAGAACAGAACAAGAGATTTTGAAAAATAAAAAACTACATGAACATCTAAAAAATAATTGCTTATATAATAATGCTAGTTACTATGATGAGGCAAATAAAGCAGTTGGGGGAAATATTACAGATAGGGCTTTACTAAATTTTATAAAAACAGATTCTAGAATGATTTATAAAAAAGAAAAAGTAAAACCGTTTGACAGTAAAGAAAAATATTCAGAAGTATCTATTTCTGACAATGATAAAACTACTTATGTTAAAGGTGCCCCCGAAAAGTTATTAGAAAAATGTGATTATTATTTATCAGAGACTGGAATGGAAATTCCTTTTAGAGATAAAGTATTAATTAAAAAGAAAATAGATGAAAAAACAAAACAAGGAATTAGGGTAATTCTTTTAGCTTATAAGAAGAATAGTTATATTAACAAAGACAGTTTAGTTTTTACTAGTATCTTATATATAAAAGATGATATTAGAAAAGAAGCAATTAAAGGTGTTAAATCGGTAACTGAGGCTGGTATTCAAACAGTAATGATTACGGGGGATCATAAGGATACAGCGTATTCTATTGCTAAAGAAGTTGGAATCATAACATCTAATTCTGACTTGGTTATAACTAGTGATGAGTTAAATACAATGAGTGATGAGAAGGTAAAAGAAATAATTCCTAAGTTGAAGGTTGTAGCAAGAAGTCTTCCTCAGGATAAAAGTAGGTTAGTTAGACTTTCTGAAGAATTAGGACTTGTTGTTGGAATGACTGGAGACGGTGTAAACGATGCTCCAGCATTGAAAAAAGCTGATGTAGGTTTCTCAATGGGAAGTGGAACAGAAGTAGCCAAAGAAGCTAGTGATATTGTTATTTTAGACGATAATTTCTTATCAATATCAAAAGCAATTCTTTATGGAAGAACAATTTTTAAAAGTATTAGAAAATTCATAATTTTTCAACTTACTATTAACTTATGCGCTATAAGCTTATCTATAATAGGACCATTTATTGGAGTAAAAACACCAGTTACAGTTATTCAAATGTTGTGGATAAATATGATTATGGATACTTTAGCAGGTATAGCTTTCTCATATGAAGTACCATTACAAGAATATATGAAGGAAAAACCTAAGAAAAAAGATGAAAATATAATGAATTCTTATATGTATGGTGAAATATTATTCACAGGTATTTATTCAGCATTACTTTGTATTTTTTTCTTAAAAAATCCTTTTATTAGAACTTTCTATAGAATGGATGGAAGTTATAAATGCTTCATGACTGCATTTTTTACTCTATTTATATTTATAGGAATATTTAATAGTTTTAATGCTAGAACAGAAAGATTAAATTTATTTTCATCATTGAGGCAAAACAAACCATTTATCTTAATAATTTTATTTATAATAGTAGTTCAAATTTTAATAATTTATTATGGAGGAAGTTTGTTCAGATCATATGGTCTTTTATTAAATGAATTCTTAATAACAATTCTACTATCATTTACGGTAATACCAGTTGATTTACTTAGAAAATATTATTTAAAAAGAAAAAAGTAATCCGAAAAGTTGGATTACTTTTTACTATTTATTACTACTAGAATTAGAATTTTCTTTAGCTTGTTTAATTAAATTATCCATATAATCATTATAAGCTTTTTCTAACTGACTATCACCAAATGAAATTTTATTTTCTTTTCTGATTTCAATTAAAGATTCATAATAAAGAGTATTGTCATTATTTAATTTTTCTTTAGCAAGTTTTTCTTTAATTTCTTTTTTCATACTCTTTAGTGATTCTTTTTTCTTTTCACCAGTTTTTAAAATAATATGATATCCATAAGATGATTCTACAGGTTCACTACTATATTTATTTTTTTCAAGTTTTAAAGCTGCATTCCAGAAATTAGAATCCATATCATCTTTATTAAAATATCCTAAATTACCACCATTTTTAGCATTTGTACTATCATCGGAATATTTTTTAGCAAGATCTTCGAATTTTTCTCCTGCATCTAGTTTTTTGATGATATCTTGGGCTTTCTTATAAGCATTTTTCTTAGCTTTCTCTTTTTCTTCATCGCTCATTCCATCTTTAGTTTTAACTGAAATTAAGATATGGCTAGCCTTTATGTCTCCATAAACGTTTTCTTCATAGTATTTATTAATTTCATCATCTTTAATATTATCTTCTAAATAGTCATTTACAGCTAAACCTCTTTTGTATTCTAGTGAAAGTTTATTTTTTAATTCATCTTCACTTTCTACTCCAAAATATGATTTAATAGCTGCTAAATAATTAGATTCATTATCACCATAGTATGATTTTATTTGACTAATTTGATCATCAATTGATTTCTTTTCAGTATCATCACTAGGATACTTTTTATCAAATAACTTATGATCTATCATATCAATTAATTTTTCTACAGAATTTTTCTTTAATTCCTTATATAGTGCATTTGCTGTTATTTTACTATTCTTTAAAGCTACTACTGTTTCATCATCAGTTTTTAGTTTAGCTGTTTTTCCACAACCTGTTGTAATAGTTGTAAGAGTAAGTAGTGCTAAAGCAGTAACTCCAATTTTTTTCTTATTCATGATTTTCCTCCTATCAATTATTTATAATAACAAAAAAAACTTTATTCTGCAATGAAATCGAAATATTTTTAATAAATTAGATAGATATAATCACACAAATGATACTTTTGCCATAAAATAATGTGAATACCATAAAAAAAAGGAGGAAATTTATATATGGGTAACTATGTTTCATCATCTGCAATTATATTAGTATTATTTATTCTTTTAATTATTATTTTAGGAGCTTATATTTAAGGAGGTGTTTTAAATGGCTTGCCAAGAAAATACATGTCATGGTAATAGAGGAGGATATATAATTATAATTGTTTTATATATCTTACTTGCTATAATTTTAGGAAGCAGTATTGCTTGCTAACTTAAGGAGAATTAATTAATTCTCTTTTTTTTGGGCATATTAATATTGGTGATATTATGAAAGAGAAAATTATGTATTATTTAAATGTGTTTTTAGTATACTCTGTCTTAGGTTTTATTATGGAAACAACTCTAAAATATTTGTTTTTTCCAAAGTTAAATAATGGTTTTTTATATGGACCATGGATACCTATTTATGGTTTGGGATGTTGTTTAATTATTGCTATTATGAGATTTGTGTTTAATAGAATAAAGATATCTAGATGGGTAAAGATAATTTTAGTTTTTTTACTGGCAGTATTAATTCTTACAACACTTGAATTTATTGGTGGAAACTTAATTGAATTAATTACAGGAAAAGTTTTTTGGGATTATAGTGATTTAAAATTTAATTATGGTAACTATATTTCTTTAGAAATAAGTCTTTGTTGGGGTGTTATGTCATTAGTAGTCATATATTTATTGAAACCAATTTTAGATAAATTAATAAAAAAAATACCAAGTTATGTAACTTACTTGGTACTAGTTTGTTTTTTTATAGATTTAGTAATTACTATTTTGAAAGCCTAGCAAATACTTCTTCAACAGGAATAAGCATTTCTTTATTGTAACTATCGCTAACTAAATCATCTTGATATCTTGGAATAAGATGAATGTGATAGTGTTTTACTTCTTGACCATACTCATTATTTTGAACAATAGTTAAACCATCACAACCTAGATTTTCTTTAAGCATTGGATATAGTTTTTCTCTAATTAATTTAAGGGCATGACTAACAACATCTTCATCAATATCCATAACATTTACATGATGTTTTTTAGGTATTATTAACATATGTCCATTAGTAGTTGGGTTAATATCTAAAAATACTTTAATTAAATCATCTTCATAAACAGTAGAAGATGGTATTTCATTATTTATAATTTTACAAAAAAGACAATCTTTCATTTTTTCCTCCTAAGCTAAATATTCATATTTAATAGAATATTTCTTCATAATATTTTTATCATTACCTATTATAGCACGTATTATTTCATTTAAGTTATTTTCTATTAGATTATTATCTAAATTAGACACTTTTACCATAAAAGTAAGATCATTTTGATCAACAATAGTAAAATTATATTCTTTAGGATTATAACCAAGTTTTTTAATTCTTAAGTAAAATTTATTAATAGATTTAACAAGTGTTTCTTCCTTATGATTTTTAACAGTTAACTCTGTAGTAGTGTTATATATAGGTAGAGTTTTTGTTTTTTCGTTAATTATTTTTTCATAAACAGTATTTGGATAACTATTAAGTTTTTTTGGAAAAACAATCTTACTATTTTTATATTTTACCTGTTTTTGATAAGTATTATTAAAATTTTCATAAAGAGTTTTTCCTTCTTTATAATCTTTCTCATAAGTAGATGTTATTTTCTTATTCTTATAACTAACATAAAAATAAAGATTTTTGTTTTTAGAGTTAGTTAATTTTATTTTGTAAGTTTCATCACTTATATCATATTTAGCTTTACCTATATCTAAATTAATTTTTTCTTTACTGTAATTATTATCTATGTATTTATTAAGTTTTTCTTCAACCTTAGGAAGTAAGATGACATGTTTTTTTTCATTTAAAACTATATAAGTAAAAATGCCAAAGACTATAATAAAAAAGATTCCCATCTCTAGTATTAATTTATTTTTGTAATTCATAACTACCACCAATTATATTTTAACGAAAAGAGTTCTAAAAAGCAATATAGCAATAACTAGAAAAAATTTTAATAATGTGATTGTTAAGTCTTTAAAAATATGATATGATACTTTATATAATAAGGTGGTGTATGAGATGGAGATATTGAAAGGTAAAGTTCAGGACCCTGGATTTCCTGATACTGAAGTAACATATTTAAAAACTGATGATGGTAAAACATATTTCTTTATAGAAAATGGGACTTTAAAAAATGGTAATATTATTTCTACACCTATATTAAAGGAAGGAATAGGCCATGCTCCATATACATCATTAGGTCTTATTGATAAGGATGGAAATGTTTTAATTCCTTTTGAAAATAAAAATATTAAGTCTTTATCTGATGATTTGTTATTAGTAGAAAAAGCAAAACCTACTACTCAATCTGTAGTGGATGCTGCTAGTAAGCAAACTGATCCATTATCAGCATCTGAACTTATTCAAACTTCTGATACTATAAAGAGTCAAATGAAGAGTGTAATGGGTTCAAATAGTAGTTATGTTTTTGATAATCAATTTTCAGAAGCTGCTTTATTCACAGCAAGTGGAGTTAATTTAGCAAATAACTATTTTAGTTTTATAGGATTAAGTAATGGGGCTTATTATATGAGTCAAAATGTTGTTGGTAGTCCTATTTCTAAGTATGATCCTTATGCAAATGCAGCAAATCAAGCTCAAGAAGAATCAAATCAAGTTGATAGTCAAGAAAGTAATAATCAAACACCAGAACAAGCCTCAGCAGAAGTTCCAACTCAAGGTGAAACTACTAATACAAATGATCCAATATTACCAAATATAAATATTGGACAAACTCAGGAACAACAACCTTCAAATAATACAGAACAGACTGAAAATAATCAAGTAGAACAAACACAACAAATAGAAGAAAATACAACTGTTCCAGATATTGAAATACCAGCAATCGCAGGAATGAAAGTACCTACTGCTAATGAAGAGGCTAACAGTTCTGAAGAAAATAAGAAAGAGACAAATTCAAATATAGATGTAAATAATAATGATGAAACCGTAAGTGATAATAATGATGCTACTGGAGGTATTCTTCCTAATATAGAAAGTAATCAAGAACAAGCTTCATCTGATGCTGATGACCAACAAGAAACTTCCAATGAAGAACCAATAGAAGAAAAATCAAAACTAAGTATAAGTGATGATATTGAAGAAGAAACACAACATGAAGAAATTGAAAATAATGATTCTATCAATCAAGAAGAACAAGATGATACACCAAATGAAGAAATAGAAGAGAATACTGATTCTGAAGAAAATAGTGAAGAAGATTCTACTGATGAGACAGAAACTTACTCTGATGAAGTAGAAGAACAATCAGAAAATGATGTAGAACAAGAAACAGATGATGTAGAAGATAGTAAAGAAGAAACTTCAGATGAATATGAGGAAAATAACGAAGAAGAATATAATAACTATGAAGAAGATATCGAAGATGAAATTAGTAATCCAGTTATTATAAATGCTACTAATACAATTAAGAAACTATTAGAAGAAAATAGAAAACAAAGACAAATAATTGATAGACAAGAAGGAGAAATAGAAACTCTTAATTCAACTAATGAAATCTTAAAAGAAGATAATAGTGAAAAAACAAAAGAGATAATTTCTCTTAGAAAGTCAATGAGCAAATATCGTAGTGATAATACAGACTTAACTAGAGAAAATAATCACTTAAAATCAACTAACTCTAGACAAGAAGAAATTATAGACCATTTAAAGACTCAGAATACAACGTTGAAAGAACAAGTGGCAGGAATAACAGCGTTAGGAAATGCAGTAGCAGAAGCTAATACACTATTTACTCCTGAAAAAGAAAATGATAATGATTCTTCAAACAGTAATATTGAATATAGTTATCTTGGAGAAGATGATGGGTATCAATATACAAAGAAAGCTGCTTAATAAAATAAATATTAACATAATAGGGAGAACTATATGAAGAAGATATTTAAATTTGTAAAACAGAATATAATAGGATTTATAATAGGTGGAATAGTTTTTGGAAGTCTAGGAGTATATGCAGCAGGTGTAATAGCAGCAAATGAAGTAACATATTCAAATGCATCATCAGGACTTTCGTCAACAAATGTAAAAGGAGCATTAGATGAGTTGAATACAAAGGCAACTGAAAAGATAGAAGAAGCTGAGATGAAATGTCCTTCTGGTAATCTTTGCTCAAAGACAAATTTACATAAAACAATATTTGCTAGTAAAATGGGTATATGTATTAATAGAAATAACATATTACAATGTTTTAAGATAAATAATTACGATGTAGAAAAAAAACGTATTCAACAAGTATTCTCAGATATTAGTTGCTACATCGACTCGGATGGCAGTATGATCTGTAGAGCTTCTGATTTTGACTGCAGAGTCTACTCAAATGGTGATGTGGGATGTGAAGATAATTATGATAATATGATTACAGGCTGTCGAGTGGAGTCTGATGGCTCTGCTGATTGCTATTGGGGCTATTCATAGAATGGATAATCTCAGTATATCTAATAATCTAAAATCTGTCTCTGCTCACGCAAAGATATTTTATGAACCATATGTGGAGACGAATAGTGCCGAACAAGTAAGTGATGATAAGCACTGAAAAAGAAAGAAATCAAAGAATAAAGAATATAAAGATTATCTAACAAGAAAAATATTTCTATTACTATTTAGATGTTTCCTTAGTACTTTGAAAGTTAGAATTTTAACATTGTTAATAACTATTAGAAAGATAGAGTTTCAAATTTGAACTAGTCAACAAAAAGTAGACAGTTAAATAGAATTTATTTGAACCCTAGTTGAGTTCTATACTCAACTGGGGT
>CAKOXP010000025.1 GCA_934130175.1 uncultured Bacilli bacterium
TAAATAAAAAATAACTCAATCTTACGACCAAGTCATTTATAAAAAATTATGTTTCACATCATTGACTAATATTCATTTTTTATAAATTAAGATTTTAATTTAATTGACTAGGAATTATTCATTGTAGTATAATAAGTGCGTTACAAAGAGGGTGTTATTATGGATAAAATAGTAATAAAAGGTGCTAGAGAAAATAATTTAAAGAATATAAATATAGAATTACCTAAAAATAAAATGATTGTAATGACAGGTTTATCAGGTAGTGGAAAGAGTTCTTTGGCTTTTGATACGATTTATGCAGAAGGTCAAAGAAGGTATGTAGAAAGTTTATCTGCTTATGCTAGACAATTTTTAGGTGGAAGTGAAAAACCAGATGTTGATAGCATTGAAGGATTATCTCCTGCTATAAGTATTGATCAAAAAACAACAAGTAAAAATCCAAGATCAACTGTTGGAACGGTTACTGAAATATATGATTATTTAAGACTTTTGTTTGCACGTGTAGGTATAGCTTATTGTCCTAATCATAACATTCCAATAACTTCTCAAAGTGTAGAAGAAATAACTAATAAAGTATTAGAGTATCCTCTTGGAACTAGACTTATTATCTATTCTCCAGTTGTTCATCATGAAAAAGGAACTCATAAAGATTTACTTGATGACTTAAGAAAAGAAGGATATATCAGAGTAAGAGTTAATCAACAAATGTATGATTTATCTGAAGAAATCGTCTTAGAAAAAAATAAACAAGATGATATTGACGTGGTTATAGATAGAATTGTTTTAAAGGAAGACTCTAGATCTAGACTAAGTGAAGCAATTGAAGCAGCAACAAAACTCTCAAGTGGAAAAGTGGTTGTTGAAATATTAGGTGAGAATAAGAAAGAAATAGTTTTTTCTGAAAATTTTGCTTGTCCATATTGTGAATTTTCTTTACCTGAGATAGAACCTCGTATCTTTAGTTTTAATGCTCCATTTGGTGCTTGTCCAGATTGTAAAGGACTTGGTATAAAACTAAGAATAGATGAAGATTTAGTTATTCCAGATAAAAGTTTAAGTATTAATGAGGGTTGTATAAAAACACTTAGTGATGACCAAGAAGGAATTTATTATAAGAAACTTGAATGTGTATGTAAGCACTATAAAATAGATATGGATAAACCATTTAAAAAGCTTTCTAAGAAGGAAAGAGATATTGTTTTATATGGTTCTACAGATATAATTACTTTTAATTATAAGACTAAGAGTGGAAATATCATGAATAACAAGGATTTCTATGAAGGTATAATTAATAATTTGGAACGTAGATATATGGAAACAAGTAGTAGTTGGATAAGAGAATGGCTAGAACATTATATGATTGAACATACTTGTGAAACTTGTCATGGAGCAAGATTAAGAGATGATATTTTACAAATTAAAGTTGGTGGAAAAAATATTTATGAAGTAGTCTGTATGAGTATTAAAGATTTAATTGTTTTCTTTGATGAGTTAAAATTATCAGAGGAAAAATTAAAAATAGCTGATCTTTTAATTAAAGAGATAAAATCTCGTCTTGATTTTTTGAAAAACGTTGGATTAGAATATCTAACTTTAGCAAGAAGTGCTGCTACATTATCAGGAGGAGAAGCTCAAAGAATTAGACTTGCTACTCAAATAGGTTCCAAATTAACAGGAGTTTTATATGTTTTAGATGAACCTAGTATTGGACTTCATCAACGAGATAATGAAAAGCTAATTAAGTCTTTGCTAGAAATGCGCGATTTAGGTAATACTCTAATTGTAGTAGAACATGATACTGATACGATGCTAGCTGCAGATGTGCTAGTAGATATTGGACCTGGTGCTGGTGATAATGGTGGAAAAGTTATGGCAGTAGGGACTCCAGAAGAAGTAATGAAAAATGAAAATAGTATCACTGGAAAATACCTAAGTGGAAAGTTAAAAATAGATGTTCCTAAAGTAAGAAGAAAAGGCAATAAAAAGTTCTTAACAATTGTAGGAGCAAAAGAAAACAACTTAAAAGATATAGATGTTAAAATACCGCTTGGAACTTTTACTTGTGTAACAGGAGTGTCTGGTTCAGGCAAATCGACTTTAATTAATGAAATTTTGTGTAAAGAATTATCTCGTAAAATCTATGGATCAAAGGTAGTTCCAGGTAAACATAAAAAAATAAATGGTATTGATAATATCGATAAAATTGTTGATATTTCACAATCTCCAATAGGAAGAACACCTAGAAGTAATCCTGCAACTTATACAGGAGTTTTTGATGATATTAGAACCCTTTTTACAACATTAAAAGAATCAAAAATGTTAGGATATGAAAAAAATAGATTCTCCTTTAATGTAAAAGGTGGAAGATGTGAAGCATGTCGCGGAGACGGTGTTAAAAAAATAGAAATGCATTTCCTACCAGATGTATATGTAGATTGTGAAGTATGCCATGGTACTAGATACAATAGTGAAACATTAAAGATAAAATATAAAGATAAGAATATTGCAGAAGTATTAGATATGAGAGTATCTGAAGCATTAAAATTCTTTGAAAATGTACCAAAAATTAAATCAAAATTACAAGTTTTAGAAGATGTTGGCCTAGGTTATATTAAGCTTGGTCAAAGTGCTCCAACATTATCTGGAGGAGAAGCAGAAAGAGTAAAACTTGCTAAAGAATTACAAAAGAAAGCAACAGGAAAAACATTATTTATTCTAGATGAACCGACAACCGGACTACATACAGATGATATCAAAAGATTACTTGCAATTTTACAGAAAATAGTAGATAATGGTGATACAGTAGTAGTAATAGAACATAACTTAGATGTTATAAAAGTTGCTGACTATATAATTGATTTAGGACCTGAAGGTGGAGACGGTGGAGGAACTGTAGTAGCAGTGGGAACACCAGAAGAAGTGAGTAAAGTTAAAGAATCATACACCGGATATTTCTTGAATAAAATTCTTTAGAGGTGAAATTCATGCAATTGGTAATAAAAAACAGAATTAATAGATTGTTTGATTGGCTACTTTACATGTTAGGATACACTTTAGTGTTTATACTAGTTAGTAATATGTTTAAATCAGTCTATATAGATACGAGCCATAGTTATATTTATTCAACAGCAGTAGTTTTAATTTTATATATTTTAAATAAAACAATCAAACCAGTATTAGTAACTTTAACAATACCAATAACCGGAATAACACTTGGTCTTTTTTATCCATTTATTAATTTATTTATACTGAAGTTAGTAGATTGGATATTGGGATCTCACTTTCAACTAAAAAATATTTGGATTGCACTGTTAGTTGCAATATTATTATCAATAATAAATTTTATAATGGAAGAGTTAGTAATAAAACCAATAATAAAGAGGGTAAATAAAAATGGAAAGAGTAGCATTTGATTTAGGAATCATACAAGTATATTGGTATTCAATATTCATATTTTTAGGAGCTTTAGCTGCCTGTGTTGTGATATATTTAGAGGCTAAAAAGAGAAAATTAAATGATGAGTTTATTGTTAATTTGGCTTTTAACGCTATTATCTTTGGGATTATAGGAGCAAGACTTTATTATGTTTTGTTCAATTTAGATTACTATATGCAAAATCCTATTGAGATATTGGAAATCTGGAATGGTGGTCTAGCCATTCATGGAGGCCTAATTGCTGGTGGTTTGTTTACTATCTATTATAGTAAGAAAAATAAAGTTGAAACACTAAAATTATTTGATATTATTGTTGTTGGATTAATATTAGGTCAAGCTATCGGAAGATGGGGAAACTTTTTTAATCAAGAAGCTTATGGGGCTATAACAACAGCAACTAAACTTAAAAGTTCAGGGGTTCCTGATTTTGTTATCAATGGTATGTATATATTAGGAGATTATCGTCAACCAACTTTCTTCTATGAATCAATTTGGAATTTATTTGGATTTATAGCTTTGTTAATATTGCGAAAAACACCGTATTTAAAATTAGGACAGTTGACTGGCTTTTATATGATTTGGTATGCTGTTATTAGATTTGTAATTGAATCTATGAGAACAGATAGTTTGATGTTAGGAAACTTTAAAATAGCTCAACTTGTTTCTATAATAATGTTTATTGTAGGTTTAATTTTATTCTTCTATTATAAGAAAAAGAAAAACGTAGGACCGTTTGATAAACTATATATAACAAGAGAAGAAAATGAAAAAAGAGTAGCTATTATAAATGGAGCAAAGTCACTTAGAGAAAAACTTCATAATTTCTTATTTAAGGAACCAAATATGGATATAGATGATAATAGTGATGAAGAATTTTTTGATAAATATGGTAAGTTTCTTGGTGAAGATAGTAACGACGATAATGAATAATATTTAGGCACTAAATAAAAAATAGTCGCCTTTTTTTTGTTTTTACTATATAATATTATTGGGTGAATGTTATGCGTAAAAAAGTAGTTGTTTTAGGTGGAGGTACTGGTATTTCTTACCTATTACGCGGACTAAAAGATTTCCCTGTTGATATAACTGCAATTATAACAGTTTCTGATAACGGTAGTTCAACAGGAAAATTAAGAAAAGAATTCAATATCCCAGCAGTAGGTGATATTAGAAAAGTAATTACAAGTCTTTCTGGTATAGATGATCCAATCAAGAAAATGATGAGTTATCGTTTTTCAACATCTAGTGATTTAAATGGTCATGCCGTTGGAAATCTTATTTTAACATCTATGTTAGAAATAACTGGTTCATTGAAAGAATCAATTAATTGTTTGTCAAAACTTTTGGATGTAAAACATAGGGTACTACCAATCTCAGAAGATTCTAATTTGATTTTAATGGGAGTTGAAGAAGATGGTACTATTGTTGAAGGGGAAGAACAAATAACAAAAGCACATCGTAAATTTGAAAGAATTTGTTATAAAGAAGAACCAAAGGTTTTACCAGAGGTAGTAGATGCTATTAAAGATGCTGATTTAATTATATTCAGTATGGGTAGCTTATTTACAAGTATCTTACCAAATATTATTTGCAAACAAGTAAAAGAGGCAATCAATGATTCAAAAGCACCATTAATGTATTTATGTAATGCAGTTACTCAACCTGGTGAAACAGATAATTTCACAGTTAGTGATCATGTCAAAATGCTAAATAGTTATTTGGATAGAGATATAGATGTTGTTATTGCAAGCAATACTAAGATTTCTAAAGAAATGGCAAAAAAATATGAAACCGAAGAACAAAAAGAACCAGTAGAAATTGACTATGAGAATATTGAAAAAGTTGGTGTTGAATTAATCGAAGGTGATTTATTAACAATAGATGATAATACATTGAAACATGATAGCCTAAAACTAAGTTCTTTAATTTTTTCTTATTTGATGAGGGATTAATATGTCATATACAACCAAAATAAAGAATGAAATAGTAGAAATAGCTTTAGAAAAATCAGAGGCTTTAGCGGAACTTTCGGCATATATCAGAAATAACGGTTCTATTTCAAATAATAAATTAGTATTAACTACAGAAAATATTAATATTAAAAATAAATTAATTGATCTATTCGAAGAAATTTATGAGACAAACCCTAATATAGAAGTGAAAGATGGTCTTAATTTTAATAAGAAGGACTTATATGTCATAAGCATTTCAGATAATTTAGATTTTATCTTGAAGGATTTGTGCTACTACGATGAAAATTCAGAATTTATGGATTCTCCTAAAGAATATTTAGTTGGTGCAAACGAAGAGATAAGAGCATATTTACGAGGCGTTTTTTTAGCAACTGGAAGTATTAATGATCCCAAAACATCCAGATACCATATGGAAATTTTAATCACAAAACCAACAGAGGCTGTATTTGTTCAAAAACTTTTAAATATATTTGATTTAAATGCTAAGATTTTAACTAGAGATAAAGGCTACATGATATATATAAAAGAAGCAGAGAAAATAAGTGATTTCCTAAAAATAGTAGGAGCAAGTAAAGCAGTATTATATTTTGAAGATGTAAGAATTTATCATGAGGCAAAAAATCATACAAATAGATTAAACAATTGTGAACAAGCAAATACAGATAAAGTAATAGAGGCAGCTGCTATTCAACTAAAAAACATTGAAATATTAGAAGAAAACTTAGCTGTTGAACTTTTAGACGATAAAACAAAAGAAGCTCTAGAATATCGTAAGAAATATCCAGAAGCTTCTCTGAAAGAATTAAGTGAAATAATTTCACTTGAAACAAACAACAAAATTACTAAATCAGGATTAAATCATCGTTTTAGAAAAATAAATGAACTTGCTTCAAGATTAAAAGGGGAAAACACCCATTAACAGACAATAATATTATAGAAGGAAAAATGCTTTCCTTCTATTTTTTGTTTTAGATAAAGGAAAGGAAGTGGTGATATGTCTGAAACAGTAAGCAAATTTTATACCTGTAGAAATGATCGAGCCTTTAAGGAAGTGTTCATGAAAGAAGAAAGTAAAGATATTCTAACTAAACTATTAGAATCAATTCTAGATGTAAAGATAGAAGATATTAAGTTTTTAAATCTAGAAAGAAATGTTGATAACATTCATGTTAGAAGAAAACATTTTGATTTATTTTTACAAACCAATATAGGAAAAATTCAAGTAGAAGTAAACGCAGAAAAACCGAATTATCTTCATCCGAGAAATGCCTCATTCATCTTTGATACATATTCCCATGAAGTAAAGAAAGGAGATGAATATAATGAAGATACTTTAGTAATTCAAATTAACTTAAGTTATTCTTTAAGTATAGAAGAGTTAGTAAGGATTTATAAAGTAAGAGATGAAGAAGGAAATGAGTATATCAAAAATTTAATAATATATGATATAAATATGGATAAGATAAAAGATATATGGTATTCTAAGTCTAGAAATGAGATAGAGAAATATAAATACTTAATAATGTTAGATTTAAATCAAGAAGAATTAAAAACTTTAGAAGAACTATCTCAGGATAGGAGTGTTGATAAGTATATGAAAACATTAGAAGAAGTAAATCAAGATCCAGATTTTAGAGAATTTATGAGTGCAGAAGAGGATAACCGAAAAATAGAAAATTCCTTAAGAAGAGAAGCAATAGAAAAAGGATTAGAACAAGGCTCAACAGAAAAAGCTCGTGAAATAGCAAAGCAAATGTTAAAAGATGATATCTCAGTAGAACAAGTATCTAAATATACAGGTTTATCCAAAGAAGAGATAGAATCATTAAACTAAATGAAAACTGCATAAAAATTAACTATTAAAACGAAAACAACCAAATTTTTTGCTTGCTTTTTCTTTCAATAGCTATTTTCACATTATAAAATGAGAATAATATTAAAAGTTATATATATAATTAATTTAGGTATATACATTTCCTCTCTGGATATCTACTTTTAATTTACCACTACAGTTGGTCTAAAAAAAGTATAAATTCCCCCTTGATTTTTTTCATCTGGGGGGGGGGTATAATAATCTTAGATATATAGTAAAATAGGTGATGTCTAAGATGAAAAAAACAATTATTACAATTATATTTACAGCAATGATAACAGGTATTATTTCTATATATGGTGCTTATGCAGCAACAAATTATGCAATAAGTGCATCAAAAATTGGATATGCAGATAATTCTAATTTAGGGGCAGATAATGTTCAAGCAGCGCTTGATGGTACGTGTAGTAAAATTAATAACAAACTACAACAATTTACAGATAGTCAAACTTGGAAAAAAGCTGGAGAAGCTACTGGTATTAAAAATAGTGTTGTTCTCACTAATATTGAATATAATGAGTTGTATATAATTGTTTCAACTGCTGTAGGTGGATATTATATCTATTATATTCCTAAGTATATTTTAAAAGATGGTGGAAAATTATTTTATAATGGTGGTTATTGGTCTTCTACAAATAATTATGGTGTGGTTCTTTTTGCAAGCTTAAATTCTGTTTCTTTGGATAATAGTACTTACAATAGTGTACAAAATTCTGTTTTAAAGATACAAGTCTATTATAGGTAATTTACTCCTTTTTATCGATTATCTTGTCAACTAATCCATATTCTAAAGCTTCATCCGCATCCATAAAATGATCGCGTTCAGTATCTTTCTCAATTCTTTCAATTTTCTGGTTACAGTTACTTGCTAAAATCTCATTAATCTTCTTTCGAGATTTTAAAATTCTTTCAGCAGCAATTTTAATTTCTGTAGCTTGTCCTTCAGCACCACCAAGTGGTTGATGAATCATTACCTCTGAGTTAGGAAGAGCATATCTTTTTCCTTTTTTACCACATGAAAGTAAGAATGCTCCCATAGAAGCAGCCATCCCCATACATATTGTTGATACATCACTTTTTATAAAGTTCATAGTATCATATATTGCCATACCAGATGTTATAGATCCACCTGGTGAATTAATATAAATAGAAATGTCATCATTACTTAAAGAATCTAAGTATAATAATTCAGCAACTATCATATTACTAGTATTATCATTTATTTCTCCAGAGAGTAAAATAATTCTTTCTTTTAAAAGTCTTGAAAATATATCATAACTTCTTTCTCCATTAATTTCTTTTTCTACAACCATTGGTACTAAATTCATAAAATTCACCTCTTAGTAATATTGTAGTGTAAACAAGATATAAATATACATATTCTAAATCGTCAAAATATGCTATAATATTAAATAGAATAGAAAAAGGGTGATAAATATGGAAGAAAGCATTAATGTAATAGTTAATAATGAAACTTATCAATTTACTAAAGGAATTACTTTAGAAGAGATATCTAAAAACTTTCAAGATACATGTAAATATCCAATTCTTTTAGCAAGGATTGGTAATACACTAAAAGAATTAAGTTCTCCTGTAAATAAACCGTGTACTATAGAGTTTTTGGATTTAACATCAAGAGAAGGAAACAGAGTTCATATCTCAGGGTTAACCTTTGTAGCAGTTTATGCTGTAAAATCTTTATATGGACCAAATGCTAATATATGTGTTCAACATTCCTTAGATAAAGGTATTTATATTGAAACAAATTTTGAACTAACAGAAGATAAAGTTATTCAAATAAAAAACGAAATGAAAAAAATAATTGATAATGACTTAGATATTACAAAACTAACTATAGATAGATTAGAAGCTATAAAGTACTTTGAAAGTATAAAAGATTATGCTAAAGCAGGTGTAATGAAATATAATACTAATACTTATATAACTTTATATAGATTAGGAAATTCATATAATTATTTTTACAATATGATGCCTAGTAGTACAGGAAAATTAAAGGATTTTGATTTGACTTATATTAATCAAAATGGATTTGTACTTAGATTCCCTACTGCTTATATAAAAGATCATATCAAAGAATATCAACACCATCCTCATATGTTTGATGTCTTTAAAGAATATCGTGATTGGGCTAAAATCATGAAAATAGAGAATTCTGTTGATTTAAATAAAGTTATTTCAAGTGGTACTATCAATGATTTAATTAGAATTGATGAAACATTACAAAGTAATAAACTTCTAGAAGTAGCAAGAAAAATCAGTGAAAATAAAGATAAGATAAAAATTGTTTTAATGGCAGGGCCATCATCAAGTGGTAAAACAACAACTTCAAGAAAATTATCTATGTACTTAAGAAGCTTTGGTTTAAAGATAAGACCTATTTCTATGGATGATTATTTCCTAGAAAAAGACGAAACTCCACTTGGAGCAGATGGAAAACCAGATTTTGAAAGTTTGGCTGCAATGGACTTAAAATTATTTGACTCTCAAATAGCGGCTTTATTAAACAAAGAAGAAGTAAAAATACCAACATATAATTTCTTAATTGGTATGAAAGAATATAAAGAAACAGTAAAATTAGATGATAATGAGATTTTAGTAATTGAAGGAATTCATGCCTTGGATGCTAATATTTTAACAAATATAGCAAGAGAAAATAAATATAAAATTTACTTATCAGCTCTAACAGAGATAAATATTGATAATCATAACCGAATTTCAACAAGTGACAATAGATTATTAAGACGAATTATCAGAGATAATAGAACAAGAGGTTATGATGTTACTAAGACATTAGAATCTTGGGCAAAAGTTAGAGTTGGTGAAGAAAAATATATTTTCCCATATCAAGATGATGCTGATTTTACATTTAATACTGGGCTAATCTATGAAATAGGTGTTTTAAAAACATATGTTGAGCCATTACTATATTCAGTAGATGAAGATTCTCCATATTATGAAGAAGCAAAAAGACTAATAGATTTTTTAAGACTATTTTTGCCAATACCATCAGATGCTATACCTGCTGACTCAATATTAAGAGAATTTATTGGAAATGGTTGTTTTCATTTATAAAATAAATATCCACAGAAGTTGTGGATATTTTCTTTAAATAATAGTAAAAATTCGTAAACAAAGAAAAGATTTGTGGAAATAAAAATTAAATGCGTGATATACTTAATTTGTAAGCTTATGAGAATAAAAAAGCTAAAATAAGTAAAACTATAGTTGAAAGGAAGAGATAAAATGATTAAAGTTGCAATTAATGGTTTTGGTAGAATTGGAAGATTAGCATTTCGCCAAATGTTTGAACTAGAAGGATATGAAGTAGTAGCTATCAATGATTTAACAAGTCCAGATATGCTTGCTCACTTATTAAAATATGATACAGCACAAAAACGTTATGAAGGTCATACTGTAGAATCTACTGATAATTCTATCATAGTTGATGGAAAAGAAATTAAAATTTATAAAGAGGCTGATCCTAAAAATTTACCATGGGCAAGTCTTGATGTTGATGTTGTTTTAGAATGTACAGGATTCTTTACATCTAAAGAAAAAGCAAGTGCTCATATCGAAGCAGGTGCTAAAAAAGTAATTATTTCAGCACCAGCAGGATCTGATTTAAAAACAATCGTTTATGGAGTAAATGAAAATATCTTAACAAGTGATGATAAAGTTATAAGTGCTGCAAGTTGTACTACAAACTGTTTAGCACCAATGGCTAATGCCTTAAATAAATTAGCACCTATCGAAAGTGGTATCATGACAACTGTTCATGCTTATACTGGTGATCAAATGATTCTTGATGGACCACATCGTAAAGGAGACTTAAGAAGAGCTCGTGCTGGTGCTTCAAATATTGTTCCAAATTCAACAGGAGCAGCAAAAGCAATTGGTTTAGTTATTCCAGAATTAAATGGAAAATTAATAGGTTCTGCTCAAAGAGTACCTGTTATCACTGGTTCAACTACTATTTTAGTAGCAGTAGTAAAGGGTCATGACATTACTGCAGAAAAGATTAATGAGGCAATGAAAAATGCTTCCAATGAATCATTTGGTTATACAGAAGAATTATTAGTATCAACAGATATTGTAGGAACAAGATTTGGTTCAATTTTCGATGCTACTCAAACACTAGTATCTAAAATAGATGAAGATACTTATCAAGTTCAAGTTGTTGCTTGGTATGATAATGAAAACGGTTATACATCTCAAATGGTAAGAACTGCAAAATATTTGATGCAAAAATAGTAGTGAATATTAGTCAATGATGTGAAACATAATTTTTTATAAATGACTTGGTCGTAAGATTGAGTTATTTTTTATTT
>CAKOXP010000026.1 GCA_934130175.1 uncultured Bacilli bacterium
CTTATATAAATTATTATAGCAATTAAAAAAGTAGATCACATTCTATTTTTGTGTCTACTTTTATTTTATCAGTTCAACTATAAAATACTTCTTTTTTTTGTTATAATAACTTTAGTGGTGATATTATGGAAGATTTTAACTTTAAGAAAAAATTTGGACAAAACTTTTTAAAAGATATTAATATAGTAAGGAAGATTGCAAATACTGCTTCAATTACTTCAAAAGATTTAGTTATTGAAGTAGGTCCAGGTAAAGGTATTTTAACTAAGGAATTAGCAAAACTTTCTAAAAAAGTTATAGCTTATGAAATAGATACTGAACTAACTGATTATTTAAATGAATTAAAGAAAGAATATCCTAATATAGAAGTGATTTATGGAGACTTTATAAAAAGTGATATTGTTAGTGATATAAAAAATGAAGAATATGAAAATATCTATTTTGTTAGTAATGTTCCTTATTATATAACTACTCCTATATTAATGAAGATTATGGATACAGATATATATTTTAATAAAATAGTAATGATGGTTCAAAAAGAGGTGGGAGATCGTTTTTCAGCAAGACCTAAAACTAAAGAATATAATTCTTTAACAGTATATTTAAATTACTTTTTTGATGTAAAGAAGGAGTTTGTTGTAAATAGAAAAGAATTTACTCCAGTACCAAATGTTGATAGTGTTGTTGTTTCTTTTACAAGAAAAAAAGAGTTACTTGAATTAAATGATAAGAATCATTTCTTTAAATTAGTTAGAGATAGTTTTCAATATAAAAGAAAAACTATTAGGAATAACTTAAAAGGATATGATTTAGAACTAGTAGATAGCGTTTTAAAGGAATATAATTTTTCTTTGAGTTCTAGGGCAGAAGAATTACCAGTTATAGTATTTGTTAAAATAAGTAATGCTTTAACTGAGGAATAATTCTTTTTTTTTGTCATAGTATTAATTTGGGTGATACTATTGAATTTTAAAATAGGTGATGTTGTTAGTAGAAAGTCTTATAATAATGATATTATATTTGAAATAGTTGATATCGATAGAGGTAATGATATTGTAACTTTAAAGGGTGTTGATTTAAGGTTATATGCAGACTGTTCAATAGAAGATTTAAAACATGAAGAAAAAGAATTAGATACAGTTAGAGAAGATAGAAAAATAATAACAGACAACATTAAGAGTATAGAGCTCAATCGTGATAAATTTTTCTTTTTACCAGGGGTAATAGTTCATTTAGATAGTGATCCTTTTTTTCTAGAAAGATGTATTAACTTTTACCATGATTTAAATGTAAAAGCATATGGTTTTGTAGTAAAAGAAGATGAACTTTCTAGTAGAATTGAAAACTATTTAGAACAATATAATCCTGATATTTTAGTAATTACTGGTCATGATGCTTATTACAAAAAGAAAAATGATACTAGTAATTTAGATAATTATCAGAATTCTAAAAATTTTGTTAAGGCTGTAAAGACAGCTAGAAAATATGAAAAGGATCAAAATAAATTAATTATAATATCAGGAGCATGTCAATCTAATTACGAAGAGTTAATTAGAGCAGGTGCCAATTTTGCATCGAGTCCTAAAAGAATAAATATTCATGCTCTTGATCCTGCGATAATTGCTTCAAGTGTTGCTTTATCAGTTAATAGTAAGAGTATAGATTTATTATCAGTAATAGAAAAAACTAAATATGGTTCAGATGGTATAGGTGGAATAATTACTAATGGAACAATGTTTGTGGGGTATCCAAGATGAATATAGATAAGATAAGAAAATATATAAAAGAAAATAGAGGTAATACTTTTGCTTTTAAATTTAAAGGTGCTAGAAACCAAATTGATGAGTTTATTGGAAAGATATTAGAATCATATAATTCAGTCTTTACTGTAAAACAATTAGGTAAGATAACAAGAGTTAAATCTTACAGCTATAATGATGTTTTAATAAATAATTTAGAAATAAAAGAAATTGCAATGAAAAAATAAAATTTTATTGCAATTTTTATATTAATATTATAAAATGATACTAGAAAGTAGTAATACTTTTAAGGAGGACAATATATGAAGATAACATCAGTAAATGTACGTAAGATTGAAAAAGAAGGATCACGTATGAAGGGAATTGCATCAGTATTATTAGATGATAGTTTTGCAGTTCATGATATTAGAATTATTGAAGGAGATAATGGCTTATTCATAGCAATGCCAAGTCGTAAGACAGCTACTGGAGGATATAGAGATATCGCTCATCCAATTAATCCAGAAGTAAGAGCAATGTTTGAAGATGCTATTATTGATGCTTATAATAAAGCAGAAGATGAAGTAGCAGTAGAAGAATAAGATGAGAAATCATCTTTTTTTATGTCATAAATTTTTTAACTAAAACATATTATTTTCTAGGAGGAAATAATATGGAAAAGCAAGATACAATAAATACATATAGTCATGGAGTTAGTTTAGTAGAAAGAAAAAATCTAATGATAACAGGAGTTAAAAAAGTAGAAAATTTTGATACTGAGCAATTTCTAATAGAAACAAGTATGGGATTTATTTTAGTAAAAGGACAAGAATTAGAACTAATAAAATTAGATACCGTTCAAGGAAATGTTTCAATAAGAGGTATAATTAATGGTATCAATTATTTAGAAGACAATGCCAAAAAGAGTAAAGAATCAAGTCTTTTCAATAAACTATTTAAATAATGGAATTAAAATTACAAATAATTTCACTAATATTTTCAACTTTTTATGGCATTGTTTTTTCTATATGTACTAATCTTAATTACAGATTTTTGTTTTCGAAAAATAAAGTATTTAAAATAGTATTTACAATAATATATATTATTGATTTTTCACTACTTTATTTTTTATTAATAAAGAAAATAAATCAGGGTGTTATTCATGAATATTTTTTACTTGCGATAGGAGTTGGTTATTTAATTAGTTTTATTAGTTTTACTGAAATAGTAAATAATTTTAAAGCTAAACTTAAAATAAAATTAAAAAAAGTGTCAAGTAGACAAAAAAAATCTTAAAATCATTGTTTCCAAAGTAATTAGTGATATAATACACTTAAGAAAGTAGGTGATAATGATATGGCAAAGAAGAAAAAAAATAAAAAGAAACTAAAAAGAATGTTATTTTTAGGTGTGTCTTCTATTGCAATTATCATTGGAACTACTTATACGATTGGTAAATATTGGGTTGAAATATATGATAAATATCAAGAAAAGAAAGAATTAAAGAAAAAGTTAGTTACCTTAAAAGAAAAAGAGGATGAATTAAAGGTTGATGCTTCTAAGTTACAAGATCCTGACTATATTGCAAGATATGCTAGAGAAAAGTATTCTTATTCAAAAGATGGGGAAATAATTCTACGAATTCCGTAGGATTTTTTGTTGATAAAAATTATAATTTTAGATAGAATAGAGTTGGTGATGATTTATGGATATTGATATTTCTAAAGATTTTGAATTTAAAAATAATGATACAATTGTAATTGGTTGTTCAACAGGACCAGATTCAATGGCACTATTTGATATGCTTTTAAAAATAAAGGATAGGTATAACTTAAAAATAATATGTGCTCATGTAAATCATAATATTAGGAAACAGAGTATTGAAGAAGCTATATTTATCAAACAATTTTGTGAAGAAAAAAACATTATGTTAGAATCTATGACTATTGAAAAATATGGTGATGATAACTTTCACAATGAAGCTAGAAATATCAGATATCATTTTTTTGAAAAAGTTATTGAAAAGTATGGAGCAAATTATTTAATGACTGCTCACCATGGAGATGACTTAATAGAAACAATCTTAATGAGAATTACTAGAGGTTCAAATCTAGAAGGATATAGTGGTTTTCATAAAATAGTAGATATGGGAAGTTATAAAATAGTAAGACCATTAATTACTTATACTAAACAAGAATTAGAAGAATATGATAAATTAAATGGTGTTAAATATTACATAGATGATTCTAATTCAAAGATGAAATATACAAGAAACAGATATCGTAAATATGTTCTTCCTTTTCTAAAAGAAGAGGACCATCATGTCCATAAAAAATTTCTCAAATTTAGTAACAATCTAGAAGAAGCTGCTAGTTATATAGAAAAAGAAAGAGATAAATCATATAAAAAAGTAATAGATAAAAAGACAGGACATATCAAAATTGATTTATTTTTAGAATTAGATCCTTATATTCAAAAAGAAATACTATATTATATATTAGAAGATTATTATCAAGATGATTTGATACTTGTAAATGATAAACATATAGAATTATTACAAGGATTGATTACTTCTAGGAAGGCTAATAATGAGGTTAATTTACCAAATGAGATACTTGGTATTAAAAGTTATAACGATTTTTACTTAAAGAAAGAAACAGAAGAATTAACAGCTTATGAAATAGAATTTAGTGAATATGCAGAATTACCTAATCATCATAAAATTAAGAAAGTTTTAGAAGATGATGATACATCAAATAATATATGCAGATTATCTTCTAGTGAGATAGCTTTACCTTTAATTATTAGAACTAGAAAGTTAGGGGATAGAATTCAAGTTAAGGGTTTGAATGGTAAGAAGAAAGTAAAGGAAATATTTATTGAAGATAAAATTAGTTTACATGATAGAGATTTGTGGCCAATAGTTACTGATTCTGTTGGTAATATTGTTTGGATACCAGGCTTAAAAAAATCTAAATTTGATAAGTCAAAACAAGAAAACTATGATATAATAATGAAATACTGCTGAAGGAGTGATTTTAATGAATAAAAAAGACGTTAAAAAAGGATTAGTTCCATATTTATTTATGATTTTAATTATGTTGGGAATATTTTATGTTTTCAATGTAATGAATCAAGATGTTCATAATTTAACTTACAATGAATTTGTAGAAAAATTAAATGGTGGTGAAATTAAAAATTTATATATAACACCACGTAGTAATGCTCAAACATACGAGGTTACTGGTTCATTAAATGGTTATAAAAAGAATGAAAGTTTCTTTTCAAGATTACCTATGAGTGAACAAGTAATGAAGAAAATAGTAGAAGCTTCAGAAGTTCAAAAATTTGAATTAGAGGCTAAAAATGATCCAGAGTCATCATCTTTATTAATTATACTAGTTAATGTACTTCCATTTGCTATATTAATCGCATTTGCTTTCTTCTTCTTGAATAAACAAATGGCTGGTAATAAAAATTCATTAGATTTTGGAAAGAGTAAAGCAAGATTAAATGATAGTAACAATAAAACTACATTTAAGGATGTAGCCGGATTGAAAGAAGAAAAAGAAGAAGTTAAAGAGTTAATTGATTTCTTAAAAGATCCAAAGAAATTCCAAAAATTAGGTGCTAGAATTCCTAAAGGAGTACTACTAGTAGGTCCTCCTGGAACTGGTAAAACTTTACTTGCTAAATCAGTTGCTGGGGAAGCAAACGTTCCCTTCTACTTTATTAGTGGATCTGATTTTGTTGAATTATTTGTTGGTGTAGGAGCAAGCCGTGTTAGGGATATGTTCCAACAAGCAAAAAGAAATGCGCCATGTTTAATATTTATTGATGAAATAGATGCTGTAGGACGTCAAAGAGGTACAGGTTTAGGTGGAGGACATGATGAACGTGAACAAACACTTAACCAATTACTTACAGAAATGGATGGTTTTGGAGAAAACGAAGGAATCATCATTATAGCTGCAACAAATAGACCTGATGTTTTAGATCCTGCATTATTAAGACCAGGAAGATTTGATAGACAAGTAACAGTTAATCTACCGGATGTTAGAGGACGTGAAGAAATATTAAAAGTTCACGCTAGAAATAAAAAATTAGCAGATGGTATAACTTTAGAAAACTTAGCTAAGAGAACTCCAGGATTTAGTGGAGCAGATCTAGAAAACTTACTTAATGAAGCAGCATTATTAGCTGTTAGACGTAATAAAAATAAAATTACTATGAGTGAAATAGATGAGGCAACAGACCGTGTTCTTATGGGACCTGCTAAAGCTTCACATAAATATAGTGAAAATGATCGTAAATTAGTAGCTTACCACGAAGCTGGACATGCTGTTATAGGACTTAAACTTGCCCATGCAAATGATGTTCAAAAAGTTACTATTATTCCAAGAGGAGCTGCAGGTGGATACAATATGATGGTTCCTAGTGAAGAAAAATTATGTTCTACTAAAACAGATTTACTTGAAGAAATTACTGGTTTATTAGGTGGACGTACAGCAGAAGAAATTACTTTTGGAGAAATTACAACAGGAGCTCATAATGATTTTGAAAAAGCTACTAAAATAGCCCGTGCTATGGTAACAGAATATGGTATGAGTGATTTAGGGCCTCTTCAATTTGAACAACAAGAAGGAAGCGTATTCTTAGGTAGAGATTATAATAAGAGTCAACATTTCTCAAATGAAGTTGCTAATGAAATAGACATGGAAATGAGAAAAATAATTAATGATTGTCATGCTAAAGCAACAGAAATAATCAAGAAAAATAAAGATTTATTAAAATTAATTGCAGAAGCATTATTAGAATATGAAACATTGACAAAAGAACAAATTGATTATTTAGTAGAAAATGGAAAGATGCCTGAAGAAACAGAAGATACTAATTTAGAATCTATGTCTATTACTAAGTTAAAAGAGTTGGCTAAAGAAAAAGGTATTAAGAATTACTCAAAAATGAGCAAGGCTGAATTATTAAAGGAATTAGATGATTAAATCTAGTTCTTTTTCTTTGTTATTTATTAAAAACAATGTATAATAAAATCTAGTGAAAGGAGAAATTTTTTTGAAAAAGAAAAATAGTTTAAAGACATTAACAAAAGAAGTATCAGAGTTTAAAACATTTATTTCTAGAGGTAATGTTGTAGATATGGCAGTTGGTGTTATAATCGGTGGAGCTTTTGGTAAAATTGTATCAAGCTTGGTAAATGATATTTTAATGCCCTTAATTGGAGTATTACTAGGAGGATTAGATTTCAGTAGTTTGTCTATAAAAATAGGAGATGCTAGTTTAAAATATGGATCTTTTATTCAAACAATTATTGATTTTATGATAATATCTATTTCAATTTTTGTGATGATAAAATTATTTGAAAGATTTAAGAAAAAAGAAGATCCAAAAGTTTCTGAAAAGAAAAATGAGGAAGTCTTACTTTTAGAAGAAATAAGAGATTTATTAAAAAAGAAAAATTAATAATATAGAGGAGTTAAAATAATGTTAAAATCAGGGGATATAGTAGTTCAAGATTATACTATGGTTAATAATAAAAATTATAAAGATAATAAGGAGTGTCGTTTGTCTGTTGTTTAATAGATGATGAAAGTTTTGTTTGTACATGTCCGGTAACAAATGGTACAGAAACAGCAATGCAACAGAAAGATAGATATTACTCTTCACCTTATCTAATATTCTGTGAAAAGAAATACAGTTGTATAAAGTTAAATTCAGCTCATGTCTATCCTAGAAAAATAATTCATGAAACCGGTATAAGTCTAGATAGAATTCATATTGAAAGAATTATAGAAAAAATAGTGGACTATGCTGAAACAGATGAACAAGAAGAATTATATAATATGATAAAAAACAATCTTCTTAATTTTAAGAGGGAATCATTGTTATCTGACAGAGAAGTAAAAATAGCAAAAGAAAGAAAAAGAAAGAATAGAAAGTTAAGAAAACAAAGAAGACAAAATGCTAAGAGAGGAATTAACAATTAATTCCTTTTTCATTTGAAAAAAACTCTATTTTATAATATAATAAGCAAGAGTTGAAAAGGAAGAAGAACTATAAAGGTGATGAATAGTAATGAAATGGAAAATTGGAAATGTAGAAATAGCTAATCAAGTTGTTCTAGCACCTATGGCAGGTATTTGTAACTCTTCATTTAGAAGAATTTGTAAAGAAATGGGTTGTGGATTAGTTTATGCTGAAATGGTTAGTGATAAAGCTATAATGTATGAAAATCAAAAAACTATTGATATGTTGTATATGACAGATCTTGAACGTCCTATAACTCAACAAATATTTGGTACAGATAAAGATAGTTTTGTAATAGCGGCTAAATACATATATGAGAATATGCATCCAGATATAATAGATATTAATATGGGATGTCCTGTTCCAAAAGTGGCCGTTCGTGCTCAAGCGGGGGCAGCTTTGTTAAAATCACCTGAAAAAATTAAAGAGATAGTAGAAGCAGTAGTTGCTGCAGTTCCAATACCAGTTACAGTTAAAATTAGAAGTGGTTGGGATAGTAATCATATTAATGCTGTAGATGTTGCTAAAATAGTAGAAGAAGCTGGGGCAAGTGCTATATGTGTTCATCCAAGAACAAGGATGCAAGGATATAGTGGAAAAGCTGATTGGAAAATAATTAAGCAAGTCAAGGAAAATGTTAAAATACCTGTTATTGGTAATGGAGACATAAAATGTGCTGAAGATGCCAAAAGAATGCTTGATGAGACTTTTTGTGATGCAGTAATGATTGGTAGAGGCGTATTAGGTAATCCTTGGCTTATCAAGCAAACAGTTGATTATCTAGATGGAAAAATAGATATTGTTAAACCAACAAATGAAGAAAAAATAGATATGTGCATAAAACACTTAAAATATTTAGAAAATTTAAAAAATGAGAAATTAGCTTGTTTAGAAATAAGAAATCATATAGCTTGGTACTTAAAAGGAATGGAAAAATCCATTGAAATTAAGAATAAAGTCTATAAAACTTCTTCTATTCGTGATATAATGCAGATATTGACCGAGTACAAGGAGGATTTAAAATGAAAAGTGAAGAAAATGCTTACTTTATAAAACGTTTAGGAGCGTTAATTTTAGATATGATTATTGTTTCAATTGTAGTATCAATGCTTACCTTCTTTGTTAATAACAATTCTAATTACGAAAAATTAACAAAAGAATATAATGATGTAATGGAACAAGCTATGGATAAAAAAACAAGTCCTAAAGAATATAAAAAGCTTCTTAGTAAAGCATCAGATATAAGTTATGATTTATCAAAACAAACAGTTGTAGTATCATTTGTTTCTTTAACAATATATATTTTATACTTTATAGTTTTCCAATTTTATAATAAGGGACAAACTATTGGAAAGAAATTAATGAAAATTAAAATAGAATCTAATGATGGAAAAGATTTAACTATGAATCAATTAGCAGTAAGATCTTTAATAATCAATAGTATTTTAGCAAACCTAATTTTACTTGCAGTTATTATTTTAGGTTCAAAAGATGTTTATTTTGTATCCTCAACGACAGTTAGTATGATTCAATATATAATAATATTTACAACGGCAATAATGATTTTATTTAGAAAAGATAAAAGAGGGTTGCATGATGTAATTACAAATACAAAAGTTATAAATGAAAAGATAGAGGTGTAGTTATGAGAGAGTTTAGTGAACAAGAATTAGTAAGACGTGAAAAAGTAGAAAAAATAAGAGAGGTATGCAATCCATATCCAGAAAGATATGAGATAACACATGAAATAAAAGATGTTAAAAACCTAGAAGATGGTACAACTAATGTAAGAGTAGCAGGACGTATTGTTTTCATGAGAAAAATGGGTAAGATGAGTTTCTTAACTATTAGAGATATTGAGGGAAAAATTCAATTATCTATTAAAGTAGATATGGTTGGAGAAGAAAAATATAAATTTTTCAAAGAAAACTTTGATATTGGTGATTTCATAGGAGCAAGTGGTGAGGTATTTACAACTCATACTGGAGAAAAAACAATTCGTGTGGATAGTTTTGAATTCTTAGGTAAAGCTTTGAAACCACTACCTGAAAAATTCCATGGATTAACAGATCAGGAAGCTTGTTATAGACAAAGATATGTTGACTTAATTATGAATCAAGAAACTCGTGATAGATTCTTAATCAGAATTAAGTTTATAAGAGAATTAAGGCATTATTTAGATAATTTAGGTTATATGGAAATAGAAACACCTATTTTAAATAATAAAGCAAGTGGTGCTACTGCAAGACCATTTAAAGCTCATCATAATGCTCTAGATATGGATGTTTATTTAAGAATAGCACCAGAGACATATATGAAAAGAGCAGTTATTGCTGGTCTTCCAAAAGTATATGAAATAGGAAGATGCTTCAGAAATGAGGGAATTGATCAAACTCATTTACAAGATTTCACTATGATTGAGGCATACCAAGCATATTACAATTATAAAGATAATATGAAGTTGATTCAAAATATGTTACAAACAATAATTCAAAATATCTTTGGTACTTTAACTATTCAAATAGGCGATAAAGAAGTAGATATGAGTGGTGACTGGAAATCAGTATCATTTAGAGAATTATTAATAAAATATGCTAACATTGATATTAATGAGTATAATACAAAAGAAAAATTACTAGCAAAAATTAAAGAAGATAAAATAGAATTAGAAAGTGAAACTCCAATTGAAAATTTAGGATTTGGTAATTTAGTAGACGTTTTATATAAGAAGGTTGCAAGACCATATATGGTTGAACCAGTATATTTAACAGAACATCCACAAGAATTATCTCCACTTGCTAGAACAAATGATGATAATAAAAATATTTCTGATCGTTTCCAATTAGTTGTTAATGGAGCAGAAATAGTAAATGGTTATTCAGAGTTAGTTAATCCTATGGAACAAGAACAAAAACTTCTTAATCAAGCAGCTTTAAAAGATGCTGGTGATGAAGAAGCTATGGAAATGGATTATGACTATATTAGTGCCATGGAATATGGTATGCCACCTATTTCTGGATGGGGTATGGGAATTGACCGTATTATTCAATTATTAACTAATAGTGAAAATATTAAAGATGTTGTAATGTTCCCATTAATGAAGCCACAAGATAACAAAGAAATATAAAATTTTAAAAAGAAAGTTTTAATTTTAGAAATTAGCTTTCCGTTAAATATAGAGATAACATCCCGTAAGGAGTGGTTATCTCTTTTTAAATGGAAAATCCCGCAAAATAAAGAAA
>CAKOXP010000027.1 GCA_934130175.1 uncultured Bacilli bacterium
ACCCCAGTTGAGTATAGAACTCAACTAGGGTTCAAATAAATTCTATTTAACTGTCTACTTTTTGTTGACTAGTTCAACCATTATATTGATTCCTCTTTTTTATTAGATTTTTTCTACTTTTAGTTCTATTTGTAAATCGTTTAAGTCATATAACTCTGAAATATCTTTAGAAACTATTAATTCATCTGCAAGTGTTTCTCCACTAATATAGTCTTTATATAAAGTAATCATTTTATCTATAGTTTCATTTGTTGAATAATAAACTTTAATGTGATCTGTTATAACAAAATCAGCTTCTTTTCTTAAACTTTGAACCTTTCTTACAAATTCACGAGCAAGACCTTCTAATATTAATTTTTCATCTAGATGAGTATCAAGAACTACACATGTTTTATTGTCACTACTTGCTGCATAACCTTCTTTTACTTCAATAGATTGAATCGCGTTATCACTATTAATAACAAAGTCTTCTCCATCTAAATTTATAGTTAAATCTTCTGTATTTATTTTAGAACATTCTTCACTAGATAACTCTTTTAATTTTTCTTGTAACAATTTAATTTTTGGTCCTAATTCTTTTCCTAAAACTTTGAAATTAGGTTTTAATGAATATTTTAAATATTCAGTCATGTCTTCTTTATAGGTTATGTTCTTAACATTTAACTCTTCTTTAATGATTGAATCTAAATTACCAATGATATCTTTTGCCTCTTTTGCTAAAATAACTTCATTTATAGGTTGACGAACCTTGATATTAGCATCTTCTCTGGCATCACGTCCAAGACTACAAATATCTCTAACCAAATCCATTTTTGCTTCTACTTCTTCATTTACTAAACTTTCATAAAATTTTGGAAAATCAGCTAAATGAACGCTTTCTTCACCAGTTAGTTTTGTATAGATTTCATCTGATATATATGGAGTTATAGGAGCTGTTAGTTTTGCTAAAGTAACTAAAACTTCATATGTTGTTAAGTACACTGCTTTTTTACTATCTGATAATTCTGAATCCCAGAATCTTCTTCTGTTGCTTCTAATATACCAGTTAGATAAATCATCATTTAAGAAAGGTACGATTAATTTTACAACTTTGTTTAAGTCGTATTCTTCATAAGCATTAACTACATCATTAACTAATTTATTTAATTTAGAAAGTAGCCATTTATCAATTAATTCTCTATCTTCTACTTTTATATCATATTCTCTTGGATCAATATTATCTGCATTAGCATACATTTCAAAGAAAGCATATGCATTTTTAAATGTTGCATAGTATTTAGAATAAATTTCTTTTAAACCTACCATATCAAATCGTAATGGAGTCCAAACTGGAGATGCATACAACATATAATATCTAACAGGATCTGCTCCATATTCAGTCATAATATCTATTGGATTGATAATATTTCCTACTGATTTAGACATTTTCTTACCGTGAGCATCAAGCATCATATCATTAACAACAACATTTTTGTAACTAGATACTCCTGATACTAATGTTGAAATACAAAGTAGAGAGTTAAACCAGCCTCTTGTTTGATCAACCCCTTCAGCAATAAAGTCGCCTGGAAATTGTGATTCAAATAATTCTTTATTTTCAAATGGGTAATGAAATTGAGCATAAGGCATGGCTCCACTATCAAACCATACATCCATAACATCAGTAACTCGAGACATTTTTTTGCCACAGCAACTACACTTAATATGTAGATTATCAACATAAGGTCTATGAAGTTCAATCTTTCTAACATCAATATCTTCTACTAATTTTTCTTGTAATTCATCTAGTGAACCAATACATTCAACGTGTCCACAATCACAAGTCCAAAGTGGCATAGGACATCCCCAGTATCTATTTCTAGAAATTCCCCAATCTACCATTCCTTCTAACCAGTTATTGAATCTTTTTTCACCAACATAAGCTGGATACCAATTAACTTTTTTATTACAATCTATTATTTGTTGTTTTAATTTAGTTGTTTCAATATACCATGCTGGCTTAGCATAATAGATTAATGGTTTTTTACATCTCCAACAATGAGGATAATCATGAGTTATTTTTTGCTTTTTGAATAGTTTATCATTTTCTTTCAAATATTTGATAATATCAAGCTCAAGCTCAGAATCGGTTACTACTCTGCCTTCCCAAGGTCCAACAGTATAACAACCATCTTTATCTACACTTTGAGAAAAACTAATACCGTTTGCCTTTGCAACACGTGAGTCATCTTCACCATAGGCAGGAGCAATATGAACTATTCCAGTACCATCTTCGGCTGTAACATAGGAATCTGCTAAAACTTCAAATGCTTTACCTTCTACATTAGCAAAAGGCATTAATTGTTCATACTTCCTACCTACTAAATCTACTCCCTTATAAGTTTCTAATACTTCATAGTCATCACCAAGTACTTTATCAGCCAAAGTCTTTCCTACTATAAAGTTGTAACCCTTTGATGAAGCCTTAATATATTCATATTCTGGATTTACACAAGCTGCCACGTTATCAATCAAAGTCCATGGTGTGGTAGTCCAAACTAGTAAGTAACAATCTTCATCTACTAATTTAAAAGGAACGATTACTGTATTAACAGAATCTTGTTGATATCCTTGAGACACCTCATTTTGTGATAGTTCTGTTCCACATCTTGGACAATATGGAAGAACTTTATTACCATGATAAATTAATCCCTTATCAAAAATATTTTTTATTAACCACCATTCTGATTCAATGTAATCATTAGTACAAGTTATATACGGATTTGTACAATCAATAAATTGCCCCATCATTTCTGTAACTTTTTTAACTTCATCAATATTTGAATCAGTTTCTTTGTTACATTCCTTACAGAAATTTTCTATTCCAAACTTTTCAATGTCAGATTTATTTTTGAAGCCAAGTTTTTTTTCGACATTAACTTCAATTGGTAATCCATGTGTATCTAATCCTATTTTTCTTAAAACTTTATAACCTTGCATTGTTTTGTACTTACAAATAGCATCCTTAATAGTTTTTGCGAAAACATGATGTAGTCCTGGTTTTGCATTAGCATAAATTGGACCATCATAGAACACATACATATCATTGCCATCTCTATTTTCAATTGTCTTTTTTAGGATATTTTCAACCCCACCCCATTCTTCTCTTATAGACTTTTCTATTTCAGATACATTTCCTGTTCTTAATTTTTCAAATTTCATTTTTTACACGCTCCTCTTTTAATTTAGTTTTTTATTTTATCCTACAATTACAAAACTGTAATAAATAACAAATATAATTAAAAATACAATTCCTGCCTTTTTATCAAGTCTATGATTTTTAAAACTAAACAAGAATAATAGTATTGCTGATAATAACATCACAATTACATCAATATAGTTAATTGTAAAATTACTTATTCCACCAAATATAGTAAGTGGAAGCCCTAATACAATACCTATATTAAATATATTACTACCAACAACGTTACCTATTGCTATATCATACTCTTTCTTCTTTGTAGCAATAGTACTTGTTACAAGTTCAGGAAGGCTAGTTCCTAATGCTATAATAGTAAGTGAGATTAGTCTTTCACTTACACCAATCATTTTGGCTATTATACTTGCAGAATCAACTACAGCATTACTTCCAAGTACCAAACATATTACTCCAAATATCGTGAAAATAATTGATTTTAGCATTCCATATTTTGGTAATTCTTCCTCCTCATCAGCAACCTTATTTCTCATTGAGGCAAATAAATAGTATACAAATATTAAGAAAAATAAGATTATTGTTATTCCATCTGAACGAGTTAGGCTATTAAGGTTAGTCCCCGATAAAAACTTGTCGCACATTAATACAGAAAGTAGTGCTGAAAGTAAAATTGTAATTGGTAGTTCCTTCTTTACTGTTGCATTTTTAACATGTAAGGGATGAATACAACTACATATGCCAAGTATCAATAAAATATTCAAGATATTACTTCCAATAACATTTCCAAGGACTATGTCTCCTTGGCTTGTAATAGCTGATTTTATTGAAACTGCAAATTCTGGTGCACTAGTACCAAAAGCAACTATAGTTAAAGCAATAAGCATTTTTGATAAATGAAAGTTTTGTGCTAGTGACGAAGCAGCATCTACAAACAAATCTGCACCTTTTACTAAAATAATAAAACCTATAATTAAGATAATAATTTGTAATAACATTTTATTTCTCCTTTCTAAAAACAAAAAAACTATAAATATAAGGGCGAAAATAATTCCGTGGTACCACCTTAATTTATAGTTTGACTATACGCTTGATTCTCTTAACGTGAGATTTCCGTCTTTGACTTATCCTCAAAGAGCACTTGAAAGTGATCTTAATACTAAATTTCTACTCCATTTCACCAAACTGAAGCTCTCTAAAAGAAATTATAATATTACGTCTTTCGCATTTGCTTTCCTAGTTAATATAACATATTAAATAAAAAAAAACAAGACAACAGTTGCCATTTCAAATAGATAATTCTAATTGTCATCAAGTTTTAAAACTTCTATTTCTTCAACAACAGCCATTTGCTGTTCTAAAATAAGTTTTAATTTACGTTTAAATATTTTCATGTTATTTTCAATATTTTCGGCTTTAACTTCTATTTTTTCAGCTTTTAAAAGTGATTCATTAACAATTCTACTAGCATTATGCTTTGCATCTGTAATTATCATATTAGATTCTTCGCGGGCCATTCTTTTGATATTATCTCCTGCTTCTTCTGCTCTAATAATTGCATCTTTCAATGAAGCTTCTAAATTACGATAGTGAGCAAGTTCATTTCTCAAATTTTCAATTTCTGTCCTTTGAGATTTACATTTTGATATTATGCCTTCTGTTTGGGTAATGACCTCTTCTACAAATTTATTTACCTCACTACGATTATATCCATTTGCTTCATAACTGAATTTTTCCATAGAAATCACCTCAGCCTATAAAGTAACTACTTATAATTACCAATTAAATTCGTCTTCTTCTTCCTTTTTACTATTACGTGAAGATTTAGTAGGTGTAGTTTCATCACTTATTTTTCCTTCTACATTTACATTATTTGGTGTACATAAGAATATTCCTCCACCAAGTTTTTGTAAATCTCCACCTATCGCATATAAAGTACCACTTAGAAAGTCAACTATTCTTTTTGCTTGGTCTGGTGTAACCCTTTTTAAATTAACAACGACTGCATTACGTGATTTTAAATAATCAGCAATTTGTTGTGATTCAGAATATGCACGTGGTTCAAGTAAAATCATCTTTGAACCAGCAGCACCATTATCATCTTGATATGATTCTCTTGATGTAGAATAATATTCCTCCTCTGCTGGTGTCTCTGTAACCTCTTCTTCTCCACCGAATAAATTTTTTAGTTTATCTAATGCCATAAAAAACTCCTCCATATATTTATACTTTTAATTATTATTTTTAAATTCTACTCTAAATATTAGAATACTAGACATGATCACTTAGAAATCAAAATATAATATAACATTATGTATCTTCCATCTAATATAAAATATTGTATCACATTTATATTAAAAGAGAAAGATAAAATATTAACAAATAATGATTTTTTGTTTATCTATACCAAATAGTTGCTAAATCGACATTGTTACTATTTGGTGCAGGATTTGGAAATTCAACATGCATTGAAATAGGAACTTTAAATGCCGTACCGAATGCAATACAATTTCCTGGCTGCAAGCTTTTCAATTGTTGCACTACTTCGCTAGAAATATTAGGTACCATATTCTTGATGTAATCCAAATCTTTTGGATGTATCGTTCTTAAAATAACGAAGTTAGAACATTGGGAAATGGTTGTATCAGAAAGTTCTGATGGCCTCTGAGTAATCAATCCCAAAAATATTCCGTATTTTCTTCCCTCTTTTGTAATTCGTTCAAAGATGTTATAACCTAAAATTTCAACATCTTTATCTTTTTGAACATATCTATGTGCTTCCTCTATAAGTATATGAAATGGTATACTTCCTCTATTCTCATTTTCAACAGCTAATGAAAATAGCATTTTTGAAAGAATCTTTGTTATTACCTTAGCTAGCCTATCATCAACATAGTTAATGTTAAAATTAACTATTTGGCATTTATTTCCAGTAAGCCTATCGGTTAATAAATCTGCAACATATGTATTTCGATCAACAAATTTTGGATATTCAAAATATTTTCTGTTACTACTATTGACTAATGAGTGAAGTCTAACACTCAATACATTAGCACTATCATATACCTTTTCACTTTTTAAGATTCCTTCAGAAATAAGAGCAAATTCTAATGCTTCTTCTAAATCTGCTAAATTATAAAAACAAGTTTTGCTATCTTTTTTTTCTTCTTGGTCAAATTCTTTATGAATGAAACTTCTTATAAATTCAGTAACTAATTCTATTTCTTGGAATTTTCCTGTTTTATCAATGAATAGACATTGTTTCAAAGTTCTTACATATCCTGGTTGAACAATTTCTGATTCCAAATTTAACTGAGATGTATTAAATTTAGTAAGAATTGCTATAACTTGGTCCCTTATTTTAGTTGAATTTGCACCACTTAGTAATATATCTTCTATAGCACGTGCTATTATGTCATTTTTGTATTTAATTACTTCACTTTCCTCGCCAGTTAATACTGGTACTAGTTTTAGCGTTTTTTCTAGAATTGGCAATTGATTTGGAGTTGTAACATCTAAAAGAAGTGCTAAATCATCAACATCAAGTAGCCAAGTTGGTATTTTAACGATATCTGAATCTGCAAAGGTCGTATTAGTTGTATAGGTTTTGTAAGATAAGTTAGGATTTTTATTTTTTAGAGTACTAAATGCATTTGTATACTCACCAAAAGCATCGAAAATAAATATATTAGACTTAATTGGCGCAGTTGGTGTTGATGTAAATAGTTTTTGAATAATACTTGCTACAGTACAGCTTTTACCAGAACCACTATTTCCTAGTATTGCAAAGTGATTACTAAAGAAGTCATTGATATTTATATTAATTCTATAGTTTTGGTAAATATTGGAAAATCCAAAGAAAGTTTGACCGACGCTTGGTGTTTGCTTACCTAGTATTAATTCTAATTCATTTAAAGCAATAATCCTTACCTTTGATTTGAATGATGGTTTAGAAGAAAATCCAGGAAAAAATTTTTCATTTTTAATTTCGCCAACTATATTTACCGTTAATTGTGTTTGACTGACATTTACAATTTCGCCAACTATTTTCTTAACTCCATCTTCAAAAATAACATGTAGATTTATTAAATTTGATTGACTATTAATATCAACAGCCAACTTAACAAACGCCTGATTATCAATTATTTCAGAAATACTTCCTAACATTTCATACACCTTCTTACTCTAATATAGATTATAACATGAAGAACAATAAAAAAAAAGAATTTTAAGAAAAAATGTAATGAGCCCACTATAATAATATTGAAGGGAGAAAGTTGAAAAATGTTATATATAAATGAACTCAAAGAAAGAATAAAGATAATCAAAGAAAAAGGATGGATACCTTGTGGTCATAGTAATTATGGTGATGCTGGATTAAAATTAGAAAGAATGCTAAATATAAACTCTGGTGACTTTGAAATTCCAGATTATAATAATATAGAAATAAAAACAAAAAAATCCATTTTTCATAAAACGATTACCTTGTTTAGTGCTACACCAGATAGTTATCTATTTGAAATAAAAAGACTGCATAAAATGTATGGATATCCAGAAAGAAAAAATAGTACATATAAAGTTTTAAATAAAAGCGTTTTTTGCAAGAAATATACTTATATATATAATGGAATATATTTTTCATTAAATGTTAATTATGAAGAAGAAAAAATAGAACTGTTAATTTGTGATAAAAATCTAAATATTATTGATAAGAATACTAGTTGGTCCTTTTCCTTATTAAAAGAAAAATTAGAAAGAAAACTAAAGTATCTATGTTATGTTACGATAGATACATATTATTCACATTCACAATTATATGTAAAATATAAAAATGATAGGTATTTTCAATTAAAAAGTTTCTTCGTATTCTTAAAATTAATTGAAAATGGAAAGATTTCCATAACTTTTCGTATAGGCGTATTTAAATCAGGAAAGAGGAAAGGCCAAATACACGATCACGGTACAGAATTCGGTATAGATGAAATGGACTTACAATTATTGTTTAATGAAATATAAAAAATCTTGGATTTTATACCAAGATTTTTTTATTACAAAATGGTCGAGAAGACAGGATTTGAACCTGCAACCTCATGGTCCCAAACCACGTGCTCTACCAAGTTGAGCCACTTCTCGAAAATGGTGCGCTCGAAGGGATTCGAACCCCTGACCTTTTGGTTCGTAGCCAAACGCTCTATCCAACTGAGCTACGAGCGC
>CAKOXP010000028.1 GCA_934130175.1 uncultured Bacilli bacterium
ATTTCAAACTAGTCTCATTGATAAATTATAATTTATTAATTATTACAATCTCCTTCGGTATATTCCATAGAATAATCACCAATTAATATATTTTTATCATTTTTAGTAGTATTACATACTATCATAGTTATATCTTTATTTTTAGATTTGTAAATTTTTGTTCCTCCATCTTTCAATGTGGCTTTTAACTCTAATTTATCAGTAATATGTTTTATACCATCATCAAGTGTTTGAAATGCAGTTGAAAGATAAGTTTTCAAAGTAATATCTTTATCTTGATCTTTAATATAAAGCTCTCCAATATTTCCTGCCAAATAAATTGTACGATCATTAGTAGTATAATAATCATTAAATCTAATATCAGTGTGACTTTCTGGTTTTGTTATATAAAAATCAAACGCTGATGTTGTATAAGGACCACCTTGTTCAAATTTGACATATTTTGGATTTATATTAGCATTTTTTATAAACTCTTCCTGTTTTGTTTTACTATTATCTATGAGAGTAACGACAACAACATTATTACTTTCATCTAGTGAGCAAGAACCTAAATTACTATGATCAGTAGTTTCACTTCCAAAATAATCACTTACTTTCTTATAAGTATCTTTTAGGTTATCAGTATTATCTATTATAGGCAAAGTATGAGTTTCCCATTTAAAGCGAGTTGTTTGTGTTACACCGTCATAGATATCAGTTTCTACGAAAACTCCTATATGTTTTTTATGAGAGTTTGAATAAGTTTTTGTTATTCTTATAATAGGACTATTATTAAATACTATAGCTTGGGTTGTATCCAAGATTATTAATCCTACAAAAACACCAATAATTATTAAAGTAATTTTTAAACTTTTTTTCATAATCAATCCTCCTAACAAACTAATTATCTTTAGTCTTTTACTTCTATATATAATTATATCATAGAAATTGACATTTTAATTATTAAAATTGTTATTTAAGGAAAAATGATGTATAATCATATATAGAAAGAGAGCGAGTTCGTAAGATGTATTTAAACAGCTCCATAAGATAAAATCGTCGCACCAATGTGACGTTAATGATTAAATCAACTAGTAATAGTTGATTTTTTTGTGCGTTATTGCAAAGAAAGGTGTGATGTGATATGATTAAAATAATTAAGAAGAAAATCAATATGAGTGATGAACTCAAAACCAAAATCGATTGGTCTTGCAAATTTAGTAAGCAGAAATATAAAATCTACGAAGGCTGCTTAAGAATTGTTGAACATACTAATCTAGCATATGTTGAACCTCATAAGGTTATAATTAATAACCAGTTATACTTGTTCTTTAATGAACAGAAATATTTTTATATAGGAAATCTACAAAATAAAATCCCATTAGCTGAGTTATCAGAGTACATTGCAAGGCATTAAATTGATTGAGAGTTTAGATACTCCCACAATATTGATTATTTTTGGTGTGTAATAATCAATTAAATCAAAGGTGTCCTTGTAATGTGACACCTTTTTTGGTGCCTTTCACTACCCTAAGAGAAAGGAGAATGATAATTATGGATAATGAAAGGAAAATCGCAGGAATTTATATTCGTGTATCAACTGAAGATCAAGCAAGGGAGGGATTTAGTTTAGGAGAGCAAAAAGAAAAGTTATTACAATTATGTAGTTTTAAGGATTTGGAAGTTTATAAGGTCTATAAGGATGCTGGTATATCTGCTAAAGATATGGAACATAGACCACAATTTCAAGAAATGTTACAAGATATGAAAGAAGGAAAAATTAATTATATTGTTGCTTATAAATTAGATAGAATAACTCGTTCAGTTCGTGATTTAGAAGAATTAATATCAGTTTTAGAACAATATAACTGCTTTCTACTATGTGATAGAGATGATGTTAATACCTCTACTGCTAATGGAAGATTCTTTGTAAGAATGCTTACTGTTTTATCTCAATTAGAAATTGAAATTGTATCGGAAAGAACTAAATTTGGATTAAATGGTGCTATTAAATCAGGTCATATTCCAGGACAAAGACCTTTTGGATATACTAAATCAGAAGATAAGAAAATGATTGTTGATAATGCAACTCGTCCATATGTAGAAAAAATATTTGATATGTATTTAGAAGGAAAAAGTTTTCAACAAATTACTAACTATTTTAAAGAAAATAATATCTATCCTAAAAAGAAATGGAGAGATACAACAATTCAAAAAATAATCGATAATAAAATCTATATGGGAGATTATGAACAATATAAACGAATTGGTAAACAAGAAAATTTAGAACCTATTACCTATATGAATGTTGTTGAACCTATCATATCTCGTGCTAAATGGGAAGAATGTCAAAAACAAAAAGAAAGAAATCAAAGAACTTATACAAGAGATAGAATTTATACCTTTTTTCAAAGACTTAAATGTCCTAGTTGTGGTCGTATTATGAAATGTAAAGGTTCTGGTGGTACTAAAAGAAAATATATGTACTACACTTGTGAGCATTGCCATGTTAACTTTAATGAAAATCATGTAGAAGAATTATTAGAAAGTTTTATCTATGATTTATTGGAATACGATATGGCTGTTAAAAAATTCTTCTTACCTATTTTAGAAGATAAAAATAATAAAATTGATACAACTACTATTGATAAAGAGATAAGAAATTTAGAAAAACAAAGAGATAGAATTAAACAAGCATATATTAAAGGCATTGTTGAAATGGAAGATTTTAAAGAAGATTATAAACTAATTGAAGATAAACTTGCTAATTTAGAAAGTAAAAAGCTAGAACTAATTAACTTAGAAAATTTTAACTACTCTCCACACGAATTACTCGCAGAAAGAGACTTAGAAAGAGAAAAAATGATAAGACTTGATACCTTAAATTCATTATTAAAATCAAAATGGAATGATATGGACAAGTCAGAAAAACAAGAATTTATATCAAAATTTATTGATACTATTGAGATTAAAAAAGATAGTAAAGGTAATTTAATTCTTGAAAAAATTAATTTCAGAAATGGATTTATTAAAGAATTATTAAAATTTTACAATGCAGGAATTTTTGATGTTGCAGTACCTGTTATGATTGGTGATAATGAAGAATGTATCAAAGGTGGTAGAATGACTGAAGATGAATTAAATAAATATTTAACTAAAATGAATGAACATTTTGAAACATCTTTTTATGAAATGTATGAAACAATTGATAATGAAACTAATGAAGTTATTTTAGAATATCAACCAAAAGATGATGAAAAAATTATAAGATTTGTAGCACTTACTAATACAAATAACTTTCCAATATCAAAAGAAAATATTAAAGATAGATATGAAATTGTAAGTTGTAAAACAAATACAATATTAGAAAATTAGAAAGGAATTGATTAAATTATGAATATTGAATATACAAAAGTTGGAGATTATTTATTACCAAATTTAACAATTAAAAAACACGATTATAAACAAATTAATAAGTATGGATATTTAAGGTTAGATTATATTAAAAATCATAAAAAAGGATTATATGTGTCATTATTGATGAAAAATGAATTAACAAATCATCTTCTTTCGGTCAGTATTGAATGCTCTAAAAGATACAATATTTTAATGAG